>CAVORE010000015.1:0-64810 GCA_963698525.1 uncultured Ignavibacteriaceae bacterium | reverse complement strand
TTTTCAAATTTTTCAACTTTTGGTGCAATTACGAATGTGCAGTATCCTTGATTAGGATTGCTCGCATAATAATCCTGATGATAACCTTCGGCAGAATAGAATTTAGTAAGCGGTGAAATAGCTGTAACAATTGGATTATCCCATGCACCTGATTTATCAAGTTCAGCTTTATATTTTTCTGCAAGCTCTTTTTGCTCATCATTATGATAAAAAATAACAGAGCGATATTGTGTGCCAACATCATTTCCCTGTCGGTTTAAAGTTGTCGGGTCGTGTGTTTTCCAAAATACTTCGAGCAGTTCATCATAAGAAATTACCTTCGGATCGTAAGTTATCTGAGTTACTTCTGCGTGACCGGTGGTACCGGAACAAACTGCTTCATAAGTGGGGTTCTCGACATTTCCACCCGAGTAACCTGATTCAACTTTAACAACTCCATTTAGTCTCTCAAATATTGCTTCAGTACACCAGAAGCATCCTGAGCCGAATGTGGCTTTCTCTAAACTTGTATTATTCATTGATGTTCCTTTATCAGTTGTTTTTTCAGATTGTGCATTGGTTTTCTTTTCAACACATCCGGTCAATACCAGCAAAAGAATAAATGCCGATGAAATAAAATATCGAAGTCTTTTCATATTTATGCCCGTAAAGTAATTATTATTAATCGCCTGAAATGAAATTTTATTTTCTAATAAAACAGTTAAATATTCACGTAGAAAATATCGTAAAATTTCCGGGCTCAGAAATCACGAAAGTTTAACTTTATGATAAAATTATACTAACTATTGAAAAGTTTCAATGGGTTGGTCAGTGATAGTTCGTTATTAAGTTTTACGAATTGTTTTAAGCACTGCGGCTTCAACTGATAATCATGGTGTGGGCGCGTAAGGATTATTTTAGCAGGGAGAGTTGCAACAGAGTAATTTAGGCTCCCGCTTTAGCCATATCGACAGATTTGTAAATATTTAGTACTGTATCAATTTTCACTTTTTGAAAAACTTGCATTACATTATCAGCTAAACCTGAAAGCTTATAATCTCGACCTCTGTTTGTAGTTGTTGCCAATCCGTGGATGAGCATCCCGATTCCCCAGCTCGAAATAAATTTTACGGTGGATAGGTCCACGATGATGCAATTGACCTTTTGCTCAAGTGAATCCAGAACTGCATCCTGAAATTCCTGCGCCTCATATCCTAAAACCTGGTCAACATCAAATTTTATTATTGAATATTTATCATCAATGATTGAAGAAAGTTTCATTTTATTCCTTTTTCAAATTAAATAATGGAAAAAACATTCCAATGCTATGTTTAATTTTCTAAATAAATAAATAAAAACAAAATGAATATTTTTTCAAATTAGGTAAATAAACACATATTGATTTTGTTTCTCCGCTTGCTGTTTTTTAACTAAGTTATATTGGTCAAGAGAATAATTACCCTTAGCAACTAAGTTAAAACGATTAACACAAATCGAAAGTTGCTTGTTATCAAAGAATACCATATTATTCTACTGCATTGTTTATAACTATTTCATGTAATACCAATTGACAACATCAATCGGAACTACATTGATTCTTAGTCAAGAATATTTTTAAAACAAAAAATTATATTGGGTGAAAAAAGAGTTGGATTGATTACGCTTGAGCCCTGACTAATTAGAGGTTCAAATTAATTGACTGATTCAACTTTCTGTACAAAGTAACTTCGGGATTAAACCTTCCGCTTACCTCCAAACCTTAAAATATTTTAATAATAACTACTGATCAATTAATTCTTTTAGAAAGGATCATTCTATGCACATGCTTGTTTCGCGTTTGTTCTTCGGACTTTTTATTGTCTGCGGAATGCATTACACAATTTTTGCCCAACAGATGTCTGTTGAACTTCAGGATTTATCTGAAGGGGCAGATGTTATTATCACCGGCAAAGTTACTCAACAGTCATCCAGCTGGAATGACGACAACACTCGCATTTATACCAAAGCAACAATTCAGGTAGATGAATACCTGAAGGGTATTAATAATGGAAATTCTGTAGTCGTTACTTATCTGGGCGGAGAAGTTGGCGATGTTGGTGAAATGTATTCTCATATGCCAAGGTTTGAAGATCAGGAAGAGGTTCTGGTATTCCTGAAAAAAGATGAGAAGAATTCAGACTACAAAGTTTTTAACGGCGAGAACGGAAAAATAAGTGTCATCGAAGATCCAAAAACGGGTGAGAAGGTTACAACTTCAAATGTGCAAATCAATTCCCTTAAGGCACAAATTAAAAACTTCGTAAATGACTAAGAAATAATTTACAGTTGCAACCTTCACAAAAAATATCAGAGGCTAAAATGAAAAATTTTATAAATAAGAACTTTTACCTGGCACTTTTCATAAGCATTATAATCACTTACTCAAATGCATTTGCGACCGGCACAAACAAGTCTTTCCTTTTTAACGGCACCACCAGCTCTACACATATATTAGATGGTGCGCCGATAAATGGAGATGCAAATCAAGCCGGATTTAAATACTTCAACAGTTCCACATCTTCCAGTAATAAAAAAATAACCATTGATGCCTGGGTCTATCTTTTAGGTGATAACCCCGGTGTTTCAATGCCCGTCATTAAAAGAGCAGTTGCTGGCGGCACATCATTTTACATGTATATAAAAGATAATACAGCTTTCTTTACGGTTGGAAATAGTGCCCCGGTTAGTACAGGGATATCTTTCCCGTCGTTTCCCGCCTTTCGTTGGATTAGATTAACGGGAACATACGATGGACAAGTTTTAAAATTGTACTATGACGGCGTTCTGGCAGAAACTAAGACCGTTTCACTGGGTCCAATCTATGCAACCGGAGAAGGATTATTTATTGGAAAGCATGGTAATGATGTATTTAATGGACTAATCGACGAAGTAAGAATATTTAATGTCGCTTTAACTTCAAGCCAAATTGCAAGTTGTAATGGAGGTGGAGATCCATCCTCGTCAATACCATCATCACTTACATCTTATTTATACGGAAGATGGTCTTTCACAGAAATAAATTCATATAACGGCACTCCTTATTTAAAGGATCTTTCATCGAAGAAAAATTATCTTAGAGTATCAGACATAACTGAAGTAGTAAAAAGCAATCCTTTGCCTTTCTTCGTTGTTAATTCAACTTTAGATTTACCAGACCTTAATCCCGGGAATGGCGTTGCAGATGCCGGAAACGGTGTAGTTACTTTACGATCAGCAATTCAGGAAGCAAATGCACTTGCCGATTTACAAAAAATATATTTTTACAAATCTGGAACTTTTACGATTACAACTTCTTCTGCTTTACCAGCTATTACCGGTCCGGTTATCTTGGATGGAACTCTGCAAAAGGGATATAATGGGCTTCCATTGGCTGGAACTGAAGGAACTTATGGAGGATTAATTCTTACAGCTGGCGGAAGTACTGTCAAAGGATTAAAAATAAATTCCTCCTCCGGTTTCGGCTTAATGCTTTCTTCCGGTGGCGGTAATTATATTTTCTCAAATCAAATTTCCGGAATATCAATCAGCTCTCAAAGTAATAGTATTAATAGTAATACGATTACGGGTTCAATTGGTAATGGAATTTCTATTGATGCCGGTGCAATAAATAATCTGATCGGTACATCTGCAGCAAACATAATTACTGGTAATGCCGGTTATGGAATTTCAGTATTGAATGCAGACGGAAATCAAATATCTAATAACAAAGTAAGTGCTAATGCCCTGGGTGGAATTTTTATTTCTAACAGTTCGGGACCAGTGATTGAAAATAATGTGTTTGGAAACACCAACTTTGGAATTTCTGTGAGTGGTGGAATCAATAATCAAATATTGAACAATCTGGTTGAAACAAATAATGGCAATGGTATTTTATTAGCTGGCGGAACAGGAAGTCTAACCGGAAATACTGTGTCAGCTAATACCGGTTTTGGAATATCTGTGAGCAACAGTACTTCAAATCAAATAACCTATAACATAGTTGGAACAAACACTTTGGGAGGAATTTCTTTAACAAGTAGTACTGGAAATTTAGCCGGTAATACGATTAATGGAAATTTAGCTTTCGGTATATCATTAAATACTTCCAATGGAATTACAGTTTCCGAAAACGAAATCTCCGGTAATTCAAGTAATGGATTGGTTATAAATGGAAACGCTAATAAAGTAAACAACAATACTATTTTTGATAACGATGCTTCTGGTGTTTTCGTTGCAACCGGAAATAACAATTCAATTCTAAACAATTCTATTTATAACAATATGAATCTCGGAATTGAGTTGGCGGTTGGCACAAATGATTCACAAGTTTACCCAAGTCTTAACACAATGTATACCTGGCAGGATGAATCTGCCCTGCCTGAAATAAAAGGCGGAACTTCTGTCCACGGAACTCTTAGTGGTTTACCAGGACAGAATTATAGAGTTCAATTTTTTGCAAACACAAATACAAGTAACAGAGAGGGTAAACGCTATCTTGGTGAGGTTGATGCAACCACAGATATTGTTGGCGAAGCCGACTTTCTTGCTAATTTAAATAACGCTGTGCTTACACTTGGCGAGGTTGTTAGTGCAACGGTTACGAGCTTAGATATTAGTAGCAATACTTTAAGCACTTCTGAATTCTCTGTGGCTATCGAAAGAGCTGCCGATGAAGGCGATCATTATATATTTAATACAACTCTTGCCGGAATTCCTCTTCATTGGAAAGATGGAAATGGTGATTATCAGATTTACGGTACTGTCGTCACTGGTGGTGTATCACCTCCGGTTGGTTTTGATGCTGCTGTTGAAAATGGTTTTGGTACCTGGACTGAGCTGCAACAATTAACATATACAAAAAGAGTTTTAAGCGGTTCTAATTCCGGACGCTGGGGCGGCAACGCAGATGGAATTAATAACGTTGTCTGGTTTCCGACTTCTGATATGTGGGAAGATTCAACCGGGGCTCCGACTAATGTTATTGCAGTAACAAGAGTAAGATACAACGCTTTAAATGGTGAAATGACTGATATAGATATTGCGTTTAATGGTGAGCCAATATCTTTAACCGGGCTTGGTCAATTTTATTGGGCAACCGATGGATCATCTGATAAACTGGATATTCAAAATGTTGCTACTCATGAAATCGGACATTATTCGGGATTAGCAGATCTTTATAACCCCGGAGATTTTAACTATACATTATTAATGAAAAATAATAATCAGTTTGCTACGATGTATGGTCGTATTGATAATGGCGAAACCAGTAAAAACAGTTTGAGTCCTGAACCTATTGATACGGATTGGTTCCCGAATCAATTAGATATAACAAAATCTGATATCGGTGGAATAAATTACATTTATAATAATCTGGGCGATATTTATTATGATATTGTGCTGGTGTTCGACGGAACTACTAACTTCACTTCATCCTCTGCACTTAATGGATTTGTTCCTTCCCAAAATGCTTCATTAGAATTAGTAACTAAATTACGAATTGGTGATAGAATCGGATGGGTGAATGGTACAAATCAGATATATCCTGTTGGAAATAACTTTAACCAGATACTAACAGATCTAAATCAATTGCAGGCAAATGCAACCGGGAATCTTGCGGACAGAATCGCTGCAGCAGAAGCATTGCTAAATTCAGGTACTACAACAAACAATAAAGTTATTATTTTATTCAGTGCTGGTGAAGTATCTCCTGTCTCTCTAATCACGGGAATGAACCTTGACCCCGATATCAAAATTTATACGATGGGATTTGAAGGCCTAAATAATGGACAGGATTTGATGAGCTGGCTGGCAAATAAAACAAGCGGCGAGTACTATGAAATGGCAAGCTCTACTGAAATTCCTACTGCCACAAATATCATTTGGCTTCGTTTACTTGGATTGCAGATATCATATCTGTCAGAAGAAATTAGCAGTGATTATTTTGCCGGTGGATTACAATGGCAAGGTGGTTTGCAATGGCAGGGTGGACTTTCCTGGCAAGGTGGATTGCAGTGGCAGGGCGGATTACAATGGCAGGGTGGACTTTCCTGGCAGGGTGGTTTGCAATGGCAAGGTGGACTTCAGTGGCAGGGCGGATTGCAATGGCAGGGCGGAACACTTGAAATGGGATTATCATGGCAGGGCAGTGAATACTCTATCGTATTATTACCTCCGGGTGTCTTTATAACAAATCCACCAAATCTTCCTGCTGGCGCTATCACTCAGGATAATTATCAATCATCAATTTATGATGTTGAACTTATAAATGGTACTGCACTTTACGGAAAACCTTATAAATATTTTAAAGTAAATAACCCCGGAATCGGTGCGTGGACTTATGCAATAATAGAAAACACACCTCCGCCAGCCGGTCAGCCTGAACCGATTAGAGTATATATGTCTAATGAATCAGATTTGGTATTAGAATTTAAATCTGATAAAGAGCGATATACTTTGACAAGTGATCTAAGCGGTAATCCAATACCTGTCCTGGTAAATTTAGAAGCGACCTTGTTATCCAGCAAATTCATTGATCATATAATAACTGTTGGTGAGCCTGTCAATGATGCTTTAGTTAGTGTGGAAGTAACCTCTCCTGATGGACAAAAAGTTGTGGGCTTCCTAACGTTGACAGGAGATGGAGTTTATACAATATCACTCGAAACAACCTTGCCTGGCAATTATGATATAAGTGTATTGGCTTCCGATAATGTGCCTAATGGAAATGCAAATAACAGTCAATATATTATTTCAACCGAGCACTCTTTCTTCATTTCTCCTTTTGAGGAACCGATAGAATCTGTTTCGAGTTTCCCGCCATACCCTGTTTTTGCTGATCAGAAAATATCCTTCGGCACAAGTGTAAAAGTATATGATGGAATGGTTGTTGGAAATGCTGATGTTCAAATTGGTGGATCTTCTTTTATTGAAAACGGCGTAGAAGGTAATGGCAAGTTTGATGGAGGAACTAGTGTCACTGTGGATCACCTGACATTTAATGGCAATACTGAAATAGGTGGAAGCAGTAATATTACAGGTAGTGTAAATAGTGGTGGATATTTCGATGGTGGTACAAGTCTTTGTATTGGCGGAAACATTTTTTCAGGTGATTATGTTGATCTTGGCGGAAGTACAAATGTTAGTGGAAATATTGATGCCGGTGGAAGTGTTAGTATCGGCACATCAGTAAGAGTATATGGTAACTTAACTACATTCGGAAGCCTGTCCATTGGTGGTAACTCCATAGTATATGGAACAATCACCGAGAATGGTACACCACAAATACCGCAATCATATAATTTAATTACTCTGCCACCAGCAACAACTTTCACTTCGGGTGGAATAAATGTGACTTCGAACGCTACTCTTAATCCTGGATCTTATGGAAATGTTAGTCTTGGTACATCTAAAACACTTAACCTGAGTGCGGGTGATTATTACTTTAATTCTATTTCAATGGGTGGCAGTGGAAAGCTAAAACTGAATGTCGCCAATGGAAACATACGCATTTATGTTACCGGAGATGTTACGTTCGGAACAAGTGTTCAGATAGTAATTCTTAATGGAGGACCGGAAAAAGTTTATCTGGAAACACATGGTAATTTTCAAATGGGCGGAAGTGGTAAATTGAACGGTAGTCTATTCTGTCCTATTGGAAATATAACTTTAGGAACAAGTTGTACTGTTTATGGTGCGCTTTGGACGAATGGAGAAATCAGTCTTGGTGGAAGCACTAAGATTTACTACATAAACAATACTCTGGCTAAAGACTCAGAATCTCCTGAAAACAATGAAGAAGAACCAATTACAATCCCTAGTGAAATTTCTCTTGAACAGAATTATCCTAATCCATTTAATCCGGCTACAACTATAAACTATCAGTTGCCAGAAAAAAATCATGTGAGCTTGAAGGTATATGATGTTCTGGGTAACTTAGTTTCAACTTTGGTAGATCAGGAAATGGAAGCTGGTTACTACAGTGCTAATTGGAACGCAAGCCAGCTCGCCAGTGGTATATATATTTACAGAATTATCAGTGGCTCTTATGTGTCAACTAAAAAAATGATACTAATGAAGTAATTACATAATGGCCCTTGGTTTTTATCTTGAGATCAAGGGCTATTTTTTTTTCAAATTAAATCTGCTATTTTCAAATCATTAATGCACAATCTTAAGTGCATACAAAGTGAACAAACAATTTTCGGTATTTCGGGATTCTTTTTATGAGCAGGGTGATTCTGTTTTTAATATTTTCTTTTCTTTTATTCAATTCTAATTTGTTCGCACAGGGTGATGTTATTTTTAATTACCTGACTACTGCAGAGGGATTATCTCAGAGTTCTGTAACGTGTATCCTGCAGGATGAAAATGGCTTTATGTGGTTTGGCACACAGGATGGATTAAATAGATTTGATGGATACAATTTTAAAATTTTTAAAAACTCACCGGGCGATTCTTCCAGCTTAACAAACAATTTTATTTTTTCAATCATTGAGGATCAATCCGGGAGATTTTACATTGAAACACAGGGTGGAGATTTTCATCTGTACAATCCACGATCAGAATCTTTTCAAACAATTGGCGAAAACCAGATTGAATTCGAGAAAGCCAAAGTTAGTACGGTTGGAGCCTTGCTTTATGAATCCGATGGTATTAAATGGGTCGGCGGACTTAGCAAGGGAACTGGACTAGAGCGAATCGATACAAAGTCAGGTAAGGGCAAAGTGTTCAAACATGACTCATCAGATCCATCAAGTCTTAGTGATGATAAAGTTTACTCTGTGTTTCGTGATCGTTCAGGAAATTTGTGGGTCGGAACATTTAACGGTCTTGATAGGCTTGACGAGAGAACTGGAAAATTCATTCATTACAGACACAACACAAACGATCCAAAAAGTTTAGCTGATAATTGGGTTTGGCCAATATTTGAAGACTCCCGCGGATATTTGTGGGTTGGTACCGTAAGGGGTGGTTTATCTGTCTTTGACCCGGCATCAAATAGTTTCTATAATTATAAAAACGATTCTAGTGATCCTACAAGTATAAACGATAATTTTGTGTTTTCTATCTATGAAGACCGTGGCGGAGTAATGTGGGTAGGCACAAATTTAAACGGCTTAAATTATTTTAATCTTTTAACCCAAGCCTTTGAGCACTTTAGTCACGATGCTAAAAATAAAAACAGCTTAAGCGATGATGTGGTTTTCTCGATGCTTGCAGACAGAAAAGGTAATTACTGGATCGGCACCCAGAGTGGGGGATTAAACAAGTTTAATTATGATAAGAAGACATTCAAACATTATTTGGAAAATTCGTCAAGTCCAAATGGATTATTAAGTAACTCCATTCAATCATTATTAGAAGATAAATCGGGAAATATTTGGATTGGGACTTTTAGCAGCGGCTTAAATGCTTTAAATCCTGAGACTGGTGTCTTTACTCAGTTTGCCAATAACCCATCTGACTCAAATTCATTAAGTGATAACAGGGTTTACTCGTTGGTTGAAGATAAGAAAGGTAATCTCTGGGTTGGAACATACGGAGGGGGTTTAAATAAATTTGATCGCTCAACCGGCAAATTTTTGAGATATCAATTTAATGAAAATGATTCTGCCTCGATTAGTTCAAATGCTACATGGTCACTTGCCCTAGATGATGACGGAAATTTATGGATAGGAACTTTTGGTGGTGGTGTGAATGTGTTAAATCTGCAAAATCAAACCTTCGCATATTTTAAAAACAATCCCGATGATTCAACGAGCATTGCTGACAATAACATCATCAGAATATTTAAAGACAGCAAAGGAAATATGTGGGTTGGTACCACTAAAGGATTGTGCCGTTATTTAAAGGAATCCAATTCCTTTAAAAACTATGATGAAGAAAATGGGCTGGCAAATAATTTCGTATATGGAATACTCGAGGGCATCAATGGTAACTTATGGATAAGCACAAACAACGGTTTGTCAAAATTCAATCCCGGCAAAGAAACATTTAAAAACTATTATGAACAGGATGGTCTGCAGGGCAACGAATTCAATCAGAATGCTTTTGCAAAGGATAATAAAACAGGGCGCTTGCTTTTTGGCGGTCCTAATGGATTTAATATTTTTCATCCCGATAAAGTTCGGGGTAATACATTTGTGCCCCCGGTCGTTTATACAAATTATATAAGATATAATTCTGACGATGAAGAAGGTAAACCAATTTTTGAAAAAGGAATTTCAGTCAGAGACAGCATTCTTGTTACATACAAAGACAACATTGTTACATTCCAGTTTGCTGCGCTGAGCTATTATAATAGTTCCGATAACCAGTACCGATATAAACTGGAGGGGTTCAATGAAAACTGGATACAGCTTGGCAATAATCATACTGTAACATTTACAAATCTTTCTCCCGGTGATTACAAACTTATTGTAACCGGATCCAATAATGATGAGCTGTGGAATGATGAAGGAAAGTCTTTGTTCATTGAAGTAACTCCACCCTGGTGGCGAACAAATATTGCTTACGCGATCTATGTGATTACTTTCATAAGTCTTTTATATGGTGTTAGAAGAGTTGAAATTAATCGGCGCGAACAAAAAACAAAGCTTAGAGAAAATGAATTGCGGCTAAAGGCTACAGAGGCAGAAAAGCGTGCCATTCAAATAGAAAACGACAGGAAAACCAAAGAGCTTGAAGAAGCAAGAGCCCTTCAGCTTTCGATGCTGCCAAAGGAATTGCCAAAACTTCCGAACCTTCAGATAGCTGCTTTTATGAGAACCGCAACAGAAGTTGGCGGGGACTATTATGATTTTATTGTCCAGGAAAATGGTGCGTTAAACATCGCCTTTGGTGATGCAACCGGACACGGGCTTCAGGCTGGAACAATGGTTACATTGATGAAGGGATTTTTTACTTCTGATTCATCAAAGCTTGGTCTACAAGATTTTATGTCTCATTGCAGCCGTGTTATTAAAGATATTAAGCTTGGTAGAATTCTAATGTCTTTCAGTTATTTAAAAATTGAAAACAATAATCTTCTGGTAACCAGTGGTGGGATGCCCCCGATTTATTATCACAACAAAGAAGCCAACCAGGTAGAAGAAATTGTAATTCAAGGAATGCCCCTGGGTGCGATGAGAATGGCAAAGTATAATGTTGTTGAAAAAGAAATAAAAAGCGGTGATACAATTTTGTTGCTAACCGACGGTTTGCCCGAACAGATGAACAGCAATGAAGAAATGTTTGATTACTCCCGTGTTAAAACAAGTTTCAACGATGTTATCAGTAATTCGCCGGATGAAATAATCGATAAACTTGTTAAAGCTGGTGATGTTTGGATGAATGGTAGGGTTCAGGATGATGATATTACGTTTGTTGTGATCAGGGTAAATTAAATCAAGTTTAAAATAATTTTAAGATGTTGACAGGATTATTGAGTCACATATTAAAAAAATATAGTATATTCCAAATGTTCATATGGTTATATTAATAAACAGTTTGTAGATCTAAATCACTGAGAAGGAATTTTGATGAAAAAAAATATCGACCTGGAAATTAAGCTACCCAACATCCCTGATATTGAGATTGTTGCTATCGAAAGCTTGCAGATAATGGGTAGACATTTAGGTATTTCCGATGATAAGATCGGTGAAGCAAAGATCATCGTTACGGAAGCAATTATAAATGGGCTTGAACATTCGGGTGAAAAAAATCCTTATGTACAGGTCGAGTTCAGCATGGATAAAGAAAAATTAATCATACTGGTAACTGATTTTGGAAGCGGTTTTGAGCCTGATGATGTTGAAGATCCGAAAATTGCCGATAAGATTCATAGTGATCGTAAGCGTGGATGGGGTCTTAAATTAATGAAATCTATGTCAGATGATCTGATTATTGAATCCGGACCGAATGGAACAAGAATAACAATTACTAAAAATTTAACCTAAGCGGAGACAATTAATGAGCACAGAATTTAGTTTGATTTCAGAATTACACGATAAAACACTTGTAATAAAAACTACCGGATATATCAATGGTCCGGGTGGCGAAAAAATCGTACAGGAATTTTCAAAAAATAGCTCAGTAAATAAACTTATTCTTAATCTTGAAAACTCTAAGGTAGTTAACTCAATCGGCATTTCTCATTTGATTGAGGTTATTGAAAATTTAAACCAATCCGGCGGCAAATTGGTTTTTACCAATCTCGACCCGACAATAGAAAAAACTTTTACTATTATGGGATTGTTTCAGTTTGCAGAGAAAGTAGACACTGTTGAGTCGGCTTTAAAGGGTTAATTTTATTCAGACTAAAACATTTGACGATTAGCCATTCTAACATTAAATAATTATTCAGTGATCAGCTAAGTTGGCTTACTTTTGATTTGAGCATCAATAGTAATTTTCAATTCTTCACTAACTTTTAAATTAAGTGGAAAATAATAACCTTGTAGAAAAACTTTCTCTACAGGCTGGATCATTTCAGGAAGGATTTGAAATCCTCTGTAAATCTTTCAGCTTTGAAGAGATGGTGAAAAATTTCCTGCATCTTATGCGTGGAAATTTTGTTGTTTCAGAAATAATTGCTTATCATAAAAAGCAAAATGATTCTGAGTGGGAGCTTATTGCCTCGAAGAAAAAAGATGATCCTTCCGATTTATCATATTTAAAAGAATCACCGGGATTTTCTATTCAATATTTTAAAAATCAAAAATTTGACGCTTCAATAATTCTTCCTTTATCGGATAAATCTGTTTTAGGAATTCTTATTGGTCCTAAATTGGATAAAAGTGGCTTTTCTGATATGGATAAAATCACTTTGCAAATTTTACTCCAGATTTTTGATAGTGCACACAAATCATTTCTGAATCAGAAAAAAGAAAAAGCATTAATATTTGGATTAAATGAAAAAGTTCTTCAGCTGAATAATCTTATTGATACTGTAATTGAAATTTCCCGTTTTGAAAAAAGAGATGTTTTGTTTGAATTGGCCCTCGAGAAGATTGCTCCACTTACGAATGCATCATCAGCGCTGCTTCAAATAAGCAGTAAAGATAAAATTGAAAACTCGTATACCTTCCCTCCCGGTGCTGACATAAACAAAATTTTGGGCTCCAAACTCAAATTAGAATCTTCTTTCGATTTTAATGGTATATCGTACCGGTTTTCATTAGCAGAAAAAGAAACACGAAAAGGTGTTACAAGTTTTAATGAATTAGACAAAATGCTTTTAGAGGCTATTGCGCGTCAGGTTCAGGCGTCCATTGAAAACCAATATTTGAACAGCCAGGCAATTGAAAAAGAAAAAATTGAAAAGGAACTTGCAGTAGCTGCATCAATACAACAAAGAATTCTTCCTGAAGTATTGCCGAAGATTGAAGGATATGATTTAGCCGGAATAAATATTCCCTCCAGGGAAGTTGGGGGAGATTATTATGATTGCGTTGATCTGGGCAATGGAAAATATGCATTAATTATTGCCGACGTTGCCGGAAAGGGAATCGGCGCGGCTCTTCTTGTAAGCACTTTAGATGCAGCGCTTTATTCGTATCTTGAATTTGATATCCCTCTGACAGAAATGACCGACAGACTCAACAAGCTGATTTATAAATCATCTCCACCCGATAAATTTATTACATTCTTTATTGCTGTGCTAAAAGCAGAATCCGGTGAATTAGATATTGTTAATGCAGGACATAATCCTATTCTTTTATTGAAAGAAGACAATTCAATACATAAAATTGATGCTGGTGGTGTTGGGTTGGGAATGTTTGATTTCGGAATTCCTTATGAAGGCACAAAATTAAATCTTCAAAAGGGGGAGCGACTATTTTTATATACAGACGGTATTCCGGAAGCGATGAACGAAAGCGAAGAAGAATATTCTGATGAACGAATGGAAAAATTTTTTCAACAGAATACAACTAGCTCTCAGGAATTTGTCGATGATCTTGTCAAAGATGTTAAGGGGTTTTCCGGTAATGTAGAACAAAGTGATGATATAACAGCCTTATATCTAATTCGTAAATAGCTCAAATAGAACGCTAGTTGCTTTAAACCGTTAAAACGGTTTGGGACGTTTATTTTTTCTTATTAACCCACGACTTAAGTCGTGGGTTATTGAAACGAAAACAATTTTTTGTAACCGTTTCAACGGTTTTAAACTTGTCAATATTTTGACAGTTACCTTTTGTTAATAGTATGTCAGCAGTAAGTTGTCATTACCTGATACCAGATCATTTTCTTAATAATTAATATGGTTTTTCATAATGAAATTTTCATCAACGATATTTTTTCTTTTTTTAGCCGCAAATGTTTTTTCACAAAGTAATCTTGTGTTTGAACACTACTCGGTTCAAAACGGATTGCCGAATCCAACAGTATACGAAATTCTGCAGGACAAATATGGCTTTCTCTGGATAGGAACAGGTGATGGATTATGCAGATACGATGGGTATAATTTTAAAGTCTATAAAAATAATCCCAATGACAGTACGAGTCTGCCAAGTAACACCGTCTTGTCAATATTGGAAGATAGTGAAGGCGATTTATGGATTGGTGGAATTGGATTATTTGCAAAGTACGTTCGTAAAACAGGAACTTTTGTTCCTTTGAATTTTAATAGGGGAGCAATAACCGGCACTATACAAATCTGGGAGTTATTCGAGGACTCCAAAAATAGAATCTGGTTTGGTTCGCGTTTTCACGGCGTTTATTTATTTAATAAGGGAAAAAATATCGCTGAGTTAGTTAACAAAGGCGATGCGAAAACCCAATTAGACTGGGGATGGGTTCCTTCAATAATTGAAAGTCATGACGGTAAGATACTGGCTACCGATTCCGATAATGGAATATTTGTTTATAACGAGCAAGATTCTGTTTTTAATAATTACACTCCGCTATCCGTTCCAAACTTTGGCTTTCCATTTTCATTATTTGAAGATGAATATAACAGGTTTTGGTTGGCTGGCGGCTCTGGTGTTCGGATGATTGATCCGGCTACTAATAAAATAAATATAATTAATTTCTTCGATTCAAATAAATCTGGAATTAAAGATTCTACAACACTCAGAATTCTTAGCGATCAGAATGGTTATTTGTGGCTCGGCTGCTTTACTGAAGGACTTTACAGATACAACCCGGTTACAAAGGAAACAATTCATTATAAACCCAACACAAACATTATGGGCTCCATAAACGGTAGCCAGATAATTTCAATCTATGAAGATAATTTTGGAATTCTCTGGGTTGGGACTATGAACAGCGGATTAAATAAAGTTGATCCGAAAAAAGAACCTTTAAATATTTATCAACTGCCTTCGTCAATAAAAGAAAATAATATTAATACAGATCGCATAACTGCGGTAGCTGTTGATGAGGCGAACAATGATGTTATATGGATGGGCACCGGCAATTTAGGTTTGATAAAATATGATCGGGGCTTAAATAAGTTTACACAATTTAAAAATAAGCCTGGTGTTTCGAATTCGCTCTCCGGCAACACTGTGTTTTCATTAGCCATTGGAAACGATAATAATTTATGGATCGGGACAGATAGTTCGCTCTGCAAACTTGACACCAAAACTAATGTGTTTACAAGATATTTAACTGAGAACATTGGATTGACTTATAATTCTAATAATAATGATATCCAGATAGATGCAACCGGAAGAATTTATGTTGCAACACCACACGGTGTTGACCTTTTGATCCCGGGTACTGATATACATAGAATGGTGCCATCGTTAATGACCAGGCAATACAAATCTGAGCTTCTTTCCTCTATGAAGTCACAACTAAAAGAAAACCCAATCGCAGCTATAGTAGAAGTTGGTGAGAATCAGGACCTCACTAAAGAATTCGAATTAAAAAAATCAACAAAGGCATTGGTCGTTTGCGGCGGCGAAGGACAAATTGATGTATCAAAAACACCTTTCGATTACGGTTGGATAGAAAACGCAGATGGAAAAAAAGTATGGGCGATGGATGATGTGTACAAAACATTTTATTTGGGCGGGGGCACAAAGAACAGAATATTTGTCGGGTGCATTGAATTAGAAGCGGGAAAATATAAACTCCGATATAATTCAGATGTTGGGCATTCCTATGGGAATTGGAATGTTAAAGCTCCCGCTGATTCACTATTATATGGAATTCAAATTAGTGAACTGTATGATAATACCTACAGACAGCTTTCAAATGAATTAAAAGATGAAATCTCAAAGAAAAATTATATGCCACTTGAATCTGCCTCATCTATTTTTCTTAGCAATAAGTATGAAAACATTCTATGGGTTGGCACTACTCGTTCAAAATTATTCAGATGCAATCTGAAGGATAATACTTATAAGGAGTTTCTCCCTGATTCCATACCTGATAATTCTGCAACAAATGTTGTTACTGATATTCTTGAGGATGGTGACGGAATTTTGTGGTTGGCTACTAATAAAGGATTAGCAGAGTTCAATCCCTCCACAGAAAATTTTAACATTTATACCGATAAAGATGGTTTGCCAACTAATTCGATTTCTGCAATACAGGAAGATTCGTACGGAAATATCTGGGTTAGCAGTATTGCTGGCTTAACAAAAATTGTTAGAACGCCCGGAGAAAAGAAGTACACTTTTATAAACATAGATATTGCTGATGGTCTGCAGGGATACAGTTTTACTAATGCAAGCTGGAAAACAAAAGATGGCGAACTGTTTTTCGGAGGATTCAATGGAGTAAATTCATTTTATTCCGGAATGTTAAATCAAACTTCTCCGGATATTGTAATCACGGATTTCAAAATTGGAAGTCAATCAATTACCACAATCTCTGAAGACTCGCCCCTTTCTGATGATATTAATGCTGTTGAAGACATCTCTCTATCTTATAGCCAAAATGATTTTTCATTTGAATTCGCTGCGGTTCATTTTTCCAGACCTCAAAGAAACAAAATTGCTTATAAGCTTGATGGAATAAATGACGACTGGGTGTATGATAACAGAAGATTTGCATCATTCACTAATTTGAGTCCCGGAGATTATGTTTTCCGATTAAAAGGCGCAAACGGTGATGGTGTCTGGAATGAAAAAGAAAAAATCATCGCCATCACTATTATGCCTCCCTGGTGGAGAACAACCTGGGCTTATATTTTCTATGGTTTCTTTTTAGTTGTCGGAATATTCAGTGTTGATAGATTCCAGAGAAAAAGATTATTGAAGAGAGCAAGAGAAACTGCACGAATGAAAGAAACTGAATTACGTGCTCAACTTGCTGAAGCAGAGAATGCCAGAAAATCCAGAGAGCTTGAAGAAGCACGATCACTTCAATTATCTATGCTGCCAAAAGAACTTCCTCAGTTGCCTAACCTTGATATAGCGGTTTACATGAAAACTGCTACCGAAGTCGGTGGAGATTATTATGATTTTCAGGTAGGCATGGATGGAACTCTAACTATCGTAATCGGCGATGCAACCGGGCATGGTTTAAAAGCGGGAACAATGGTAACTGCAACAAAAAGTTTATTTAATACCCTCGGTTCTAACTCGGATATTTTGCTAACATTTAACGAAATAACACGATGCATAAAACAAATGCAGATACATATGCTTTCAATGTGTTTAACAATGATGAAAATTCGGGGAAACAAAATGATAATGTCTGCTGCTGGAATGCCTCCCGCTTTGCTTTACAGAAAAAATGATATGTTGGTTGAGGAAATTGTTTTGAAGGGAATGCCACTGGGAGCTGTCTCTGATTTCCCATATCAGTTAAAAGAAACTAAATTAAATCCCGGTGATACGGTTCTACTGCTAAGTGACGGACTTCCTGAATTATTTAACAAAGATAAAGAGATGTTCAGCTACGAAAGAGTTGTGCAGGTGTTCAGCAAGTACGCTCACAAGTCTCCTGAAGAAATTATTGAAGGCTTAAAGACGGCTGGTTCAGAATGGGTTGAAGATGCTGAGCCGGATGATGATGTGACGTTTGTTGTACTAAAAATGAAATAATATTTAGAGATGGGACGCTTGTCCAAACTTAGGGGAATCGCGTGTCTTACAAGATTTTAATTAACTATGGTAAAATTATGAAACTGACTACGAAATATTTTGATTTAAAGTTTTGCATATTATACTTTCTTTATTTTATGACAAACATCCTCCACGCACAAGAAAATTTTGTGTTTGAAAATTTCTCGATTCCACAAGGACTTTCTAACCCGACAATAAATTCTATCTGTGAAGATAAGTATGGTTTTCTTTGGCTTGGAACGAATGATGGTTTGAGCCGATACGACGGATACGAATTTAAGGTTTATAAAAATAATCCATCGGACAGCACCAGTCTGCCTGGTAATACAATAAATACAATATGCGAAGACAATAATGGTAATTTATGGATTGGTGGCAGTAATGTATTGGCTAAATATGACAGCAAAAACGATAATTTTATCAGCGTAAAATTCGATAGAGGACAAAATGTAAATCCGCCAATTATTTATAAAATCTTTATTGATGAAAAAAATAAAATCTGGATAGGGACCAATGAATATGGTGTACACTTGCTTAATCCGGAGAAAATGAATACAAGAAGAATAAATTTTTTATTAAATGATGAGGAATTGCGCAATGCGAATAATTTATCCATCATTGAAACTTCAAATCATGAAATATTAGCAACGGATTATGGAGCGGGGATATTTTATTACAATGAAGGTTCTGATGAATTCCGATTATACGATGATTTGGGTGCGGATAAGTTAATTTATTCATTGGTACTTCATGAAGATGAATTCAAAAGATTATGGATTGGAGGAGAAAATTCGCTAATAATATATAATCGGGATAATAAAAAACTGGATAAAGTTGAAATGTTTTCAACGCCTTTTGGTCCATTCTTATCCAGAGGAACGTTGAATATTTTAAAGGATAAAACAGGATTTATTTGGCTGGGCACATTAGACGACGGATTATACAGATATAATCCAGTTGATAATAAATTCTTTCATTTTACAGGAAGCAGTAATAATAAAAATAGTATTAAATCTGCAACAATACTTTCATTATTTCAGGATAGTTTCGGGAACATTTGGATCGGGACTAGATTGGATGGATTATACAAAGTTGATCCAAACAAACAACCAATGAATGTTCTTAATATTCCCGAAAAAATTAAAACAAATTCTCCGGTAGATAGGATAACAGCGGTCGCTAAAAGTGAAATAAGTAATGCTGTGGCTATAGGAACAGCAGGACTGGGAGTATTTTGGGAAAACATTGAAACAGGTCAATATAAAAATTATAGATTCAACGAAAATTCAATTAGTATTTCAAGCGATAATGTTTACTCTTTAACCATTGATGCAGAGAATAACCTTTGGGTTGGAGGTAATAGAGGATTAGATAAAGTAAATACGGTTACTGGAAAGGCTCTAAAATACTTTGAAGATCAAATTCCACTTTACGGTGGATTTGTAGTTAATGATTTAAAATTTGATAAAGCAGGAAGATTATTTATTGCGGATAGGGGTGGAGTAGATATCTTATATCCGAGTCAAAACATTATTAAACAAATACCATCTATCAGTAACCGGGAATACAAACCTGAATTACAAACAGATATAATCAATTTTATAAATTCTTCACAGCCAATAGCTTCAATACTTAAGGTGGGCGAACAAAAATTATTAGAAAAGGAATTTGAAATGTCTGACAGCTCAAAAGTAATAATTGTTGGGGTTGGAGAAGGGCAATCAGAATTAGAGAGGCTGTTTGATTTTGGCTGGCTTGAAGATGCTGATGGAAATATCATATGGGGTATGCTCAAATATAGTAATTCATTTCATTTCCAGGGCGGGATGAAGAATAGAATAATGTCTCAAACATTACGATTAAAAAAAGGTAAATATAAACTTAAGTTCCAATCTGATGTCGGGCATTCTTATGGAAATTTTAATGTGCTTGCCCCTAAGGATTCTGCATTATGGGGAATTCAGGTTATCCGGATTAATGATAACCAGTTCAGTGATTTTTCAAAAAGAATTGATGAAGAAATAATAGCCAGCAATTATATGTTATTGGAGATTGCTAATTCAGTATGTATTAGTAAATCGTATGAAAATATTTTGTGGATTGGATCATCAAACCAGGGTCTTTTTAAATACAATTTAAATACCGGTGAATTTACCCAGTATAATAAAAATACAGAGGCAGTTTCTGACATTGTGACCAATAACGATGTGTATTATGTATTGGAGGACAGTAAAGGAATTGTTTGGTTTTCCACTCCAAATGGTTTGGGAAAATTAGATCCCAAAACCGGGAAGATAAAATATTTTACCGAAGATGATGGTCTTCCTACAAATTTAGTCGAGGCTATTCAAGAGGACAATTATGGCAATTTATGGATTAGCAGTGCAGCAGGTTTAACAACGCTTGTTCGAAATGAAACTGGTGAAAAAGAAACATTTATTAATATTGATATAAAGGATGGATTACAAGGTTACTCATTTTCACTGGCATCATGGAAAACAAATAACGGGGAATTATTTTTCGGTGGAGACAACGGAGTAAATTATTTTATTCCCGGAAGAACAAATCAAACAAAACCCAAAATTGTACTTACTGATTTGAAAATATCAGATGTGTCCGTCTTTAACGATATTACAACCTCGCCGTTAAAAAAAGATTTAAACAGCACTGAAGAATTAACATTAGATTATTCACAAAATGACATATCTTTTCAATTTGCACCCATTCATTATTCCAGACCGGAAAGAAATTTAATTGCCTATAAATTGGAAGGGTTTAATGAAGATTGGGTCTATAGTAAACTTCATTTTGCCTCGTTCACTAATCTTGATCCCGGCGATTATACCTTTAGATTAAAAGCAGCAAACGGCGACGGAGTTTGGAGTGAGAAGGAAAAAGTAATCCATATCGAAGTGCTTCCTCCTTACTGGAGAACAACGTTTGCATATATCGGTTACGGATTTCTTTTTCTCGGCTTTGTTTTCGGAGTTGACCGTGTACAACGGAGAAGACTTTTAACAAAGACACGAAACGCCGCTGCAATAAAAGAAGCACAGCTGAGAGCGCAGCTTGCTGAAACTGAAAATGAACGTAAGACAAAAGAGCTTGAAGAAGCAAGACAACTACAGCTTTCAATGCTTCCAAAAGTAATACCACTGTTGCCCAATCTTGATATTGCTGTTTATATGAAAACAGCAACAGAAGTTGGTGGTGATTATTACGATTTTAATGTTGGAATGGATGGAGCTTTAACTGTGGTTGTTGGAGATGCAACGGGACATGGAATGAAAGCAGGAACTATGGTTACTTCTGCTAAAACATTGTTTAACAGTTATGCTGCAAATCCGGATATACTTTTTACTTTTAAGGAAATGACCCGGTGCATTAAACAAATGCAATTTACATCACTTGCTATGAGTATGACTATGCTGAAGATTCAAAACAATAAGCTGATGATGTCTTCTGCCGGTATGCCGCCTGTATATCTATTTAGAAATAAGCATAAAATAGTTGAAGAGCATTTAATGGAAGGTATGCCATTGGGTACTATGGATAATTTTCCATATGATTTAAAAGAAATGGAATTATTTAAAGGAGATACCATACTATTAATGAGCGATGGCTTTCCAGAATTAAGTAATCAGGAAAACGAAATGTTTGGATACAAACGCGCCAGAAATTCATTTGAGGAAGTAGCAGAAAAAGAACCGGAAGAGATTATCTCTTATTTAAAAGAAGAAGGCTCACGTTGGGCAAATAATAAAGAACCTGACGATGATGTGACGTTTGTAGTAATTAAAATAAAATGAACACGCGCAAAATAAATTTTATTCATTTGTTAGGGTGGAGAATTTGATATTTATGAAATTCCAAAAATACTTATTGATATCGTGTATAGTATGTTTCACTACATTACTGTTCGCACAACAAAAACAAAAAACAGAAGCCAATGCGGATATTGTTGAATACACTAACAGAGATGGTTTGCCCACCACAAGTATTACCAATGGAATTCAAACTAATGATGGTTTTATTTGGATTTCAAGCGTTGAAGGAACATACAGATTTAATGGATATGAATTTGAAGAAGTAGGTGCTGACATTGGATTACCCACAATGCAGAATATGTATTACGATTCAACAAAAAATGTTATGTACTTCGCTTCACCTGCTAAATTTATAACCTTCGACGGAAAAGAATTCAAAGTATACACCGAAAAAGAAGGATATAAAATAAATGGATTATCCGGTCAGTTGATAACTTTTGTTAAGGCTGACAGCAAAGGTCGTATCTGGATTGGATCCTCAACACCATTCGTAGATAAAAATAATAACGGCGGACTTACAAAATTTGAAAACGAAAAATTTACAGTTTACGATTCTAAAAATTTCCCTCTTGATAATGCAACAAACTTCATTGAAACTCCTTATGGTGATTTAATTTTTAATTCGGCCGGCCGTAATACTCAAACGCGCGAAGGTTCGTACGTTGCTTTATTTAAAAATGGTGTGTTCAAAAGAATTGATGAATCAGTTGGCATAAATTTACAGAACGCAGCTCTATATGCCATTGGAAATGAAACAGCAATCGATAAAGAGGGTAATACCTGGCTGCCTTGTGCTGGTGTTGTACGTGCTTTAGAGGGATCTGATTTATATTCCGGAGTTTTGATGTATGATGGTAATAAATTTTATCAATTCACAGAATTCAAGAACCAACTTAAAAGTGATCAATTTCCAATTCAAGTTTACTATAGTTCAAAAATGAATAAGCTGTTCATGACAACTTTCACCAGAGGTGGTGAACTTTTTAATGGTAACAATAATAGTGTTTTTGAATTTGAAAATGGTAAATGGAAGGTTTCAAATATTTTAAAGGAAATTAATGCAATCAGAGATCTGAAAACAGATAGAGTTATTAGTGACTTTAAATACTCGAGTCTATTTTTTCTGAAATCAAATAAATATTTCCCGGAGCGGCTTGTATTTCAAGTTACATCCCAAAATCAAAGTTCAGCCCTAACTCAAAGTTCAAAATATCCTAATCAGCTATTTTCATTTATTGATAATAAATGGAAAAAATTTGATTCATTTGAATCAGCACCCGGAATAGTATTAAGTGATGGCGTTGCAATGAAAACTTCAAAAGGCATCGCAATTTATTATCCCAACTATTCCAGAATGCTTACCTCAAAAGATGGCTTGCTTGTTACCCAATCAGGAATTGTAACACCTTATACTGATTATAGTGGTTTAGTTTGGCTTTCATATTCTTACACCGATTTGCCGGCTTACGCTTTAACTGCCAATGTTGGGATTAATGTTTGGGATGGGAAAATATTAAGAACAATTACAGAAAAAGACGGGCTTGCAAGTAATATAACTTATGAGACTTTTCAGGATACTAAAAAAAGAGTTTGGATACCAACTTCCAAAGGTATTACTATGATTCGTGAGATCTCGAACAGTGATGGTGAGCAGATTTTAAAGTTAAAAAATATTTCTGATATCGATAATAAACCTTACAATACTTCAAATGTTCTTGAAACAAGGAATGGCGATATTTATGTATGGAATAATTATGTGCGTCCTATTCAAGAGAACCTTATTGAAGCAGATTATTATTTCGGGAAACTGGTTGGAGACAATTTCATTAAAATTAAATCACCGTTTAATGATGATGATAATATTAAAAAATATCAGCTCTTAGATCTTAAGGAAGATAATGAAGGAAGGTTATGGTTCCTCGGTTTATTCTCTGATAATATTAAGGATATTACGTCTGTTCAGTCTAAAATAATGTTGTATGATGGTAAATCCTGGACAAAACCGCCAAAAAGTTGGAATGTGCCTTCCGAACAATTGCATTATGTAGGAAACTTAAAAAATGGGATGTACTTCTTAACGGTTGGAGGCTTTTATGTTTTTGATGGTAAAAAATTTGTGAATCTTAGTGATAGTGTAAATGCTACCGCTGATTTCAGAATATTAAAAGGTGCCAGTGTTGCCGGTACTAAAACTGAGCTCCAGGCTGGTGAAAATTTATATATAAGACTTAGGGGCAGGGGACTTGTAATATTTGATGGAACTAATTTAAATTTTTATACAAAAAAGAATGGCCTTCCATCCAGTAACCTTTCAAACCCGTTTACTGATCAAATAAGAGATGCTATTTATTTTTCATCTCCTTCCGGTGCAATAAAAATAAATGGTAATAAATTTCAGACATTCTATCACGATGAGAGCATCGCAAGCGGCGGTCCATATGTCTCAGCTATGGATGGATTCGGGAATATGGTAGAGTTTTATAATGGTGTTGGTCTTTACATTAATAAAAGCGAGGAGAAAAGTTATCCATTAAAGATTTCATCTGTATCGATAAATGGGATATCTAATTACTATAATTTGCCAACAGAATTATCACATGACGATAATTCCTTTGTGTTTAACTATGCTGCTCTAAATTACAAGGATCCACAGCAAACAACCTACGAACATATTCTTGAAGGTTATGATAAGGACTGGTCAAGACCAAGTAATCTTTCTTTTGCAGAATATCAAAATCTTCCTTTTGGCAAATACACTTTTAAAGTTCGTGGAGTTACATCAAATGGTGTAAAAACAAATGAAGCATCTTATTCGTTTAAAATCTCTCCACCTATCTGGCGGACCTGGTGGGCATATTTGGTTTATGTTGTTGCTTTTGGACTAGGATTAGTAAAAATAAGAAAGTATGAGTTAGAAAGAAGAAAAGAAAACGAAAATAAAAAATTCCTTCAGCTTGAGAATGACAGAAAAACAAAAGAACTGGAAGAAGCCAGACAACTTCAACTATCAATGCTTCCAAAACAGCTTCCACAAGTACCTCATCTTGATATTGCAGTTTATATGAAAACAGCCACAGAAGTAGGGGGTGATTATTATGACTTTCACGTTCATATGGATGGTACTCTAACGGTTGTTCTTGGTGATGCAACTGGACACGGTATGATGTCCGGAATGATGGTCTCTATAATGAAATCACTTTTCATGTCGGATAGAACAAACAAAGCGTTAAAACCATTCTTCGAAAATGCAAGTATATCAATAAAGGATATGCAGCTTGGCAGATTAATGATGGCGCTCACTTGTGTTCAAATAAATAATAATAAACTTGTTACTACAAATGCCGGAATGCCCCCGCTGTTTATATACAGAAAAAGCTCACAAACAATTGAGGAGATTGTAATAAACAATATGCCTCTGGGAGCCATGAAAGCTGTGAGCTATGATGTTAAGGAAATGGAAATAGATCGGGGGGATACTTTGTTATTAATGAGTGATGGATTTGCAGAACTGAAAAACGGCGACAAAGAGATATTTGGTTATAAAAGAGCCAGGAATAGTTTCGAGGATGTGGCAAAGAAAGAACCTGAAGAAATTATATCTTATTTACGAGAAGAGGCGCGAAATTGGTCAAATGATAAAGAGCCGGATGACGATGTAACGTTTGTTGTGATAAAAGTAAAATGATTATCAGACTTTGATCGTTTCGATATTGTGGATTTTAATATAAGAGTGAACGTTTTGTTCTTTAAAAGATTATGAAGTACAGAACCTTTACCCTATTCAACGGAAATTTCAATCGTCAATTCTTCTTTATTGAAAATGAATTTAGTCTTTTCCCAGCTTGGTGGGCCAAACCATGAACTTGCATTGTTAGAATATCCATAATCTTCAGTTGGGATCCCCAGAAAATCTGTATCCAGTTCTTCGTTGCTGTTTTCGTCGTGAAAAACTCTAATAGCATAAACACCAAAATTGAGCGAATCTATTCTTACGATTACTTCTTTGTTTATAATTGGCAGAACTTTGCCAATAAAAACTAAGTCATCACTTTCGTAAATAGTTTCAGAACTATCTAATGCAAATCGGCATTTACCTTCGTTACTCTCAAAGCCAATAATTTTAACTGATAAACTTCCCATATTCGATGGAGAATTAGCATTCTCAATAGATTGGGATAAAATAGGAGAAAAAGAAGTGATGAATAAAACAATAATTGCTTTTATAAGATGATTATGCAAAAATGCCTTTCAATGGTACAGATAAAATAGTTTCTTGTCGTATGTTTTCTGTGTTAAAAATTTGATTTGCAGCATAAAGTGCCGATGTTGTAGCAGCTTCCATAAGCATTGCGGGATTTTCCAGCCTAACCCAATCACCGGCAAGAAACAGATTTTCAACTTCGGTTTTTACAGTTGGACGAGTCTTATACAGATTTGTATGAAATGCTGTGAAGTCATCTTTTACCTGCAGGTACTCATATTTTATTTTGTGACCTTTTATCTCAGGGAAATATTCTTCAAACTCTTTGAGGAATTGATCTCTTATATTTTCTTTTGGAAATTCATCGGGCACAGCATACGAATGTAGTTCAAAAATTCCACCACCGTTTTTCTTTACCCATTCTTCGCTTGACTTTTCCATTCTATGATAGATTGTAACTGAATCGAGTATTTTAAGTGCATCAGTGAATATGAAGAACGGTACTCCTTGCCTGAGATCTTTATCAATCCAGATCCTTAAAACAGAATATCTTTGCGATTGTTTTAAGCTTGTCATCTGATTGTAGAAATCGGGATGCGCCTGCTGGAAATATTCAGAATCTTTTATGATGCTTTTTGTTCCTTTTACATCCGAAGCAATTATCGCATAATCAAATCGTTCATCGTTGATCATAAATTGATCTCCATCTTTTTTGAATGAAGTAATTTTTGAATCCAGCGATATAGTTGAATTGATATTTACTCAAATAATTTTTTGCTGGTTTCCAGAGAGTATCTTCAAAGTCATCGTTCAAGACATCATATAGCAAACCAAGATCGTTGCTGAGAAAATATGAATGAAAACTTTTTATCAACTCTGCCATTGAGATGTATTGCGGTTCAGCGAAAAATGCTCTCGAAAATGTTGTGAACATCAACTGCATCTCTGGCGGGAGCTTAACATCCTCTGCAAAATCTTTGAAGGAAACATTATCAAACTTTGTAAATGTTTTTTCGCGGTTGTAACTCAGCAGCGAAGTCATCTTTCTGAAACCGGGATTGAGCATCGCATCTTTGTATGAATAGATTCCTGTTTTTGCCATGCTCAGAATATTTAGAACAGGAACTGTGTCGAGATCCTTAAAACCGAAATTGCCAAAGTCTTTTGTAAGTATTAAATAATCATCAATCGGTATTAAGTATTTAAAAGCATCAATCTTTTTAAGAAGCTCGCGAAGATTATAATATTGTTTGAAGAAAGCATGAAAACCATGCTCGACTTGTGTTGAAAAACCATCATCAAACTTAACTGGCCAGGAACCAACTTTTCCGCCGAGATATTTTTCTTTCTCGAAAATCTTAACCCTGAATCCTCTTTCAGCAAGAAAGATTGCAGCAGAAACTCCAGCCAATCCGCCACCGATAATTCCAACGCTTTTTTCCTTTGAAAGTTTTTCCGGAAGAGAAGAATCAATTTTGTTTAGCTGGATTTTATATCCGCCCAGTTTCTTCTCGATTCTTTTTGATATAATTGATTTGATTCCCATTTTACTTTAACGGTTTTTGAGCAATGAATGTATGCAATATTGGCTTTCGCCAGCTTCCGAGAGGGATATGATTTATATTTTCAAAACCGATTTCTTTAACAAAGTCGGTAAATTCATCTGGAGAAAGAAAAGTCTCTACACTCTTTATTAAGTAACGGAAAATTTTTGTTGAGCCGGTTGTTAATCCTGCAAAAGGAATTATTAAAAAGTTTCCTAAAAATTTCCAGTAAAGCTTTGAAGCAAACGATTTGCTGATTGCGTATTCGTGAAAGCAGATTTTTCCGCCGGGCTTTAAAACACGATGGAGATTTCTAACACACCTTTCGAAGTCAGGCATATTGCGGATTCCGTAAGCCATAAAAATTGCATCGAGACTGTTGTCTGCCAAGATCAAGATTCATTACATCCTGCTGAACGAAATGTAACTTTATCTTTTCCAAATTTTGGAATAAGTTTTTCTCTTGCAGCTTCAAGCATTCCTTCCGAGTTATCAATCCCGATTACTTTTCCGGTTGGCAGATTCTTCAAGCAGGCAATGGTTGACTTTCCAGTTCCGCAACATAGATCTGCTAAATATTCATTCCCTTTAAATTCATTCTGTCAACACTGGTCTGCAAATCTTTCTGATAACCCTGGCTCAGAAAAGTTGCAAGATCGTATCGCTTTGCAATCCTGTTAAATTCTGAGGGAACTTCGTTTTTGTTTTTTATTAACGTATCGGGAGTAGTTTCAATCATCATTCCCCTTGAAGTTTCTTTCTCCAGAATCTTCTGAAGCTGAGAGAAACTTCGTCGCCCTTTACACTTACTTCGTGAAGATTATTTTTTGTCCTCTTAAGTATCTTCTGATTTGATGCGAGGAAATCTATATCCTCTGTTACAATCTTCTCAGACTTCTTCCCCATAAAATATTTTGCGAATGCAGGGAATTTTGAAAAAATGTTTTTCCATAAAGTTATCTGCATCATATTAACGTGTTCATCATCAACTTGATATACGTGCTCGAGAATTAAAAGTATTCTATCCTTAAAACGAATTTCAAGCCGGGAAATATTGGGATAATAAAATCTTATTCTAGTTCCGATGTTTTCTTCATTACCGAAATAAGTTTTTTCAGCCATTGTTCCTACATTGGCACGTTTGTAAAATCCCTCAACTCCATCATCTAGAATTTTAAGATTGAAATCTGCGGGATGTTCCTGGATTTGTCCCATAAAAGATTTTATCGAGTTGCGGTGAACATAAGCAATATGATAAGGATCAATCAGACTTTCTGCTGTTGTTTCGAGATCAGCTTTGATTGTGTATGATTTGTATGTGAACGGCCACTCATTCATTTCGGGAATGTCAGTGGGTTTAACTTCACTTGCTTTTTCCGGCTCGCCGATGAAAATCCAGACCCACTTGTTAAAATCCTGAACAGGATATGTTTTTATTTTTGCTGTCGGAGGAATTTTATCGCCGGGAAGCTGCGAAGGAATTTGTATGCAAGTTCCTGTTTTGTCATATTCCCATCCGTGATAGCCGCAGACAACTCTTTCTTTATTCAGGTAACCCAAAGAAAGATTTACATTTCTGTGGCAGCATCTGTCTTCTAAAGCTGCGATTGAATTATCGGGATTTCGGAAGAGAATAATCTCCTCCCCGAGAATTTTATATTTTTTTATTTCATTCTTCAGTTCGTCAGAAGGACAAACCAGATACCATTTATTAGTTAACATTTGCAACACCGTTTTTTCTTAGTAAAAATTTATAAAGACTTGTATTCATCCATAGCAAAGAAATTCCGTAAAAAAAATCTTCAACGGGAATTGTAATAATTCTAAAATCAAGCTGATAATCAACTCCGTAAGTAACTACCGGACGCCAGGTCAAATATCCGTTAAATATCAATGTAAAAATAACAATAAGCAGAAGGTAAAAGTAGAATCTTACGTCAAAAAGCAAATTCGTTTTCAGAAACTGATCAACAAGATTTGCGAGAAAAACAAAAGACAATGTTAATCCAGTATACTGCTTGCCGATTGAAAAGAAATAAATTCCTGCAGGCAAAGCAAGGTAAAGAAGAAGTCGAAGCCACTGCATATCCATTTGTTTTTCTTTTGCTCTTCTGATGATCATCTCCCACGTAAACAGGCAGGCAAAAGGAACAGTAATGAAAAATAAAATTTCTTCGATGGGAAGATTTATAATTTTTATTCCGGAAACATATTCAGGATTGAAATGCCAGTGAGCGCCGGTTACCAAGGCATCCCATAATAAAAACGGAATTGCTGGAATGACAATTGCAATTAGCATTTGCTTCCAGTGGTTCCAGATGTAGCAGCATTTGAGCGAACCAAAAAAAGCCGGACCGCTGATAACTATAGCGTTAAATATTAGATACTCGAAGTTCAATTAGGAAATAATTTGTTTTCAGATCACAGAGTAAAAATAAGAAGAATAAGTTCGTAAACTGATGGAGTTATGCTTTCTATTAACATTTTATATAACAAAAAATATGATGAAACAGTTCCAGTATTTCCAATAAAAAATAATTAGAAGAGAATACCGGCGTCATCATCTTCGCAATGTTGAAACAATTCTGACGCAAGAAAAAATTCTAAAAATTTTTTCCTTAGAAATTTATTAAAATTCTTTTAGCGATGATTTAGCACAATTGTTGCAATTATAACAATAGCACCACAATTATTCTCTAATAACTATTGAGAAAAAGCAGGGAATCGACTTGAAACATTTTTATAAGATATTTAACACTCTCTCAAAGAAAACCATCTGTAGGAAACTCCGAAGTTTATCTTCTAAACCCAAATACGAGTCAAACATCCATTTATTAATCCCTAAGCAGTTACTTTCTAATGTTATATTTTTCAACCTAGTGTTAAACAAAAAGGTGACTGCTATGCTTACTAAAACAATTCTTTCTTTTCTTTTATTACTTCTTAGCACAATAGCCTGCAACTCTGTCGAACCACCCCCTGATGGCAATGGTACAGATACAACCAGCCACAACTTTACTTTTGAAACTTTCAAATTTGGTGAACACAGCAGCAGCATACTCTATGATGTCGTAATAATAAATGAAAATTCTATTTACGCTGTGGGGGAAATTTATATGAATGACTCATTGGGGCAACCAGATTCCAAGAGATATAACGCTGTTATCTGGAATGGGAATAATTGGAGTGTATTGCGGGTACCATACCATTATCAAGGAACAGATTTTTTCCATCCAATTCAATCTATTCTTGCATTCTCTGCAAATGATATTTGGTTTTGTGGTAATGGATTAATTCATTGGGACGGAAATGATTTCATCCCAATATCAGTACCAACAAATGTTTGGGGTCCCTATCAAATGAATAAATTATGGGGAAAAAGTAGTCAAGACTTATATGTTGTAGGCAACAATGGGAGTATTGCACATTTTACCGGTACAAGGATGGATAAAAATAGAAAGTGGGACAAACTTAGATGTATATAATATTTTAGGAAATCAGACTAGTGAAGAGAATTATGAAATATTATGTATTGCTGCAAAACTAGGTATTACCACCGACAAAAAAATTTTTAAGATAGCGAATGATGCTGTAATTGATTTACCAACTTCAGGTATCCCCTCAAGTTTGAAGGGAATATGGTTTAAACCTGGTAAAAAATATTATGTAGTTGGAAGTGGCATGTTTACTAAGTCGAATATTAACTCTACTTATGGTTGGGAATCAATCTGGCAGGGAATAACAGAATATTATACAGGCTCAATAGATGGGAACGAACTTAATGATATTATAGTTTGCGGCTCTTATGGTGAAATGCTTCATTATAATGGAGAGAATTGGAAAAGTTTTCAGAATGAATTACAGTTACAAGCGGGCTCTTTTGGTGAGGTAAAAATAAAAGATGATTTAATACTGGCTGTAGGGCATGATTCTCCTAAAGCGGTAATAACTATTGGACGTAGATAATTGAGATTAATTTTCACAATAAAATAAGGAGGAGAGAAATGGATTAGGTAATTATAAACCCACCCCAGTGTTGGTTCCACTAGGGTGAGTTAATCGCACAGAGTGTATAAAGAATATACACTTATCAGCCTATAGGTGCAGGCTGATTTTATGAATGCACCTCAAAATAAGATTTAATCAGCAGGTAAAACTTATACAAATTGGAAATTCTCACGCGCTTTCTTTTCAACTGCTCAACATCCATCTCATTCAAAGATGACATCTTTCTGAAAGGTTTTGCAGTGATAAAAGATGTCATCTTTCAGAACTAAATATCCTACGTAGACTTTAAAACCTTTACCTCAAAATAAGATTTTATCAGCAAATAAAATTTATACAGATTAGAAATTCTAACTCGCTTGCTTTTCAACTGCTCAACATCCAGCCGCTTAATTTTTTTGAAGAGCATCAGGTAATAAAGATAAGCCGAATAAACTCCCAGCTTAACCGCAATCGGAAGATGAACAATTCCTCTGAAAGCTTCTTTGAATTCTGCTTCAACTTCTTTTTCAAGCATAGCTTTGTTGTGGTCATCAATGTAATCAATGTGATGAACACCGGGCAGATAAATTCTTCCGCGGTCATTAATATCACTCTGAATATCTCTGAGGAAATTCACTTTCTGAAATGCGGCGCCAAGCATTCGTGCTGAATGTTCAAGCTCTTTGTATTTCTTTTCATCGCCATCAACAAAAACTTTTAAGCACATCAGTCCAACAACTTCTGCCGAGCCGTAAATGTATTCATCATAGTTTTCCCTGTTGTATGAAGAACGCGAAAGATCCATCTCCATACTTTTTAAGAAAGCGACAATAAGCTTGCGGTCGATGTTATAATCGTTTACAACTTTCTGAAAAGCCTGAAGAACTGGATTTGTGGATATTCCTGAATTTATTGCTTCCCATGTGTCGTTTGTAAATTTCTCAAGAAGATATTCTTTGTCGTATGAATGAAAAGTATCAACGATTTCATCAGCAACACGAACGAATCCGTAAATCGCAAAAATCGGATCTCTGTATTCCGGTTTGAAAACTTTTATTCCCGAGACTGAATGAAGTGCTGTAAGCAGTTGTTAACTTCTTACTCAGCTTGTAGCTGGTATTAGTGTAATGTTGCAAAGTCATTTTCTATCCTCTCCGTTACTAATTTTGAACTAATGATAACCATTGGTAAACCAGTACCGGGCGTTGTCGATGCGCCAACATAATATAAGTTAGAAAGTTTTTCGTCTTTATTTTTTGGTCTGAATGCACCAACCTGATTTATGTCGTGTGCAAGACCAAGTCCCGATCCTTTGTAAAGGTTGAGCATATTTGCCCAGTCATCGGGAGCTAATATTTTTTTAGTTATGATGTTGCTCTGAATATCAAAGCCAACTCTTTTTGAAAGATCGTCAATAATATTTTTAGCAAGCTCTTCTTTGTCTTCCCACGATTTTTTGTAGCGAAGATCGGGAACCGGACAAAGAATAAATAAATTTTCGCATCCTTCCGGTGCACAGCTTGCTTCTGATTTTGAAAGAGCATTTACATAATAATAAGGTTTCTGCGGACTAATTGAAGAAGTAAAAATCGTATCAGCATATCCTCTGAAATTGTTTCCAAGAAAATAATTGTGATGCCCTAACCTGTCTATCTTTCCTTTTACACCAAGATAAATTGTAAATGGTGCAAGCGTCCAATGCATCTGGTCCAATTTTTCATCGCTGAACTTTTCACGATTCAATATTTTTCCTCTGAAAGAAGCTGCATCTGAGTTTGAAATGAAAATATCTGCAGTCCATTTCTTTCCGTTCTGATCAATCAACTCATACAACTTTCCGTTGTTGTTGCCAACATTTACTACTTCAGTATTGTAAACTATCTTCACTCCTCCATCATTCAATATCTTAACAAGCTCTTCAACCAGACGATACATTCCACCTTTGACTTTCCAGTAACCATTATGCTTCATTTCCGTATAATTCAGCAAGGAATATATTGCCGGAGTTTGAAAAGGTGTTGAGCCCAGGAAAAAAGCAACAAGTGAAAAAATGACTCTCACTTCTTCAGATGTAAAATGTTTTTCAACTTCTCCCCACATATTTCTTTGAAGATATGGAAGATGCTTTAACGGAACGCGAGTTAAGCTTTAAAACGTAATCAAGCTTGTTTTCAAAATTTGTTTTTACAACTTTATCAACTGTATCGTGGAAGAATTGTCCGGCACGATCGAGATATTTCTTTGCATTTTCTTCAAGATTTGGTTCAATGTCTTTAAACTCTTCGGCAAGCTTCTTTAAATCTTTGTAGATAAGTCGTGGCTTTTCCTGTCCTTCAAAAAATACCTGGTAAAGTGGATCGAGCTCTTCAAGTTCAATTGGAACTTTCATCCCAACACTTTTAAACAACTCATCAAGCTCATAAGTCATACTCATAAAAGAGGGACCCATATCAAATCGAAATCCATCCTGTTCAATAATGTTCAATCTTCCACCCGGAGTTGAATGCTTCTCAAGTATGGTTACATCGTAGCCTTTGTTTGAAAGTCTTAAAGCGGTTGATAAACCGCCGAGACCTGAACCTATGATAACTGCTTTTTTCATTTAATAATTTTATGAGTGATGTGATTAATATAAGATAATGATTTTAATGATTTAGATTCAGTTAATTTTATATTAAATGAGGAAACCACTTGTTTGCTTGAATCAAATATATCGTTACTATAAAATCGTGTCAGGGTTAACATTTGATCATCACAATTCAAAATACAAGTGGTGTTCCTCATTATATGCATTAATGATTTATTTCAGAAGATTCATCTTCTTAATTTCTCTGAAATTGCCGGCATTTAGCTCGTATAGATATATACCGGAAGCCAGATTTGCAGCTTCAAAGTTAAATCTGTAAGCACCCGCTGCAAGGTTCTCATTTACCAAAGTAGCCACTTCACTTCCGAGAATGTTATAAACTTTCAGTGTTACAAAATCACTATTCGTTATTGTAAAATTGATAGTCGTGCTCGGATTGAAGGGGTTCGGGTAATTCTGTTCAAGTGAATAATTACTAGGAGCTACACCAGAAATATTTTCAACGCTGGCAACACCCTCAGGAAATTGACCGACTGTTCCATCAGCTAATACAAAGAACAATCCAAAAGCCTCTCCATTCTGGTTAGCGGAAGGATCTAAAAATCCTGATGCAAATACTACAGCACTTCCACCACCAAGAGTTCTTAGATCTGCCCAATATGACTGTACTAAAGTAGTGCCATCAGCCAGGGTTAAGTCGAGTGTATAATTTCCAGCTGGAACAGAAATATATCCAGTTATGTCACCATAAGCAGCATCATCAACTAAAGTTGCAACACCTCTGGCTATAACATCAACAGTTGGGGCATCGGTTGCACCGTGTAATACAAAGAAGTCAACATCACTGCTAGTTCCTGATTCTCGAGCCATATCTTTGACGAATAAAGTAAACGCGGTGCTTCTTCCATCGGGATTTGCAGCATATGAATTAGGATCAAGAACACCATTTGCAATTGCTACATATGTGTTACCATTTTCTAATGTCACTGGAAAATTTTTCAGTGTGTCGTTTGCAGAACCACTGTTACCAGGTGCTACGCCGATATTAAATTCAACACCTGCTGGTGCATCTATGAAAGGAGTTGCAGCTCTGAAAGCAAAGTCATCAAGCAGAAGTGCGCCATTTAGATAAACATCAACAGGATCAGCAGCTATGTCTGCAGCATTGTGTATTACTTGTAAACGTGCCAATTCAACTGAAGGAAAAGCAACCACATCTCCAGTTGGGAGAGCAGCAAAAATTCCAAAAGCTTCACCATTCTGATTTGCAGAAGGATCTAAAAATCCAGACGCAAATACCACAGCAGCTCCACCGCCTAATCCACTTAAGTCGGCTTCGAAAGAAGCAACAATAGTTGAATTATCGCTACCGGGAGTTACATCCAAAATATAGGATGCAGCCGGAACAGTTATATAGTTAGTTATATCACCATAAGCAGCATCGTCTACTAAAGTAGCGACTCTGCGTGCAAGTACATCAACAGTTGGTGCATCGGTTGAGCCGTGTAATACAAAAAAGTCTACATCCGATGAAGTCCCGTTTTCACGAGCCATTGCTTTTACAAATAAAGTAAATGCAGTGCTTCTTCCATCAGGATTTACTGCGAAAGAATTAGGGTCAAGAACACCATTTGCAATAGCAACATAAGTTTCATTTGCAGTTAATGTCACGGTAAAGTTTTTAATTGTATCAGCAGCAGATGTGCTGTTAGGACCAGCAACGCCAATATTTATGGGTGTGCCGGCAGGTGCATCTATATAAGGAGTTGCATCCCTAAAGCCGAAATTGTCTAATAGTAGACCACCATTTAAATAAATATCAACTGAAACTGCACCAGGATCTGCAGCATTGTGTATTACCTGTAGTCTTGCTGTTTGTGCAAACAACAGGTTTATCCCTGAGAATAGAAGGATAGCGAAGAGAGTTGTTAGATTTTTCATTTTTTCCTCTGTTTATTATTGTGAATAAATTAATTTAGAAATCCTCGGTCTTTAGCATAATCAAGAAGAGTTTCCTGAAGCATGTGTCTTGCTCTGTGTAGCCTTGACCTAACAGTACCAATTGGGCAGCCAACAAGTTCTGCCGTTTCTTCGTAGCTGTTTCCATCCAGATCGCAAAGAAGAAACACTTCTCTCATTTTCGATGGTAGCTGGTCAATTGCCTTGGTTAGTTCATCGTCTAAAAGATCATTATAAAAATCTTTGTCAAGATTGTTTTCTTGAGCACGATCTGATTTCACGTTTTCGTAAAAGTTCTGTATTTGTTCATAGTCGAGCTTATAAGGTTCACGCTTTGATTTTCTGTAGTCATTAATGAAAGAGTTTTTTAATATCATGAACATCCAGGCTTTGCTGTTCGTACCGCTCTCAAACTTGTCGAAGTGTCTATAAGCTTTGTAGTATGTTTCCTGAACAAGATCCTGAGCATCATCTGAATTTCCTGAAATCTTCAATGCATAATTGTAAAGAGCATTTCTGTGTGGAAGAGTTTCACTGGTGAATACGTCTTCTTTGATATTGCTTACTATTATGCTTTCTTCATTATTTTTTATGTTGTTCATTTTTTCCTCGACGAATGTTGTTTATAAAATGTCTAAATAACTTAGACAAACATAATACATTGTCGAGCATTTGTCAAGCATTATTTTAGACAAGGACTTCTTTTTTTTCGTTTGGAACTAAAAAACAATGAAAAATGTTAAAATTTCAAAGTTTTAAGTTGTTCAGGTAACAATTTCTTAACATTAATTTCATATTTTGACAAAAATTAGACATTGATTAAATTTCCATATGACTTTAGATTATAAATATCCTATTAAGGTAGTTAGCCAAATGACGGGACTCAGTGTTCACGTTATTAGAGCCTGGGAAAAAAGATATAACGTTGTTGAACCAGAGAGAACGAATACAAACCGCCGACTTTACTCAGAAGAAGATATTGAAAAATTAAAACTGCTTAATAATGTACTTCATGAAGGACACAGTATTGGTGGGGTGGCAAACTTATCATTGAATGAGTTGAAAAATCTTTTATCTGAAAATAAAACATGTTCAGGTAGAGGTTAATAAAGAAATTACGTCCGCAACATCTTCGCTAGAAATTGTTGAAAATGTTTTGTCTGATTGTATTGAAGCAATAAGAAATTATGATGCTAAAAAACTCGAATCAATTTTACTTAACGCATCTGCAAAACTAACACAGCCTGTATTGATAGAGGAGCTCATTATTCCACTTGTTTATAAAATTGGTGATATGTGGCATTCAGGTGAATTCAGAGTAGCAAATGAACATCTGGGAAGTTCAGCTATAAGAGGTTTCTTATTTAATATTTTGGAATCGTATTCGGCAAGTGATTCTGCACCAATAGTAGTCTCGGCAACACCGCTAGGGCAAGAGCATGAACTGGGGGCTTTAATTGTAGGTGTTGTCGCCGCATCTTCGGGTTGGAAAGTAATATATCTTGGATCTAACTTACCGGCAGAGGAAATCAGTGCGGTTGTTGGATACCTTAATGCAAAAGTCGTAGCTCTTAGTATAGTCTATCCAAATGATGATCCTATCTTACCAAAAGAACTCAGAAAAATAAAACAGTCGTTGCCTGCTGGAGTTTCGATAATTGCCGGGGGAAGAGCTGTCGAAGGTTATCTGGACGTTCTTGATGAAATTAGCGCCGTGGTCGTTAAAAACACAAAACAATTCAGAGTAGAGTTAGAAGCCGTGCGGGAGAACAAATACAATTGATTAGTTTTATTAAAGAGTAGCCTCGTCGTACTGAATTCCCTGGTAATCATAATCCGGATTTGATGCATTCGTTTCAACACCCCTGGTATTAAATTCAACCTGTTGGCCCGGGGCAAGATCAAAAATTGTAGCACTAGTTAGCTGTCCGCCAATTGTATATTTTATGAAAATATTCTCAAGCGGTTTATTTGAATTATTCTTTACCTTTCCTTTAACAACAGCCATAAACATAAGATCCGGGGACTGTGATTTATCAATTTGGCTGGACAGCTGCTTCGAAATCTGTATTTTACCTGTAACTTCTACCGTTGCCTTTGTTTTAGAGAATAAAAGGTAATAAGTTCCGCCACCAATGACGCAGAGAAATATTATAGCAGCTAATAGTTTTACCATTTTTTAGCCAAGTGATCTTTATTTATTTCCCTTCATTAAACAAATATTGTTCCCTTATTGACTTGACATTCTATGCAATTTTTGTCGAGAATAGCTGTTTTTTTCGTCGTATTTGTAAAAATGTATTAAATAAATAACTAATTACGTTACCGATAAATTGCCTGCCTGATTTCCTCTATGCTATCAAACGGCTTGGGAGGAGTTAAATATTTTTCGAGGAATTTGTAAATCTTCAACCTGATTGAGAGCGCCAATCTTGTATCCTGCCTGTCGAATGAATGACCTCCAGGTAGATCTTCGAAGATTTCATATTCAAATTTTTTATTGGCTGCCTTTAAGTGCATTTAATAAAACTTCAACCTCAATGAATCTTACATCTTCATCATTTGTATTTGTGTGAATTAATAAAGGTGTTTGTAGTTTATCGACATTCCACGCCGGAGATCTTCTTTTATATTCTTCAGGATTTTCTTCAACAGTTTGCCCGATGTGATAGTCAGCCGAGTAAAGTTCATCATAATCATCATCCATATAATTTAATCTGGTGATTAAATCACTTACTGGAACTCCGGCAAAAGCAACTTTGTAGTTTTCAGCGTATCTGAAAATGTTCATCAAACTAATTAATCCCCCGTGGCTCCATCCAATTAAGCCAACTCTTTCAGGATCAACAAACTCGTAATTATCTAACATATACTTTCTGCTTGAATCAACATCTTCAACTTCACGACCGCCGTAATCAATTTTTTCATAATGACTTTTTCCATATCCCGTACTTCCACGGTATTCAGCCGCAACAACAATGTATTGCTGGTACATCAATTCTCTGATTATATGAGTGTAGTAAGTCGAAAAATTACTGTGCACGCCACCATGCGGAAATACCAACAGCGGATATTTTTTATTAAAGTCTATATCCTTCGGTATAAAAACATACGACCAGAACTTAACAGGATTACCAAAAGCCGGATCGGTTGTGTCAGTTTCTTTCCATTTTGGTGGACCGGTCATATAAATTTTATCAATGAAAGCAACATCACCGACTCTCTGAAACCACAAAACATCATCAATGTTTTTCTCAAGCACATCGAGTCTGTGTTCTAAATTTTCATTGTAGTTTAAAAGCGAATCTAGTTTCTGAACAAGGATTGTATCCGTTTGTGAGAGTATCGAAGGAGCAATTATTAAAATTAAAAGCAGAATCAGCTTTTTCATTTTATCACCTTTTTGCTAGTGATTAAAAATCTTCCAGTTCAAAAATAGGAAAAAGTGAACATCAAGCCGTCCAGTTTCAGCCAAGCGGAATTTATTTCTATCAGTTAAAGGCAGGACAATACTCAGAAACTAAGAAGATGGTATTGATGAAATAACCTAATTAGATGATCTATCTTTAGAATATTGCAGTAATTCTTGTCTGTAATTTTCAAGTTCTTCACGATCCACCCCGGTTAACTCTTTAACACTGTAACAGTATGCTCCTAAAACCGGAATGATTAAATTTTCCTCAATTGTATAAAAAACATCGATTGACTTTGTAATCTTTTCAAATTCAATAGTTGTGTTTTCATTTTTTAGTTTGTTTATATACTCATCACAATCTAATGAGAAAGATCTTTTATTTATAGATGAATCAATATCAGCCAAACGATTCCTTCGTTGTAAGCTCGCTAATAGTGATTCTTCTTTTGCATAAATAGGTTTGTTTGACAAGAAGGGAGCAGTCCAGGCAAAACCATTCGGCAAGCCTTTGGTGTAAATCTTATCCTGCGCTGATAAATAACCATTTATAGATATATAAATCAAAATGGAAAGAAGTAATTTAATTTGCATAAACTTCTCCTGAGCTATTTATTATTCATAACCTGGAATTCTACATCACCCATCGTAATCCACTTATCCGGATCAATAACCGGTTCAACCCCTTCCGGGATTTTGACTGAGCCGGCACCTTCACGCATTTCTACTTTTACAATTTCATCTCCCAGTTGCACTTCAACAGGAACTGAGAACGGAAGATCATTTTCAATTTTCCATTCGAGATAAAGAAAACCGTTTTCAACTTTTGTTTTAAGAACCGGAAGCGATGCCTGTCTAAAGTAAACCTCCCAGAACCAATCGAGCTCACGACCGGAAACGTTCTCAGCTATTTCGAGAAACTCATCCGTCGTTGCAAACCTGCAATGGCTTCCGTCTGTTGCTTTTTCCATTTCAGGATCTGGATAGGCCCATCTTCTTAAAACTTTCCTGAACACGTCATTGCCCAGATAATAGCGCAGTGTGTGTAAAACATAAGAACCCTTTGAATACATATCATTTGTGTACGCTTCGTCGCTTGTCATCTCTTTTCTTGGTGCAATCGGCTGCTCGTTTTTCCACAGTTTCCAGTTCATCATAAATGCAGAATGACTTTTGTCTGGCAGTTTTTCTTCGATATAAAGTGTTTGCATATAACCGCACACTGCTTCGTGAATCCAGAAATCACTCCAGTCTTTTGCGGTGACCATATTTCCCCACCACTCGTGCCCAAGCTCGTGATGATGCAGCCAGTCAAATCCGAACTGGTCATCTCTGTAGCCGTATCCGTTTGCAATAATAGTCTGGTGCTCCATCCCGAGGTAAGGAGTTTCCGCAACTCCGTATTTATCTGCACGGAATGGATAAGGACCGAGAAGTTCTTCATAAAATCTTAAGTGATCTAAAAACTCCGGGCAATGCTTTCTTGCCTTCTCCATACTTTCGGGAAGAACCCAGATTGTTACAGGAATTTCTTCTCCTGTTATGCTTATGTACTTATATTGAATTGTATCGTACGGTGCGATGTGAATGGAGATTCCATAATTGTTTATCGGAGTAGAAACGAACCAGCTGAAAGTTTGTGTTCCTTCTTTGTTTGTGAGAATGTATCTCAGCTTTCCGTTTGATGCACAAATTAAATTTGCTGGTACAGTCCAGTTAAGTAGAACAGAATCCGGTTCATCGGAAGGATGATCTTTGCATGGCCACCAGGTATCGGCTCCTCCGCCCTGGCAGGTAACACCAATCCAGTGCTTCTCCGCTTTTTGTTTTTGACCAGGTGAAGCCATCATCCCACGGAGGATTTTCTGCAACTCTTGGTTTTCCGCCATAGTAAATTTTAACTGTGAATGTGTTCCCCTTTGTTACTTCTTCAGGCAACTGGATTTTTATTTTTCCTTTCTCGTGTGTGAAATAAAGCTCTTTGTAAACATCAGGGGCATCCCAGACTATTTTTGTAATTCTGTATCTGTCATCTAAGTCAAGAACAAACTCTTTCATACTTGTTACAGCTTCTACAGTTACACCAACCCAGCCGTTTATTGTCTGCTTCTCAGGATTGATATTAAGATTAATGTTGTAGAATTTAACGTCGTAAGCAGCCCATTCTGGAGTAATCGGTCCACCTGAATCCTGTGATCCGAATTGTGGAAGGAGTGAAGTTGAACAGATGATTATAATAAAGAGAGAAACAATTATGTGTTTCATTTTTAATTAATCTTTTTGATGTGTTGTTTAAAAATATAAATTTGATATGATAATTGTTCAGATAAAATTTGAAATAATTTTTTTACCGCTGTATCAAATCATTCGATAAACTGATTGATTTTCCCTCATATAAATAGTATCATGTTTGCCAATTTTAAAAAATAAATGGAGTAAAGATGGCTTTAGAAGCAAAAAAAGTTGTAACGTTTAACTATACATTAAAAGACGAGAATGGTAATCTACTGGATTCAACTGATAAAGGGGGACCTTTTACTTTTATCACTGGTAACAAGCAAGTATTGCCTGGTTTGGAAGAGGCTCTTGGCAGTATGATTATCGGAAGTAAAAAGAATATTAAACTTGCAGCGGCAAATGCTTACGGCGAATATGACGAAGGAGCAATTCAAAAAGTCAAACGTGATTTATTTCCGAAGGAAGCAGAGTTGGAATTAGGAATGACTTACTTTGCACAATCCCCAGAAGGTCAGCATCTTCAGTTTGTAATTACAGAGATTAAAAACGATGATGTAACAGTAAACTTTAATCATCCTCTTGCAGGGAAGAATCTTGAGTTTGATGTTGAGCTGCTTGATGTAAGAGATGCAACTCCCGAAGAAATTTCCCACGGACACGTTCACGGACCAGGTGGGCATCATCATTAGAATGTCATTGCGATTCCGACTTTAGTCGGGAGAAGCAATCACAAAACTTATACTTTAGATTCCTTCGTCATTTCATTCCTCGCAATGACAGCACTGTATTAATCTGGTTCAAACAAAGTACACACTGCGCCAGCTGGATCTTCAATGACACAGAACTTTCCATAACCAGCCATAACTTTGGACTCGGACAAAACCTTACCCCCGTTCTCTTTACAAACCTTTGCACTTTCATCCACACTTTTTACAGTAATGTAGATCATCCATTGTGAAGGAAGATGAGCATTGCCGCCTTTTTTATGACAGATGCCTGCTTTTGTTTTTCCGCTTTCTGGTGAGTTCATATTGAAGTCGTTGTAATCACCCATCGATACCGGAGCGGCCTTCCATCCCACTACTTTGCTGTAGAAGTCCTTTACCTTTTCAGCGTCCGGCACAGTTAAATCAAACCAGGTGATAGAACCAATTTCGGGCTTTTCTTTGTTGCTCATAGCTTCTCTTTCTTTTTTTAGGTCAAGATAAAATTACTGATGAAATCAAGCAAGGCTTTTCCCATTATTTCAATGTAGCGACTTGACTTCAATCAGCCAATTTAACATTTTATAGGCGTAAACTAATAAACTATTTCTTATCAATAAAAAGGAGGCACTAATGAAAAAGCTGTTAGCTATTCTCTTCTCTTTTCTGTTTGTAACATCCTTAATTAACGCCCAGGATACAGCCGGGCTCAAAGAAAAAATTCAGTCAATTAATAACAAGCTTGCTGATATAATGATATCCGGAGATGAAGCGGCAATGTGGGAATACTACTCGGATGATGTTATCTCTATGCCGAGCTATCAACCGATGATGAAAGGAATAGAAGCCTGCAAAAAAGCATCAGAAGAGATGATGAGTTCGGGTATGGAGATGACCGCGTTCAAATCTACTGTTACTGATATCATGAAATCGGGTAATCTGGTAGTTGATATCGGCACTTATGAAATTACAATGATGCTTCCACAGATGGGAGATCAGCCATGGAGTGATCACGGCAAATATATGACGATCTGGGAAATGCAGAATGATGGTTCCTTAAAAGTTAAAGTTGAAACATGGAACACAGATGTTAACCCGTGGATGGAGATGCAAAAGGCTCAGAAACAGGAAGGTCATATGGAAGAGAAACCACAGGAGGATGTAAAGTAGAACTTTTTTGTAAAGAGTATAAAAAAGGCGAACCCCTGTGGCTCGCCTTTTTGTATTAAAAAATCTTGTTAGTCTGAGCATGTCGAAGACTGACTGTCACACCTCGACCCCGAAACAGATTCAGATCCTGAAACAAGTTCAGGATGACTTTCATCAGTTCGGGGCAAGCTTGCTCAGTGTGACATTACATCCAGCCCAATAGATCTGAAGAATGCATCCTGGTTTGGTTCTCTTCCTAAAAATTCTCTAACCATTTCAAGTTCATCACGTGAGCCGCCGTTTGAAAGAATTATATCACGATATCTTATTCCTGTTTTCACATCCATCACACCGTTGTTTTCAAAAACAGAGAACATATCCTGCGCATAAACCAAAGCCCAGAGGTAGCTGTAATAACCTGCGGCATAACCCATCAAGTGTCCAAAAGCTGCCTGCATATGTGTACCATCAAGAAATGGATACAGTGTAACTTCCTCCTGAAGTTCTTTTACTACTTCGGTTGTAGTTTTACTGCTGGTTGGATCATATTTATCGTGCAGAGTGAAATCAATTAAACCATAGAAAACCTGCTGCGTGTTTGCAAGACCGGAGCCAACATTTTTTGCAGCGACCATTTTGTCAAACAATTCTTGCGGAAGTACTTCTCCTGTTTTGTAATGCTTTGCAAAAAGTTTTAGTGACATCGTAGTCCCACGTCCAGTTTTCTAAAAATTGAGATGGTGCTTCTACGAAGTCGCGTGCAACAGAAGTTCCTGAGTGTGCTGACAGTTCTGTTTTGGTTAAAACATTATGAAGAACGTGACCGAATTCGTGGAAGAATGTTTCTACTTCATTATGAGTTAATAGAGATGGAACATCCTCAGTTGGTTCGGGAAAATTGCAAACCAGAGTAGCAACCGGCATCTGGTATCCCTGATCTGTTGCCTTCCCGCCAATCATTGGGAAACAAGCAGCATGGGAGAATTTGTTTGCTCTTGGGTAAAGATCGATATAAAATCTTGAAATAACTTTCCCATCCTGCTTTACATTGAACAACCGAACATCTTTATGCCATACGGATGGATTCTGTACCTCTTCGTATTCAACACCAAATAAATGTTGTGTAATCTGGAAGAACCCATCAATCACGTTATTTGTTTCGAAATATTCTTTTACAAGATTCTGATCGAGGTCATATTTTTCTTTGAGAAGAATGTTATTGTAATATCCGGATTCCCAGGGCTGAATAACCTTAATTGTATCGCTTCCAAGTTTTGCTCTTTTTATGGAAAGAAGCTCATCGTAATCAATCCGGGCTTTCTCTTTTAGTTTATCGATTAAGTTATTCTCAAAATCCCAGACGTTTTGTGGTAGCTTTGCCATTCTATCTCCCACCCGGTACTCAGCATACGTTTTATATCCCAGTAGCTCGGCCATCTGTTTTCGTAAAGCGAGTACTTTTATTAAAATCTCCAGGTTATCTTTAGATGCGCGGTTCAGAAACATGCTATAGAGTTCTTTACGTGTTTCTTCAGAGTTTGAGTACTGCATAAATGGTCTGTACGAAGGATAGGAAAGATCAATTTTATATTTTCCTTCTTCTGTCCTTCTGGCATTTTTATAATCCTCCTGTAAGCCATCAATTTGTGCATCATCAACCATTAAATAATCATCAACTTCAGCTATGTTCTGCTGGAACATAAGGCTCAGATCAGAAAGCTTATCATTAATTGCTTTCAGTTCATCTCTTTTTTCTTTTGGAAGTGCAAAACCATTCCGCTCAAAGTCTTCGACTGTTTTAATAACGAATCTCTCTTTGTAACCGGTGAGTGATTTTGCTTCCGGAGTTTCAGAATAATCTTTAACAGCACGGTAAAGATTTTCATCAAGCTGTATTTCATTAAAGAATTTTGCAAACTCCGCTTTACTTTCGTTTGCCTGGTTTCTTGCCGCATCATCGGGATGAGTGCTTCCCATTAAGTAAACACAGCCGTAAACATTCCCGGCTTTGTTGTAAATATTATCAAGCTCGAGCATTGTGTTATCGAATGTTCGTTGTTCTTTAGGAATTGCATAAAGTTTATCCAGCGATTCCCTTGCTTCTTTGATTGAAACATCAGTTGCTTCTTTGATATTGTCGGCATTTAAATCTGCAAACGAAATTACTTCATTAAATTTCCCGAGAAGTGGATTCATGCTTTGGGATGAATTTTTATCCGCTGCAAACGATGGGATGGATACAATCAGGCAAAAAATTAAAAATGTTGTGAGTTTCTGGTTCATTTCTTCTCCCTTTGTTTCTTAATAAATGATGACAAAATTAAATAAATCCCCAACAAACCTTAATAAAAAAGTGATGATTGGTTATTAGGCTATTTTAATTCTGTCATTCCGAACTCGTTTCGGAATCTTAAGCTTATTTTGGCTACAAAAACAGATGCTGAAACAAGTTCAGCATGACATCAGACTAGATTTAAGATTTCTTCGCTTCACTCGCAATGACAGGCATAAACAACTCTATCAATTTCTTCTCCCTATACTTGAATATCTCTTTAACTTTCTTTTCAACAAGCAGGGAATTAATTGGTCTGCTTAGAGGATCAAACGGTAGTGCGTAGTTGACGATATCTGACATTTCAACTCCACTTTCTGTTTGTTTAAAATGATGCTGATGATGCCACATTTTATAGGGACCAAAACGCTGTTCATCAACAAAATAAAAAGGTTCTTTTACATGAGTGATTTCCGTTACCCAGGTTTGAGGGATGCCAAGAAGGGGATGGACTTTATAAGATATTATCATCCCGGGATACATTTTATCGGGCAGCTTGCTGGTTACTTTAAAGTTGAGCCATTCAGGTGTAATTACAGAAAGATTGTTGGGATTAGAGAAAAACTCCCAGGCTTCCTCCATAGTAATTGGTAAATTTTGTAAAGCTTTTAATTGATAAATTTTCATTTTTTAGCTCAAATTGTTATATAGTAAATAACAACTAACAAATTAAATAAATTCCAAAATGATCAGGAACTATTGATGGATAGAATAACTGCTATCGGTGAAATATTATATGACATTTACCCCGAAACAAAGAGCCTCGGTGGTGCCCCGCTGAATTTCCTATATCATATTCATAAATTTACAGACAAAGGATACATTATCAGCCGTGTTGGAAACGATATTTTAGGAAACAACGCTATTAATTTCATTAAAAGCAGTGGAATACCAACAAACTATATTCAGGTGGATCATCTTCATCCCACAGGAGTGACAACTGTAACGCTGGATAAAAATAAGGTTCCTTCCTTTCGTATAGACGAAGACCGGGCATATGATTTTATTGAACAATCTCCCGAGATCCTTCAGCTTATAAATGAAAACACAGACTGCTTATATTTTGGTTCTCTTGCCCAGAGGAATAAAAATACCAGAGAGACCATCCAGACTTTATTTAATAAAAACATAAAATACTTTTGTGATATAAATATCCGGCAGAAATTTTACACCCGGCAAATTCTCTTTGATTCTTTGAATACAGCAACTGCAGCAAAGCTCAATCTCGACGAACTGAAATTAATGAACGATCTTTTTCTCGAAGAGCCATTTGATATTCAAATCACATCAAAGAAATTAATGAATAAATTTAGTATTGAATTACTTGCAGTTACAAAAGGTGAAGAGGGCTCGACATTATTTTATAAAGATGAAGTTGATGATTATAAAATCTCTGCATCAGATATTGTTGATACGCTTGGAGCCGGCGATGCATTTGCTTCCGTGCTCTGCATTGGCTATTTAACTGGTTGGGAACTAAGCAAGACAAACAAACTTGCCAATGAATTCGCAAATGAGATTTGTAAAATTGAAGGGGCACTTCCCAAAACAGACGAAGTCTATTTAAAATTAAAAGAGAAAATGAATAGTGAATAGCAGCAAAACTAAAAAAGGTTTTTACATACAGCTTTACAGCATTCATGGTTTAATTCGCGGAAATAATCTGGAGCTTGGACGCGACGCTGATACGGGCGGACAAACAAAGTATGTTATGGAACTTGCACAAACCTTAAGCAAGGACCCGCGAGTTGAAAAAGTTGAGCTGGTTACGAGGCAAATAAAAGATAAGAAAGTTTCTGAGGATTATGCTGTCCCCGAAGAAAAGATAAATGACAAATTCAGCATCATACGTATCAGGTGCGGTGGTGGTAAATACATTCGCAAAGAATTGCTCTGGAACCACCTGGAAGAATTTGTGGATAAAAGCATTAAGTATATTAAGAGTGTCGGAAGACTCCCTGATATTATCCACAGCCACTATGTTGATGCCGGTTATGTTTGTACAGAGCTGACACAATTTTTTGGTATTCCTTTCATTCATACCGGTCACTCTTTGGGAAGAGATAAACTGCGCAAACTTCTTGATGACGGTATGTCGCAGGATGATATTGAGAAAAAATATAAATTAAATCACAGGATCGAAGTTGAAGAGAATATTATACACTTCGCAAACCGGATAATAACAAGCACACATCAGGAAATTGAAAACCAGTACGGTGATTATCAAAATACATCTAAGGAAAAATTTCGGGTAATTCCACCCGGTGTAGATTTGGAAAGATTCTATCCCTATAACTCAAGAATACCTTTAGATGAAGAAACAGCAAAACTTTTGCAGACAATCAGCAACCAGCTGCTTAAATTTTTTGTATTTATTGAAAAGCCTCTAATCTTAACTGTGTGCCGACCGGATAAAAGAAAAAACATTTCGGGATTAATAAAAGCATTCGGTGAAAATAAAGATCTTCAGGAGAAAGCAAATCTTGCAATCTTTGCCGGGATACGTGAAGATATTCAGCAAATGCCTGATAATGAACGCGAAGTCCTTACAGAAATACTCCTGCTTATGGATAAATATAATCTCTATGGGAAAATGGCAATACCCAAAAGACATGATACTCACACAGAAGTACCGGAACTTTACAGGATTGCAGCCGATACTGGCGGTGTTTTTGTAAATGCAGCTTTAACGGAACCATTCGGATTAACATTAATAGAAGCTGCCGCCTGTGGTGTGCCTGTTGTTGCTACCGACGATGGCGGACCAATGGACATAATTAAAAATTGTAAGAATGGAATTCTTGTTGATGTAACAGCTACAAAAAATATTTCCAATGCAATCAATAAAAGTATTAGTGATGAAAAGTTATGGAAACAATTTTCGGAGAACGGAATGAAAAATGTGAAAAAACATTATACGTGGGATGCTCACGCTGAAAAATATTTGAAAGAAGTTGGAGGATTAATTGAACAGGGACAGGATAACGTTAAAATATTTGCTACGGTTGGTAAAAAACTACTTGATGCTGAAAAACTAATCGTTTCTGATATAGACCATACTCTGCTTGGCGATGATAAGGCTCTAAAGGAATTTATTAAAGTATTGGAGCAGACTGATTCTAAAATTGGATTTGCTGTTGCAACCGGGAGAACAGTTGATTCAGCGTTCAGTGTTTTAAAAGAAAACAATGTTCCGTATCCTGACATAATAATATCTTCAGTCGGCGCGGAAATTTACTATAACTATCAAGGCAGGTTAATTTATTCAACAGGGTGGAAAGCACATATAAAGCATCAATGGAAAAGAGAAAAAATCAAGAAATTATTGAGTCAATTTAAGTTCTTGCAATATCAGGAAGAAGAAAACCAAAGAGAATTTAAGATTAGCTATTACACAAGCGAAAATCCCGATTATCTGAATAAAGTTGAAAGGGCTTTGATCAAGAATAAATTAAACGCAAACGTTATTTTTAGCCACGGACAGTACCTCGATATTTTGCCATATCGTGCATCTAAAGGAAAAGCAATAAGATATCTTGCTTATCGCTGGAACGTTCCCAGCGAGAACATTCTTGTTGCAGGCGATTCCGGCAATGACAGCGAAATGCTCAAAGGCGATTTGCTTGGCGTGGTTGTTGCTAATTATAGCAGCGAACTTGAATCACTGAAAGGACAAAACCGTATTTATTTTGCAAGCAGGAAATATGCAGGGGGGATTGTTGAGGGAATAGATCATTATCATTTTCTGAGAGTTAAAAAGGAGAATCCTGTTGGGTAAAAAGCTGGAAGAGATACTATTAAAATATAAAAAGACTTTCTTCAGATATTTGAAAAAGGTTTGTTCTAGCGAGAAAAAACTTCTTGTTAAAGGTGAACTTCTTGAAATATTTAAACAAACCAGGAGAAATAGCGACAGCAACTCAACCTCGGAAATCATTGAACAGGTTGTAAACAAATTTACTGAATCAGTCTGCCTCGAATGTTGTGTTTATGTAGAAACAAGAGGCACAATAGGTAAGAGCGAATATTATAAGTTTGATGTAAGCGAACTTACAAGCAAAAAAATATCTGCCGTCGATTATCTTAAAGCAAAAGAGCGCCACAGGTATCCTCTTCTTGAGAACGACTTGCTTACGCTTAACTTCAGTACCTTTTACGATAAATTTCCGAGCATACGAGAATCAAAAAGTATAGGCAAAGGGGTTGAATATCTTAACAGATATCTTTCCAGCACTATGTTTACGCAGCCGCAAAAGCTTAGCCAGGCAATGTTTGAATTTTTATTTGTTCACAAGCATAACTCGGAACAATTAATTGTAAATGAAAATATTGACAGCCCTGAAAAGCTCAACAACGCAATGGATAAAGCCATTGCTTTACTGAAAAAGAAAGATGAGGAAGCGGGTTACAGGGAGTTAAAAAAAGATTTACAGAAATTAGGTTTTGAAGCCGGACTTGGAAACACTGCCGGGGAAATTCTTAATAATCTAAATCAGCTCGACTCACTTTTGGCAAGTCCTGATCACATTGCCCTGCGAGAATTTCTCTCAAACATTCCAATGATATTTAATATACTGATAGTTTCTCCACACGGTTACTTTGGTCAGGAAGGTGTGCTTGGAAAGCCGGATACAGGCGGACAGGTTGTTTATATTCTCGATCAGGTTAAAGCTCTTGAAAAAGAAATGATCCAATCTTTGCATAAAGCCGGCATCAATGCAAAACCAAAGATCATAATTCTCAGCAGGCTTATTCCGAATGCCGAAGACACTAAGTGTAACGAACGTCTCGAAAAAGTAAACGACACCAAAAATGTCTGGATTCTCAGGGTGCCGTTCAGAAGTCTTCACAAAGAAAATACAGATAACTGGATTTCAAGATTTGAAGTCTGGCCATATCTGGAACGATTTGCTGATGACTCTTATAAAGAATTAATGAAAGAATTTGGAACGCGACCAGATTTAGTAATCGGTAATTATTCAGATGGGAATCTTGTTGCAACAATTCTCGCTAAAAAATTTGGTGTAACTCAGTGCAATGTTGCTCACGCTCTTGAAAAAAGTAAATATCTTTACAGTGCATTATACTGGGCTGAAATGGAAACCCAATATCACTTTTCAACTCAGTTTACTGCAGATCTTTTATCGATGAATTCTGCTGATTTTATTATTACATCTACTTACCAGGAAATTGCAGGAAGAGAAGACAGCATTGGTCAGTATGAGTCTTATGTTAACTTCACAATGCCGGGACTTTACCGTGTTGCAGGAGGAATAAATATTTTTCATCCAAAGTTTAACATTCTACCGCCCGGTGTTAACACAGAAATATTTTTCCCTTATACTGAAAAAGAGAGAAGAGATAAGGAAGTAACAAAAGAAATCAGGACAAGAATATTTAATGGAAACAGTTCGGTTACGGGAATTGGCAAAATAAAAAACAAAGACCTTCCTGTAATTTTTTCTATGGCAAGGTTGGATAAAATAAAAAACCTCACTTCGCTGGTTAAATGGTACGGAGAAAACGAAGAGTTAAGAAAGCTTGCAAACCTTGTAATCGTTGCGGGCAAAATTAATAATCAGAAATCTTCTGACGACGAAGAAAAAGAACAAATAGATTTAATGCATAATTATATCGAGAAGTATAATCTCTATGAGCACATAAGATGGTTAGAGGGCGACGCTGACAGAAAAAGAGTTCCGGAGTTCTATAGAGTAATTGCAGACTCCAAAGGTGTTTTTGTACAGCCGGCATCTTTTGAGGGATTTGGCTTAACGGTTATTGAAGCAATGCGCTCCGGGCTGCCGACTTTTGCAACGCAGTACGGCGGACCGCTGGAAATAATTGAAGATGAAAAATCCGGTTTCCATATTGATCCGGTCAGATGATAAAGATACAGCAAAAAAATTAGTTGCTTTCTTCTCACGATGTAAGACTGATAAAAATTACTGGGATAAAATCTCCAAAGCAGGAATTAAAAGAGTTGATACTACTTTTAACTGGGAGCTTTACGCAAAAAATCTTCTGTCGCTTGCAAAAATTTACGGCTTCTGGAAATTTACCTCCAACATTGAAATGACAGAACTGAACTCCTATCTCGATTTAATGTATCACACATTGTATAAGCCAAGAGCGAAAGAGATATTTGAGATGAAAAAAAGCAAATAATTCTGTTTTTTTTCAGTTACCGCGCAACAATGAAATCACTGAGTATTGCATTTATCATAATTATGATATAATTTTGATACAAAATCAGGAGTAATAATGCCGATAATTAAACCAATATCAGATCTTAGAAATAAATCAAATGAAATATCCGAACTAGCTCACAATTCCAACGAACCTATTTTCATTACAAAAAACGGCGAAGGCGATATGGTTGTTATGTCTATGTCCCATTATTCTAAAATGCAGCTAAAACTTGAACTGCTTGGCAAATTATCTGTTGCCCAAAACCAAAAAGCTGACGGTGATAAAGGCAGAACCTTAAAGCAAGTAATGTCAAGCATAAGGGCTGCGATTAATGCCGGCAGATAAATTTCAAGTCCGGTTTCTCAAAATCGCAGAAGAGGATTTTACTGAGATCATAAAATTTATTGCAGATGATAATCCTGCTGCGGCCGAATCAATTGCTATAAAGATTGAGAAAAATCTGGAATTACTTTCCGATAATCCCAATCTTGGCAGGGTACCCAGGGATGAAGAAATTAAAAATCTCGGATACAGGTATTTAATTGTTCAAAACTATATAGTTTTTTACAGCGTTGAAGAAAAAACAATTCTTATTCACAGAATCCTGCACGGTGCACGAAACTATAAATCACTTCTTTGATTAACCTTTGTCACGGTGCTACTCCCGCTAACACGGGATGAGTGTGACAGCCAAAATGTACTGTCATTGCGAGGAATACCGACTTATCGGGATGACAGCCTGCCCCGCATTAGCGGGGAAGCAATCTTCTTTCGCTTGCAAAGATTTACGGCTTCTGGAAATTTACTTCCAATATTGAAATGACCGAACTGAATGCATATCATTCATTCCGAACTTGTTTCGGACTCTAAATGCTGAATTAAGGATGAAACAAGAACCTGAAACAAGTTCAGGCTGAAAACAGATGAGGGAGCTTAATGCTTATCTCGATTTAATGTATCACACATTGTATAAGCCAAGAGCGAAGGAGATTTTTGAAACCAAAGAAAAAGGATAAAAAGTCAGTTGGTTTAAGCTTCCTGTCAAACTGAATACTTTTATTCAATTTTATCTTTTAGTCTTTCTCTAGCCCGACTTAATATTTTATAATAATCAGTGGACAATATCTCTGATAATTCTTTTTCAAGAAAACATTGCAAATCCCATAATGCTCTTTGCTCGGACTGATGCTCGACATTCAATTTTTTATTAGCAGAAAATCTTGTTAAAAACTCAAACAAAACAATTGCTTCATCCTTAGTTAATTCGATTTTTACTTTTTCTTTTCCCACAATTATTTAAGCATTATAAATATTAATTATTCTGATTAAAACCCGACCGAATTATTCCTATAATTAATGATGTTGATTTAAATTCCACTCGGCCCTTCCCTGTTAAGCGGTTAACATTTTTCCCCTCCGGATATGCTGGATAGCGGGGTAAGCAAATAAAGACAGAACAAAATTAGGAAGGATTAAATGTAAATTCAATTGGACAATTAAGCTAAATTTATTGTTGTAAATGTTTCTTTGATTGCGGAGAGAAGATGGGGGGTTGTACAAAGCTAATTCCTTAACTCAGCTGTACGATGCACGAGAGTCCGCCGGGGCGCCATGTTATGTTTTCTTGAGAATAACATAAGCGTAGCTGGTGAAGATTGGATTGGGATGTTGCAAAAGAAAGTTTGTTTTAATACTTTCTATTTTATCTACCATCTTGATCTTATTGTAGTATCCATGCCCAAAAAAACCCCGATATTCAACGACGTCATACCCCAGAGAAATAAATCTCTGAATCTGTTTAATAGTAGGTCCACGACACCAGCGATAATATGCAGGGAATTTTGCATGTTGATATCTGTCTCTTGTTTCGAACATATGTAGCAAAATATCAGCAAGATTTTCCGGGAACACATAATTAACAAAAAAAGGCAATGTGTACAAAGTTGGGAAATAATGCACGGCTATTCCGTTATTAGTTAAACAGCTTAGAATATTCATATGGAACTGTTCTGGATCAGTTATGTGTTCGGCCAGCATCTTGGTAAAAACAAAATCAAATTCAGTGTCCAACTTAAAATGCGGAGATGCAATATCGGCCAATATTTTATTGTAACTTTTCGGAGCTTTGCTCAGTTCATGTTCGGATATATCCAGAAGATAATAGTCAATGTTTTTTTCTTTAATAAAATCAGCACTGATCACGGGGTTAGCGCCTCCACCAATATCACAAATTTTCTTTATACGATGTTCGCTGATGAGATTAGTAAGGAATAGGGTATATCCATCCCAAGCCTCTTTATATGTTCCATACGAAACATTAGTTGTCATATAAACCTCTCATTTTTAATATATTATTACTAACAATAATGGTAAAAATATTTATAATATTTCTGTGGCAAGAGTGTATTATTGTGAATAAAACAATTCGTATTTAATATTTGCACAAAATGAGTCCTGCGGACCAAACTTTTTGAAGTATATCATTCCTGATGAAATGTTTTACCGCATGTTATGGTTAGTGCTTAATCTGTTATTCTCCATAGGACAGTTATTAAAAATCAAGGGTACGAATATAAATTAATGCCAAACTTATGCACTGTTCATTTTAATTTCAATTAAGAATTTTTAAAATTCAGGTTTTACTCGGCGATTGAGCTGTTGGTTAGGGAAACTTTCTGCACTTGTTAGGTGTTAATTGATTTTTTTATAACCAAATGCATTGCCTTATCGCTTGAAATATTTTTAATACATTTATATCCCAATGATGTGAGATCCAAATTCAAATAAAGATTTTCACCACTTCCTAAAATTACGGGGGATACAACTAAATGTAATTCATCTACTAATTGAGCCTTAAGATATTGACGAATTGTATTAACACCTCCACCAAGTCTTACATCTTTGCCATTTGCAGAATCAAAAGCTTTTTCAAGAGCTGCATTAATCCCATCCGTTATAAAATGAAAAGTAGTCCCACCTTCCATTTCAATAGATTCCCGTTTATGATTGGTCAAAATGAAAACAGGAAAATGGTAAGGCGGATTAACACCCCACCATCCTTTCCAATTGGTATTAGGCGTGCCGCGATACGGACTAAACATATTACGCCCTAAAATCCATGCACCAATATTCTTAAATCCATTTTCTGCAAATTCATTATCAACTCCAGAGGTGCCATCACTCTTTCCAAGTACTTTTTGTTTAAAGGTCTTTGTTGGGAAAAACCACTTGTGAAGCTCTTCGCCCCTTTCCCCCAGAGGATTCTCAAGACTTTGATTTGGTCCTGCACCATATCCATCGATTGAAATAGAAAAACTTTCAACACGTAATTTTTGCATAAATAGGCTCCATTATATTTGAATTAACACCTAACTATTAAATATGCCGCCAAATAATTCCCGCTTATTTATGGATGATCTCAAAATATTCGTTACTCGGTATCACTTTAATTCCACGTAGCTTAAATTCATCAAGCTTTACTTTCTTTAAAGAGTCTGATTTTGCTAAGACAGCATCACTTATTAAACAGATGTTATATTTCCTGTTTTCTGCAGCAACTATAGTACTGTTTACGCAATGTGCCAGATCAAGGCCTGTAAACACTAATTTGTTAATTTCATTTTTAATAAGAAAACTATCCAGTGCTGAATTACTAAATGCATCGGATTTATCTTTAATTATTATAATATCTGAAACTATGTTTAACCTGGCATCTAATTTAGATCCGGGACTTCCTGGCGCATAAGTATCGTTAAGAATGTTAATTAAGAAATTCGTTATCTCATTTTTTATATATATAACTGGTATATTGTTTCTAACCGATGAATCCGCCAGAAAATTTATAGTATTAATTAATTCTTCAGATTTCATTATATAATAATCATTATCAGAATAGTTGCCCGTCGTTCCTTCCTGAATATCAATAACCAGCAAAGCTTGTTTTACTGTGTCCTTTTGAGTAATAGGTTCGCCTTTCGATATCTGGACAGCAGTATGTTGAAAAATTAAATAGTTGATTACTAAGATTAAAATAAACAGTACCAGTATTGATACAATTGAAATAATTATTTTTTTCATAAAAGGTTCCTCGTAAATTTCTCATCAAACATCTTGATTGGTTTTTCATCCGGTCCTTCCCTCTTAAGCGGTTAACATTTTTCCCAAAGGACAGTTGCTGTAAATGGGGGTAAGCAAATAAAGACAGAACAAACTTATGTAGGGTTTATTAGAAATTCAATAAAATGTAATCAAACGTTTTTAAAACGGTTTAGTCACCTCAAGCTCCAATAGTTCCTGTCTTTACTTCACCGCTTCGTTTGTAATTAGCAATAATAATTCCACTTGGTGTAACAGAACTCTCTGTTAATGTAAAGGCTGCGGGAATTGTTCCTTCGCCAAACAAGCGCTTGCCTGTGCCCAATGTGACTGGAAAAATTTTGAGCCACAGCTCGTCTACCAGATCATGTTTGAGCAAAGTCTGGATCAGCTTGCCGCTACCGTGAACCTGGAGGGCGGCACCATCTGATTCTTTTATCTTTTTGATGTCCTCCACGCTATTAAGGAAAACTGAGTTTTTCCAATCTGACTTTTTCATAGTCGTGGACAAAACGTATTTGGTGCCATCATTGATGCCCGACCATTGATCTGCATGTTCAGGCCAGTAGGAGGCAAAAATCTCAAATGTTTTTCTGCCCAAAAGATAGTCTGCTGGTTTCATCTGTTTTTCCATGATCTTACCGGAAGCTTCGTCAAAATAAGGCGTAACCCAACCGCCATATTTGAAACCCCCTGATGTATCTTCCTCAGGTCCACCGGGTGCCTGCATTACTCCATCTAATGTAATAAATGATAACACAATTATTTTTTTACTTTTGTTGAATTACTACTTATAGTGAGTATTCGCGCCTGTTCCTCATTTGTTCTCGCCTATTGCCATTTTATAAGCCGTTGCTGCTTCGGGAAGAGGTGTTAAAGTATTTAATAAAATATTGTAAGTCCCTTTTTCAGAAAGTTCATCAGCAACTTTTTTAATTAAAGCTAAAGTAGCTTTCATCAATCCTGAACCAAGACTTACGCGGGCGACACCTAAATCCTGCAGCTCACTTATGGATGGAGTTACTCCTGCCCCAATCGTAGGGTTTGCAAGAATATTAATCGGTGCATTAATTTCCTTAACCAATGTTGAAATCGTTTCTTTTTCCCATACAGGCTGGACGAATATGCAGTCGGCACCAGCTTCCCGGTATTTATTGCCGCGCTTAATTGATTCAGATAATTTTTCCTGCGGTGAACTTGACGAAGTATAAAATGAATCCGTTCTTGCATTAATTACTAAATGAAAGCCCAGTGAATCTGATAACGAACGTATGGCTGATATTCTTTCACAAAATTCTATCTCGTCAATTAATACCGGACTTAAATCAAGACTGTCTTCAATGTTTACTCCAACAATTCCTGTTGCAATTATCTTTTTAACAGATTCAGTTATTTCATTTAAATTATTTCCGTACCCGGCTTCTATATCCACAGTTACAGGAACCTTTACTGCTTTTGCGATTCCCGTTATAGCTTCAATCATTTCCGACAATGTTATTATTTGGCAGTCAGGATAACCTAAAGAGGCAGCTATTCCCATACTTGTTGTTGCGATTGCTTTATAGCCGCTTGCTTCTAATAATTTAGAACTTCCGATGTCCCACGAGTTTAACAGAACCAGAATTTCTTTGTCTTGATGATATTTCAAGAACAGTTCGGCTTTTTCTTTTTGAATACTCGAAACCATGATATGGTCCTTTTTAATGTTTAACATAAATACATCTAACTTTACATTGAACATTATACTAAGTTTAAACTATTAATTATACTGCAAAATAATCTCTTAACCATTTCAAGTTAACATTTTTCCGCAAAGGACAGTTGCGGTAAGTGGGGTGAGCAAATAAGTGCAGGAAAAGCTTAAAAATGTTTGCGGTTATTTCAATCTGCTAAAACCAATTCTCCTTCCTGAAATAAAAGTTCATTACAGCAACAACAACCAATCAATAAATAATAAAAACCCTGCACGGTGGGGCAGGGTTTGTTAAAAAATAGTTTTATTTACTTTTTTATCTCGTCAATTATTCCTTTAGCTCCATCAATTCCACCATGAAGGGCAGTCTTTACAGAGCTTAGTGCCTCGTCACTGACTTCTTGTGCAGCATCCATTGCAGCAAATACAGAATTCTTGGTCGCAGATATGGTATCTCCGCCAACCTGCTTAACTCCATTTACTGCACCCTTCACTGCTTCTACAGCAACATCGGCAACATTCAATCCAAGATCTTTCGCGCTTAATATTGCCTGAGTAACTGTACCTTTGATTGCATCGTGTTCTTTTATTCCGGATTCCATCGAACCCTGGATTGCACCGTTTACAATTCCTTTAACAGATTTGACAACAGTAACACCTAACTCCGAAACCCCGCTAATAGCACCACTAATAATTGATGCAGGAACATGGATTCCGGCTTCAACCAGGTCACTTGCACCTTTTACAGTATTTACAGTAAGGTCTTTTACCACCTTGATTGATGCACTTCCGATATCAGCAGATCCTTTTAGGGAACCAACCACTCCACCCTTTACACCATTGACAACTTGAGAAATCATTTTAAAAGCCATAGCACACCTCTCTTTTTAATTTGAAATAATTTATCTTTGAATTACAATCAGCAACGGAACGAATTTAAGAACAAGTTAATAATTTTGATTGTAAATTGAAAACTGATATTAGTTTTATTATTATGTGTTTTACATAAAAGAAGGAGAATAAAGAATGAATTTTGAACAGTGGATGGAAGACTTAAGTAAACTTCTTTTTGATTTTAAAGTTGGGCTACTTGCATTTCTACCAAAATTTATTTTTGCACTTATAGTTTTACTTATTGGTTATTTAATAGCACGGCTAGTCCAATTTTTAACAAAAAGATTTATAAAGGGCACAAATCGTTTTATTACTAATGAAAAGCTAAAGAAACATCTTCAGCGAAAACATCTTGAACAGTCTTCAGTTTTTATAGGTAAAACCCTTTACTGGATAATTCTAATTCTTTTTATCACAATTTCCAGTGAGATAATGGGCATTCCTGTTGTAACTGCATGGTTAAGTGGCATAGTTCAGTATCTGCCCAATATTTTTGCTGCAGTAATAATTGTGTTTATCGGCATCATAGGAGGAAGGATTACCGCTGATATAATACTATCTGCCACTATAAAGTCTGGTATCTCTTACGGAGGAGTGCTAAGCAGAATAGCACAATACACTATACTTCTGATTACAATACTAATTGCCATTGACCAAATAGGTATTGATATCACATTAGTCACCATTGAAATTAGTATAATTCTAGCATCACTTTTATTTGGTGCCGCATTGTCGTTTGGTTTGGGGGCGAAAACATCAGTCAGCAATATATTAGCCTCCTACTATATACATAGTACATATCAAGAAGGAAATATCATTAAGATTAATAATATTGAGGGGAAAATTATTCAAATCTCTTCTACCTCTGTTATTTTGGATACACCCGAAGGACAAGTTTCAATTCCTGCGAAAGAATTTAATGAGCAAACTTCTGTATTAATTAAGAAAGGTTAAAAATGGATAATGATCAGATTTTATTGGAAGAATTTATAACTAATCATACCACTGATGCAGCACGCCTGATCGAACAATTGAAGAACGAACAGATTTCATCCTTTATAAGTAAACTATCAATTGATCTTGCAGTAATACTATTGAAGGAAATGGATGAGTATTCAGTTCTCAGGAGTATTGAAATTTTAGAAATCGATCTTTCTGCTCAAATTATTGAACGTCTTCCGTCTGTTACCACGTCGGCGATTTTAAGAAGAATGAATGCAGAAAGCAGGCAGAGAATTTTAGAGAAAATTGATCCACGAATTGCGGCGTCTCTCGAACAGATGCTTATCCATTCGGATAATACTGCCGGGTCGTTAATGAATCCCCAGGTTATTCTTATTCAGGACCACCTTACTGTTAAAGAAGCATCGGACAAAGTTAAAAAAAGCAAAGAGCTGCTGTCACCCTATGTTTATGTAATTGATGGAGATCAAAAACTTATGGGAATTGTAACATTAGAAAATCTGATTGCTGCCGAACCGAAGGAGCTAATCTCTGATATAATAGATACTGAAATTCCTCACTTATTTGCTGAAGTAGAAATTCAAAAAATTCTTGATCATCCTGGTTGGGTTGATTACAATGCATTACCCGTAACAGATCGTTCAGGTGTTTTTCTTGGTGCATTAGACCAGGGAAGTGTTAGAAAAGTTGATACTGATAAAAAAAGAAAAATGCCAAGACATGCAGTATTGGCCAGCAATGCACTTGGCGAGTTGTATAGAATCGGACTATCGGGATTGATTTATAGCACAGCAGAAAGAAATAAAGAAAGCGAATAAAAACACTTTTAGTAAAGCAGAAAAAAGGAATTAAAATGGCTAACACATTAATCGCACAACAAAAACTGATCGAAGGTTACTTTCGTTTGTATCCTGATGAAAGCGCCCGTCTTCTTAGCGATTTTAAGGAAGATGAAATCATCAAATATTTAAAGTCACTAAAATTAGAAGTAGGTGTCAGGGTATTTGAAAATATAAACCCGGATATAGCAGCGGGAGTTACCGAAAAGATGAGTGATGAATTCTTCACTCAACTTTTTTCAGCATTGGATCCAAATTTTGCCGCACGGTTGCTGTCACGACTCGATGAAGAAGACGTTAAGAAAAAAATATCTTTGCTTTCTGCGAATCTTAAAAAAAGAATTGCAGGAGCTAATGTCTTATCCACCGGATACAGCCGGAAATATAATTGATACAAAAGTGACAACGTTCTATTCGGACAATACGGTTGAAGAAGTTCTGAAAAGAGTCCGGGCATTAAAAGATAGACGCATAGTGAACGTATACGTGATTGACTCTGAAGACATATTAATTGGTGTAATACCACTTCAGCATATTGCTGTTTCAGAATTAAAAGAAACACTCAATAATCTAATTCCGGGTTTACCGATTGCAATAAACTCTTTGGCTCCGCTCGAAGATGTCGTTCAACTTATGGAAGAAAAAAAATTAATTAATCTTCCGGTTATAGATATTCATAATAAATTGCTGGGTGTAATACGTTACGATACTCTGGTCAAAACTGCAAAAGAAGATGTTACGGAAGATGTTCAGGCAATGTTTGGTGCAGGCAGGGACGAGCGTGCTCTTTCAAAAGTATCGTATGCAATTCGCAAGCGCTTACCCTGGTTGGAAATAAATCTGGCAACAGCATTTCTTGCAGCAACAGTTGTTGGATTTTTTGAAGACACGATTGCGAGAATAACTATACTAGCTGTTTTTCTTCCGGTTGTTGCAGGTCAGTCTGGTAATACAGGGTCACAGGCGCTTGCAGTAACCATACGTGGTTTAGCACTTAGAGAAGTAAGACCCAGGGATTGGTTTAAAGTTGCACGAAAAGAAGTTAGTGTTGGATTTATAAATGGAATTGCGGTAGCACTAACAACCGCAATAATAGTCTATTTTTGGGCAGACTCATCCGGCCTAGCAATAGTAATCGGAACCTCTATGATATTATCGATGGTAATTGCTGGTTTGTTTGGGGCAATTATACCAATGGTATTGCAGGCGTTTGGACAGGATCCGGCTCAATCGTCTTCAATCGTTCTGACAACGGTCACTGATGTGTTTGGCTTCCTAAGTTTTCTTGGACTTGCAACAGCTCTTGCAACTGTATTAGGAATTGGATAATATTTTATATTAACTGAATTATCCGAACTATCTTTGTTGTTTATTATATTCTGAATAAAGAGATTAATTATTAACTGTTTTCTCTTCTTTATTTACAAATAAAGTCTGTGTAGGATAAGCGAACTCAATTCCTCTCTTTTCAAATTCGTCATAGATTTCAAGATTTATTTTTTGTTGTGTGTCCATGTATTTCACATATTCTGAGCCGATAACAAAGTAAACAAATTCAAAGTTAAGGCTGAAGTCACCGTATGTTGCAAAATGACCCCTGTCAAAAACTGTATCGGGTTGTTTCTCAATTATTTCTCTTACAAGCGATGAGATTTCTGCAAGCTGATTAGAGGGTGTTTGATAGACAACACCAAGCTTAAAAACGACTCTTCTTCTTTCCATCTTTTTAAAGTTATGAATTCTCGAATTTGTAAGATCGGTGTTTGAAAAGACCAACTGCTCGCCGGTTAATGAACGGATGCGAGTTGTTTTTATTCCAGTGTATTCAACCGTTCCAACCTTATCCTGTACTGTAATAAAATCACCGACTTCAAATGGTCTGTCAAAAAATATAACAAAGTAACTAAAAAGATCACCCAGTATTGCCTGGGCAGCAAGTGCAATTGCTATCCCACCAATTCCAAGTCCCGCGACAACTGCTGATATATTGAAACCGAGATTATCCATAAGGAAAACTATTCCGATCACCCAAACAAAAATATTAATAAGCACCGTCATTCCTCGCAGTTGTCTAGCTTTTTCTTCACCTCTCTCCTGCTTCTTAATAAAATAAGTCAGGGTAAACATTATTATTGAGCTAATAAAGCGAACTATAAAGAATGTCAAAACTACAAGCGAGGCAATCTCAATTATATTCTTTACCTTATCAGTGAGAGTAAGACTGGTTATAGCAGCGTAAAACACACCGAAATAAAGTAGAGGCACAATAGATTTTTCCACACGTTTTATTAGAAAATCATCCAGAGTTGTTTCGGTTTTATCAGCCCATTTCTTTAATCTGAACAAGACGATCTTTTCAGCGATCTTAACAAGAATCATCCCACCGATAAATATTCCTAGTGCAATTAAATAGGCTTCAATCGTATTGCCAAAGTATGTTTGATTTAAAAATTCTGTCACAATTATTCTCCTTTATTTTTTAAATTAAATATTATCAAACTTATTTAATATTAAAACCTATTGCACCATCTCTCCTTGGATCTGCCGCACCTTTCCACACATCATTTTCATATGCAATTGCATTTATTCCACCAAAGTAGGGATTGAGGTTATTAATTATTATATCTGATGGGGGAGATTCAAACTTGAATCCCAAATTTTTAAGAGCCAATCGTTCATTCTTTGCGAGCACATCTGATTCTAAATAAATGATTTTGTCAGGAGTGATGTGAATTCTCGGATAAGCAACCGCATCTTCAATACTTAAACCAGCATCTATCCACAAACTTATTACCTGTACAATTGCAGAAATAATTCTTTCACTTCCCGGGCTGCCAATTGCCATTACCGGTTTTCCATCTTTCATCAGAATAGTCGGGGTCATTGAGGAATAAGGCATTGCATTCGGTCTCAGATCAAATGGGTGTTCCGGCTCTTCAATTTTAAATTCATTCATGTAATCGTTGTAAAAAAATCCAAGTTCAGGGCTTGCGGCTTTGGAACCAAAGTAATTATTGATACTTAATGTTGCACTTACAACCATTCCGTCTTTATCAACAACAGAAAAGTGAGTTGTTTCTCCTTTTGAATAATTATTTATTAATTCTTTAGAATAACTCTTATCTGTTTTCAGATTTACATCATCCTGATAATTAATCAGATCTTCGACAGGTTCATCGCTTCTTGAACGATGAGCAATCTGAAGAGCTTCAGCAATTAATTTTAACCTGTTGTTGCTTTCTAATGTTAATTCTTCCGAAGGAAATTGTTCAAGAATATTTAGTGCCTGAATTATTACCCATCCGCCACCCGGCGGAGGCATTGTGCAAATCTCGTATCCGCGGTAAGTTCCTTTGAGTGGTTTTTGTTCTTTTGGCTCAGGAACATTTCTCAGATCTTCAATTGTGATCCAGCCATTGTTTTGTTTCATATCATCAGCAATTTTTTTTGCAATTTCACCGAAGTAAAAATCTTCTGCACCTTCCATTGCTAACCTTTTCAGGGTTATTGCAAGCACTGGCTGTTTCCAGAGTTCATTCCTATTTAATAAGGAACCATTTATACCAAGAAATAGCTTACTTGTTACCGAATCTTCTATTAATTCAATTTGATTAAGTTCTAAAACTTTATTTCTGAATTCAGTTAGGGGAAATCCGTCTTCTGCAAATTTTATTGAAGGAGTTAAAAGGTTGCTCCATTCTAATCCTGCAGAATAATTTTTCCACAAGTAGTCAAGCACCTTAACCATTGATGGAACAGTAGTTGCTTTATGTTTCACCAGATCTTGCTTTTGAAACACTTTCTGGTAAATATGAAGGTGAATAAGATGTACCATTTATTATTATCGTTTCCTGACCGGGTTTATAAATAAGAAATTGTGTCTGTCCACCCAATCCGCTTTGTGCGGGTTCCGTTACTGCAAGAGCAAATGCAACAGCTATTGATGCATCAACAGCATTTCCACCTTGATTAAGAATTTCTAATCCTGCTGATACTGCTTCGGGTGATCCTGCGGAAACAACTCCAGAAAAATTATCATTATTATCAGAACAACTTGAAACAGTTAATAATGTTAATACGAATAATTCAAAAAAGATTCTATAACTCTTTATTTTTAACTGCTTAAACAATCTTGCAATCATATTTCCTTTGATATTGTTTGATTTTACAGAGTACTATATCTAATTTAAAG
>CAVORE010000014.1:0-6929 GCA_963698525.1 uncultured Ignavibacteriaceae bacterium | reverse complement strand
GTTTGCCAGTTTAACTTAACGGTTGAACCAGTTGCGGTGCCAGAGAATGATGTGAGTTCTATTGGGAGAGGCTCTTCTGAAGCAGCTAAAACATCCAGTTTTCCATAACCCCAAGTATTATTAGGTACTGTACCGATTCCAAAAGTGCTTGCTCTGTTTTGGATGGCATCGTATAATTGTTGTGGTGTAGCAGTTGGTACTTTATCTAACAATAATGCTCCAGCACCAGCCGTTATAGGACACGCCATACTTGTACCAGTCATCACATAGTAGTTAGCGCCACCTGAATTTGTTACTCCGTCATTATCAATCCAACCACCATTCCACACCGTATAAACATCCGTATCTTTTACCGATATAATTGCATGCCCGGGTGCGGTAATATTTGGTTTCTGTATTCCATCAATTCTTGGACCTCTACTTGAGTAAAGAGCTATGTTATTAAGGGTATAACCTGAATAAAACCAAGGTCCTGTTCCGTCAGAAGCTATCCAATCATACCTCGAAACATAAGACCCTACAGCAAATCCATTATCAGCAGAAGCTGGCTGACCGATGGTATATTCTGGATTTGGGCTTGCAAATGTTATGTTAGTAAATCCAAAATCATCAAAATAGATATGAAAAAATTGGGGGTTTGCGGAAGAGTTGAATACTTTTACATAATAAGTTCCAGCCGAAACCGTTGATGTATGATTAGAATATTTAGATTCAGTACCTCTTAAACTCTCGGTTGTAACCGATTCGGATTTAGCCAATAATCCAAAAGAACTATTATAGTATTGCATATATAAATTATTATTAGTTCCAAGACCATCATACCATACCAGATTAAAAGTTAAGGCAGAGCCGCTACCTGTATTAATAGCAATGAATCCAGTCTCACTTCCGGCCACAACAGTACCTGAATAATGATGACCATCAGCAGCAGAATTACCTGCTGAGATAAAAAATGGAACACCCTGCGAATAAACCCAATCAACTTTTTGCTCTAAAGATTCACTTCCGTCATGATAAGTGTGCCATCCTCCGTAACTCATTGAAAGAACATCAACAGTATAAATATTAACAGCTGCATCCATTGCTGCAATCATCGCTGCTGAACTAGCCCCACCGGTTGCATCAGAACCGATCTTTAAGAATGTTAAATTAGCGCCTGGCGCGGAACCTTTAAATGGTGTTAATCCATTTCCCTCGTTAGTACGACCAATTGAATTTGTTCCTCTTCCTAATACCGTACCGGCAACATGTGTTCCGTGTCCTGTTACAGTATTCTCAACACCAGGATCAGTTGTCGGATAAGCTGAATAATCCATCCTTTCAAATGAAGAAGGAAACTCTGTTCCCTCGTAATAAGTATCTATCCCAGAATCTAAAACACCAACCTTAACCCCGGTTCCATCATATCCATCTAACCAAACATCATCAGCGTTAATTGATATTACTCCCGCATTATTTTGAGGAAAATTTTCATATTCGGCAGTATCCATTTTCTTTATAAACATTAATGATAATGCCTCAGTAAATTTGTTTACTGGAACTTCGGCTAGAAAATATCCATAAGGATGATTAGTTAAAGGCGGTGTCCATATTTCTAGGTAACATTTTACACCTAAGTTTTCAAGGTCAGAGATTTGTTCTGGAGAAGGGTAATCATTAACATAAATCACCACCATCTCTCTTTCGTCTGCTTCAGTAAGCATCCCATTTGTATATAAATATTTCTTTTCACTAATATTTCTAATCAACATACCACTAAGTATCTTGCTTTTCAGGCTAGAGGGAATCGAAATCATATCACTCTGCTCAAGAAGAACATGCTTTTTTGGTGTAAATGAATATTGCGATTCTGTAATCTGTTGAGAATAAATTATTGATGATATTGCTATGCATATTATTGTTAATAACAATGTTTTCATCACATCCTCCTTTTATCTTGTAAATAAATTATTATTGTGTACTTGGTTTTAACTTAAAAAATTTTATGGTACAATAAAAGTGTTTTTTGAAGTTAATCTAAACTTCTTAAAATGGATAAAAGGGAAAGTAGTGCGGGATAAAAAAGGCTCAGTTACCTGAGCCTATTTAGAATTTTTATTTTTTTACTTAATTAAAGTCATCTTTTTTGTTTGAACGAAATCATTAGCAACCAGTCTGTAAATGTAAGTTCCGCTTGCGTAGTTTCTGCCGTCAAAATCAATTGTGTAACTGCCCTGACCTTGATGTTCAGAAACAAGTGATTCCAGTAACTCACCGGTTATTGAATAAATCTGCAGTGTAACCTGTGCATCTACAGGAAGAGCATACTGAATCTTGGTGGTTGGGTTAAACGGATTTGGATAGTTCTGACTTAACTGAAAGTCTTTCGGTATTCCAAGATCCACTTCAATGGTTTTTGAGAATTCAAATGTACCATCATTATCAATTTGTTTTAACCTGTATGAGTACCTGCCTGTCCGGTAGGCAGGTTTGCCAGGTGAAATACTCTCATCCAAAAATGAATAACTCTTTGGTGAGTTGCTGTTTCCGCTTCCAATTATGAAACCTATCTTTTCCCAACCGTCTGACATTTGACCTTTGACGTTTGACATTCTTTCTACTTCAAAGCCGTAATTATTTATTTCTGTTGCTGTCCGCCAGTTTAATTTTACTTTTGAACCAATAACTGAAGCTGAAAATGATATAAGCTCTACGGGAAGAGGTCCAATCGAATTATAGCTTACATCATCGATATATAGAGTCCATTCCGTTGAGGCATTTGGTGCATATAGCATTATGGCATCAAGAGTAACTGTTGGTCCATTGATAATACCATTTCCACCAGCAAAATTACTCCATCCGCTACCGGCTAAATTCCATTGATACAAATGCCAGGTGCCATCATTTATTATATCTAGTTTAGAGGAAAGTTCTGTTCCACCGGCTACATCATCTATAGTAACTGCAACCTGAGCATTTGTTGGAGCGCTGCTGGTTTTTAGCCAAAGACCAATATATCCGGTTGAATTTAGTGTAACATTATTTGAAGGTAAACCTGTTCCGGATAATAATCTTGCTGTCCAGTTACTTGAGGAAGACGCACTATCAATAAGAGATACTTTAAGTGAACCATAACCATTGTTAGCAAAGTTAGTCGACCAACTTGATGAAGATAATAATGAAATTCCAACGGTTGATCCGCTGTATGTAGGCTGTCTATCAAACCTGCCAATCGAACCTTCAAAGTTTGCAAGACTTGTATGTGCAGCATCAGGCGATGAAGCAAACTTGCTTTTTAATGCTTCCCACAGATCCGTATTACTTCCATCGAAGCCCAATGCCCAAATACCAGGACCGGCAAGTGATACACTATTTACCAAATCATACTTTTCTTTTAAACTTATATCATTATCATACCATACCTGGCGCCACTGACTAACATCCTGATATCTATACCATGGAACACGATATGCTGCATCGTAAAATTTATCAGCATCAGGAATGGATGCAAGCTTTGTTTTAGACACACTGAATGATACTGAAGAACCAACTCCAGTTGTTGCAGACATCCTATCGCTGTTTACAACAGGCCAGTCTATTCCATAATACGGAACTCCCAGTATGAGTTTGGAGGCGCCGGCTCCTGCAGTAATATAATTGTTTACGCTGTTCTCAACACAATAAGTCCTGCCTGTTAATGGAGCAACTGGTCCTGCAGTTGTACTGCCGCTGTAAAAATAATTGTAGCTCATCAGGAAATAATTATCAACAACTGAATTAACAGTGGAAAAGAATGTTGATGTGAAAACAGAGCTCCAATCGATAGCAGGTATGCATACAACATATTCTTTACCAATTGCCTTTAATGCAGTGCCTAAATCTAAAACGAATGTTCTGAAGTTTGCGGCTTGAGATGATGCAATTGTCTCAAAATCTAAATTTACGCCATCGGCACTGCGCAAATTTACCTGGGTTATAATATTGTTTATAAGGTTTTGTCTGTAAGTGCTGTTTGTTAGTACATTTGAATGATTGCTGAACATTACTACAGTGAGATGAATTTTTAAACCATAACTCTGTGCATAATTTACTACCTGCGTTGAAGACCAGCTGCGTGTAGTCGAAAATCCACCGGTAGTTAATGTAGAATTATCAACTTCTGCACTAAAGTATGCAATGTGTGTTAGTAAAGAATAATAATATGCTGAAGCAGTTGCATCGCTTATCCAGTATGGGTGAAATCCATAAATGATTTTTGATAAACTTGCAGGTTTTAATAGTGCGGGGTCTTGTTTGTACAGCTTAATTTCTTCTTTGCCAATCAACTCCGGATGTTCATCATAAAATTCAGACTGCATTTGGTGAATTGATTTGAACTCTTGTGCAAATGTAATTTTAGTTATGATCAGTACAACGAAAAAGGATACTAATAGAAATTTCATAATAATCTTTTGTGAAATTAAAATCTGAAAGTAAATATAATTTTTAATTTTATGGAATTATGCAGAAGAGTTACCTTTAGTTAAAATTATTTCTAATAAATAGTTGCTGCTTATATACAATAAAGGCTCAGTTACCTGAGCCTTTATTGAATTTTTACTTGTGACTTTCTACTTAATCAGTATCATCTTCTTTGTCTGAACATAATCATTTGCAATAAGTCTGTAAATATATGTTCCGCTTGCGTAGTTTCTGCCTTCAAAATCAATTGTGTAACTTCCCGAGCTTTGATAATCAGAAACCAATGATTCCATTAACTCACCGGTTATGGAATATATCTGCAGTGTAACCTGTGCATCAACAGGAAGAGCATACTGAATCTTGGTGGTTGGGTTGAACGGATTAGGATAGTTCTGACTCAACTGAAATTCTTTAGGAATACCAAGATCAACTTCAATAGCTTTTGAGAATTCAAAAGTACCGTCGTTATCAATCTGTTTTAGTCTGTATGAGAATTTACCAGTTGAAGCTGATTCATCTGTATATGAATAGCTCTTTGGTGAGTTTGAGTTTCCGGCACCATTAACAGACCCAATCTTTTCCCAATTAGTCACACTGAGCGTAGTCGAAGTGTGAGCCTGTCGCTGAATTTCAAATCCATAATTATTAATTTCTGTTGCTGTCTGCCAATTTAATTTAACTTTTGAACCAATAACAGAAGCTGAAAATGACGTAAGCTCTACAGGAAGTGGATTAGCAAGATTTTCATCCGCACCCATGTAGGGGAAAGAGGTATGGCGTGCTTCCCCATCTATATCAACATTGTATGGGGCACCAAGTGGTGTTCCTATTAAATCAACATCACCCAAAGAACCACCTGATAAATGCAAATCTGTCGCAGAAACAAATGTAACTGCTTTGGAGACGGAGTTAGCATCTTGTGAAGAAGCAGTTTGCCAATCTGCTAAAGTTGCTTGAGGAACACCTGTGTATAAACCAACTTTTGCGTTTGTTGTACCAGTACAATAAAAATTATTATAATCACTTGACCCGGGTGTGCCGGTAATACAATAATTTACAAAATCATCTTCTTCTGTGATTATAATATTATTGTTGATCACGGGAGTACCCGCAGCAATCGATATACCACGATACAAACTGCCTGTTGTCGCATCAATATTATTCATAACAAATGTATTAAAATAAGCTTCGACAGCAGAACCGCATCTTATACCGATGATTTCTGTCGTTCTACTTTCTACATAAGGTGCTGAAAAACCTCTAAAAAAATTATTTGCTATTATAAAAGTTCCACCACCCGAAGCTGTTATCGTTCTAATCCCCCATGTCCCTGCAGTTATATTGGCTGTTGAATTTTGTTTGAAATCATTCCTAAAGATATATGTTACCCCACCGGCATCAATGACATTCCCTTCAACAACACCACTCAACATACCGGATGCAGTTTGGTTAACTTCAAAGATATTATTCTCAATAGTAGTAACATTGGTTAATCCCTGAAGAAAAACGCCTCTATGTCTGGCAATAAGCGTGTTATTCCGCACAATTAAGTTTTCCATTTTCAGGGTAGTTGTTCCTGTCCTACTGATATGTATAGGACAACCAGCTGTTGCGGTTGTAGCAGTTATCGAGCAATTTTCAATGGTTATGTTATCAGGCACATAATTATTTGGAGATGTAAAAACTGGATTTACCCATATACCATAAGCTATGGTGGATAAACCCGCAGTCATAATACAATTCTTAATCGTGATATTATCATTATCTCCCCGAATTCTAAAAGGATATGCATTAGTCCCAGAAGCAGAAACAAAAGTAAGGTCACGCGTGGTCCCACCAACTGTATTTGAACCATCAATAACGATGTTGTGAGTTGGTACTAATGGCGCTCCACTCGCAGTAGTCAATCCGATTACCCACGCTCCTGATGAACCGGCATTATCAGCTGTTTGTGTGTAAGTGATTGTGGGGACTACCCCGACAGAAGGCTTAAATGTTATTGTAAATCCAGCGGTATTAACTGCTAAACCGACATTTGCGGGTTCAGTTAAATCGCTTGTAATATAAAAAGTGATATTGCCACCAACTCCTTGTAACATAACATCATCACAAGCGGCCTTTAATGTTGTGTAAGTTTCCCCAGCACCAATATTATAGTTGCCGCTCAACTGCCCAAAACTTAATTGGACAAAAGCGAAAAGGAATAGAAGAGTAAAAAGTTTTTTCATAGTAAGCCCTCGTGAAAAAGTACATGGTGAAATAGTTAAATTAAAATCGAATGAAATTAATAAGATGGTTTTACTGTTTGCATTGCTTGTAAAACCAAATTCCCTAGTCCAAAGTAAATAAAGAGAGCTAATTAATCCACAATTGGTAAATTAATTTTTTATTAATTATATTGTTGTGTGCTGGCAAATAATTATTGCCCCCCAATAGATTCCCGCAGTTGCGGGAATGACAAAAATAATCTACTTTCTTTTTGAGGTTAA
>CAVORE010000013.1:0-170265 GCA_963698525.1 uncultured Ignavibacteriaceae bacterium | reverse complement strand
TCACCCCATCAAACAGGAGTGCATTGCCGAAGCTTTGAGCTTTTACGCACAGGCTCAAAACGATGGTAAGAATTACAAAGTATAAAAAAGTTTTCATAAGACACCTCATTTATTTAGTTTTTTTAAGTTACCTAAGTAAAATCATCTTCTTTGTCTCAACAAAATTTCCTGCCTGCATTCTGTAGAAATAAATTCCGCTTGATAAATTCGATGCATTAAAGTTCACCACATAATTACCTTTTTGTTTTTCTTCATTAACAAGAGTAGTGACTTCTCTTCCGAGAATATCATATATTTTAATCGTAACTACTCCGGGTTGGGGAATTGAGTATTCAATTGTTGTTGTCGGATTAAATGGATTGGGATAGTTCTGCGATAGTGAAATATTATTCGGTATTTGCTGATAATTTTCTTCGGTGATTCCTGAGACATTACCAGTATTGTAGAGCACGAATAGCGAATCGTAACCACCAATTTCAGTTGCAACAATTGCAAGGTCAGTCTTTCCATCAAGGTCAAAATCCGAAGCAACAATGCCACGTGGAATACCTGTTGCAAATGATTGGTAACAATTAAGTTCAGTAGTAAAGTGTCCTGTACCATCATTAATGAATACTGTAATACCTTTATCCTGCAGACTCCAATTGAGGCTGACGAAATCAAGATCACCATCATTGTCGTAGTCAAGTTTAGCAAATCCTCTTCCCAAACTTACAGGCAACGGCTCGGACTGGAAGTTAAAGTTGCCTTCATTTCGAAGCAGATAACATTCAGATGAAGTTCCAGTAGTTATAAAGTCACGATCATTATCGTTATCAAAATCTCCCATAATGATGCTGTTCGCATATGTATGATTTCCTCCAACTCCGGCCATTTGACGATAAGGTCCTTCACGTGTGAATCCATTGTGACCGCATGGTACACCAAGCATGTAAATATTTATAAACTCCCAATTTGTAAAATATCCGTTGGCTTGTATACCGGCAATTTCCACCCTATTGTCTCCACCGATATCGCCAACGACAATCGAAGTGGGGCAGTAAGCTATAGTATCAGGATCAACAAAATTTGGTGCACGCTGACGGTCATAGCAAAGTTGTCTGTCTCCGAGATTCATTAGAAGTCCTATGTAACCGGCTGTGAAGTTGGGAGGAATGAATTCAGGATGTGTAACAAAGACTATTCGAAGACTATCATAAAGTTGATATGGTTCCGGTACCAGATTACTTGTAGTACCGTATGTTTCTACTTCTGTCATTGCTGGAAAACCTCCGGCTCCATCACCCCAAAAAACTTTGACACTCGAAGTATCACCACCGACGATTAAATCTAAATTACTATCTCCGTCAAAATCGTAAAATGCAAGAGTGACTGGTTTAAAGCCAGTATTCAGTATTCCTGATTGAACAAACGATCGCGAACTGGGTAAGTTATGAAACAGTAGTACCTGGTTGTTTGTGTAATCTGTAACAGCAAGTCCATCAGCCATCAGGTTATCAAACTTTCCGGCAGCAATCCCAAATGGAGTTCCGGAAACCTGTTGTCTGAAGACATCCTCAAACATTGGATTGGAACGCAGTCCTCCCTCATCAGCGCCTCTGGTTGGTGCTGTTAAACTGCGCAGATCGCCATCAATATCATCGACAATTCCGGGAAAAGGTATTCCCCCCAGTTCCGGGTCCTGTGCCTGGCAATCAGAAAGATGAGGATAGTTTTCGCTTATTTCAAAATTGATTTCTTTGAAAATGGAGTTAGAGTCCAAACCGGTGGCAGCCTGATATTCACTTAAACTTGAGTACCAATTCGGATAGCCTCTGGTTGCGATTAATGCTAGTGGATCGCTGTAGTAAAAAACATTATAGTCAGATATCAATCCAGACATACCCCAGTCCTGGTTAAATAATATCAGCCTACCTGCGTGGCCATCGCTGGAGCCATATTCAATCAAGATATTATTTAAGACTGTGCACGAATCGCAGTCGCTCTCCAGATTGATCCCTATACTTACCAGGGGATAATATGATGGATGCACAATTGTGTTATGAATGATCTTCGTCTTGGTCATCACTTGGATTCCAATACGTTGTCCGTACGGCTGAGCACCGGCAGAAATACTTCCGGAAATCATATTGTTTACCACCATCATTGATGTTGCGTCACCGCCCCAGACGCTAATCCCATCGACGGTGATTCCATAGTAAAAAGGATTCAGTCCGCCTCCTGAACCACTCAAGCCCCCGCCGTTCAATATGTTGTTGCGTTCAACGAGACCGGTATCTGCGCGTACGTAAATACCAAAGACGCTTCCCCTGCTGCCGGCATTGTTCAGATAATTCCGACGGACGATAACATTACGCGCCTGAACCATAATACCGAAGCCGCGAGGAGTACCGACTCCTGAAATCCCGAAGTGAGCGGTAAGAATCTGATTATCCTCCACAATCGCATTGTCTGACACTCCGACACTATTGCCAACGCTTACAGCGCGCATCAATCGTTCAAATGTGTTATGGCGAACCAGAATTTCTGAAACGTACACATCGGCGTAAATACCATAATCGGTTCCGTAAGTAATACCTCCGGTAGGGTATGTGTTGCCAATAAACCGGCACCCTTCAATAATGACACCTTCGACGGTTTGATTGTATCCGTGAGCATATTCAATCTCAAGGAGATGATCAGTACCCGCTTCAGCAGAATCTACATCTTGAAATGTAAGATCACGAATAGTCGTGTAGTCAGTCCGGATGCTGACAAGTGCTGTTGACGATTGTGTTGTCAGATCAATTTGCAGTATAACATTCTCAACATTGCCGCCAGCGGTTTCATCGGGTTGGAATGTGATACGGTTGGTAGGTGAAATGCCGGCGATGATACTGTCGAGGATCATAACAGAACTCAAACCGCCTTCCCGCATATAAATTCCGGGACGGATATTAATAAATACTGGTCCAGAAACTCCCTGAAGTTTCAGAGCATTAGCGGCGTCCTGAAGTGTGGTGAAATTGGGCGATGTTCCGCCGACTGTGTAGTTGCCGGACAGGGGTTGGGCATTAATAACCCACATTGGCAGCACAAAGAAAAGAATGAATAGATATTTCATAATTAACCTTTCAGAATTATTTGGATAGAAGAATTTCATTGCTTACCTCCTAATTTAGAGTGATCATTATTTCTTAAATAAGTTTAGCTTTTTAAATATAAAATCGGACAATGATATCCGATTTTTGAACATAAATTCTCCAAGAAATTTAAACTTGTCGAAAATTTTTAATGAATTAACTCCATACAATATATTTTTTAACTGGTATGGTTTCAATCACGCAAACGCGTGGTTTTTATGTAAGACTGTCCCGCTGTATTGGGAAAAGAGATTAAAAGAGAAGGAAAATCAAACCGGTGATTTATTTGTTTTCCTTCTCTTATTTAGGAGAGAGGAGAAAATATGTGAGACTCACTTCAAAAGTGAGTCTCACGTCAACTTATTTGAGTAATAACATCTTTTTTGTTTGGACAAAAGAACCAGCTTGCAATTTGTAGAAGTATATTCCGCTTGAAAGACCGGAAGCGTCGAAGATGACCTTATAAGTTCCTGTTGGAAGATATTCATCAACTAGTGTAGCAATTTCATTCCCAAGTAAATCATAAATCTTTAAAGTTTGATGACTGCCGACTGGAGACTGCCAACTTATCGTTGTGCTCGGGTTAAATGGGTTTGGGTAGTTTTGTGAGAGCGAATACTCATAAGGTAAAGATTCAAAAATTTCTTCGACCGCAGTGTTGATCACAACTACAACTTGTTCTCCTGAAAAGTGATCGAACTGCAAAGGTGATTGAAGTAATATCGAACCAAAACCTGTGATCGTATTTGTTTCTTCAGTTGTGCCGCCAGGATTAATTACAATGTTATCACCGATGGAAAAACCATTCGTACTTGCAACCTCAAGAGTTTGGCTTCCTGCAGGTGAGTCCATTGTCAAGGTTGTACCTTGAGTATATTTTATTGTCACAAGATTTTGATTTAAATACTCTCCTTTACTGGAACCAGTTACAAAAACATTGCCATCATTATCTATAGCTAAAGAAATTGCCATATCAGGTCCATCACCTGTTCCATTGTATCTCATAACCCACTGTTCAATGCCATTAAAATTATATTTTACAGTGGCAAAATCAAGGTTAGGTAGAACGCCACCTTGGCTATCACTCCAACCCGTTACATAAACATTACCTGAATTATCTACTTCCAAATAACTGGCTCTGTCATTACTGTTTACCGGACCATCATAAATCGAAGTCCATTGTGTGTTGCCCGAAGAATTGTATTTTGTTGTAGCGTAATTATACATAGTATTACTTCCAGCCCAGCTTTCACCAGTAATATAAACATTACTTAAATTATCAACAGCAATTTTCTTAGACCAGTCAACCGATTCCCCATTGCCATACCTTTGAACCCACATCTCATCACCATCCGAGTTGTATTTTATAGTCGTATAGAAAGTGTGACTCAAACCAGTTACATATACATTACCGGCTTCGTCCAATTCAATATCTTCTGCGATATCATGGAAATTTTCTGGCCCGTTATATATTTTAACCCATAGCTCACTGCCACCCGGACTATATTTGATTGTTGCATAATCGCTGTTACCATTTTGCCCCAAAACTTGTCCCGTTACATAGGAATTTCCAACATTATCAACTTGAATAGATTTTGCCCAGTCATTGCCATTACCGGGTCCATCATAGTTACTTATCCACAGCTGGTCGCCATCGGTACTATACTTAAGGGTTGTATAGATGTATGTAGATGAAAAGGTTGCTTTAGTTCGACCTGTAACGAATACATTTCCCAACATGTCCAAAGCTATTGAAGATGGCTCGTCATCAAAGAGACCGGCACTGTATCTCTCAATCCAAATTTCCTCCCCAGCAGAATTATATTTTATAGTAACGAAATCGAAACCAGTTCCAACTCCAACACTTTTACCGGCTACATAAACATTACCATCGTTATCTACAACTATTGAAGCAGGAATGTCGTTGGGGATGGAAGAACCGTTTCCGTTGTATGTTTTTATCCAGATAATATTTCCATTGCCAGCATATTTAATTGTTACATAATCAGATCCGTTAACACCGGGAACAACAGCGGAACCTGCAACATAAATATTACCCAAGTTATCAATTGTCATAGCATAAGGTACGGCAGCACCATTTATTTCAGGTCCGCTATATCTATTGACCCACTCTTCTGTAACCTGTGAGTATAAACTAATGCTTAGAATCAACAATAGTAAAATTGATGTTTTCATTTTATCTCCTTAATCAATAATTATTACTGCTGGCAAGATATATTGGAAACGGAGTGGTTTCAATCACGCAAGTGCGTGGTTTTAAAGAAGAAAAGCCAACCACTTTTGGTGATTGGCTTTCAAAAAGTCAGGATCAGCGAATTAAACTTTTTTAGGTTGAAGGATCACTTTAGTAAAATCATTTTTTTTGTCTCTATAAAATTTCCTGTCCTAAGTTGATAGAAATAAACTCCAGAAGATGGAAGATGTTTGATGGGTGATGTATTGAACTCAACTTCATACTCTCCAGCTTGTAGTTCTTCATTTACCAATGTTTCGATTTCATTTCCTAGAATATCATAAATTGTCAATTTTGTAAATCCAAATTCCGAAATCGAAAATCTTATAGTTGTGCTTGGGTTGAACGGATTTGGATAATTTTGCTGGAGCGAATAGGTTGTAATTGTTTCCTCGGTTTCTTCAACTGCGGTTGGAACATAAGCATAAGTTTGTTTTTGCGAATTAATCCATTCTGCTCCATTCCATGTTTGTGTTGTTACTTCTATCAGGTTTGCTTGAACATTATTTGTTTTGCATAAAGCAGTTCCATCATAAGTATATTCATACTTGTAATAATTCACCCAATCTCCCCCTTGCCAGTTTTGAATTAGAACCACCGTTAAATTATTGTTTACATCATAGGTTAGCGTAGTCCTCGTAGAATTGACCCAGGATGAGCCATCCCATCCCTTACTAACTGCTTCGATTAAATTGTTATTTGAATCATATGTGTAATCAATAAGTCCCCAGTTTACCCACATATTATTTTCCCAATGTTGTCTTAGGGTTGAGGTTCGATTATTTTGACCATCATATAAATGGGTCCAAATGTCTCTGTTCATCCAATTCCCGGCTGACATAATTTGATAAAGTTCTTCTATAAGATTGTTATTAGGATCGTAACTAAGTAAATGCCGAGTGTCAAGAAATCTTAGACCATATAACCTTAAGATCAGATTCTCATTAGAATCGTAGAAATATCTTATAAGGTTTGTACTATACCAGAAATATTCTAACATGTCCCAGCTTTGGTTTAATACTCCAGTTGGTAAATTACTCTGAGCATTAGCTAGTCCGCTATTTATTTGTGACCAGCTAAACCCATTATCTGTTGAGAGAAATATTCCTCCCCCGGAAGTTCCGGCAAAAACATCATCACTTGAATTGATAGCAAGTGAATTGATATACTGATTAGTTAAACCATTATGTAATTGGGACCACATTGCCCCAAAGTTAGTTGAACGGAATACTCCTCCCCCCGAAGTTCCGGCAAATAAATCATCGCTTGAATTGGTTGCAATACAATTGACAACATCATTAGTTAATCCATTGTTTATTTGTGTCCAATTTGTTCCATTATTTGGTAAGAGGAATATTCCTCCTCCAATAGTTCCGGCAAAAACATCATCATTTGAATTGATTGCAAGAGACTGGACATTATCATTAGTCAATCCATTATATAGATGTGTCCAGATTGTGCCATTGTCTGTTGTTAAAAACACTCCATCGTTATAGGTTCCAGCAAAAACATGATCGTTTGAATTAATAGCAATAGAACTAATATTACTAAAATCATAAATATTACTTATTATTGCCCAGTTTTCTCCATTATCGGTGGAAAGGAATACTCCTATGTCGGTTCCGGCAAAAACATTATTGTTTGAATTTATTTCAAGACAATTGACAATATCACCCGTCAATCCACTATTAATCTGTGTCCAGTTTGCTCCATCATCTGTTGAAAGAAAAACGCCGTCTCCATAAGTACCAGCAAAGACATAATTCATTGAGTTGATTGCAAGGGAATTGATGAGATTATTAGTTAATCCATTGTTTATTTGTGTCCAATTTGCTCCATTGTTTGTAGAGAGAAATACGCCTCCTCCATAAGTTCCGGCAAAGACATAGCCAACTGAATTAATTGCAAAAGAACGCACACTTGGTCCATAAGAGAAAACGTACCTAAAGTCATTTAACCAGTTATTCTCATACCAGTCCTGATATGTGACCGTGTCAGCCAAATTATTTTCTGTATAAAAATAGTTAGTTCTTGAATGATTTTCCCACAAGTTATTTTCCCACAATTGCTTCAATAATTCAATAAGCATTTCGGTGTTATCATAAGTGTATGTTTCCCTTATGGAATTAACCCAATCTGAACCATTCCAATCTTGCCGAATATGCTCGGTTATTAAATAACCATCATCAAGCATTTGCTTGTTCATTTTTTTTATTTCATCACTTGCATTGGAAGGAATGATTTGGTTGGGAGATAGACCAATTTCTAAATCTGAATTGAATTGACTTTCAACTTGTGGCTGAATTCCTACACACAGAAACAGCACAAGAAGTACGATTTGTCGTGATAAAATCTTCATAAAACCTCCAAGAAATATTTTTATAAATCTATTTGATTAAATCCTGTTCTCCATCGCCATCCTCCGCTGAGTTTTTGGATAGTGAACTTTAGCGAAGGAGGATTTATCCTCCAAAGTTTTAACGTAGGAGGATCATTTTTTTTGTCTCTATAAAATTTCCTGTTCTGAGTTGATAGAAATATACGCCGCTGGGCAGACCGATAGCATTCCAGCTTAACTCGTAAGTGCCAACCGATTTTTCTTCATTAATTAATGTTTCTATTTCATTACCGAGCATATCAAATATTTTAATTTGAACTTTATCTGATTGTGGAATTGAGTATCGAATTTTTGTGCTTGGATTGAAAGGATTAGGGAAATTATTACTTAGGAAATAGTCTTTTGGAATTTTATAGATCTGTTCTTCTTCAACAAACGTAACACCGCCGTTTGTTGTATGAAGGATTGTGCCGTAATCCCCAACAATCCATCCCTCACTATCGTTTATAAAATCAATCCCATTGAGTTGCGGATATACACCGCTTGCCTGCATCTGCCAGGTGTAGCCCCAATCATCAGAATAGGCTATTGATCCATAGAATCCAACGGTCCAGGCTTTTCCGGTTTCAGAAAGAAAAACTTCCTGCCAAACATTACTACCATTTGGTCGTTCTTCCCAGTTTGCTCCACCATCGCTAGTATATAAAGTCTGTCCATTGTTACCGACTGCAAGTCCCCTCTGATCATTGATAAAACAAACATCGCGCAAATAGGGTTCTATTGTAGGATTAGTCTGGGCTACAAAGGTATTGCCACCATCTGTAGTTCGCATTATCGTAATTGGATTACTAGTACTTGGTGCCCCAACAAGCCATCCGTTATTTTTATCTACAAAACTGCATCCAATAAAGTTACCATTACTGCAAACAACTCCTCCACTCCACGTCTCACCCCCATTTGTGCTTTTCCAGAAACCTGCCAATCCGCCGCAAGCAAAACCCATCACTGGTTCACCAGGCAAGCCTTTAACAAACTCTACATCAAAAAGCACTTCGTTGGGTTGAGGCAGATATAGTTGTTGTACCCAACTTGAACCCCCATCTGTTGTTCTATAAATATAATGAGAAGAAGCAACCCAACCAGTATCTAGATTTATAAACTGAACTTTACCTAAACCCACAGTTATACTAGTTGGTAGTAATGGCCAGGTTAACCCTCCATCTGTTGTGCGATAAATTTTTCCATCAACTCCAGTAGCATACCCAATATTATCAGTTACAAAGTCCAGACTTAATAGATTGTCAGTGAATCCTGTCGATTCAAATTCCCAAGCCTGACCGCCACTAGTTGATTTCAGTATTATGCCAGCTTCACCTACAATTCTATTACCTGAAACCCCATATAAAATATTTTCTGTGCCCGAGTTTTGAAGATTCCAATTTTGTCCAAAGTCACTTGTATAAGTTATCACACCATCATAGCCAACAGCATAACCATTACCCTGATTATCATAATCTGCATCCATCAGAAAACTTGTAGTTTTACTATCAGCTAAATACCAATTAAGCCCTGCATTTGTTGTATACAAGACCGTTCCATTTTCACCAACTGCTACACCATTATCAATATCTTTAAAGTAAATTGATCTTAATCGATTATTTAGCGCTGGATTGATTTGACCTGGCCAATATGTTCCACCGTTTGTGGTTTTAAGAATTATTCCTTTAGAACTTGAAAGGTCGTAACCACAAGCGTATCCTACAGATTCGTTAATAAGAAAAACAGAGTAAAGATGAGTATTTCCGCCAGAAGATTGAATGCCCCAATTTTGTCCACCATCAGAAGTGTGAAGTATTGTACGCTCTAAACCTACCGCCCAACCATTTTCGTCATCCAGGAAAAAAACGGAACGCAATTGTTTATCCACTCCGCTTGTTTGTGACTCCCAGGATGTTCCGCTTCCATCACTGCAATGAAGAATGGCTCCATCAATACCCGTGGCCCAAATATTATTTCCATACATACAAACTGAAAATAAAACACCTTCAAATCCTCCATCCCTTAACTGCCAACCGCTGCCGTTGTTGGTCATTATTGTGCCAGCATAACCTACTGCAACAGTAAGATTTTCTGTTACTTGAATATCACTCAGAGAATTTCCCTGTGGTAGTGGGTTTACCCAAAACCAGCCATCTTGTGCAAAAGCAATGTTAGATAAAGCAACAAAGAGAATGGTAAATAAAAGTTTCATTTTGTCCTCCTTAACTGAAAATTGAAAATATGTTATTTAGTAAGAATCTTTTTTTAGTTCGAGTAATTGCTTGTCCTGAACTTGCCACCTGTGACGAGCCTTGCTCATTAATTGAGCAGGTTTCAGGATCTCTAATTTCTAATTGATAAAAGTAGACACCACTTGATAAGCTGTAAGTGTTTCCGCCGGAGGCGGATCCGCCTTTGGCGGAAAATGCTACTTTAAATTCTCCGGCAGGTAAATGTGCGTTGACTAAAGTTACAAAAGCAGAGTTTGCCCGTTTCTCTTCTCCGTTACTTATAGCACTAAATTTTATCTGGTTTTGTGAAAAGACGTGAATATTTAATAATATCAGAGGTAAGCAAATTGCAAATAGAAACGTAACCCTTATTTTCTTCATAGCGCCCCCATAGGACAAAAATATTTGTAGTTAACAAATAAAAAGCTGGATTTATTTAATAAATCAGCTGTTGATTAATATTTTACTTCTCAATATTAAAACAACTGCTTAAGAATAATTAACTTTTTTGCGGTTGTCAATCACGCAAATGCGTGGTTTTTAAAGAGGAGATTGATGAAAAATATTAAAGTAGCTTTTCTCTAATTGCTTTGGAAATTGCGCTGCCGCGGGAGTGGACTTCCAGCTTTGCATAAATGTTACGCAGGTGTGAATCAACAGTATGATAACTTAGGAATAGTCTTTCTGATATTTGCTTCTTGCTTAAACCTTCAACTAACTGACCTAAAATTTCCTTTTCTCTTTCTGAGAGACTGTAACCATCGGATTTTATATTTTGGTCTCTGAACATACTCAATACTTTTTTTGCAATATGTGAGTTCATCGGGGCGCCGCCGTTCATAACTTCATTTATCGAGCTTACAATTTTTTCTGATGAAAGGTCTTTAAGCAAATAACCGGAAGCACCTGCACATATTGCATTAAATACGTTCTCGTCATCATCGTGTACAGTTATTATTAATATTTTAGAGGTTGGAGATAACTTTTTAAGCTCAGGTATAAGTTGAATTCCATTTAAACCTGGTAATCCAATATCAAGCAAAATGATATGCGGTACTAATTCTTCTTTTTCAATTAAATCAAGAGCGGCTTCACCAGAGCCAAACGAGTTCCGGCAACTGATCTGACCGCTCTTGTTTATAGCCTCCTTAAGTGAATCCCTTAAGAAGCTCGTTGTCTTCAATAATAATTACATCAATTGATGGTTTCATTTTTCAATTTCTTTAATAATCGTGGTTTGAAAATAATGTTAGTTCAAGAGGATATCAATCACGCACATGCGTGATATTTACTGCAAGAGCGAGCGTAGTTCCCTTGCCGGGACTGCTGTTTAGCTTTAATATTCCATTTATTTCATTTGCACGGTTCTGCATATTTTTCAATCCGTTACCGCTGGATACTGAACCTGTAGCTAATTCCTTTCCCATCGTCTTTAATCGCAAGCAATAAATTTTTATCACTGATTTTTAATCTCACTACTGCGTTTTTGGCTCCCGAGTGTTTAATAATATTGTTCAATGCTTCCTTGAAGATCAAGAAAACATTTCTTTTAGTTTCTGGTGATAAATTTATATTATTTGTTTCTTCTGGGAAATCAAATTTCCAATTAATTCCTGCAAGCATATCATTTGCTATCTCATTCATTTTTGTAATTAGATCTTTCAAATTGTCTGATGTTGGATTCGTTATCCAAACAATATCGCGCATAGCCTGCGATGAATCTTTGGCTACTTTATGAATACGTCTTATTTTATTGATGGAATCGGGATCAGTCTCTTCAGATTTTTGAATCAGGTCGCTCATTAAAGATATACTACTTAAGTTGCTGCCAATTTCATCGTGCAGATCCTGTGCAATACGGTTCCTGATTTTTTGTTTTTCTAATTCTTTTTCCTGTTCGATTGTGATAGCTTTTAGTTTTGCTTCTCTTAATAATGCTGCTTCTCTCTCTCTTCTTAGTCTTTCATCTTCTTTCTTTTTTCTTTTTTTAACCTCGTATGATCTTAATGATATAAGCGCATAGAAAATAAGAAATACATAAATTGAATAAGCCCACCACGTCATCCAGAATGGCGGGTCAATAATTATAGTTAAATGTGTATCTGTTTCATTCCAAACACCATCGCTATTCGTAGCTTTAACTCTGAAAATGTATTCTCCTGCATCAAGATTTGTGTATGTTACAAAACGCCTTGTGCCGCTGAATATCCATTCCTCATCGAAACCCTCAAGCATATAAGCATATTGGTTCAACTCAGGGGCATTGTAATCTAAAGAAGTGAACTGAAGCGAAAAATCATTTTGGTTGTAATTAAGAATTATTTCTTTAGTATGAATGATGCTTTGCTTGAGCGGGGATTTACTCTTCAAATTTACCGGCTGATTGAATAGCTGAAAATCTATTATGCGAACAGGTGGAGAATAATTTGATTGTTTTATTTTTTCAGGATTGAAATAATTAAGCCCTGTTGTACTGCCGAAAAACATAATACCATCAGAAGATTTAAATGCCGCACTTGAATTAAAAGTATTCCCGTTCAAACCATCAGCAAGACTATAATTCGTAAAACTTTCTTCTTTAACATTAAAAAAAGAAATACCTGAACTTGTTCCAATCCACAGATTCCCCTTTTCATCTTCCAGAATGCTTTCAACTGCATTATCCGGCAAACCGTCATCAACTGTATAGTATTTAATCTCAATATTCAGTTCCGAATAATTATGTGGCTCAATGTCATTTTTAATGACAAGTTTATTAAGACCATTTGCAGTTCCAATCCATAAAATTGTTTTATTTTGTGAGCTTATTTCTTTGACGGATTCGTGGATTGAATAAATATTGTTGCTGCTTAAACTATGTTTATCTTTTTTATCAGCTTTCCAATGATAGAAAGTGTTTTGGGTATCATTATTAAATAAGTCTAACCCACCACCATTTGTTCCTATCCAGATTCTTCCCTTAGAATCCTGATGTAAAACCCAGACATCGTTATAGCTTAAGCTTGAGGGTTTATCTGTTTCATTCCGCCAATATTCAATATTACCACTTTCAGGATTTAATCTGGCAAGTCCGGCACCCCAGAATCCAATCCACAACATACCGTTATCATCTTTCAAAATTGATTTTATAAAATCGAAAGCAATAGCATTAAATTCTGGGTTCCTTACTCCCCACGATTTTAGTTTGTTTGTATTTAAGTCAAATTCTTTTAGTCCCTGACCGTATGTTCCAATCCATAAATTATCTGAGTTTCCACCAGACAAACACCAGGTATTTAATGATTGCAATTCAGCGTTATCATAATAGGAAAAAGAACCATCTATATTTTTAGCTCCAAATAATCCTTTAGCTGTACCAAACCACAAAAAATTATTTTTTGTTTGAGTAATAGCCGAGAGGTATGAGTGTTGAACTTCCGGTAATTCTCTTAATAATTTTACCTGAGACATTTGAAAATTAAAATTAGAACGTTTTGGAGAATAGTAATTCAAACCATTTTCTGTTGCAATCCAGACTACACCGGATTTATCAATAATTAAGTCGCGAACGGTATTACTTAACAAAGTTGAGCCACTTACTTTACTCTGAACAAATCTATTATTTTCGCCAGTCGTTAAATTATTTCTGACAAGTCCGCCATATGTTCCTATCCATAATATTTTTTCTTCTGCAAAATTTTCTTCAACAACTGAGCTGACACCAAAGCCAAATTGCAAATCAGGACTTTCAGGTAAGTTGATCGTTGAAAATTTTTCCGTCGAAGGTTCAAATTTTGTTAAGCCATTTAAGTTGCCAATCCATATTGAATTTTGAAAGAATGATGATTTAGCCAAATACCAAACCGGATAATTTCTTATCTGTTCAGGATTTTCAGAAAATTTTTGAAATTGAATGAATGACTTTTCAGGATTTTCAATATTGTATTTATCCAATCCTCCATAAGTGGATATCCAAACAGTTCCATGGTTGTCTTCAATAAGGGACGTAATAAAATTATCGGTTAAAACTTTTTCATTATCACCATAATTTCTCCAATGGTCAAATTTGTTTTTTTCCTGATCGAACCTGTATAAACCATCCCGATAAGTTCCAATCCAAATAAAATTATGACTATCCACAATGATATTTGTAATTGCCGATTCTCCTGTTCCACTTGAGTCGAGATCCCAATGCTTGAATTTATCTAAAAACGGATCATATCGGCTTAGCTTGCCACCCTTCGTTCCGATCCAGATATATCCAGCGCGGTCCTCAAACAGTTCCCAGATGATGTTATCTGATAGTGATGTGCTATCATCGGGGTTGTTACGGTATACTTTTATTTCATAGCCATCATAACGATTTAAGCCATCATCTGTTCCGAACCAGATAAAACCAGATTGATCTTCCAATAGACAATTCACATAGCTGTTTGACAATCCATCTTCAACAGTAATTTGTCCGAACTGGATATTTTGTGCAAATCCAATTCCTGAACTAATCAGAATTAAAATAAAAAAGATACTGCGTGATTTACTATGGTCAACTCTCATAAGGTAAATTTAGATAAGCAAAACTATTTCAGCAAATGTTCTCTGAATGAAATACTAACCCGTGGAAAACAATTTTTGGCTTTTTTAACTTTCATTCCGAGGAAAATGATAAATATTTCTTAACCCGGTCTCAATAAAAACCCCATCGCTCAAGGATGGGGATTTAGTAAAAAATATATTGAAGATTTTATTTCCTTAACATTTATTAGCCGCCGGGCTAACGGATGAAAACCTATCATCAAATCCCTACATTTGTCGGGATTAGCGCAGGAGAAGCATCTTTTTAGTGTCTGAGAAATTTCCTGCTTGAAGCTTGTAGAAATATATCCCGCTCGTTAATTCTGTGGCATCAAAATTCACGTCATAATTTCCTGCAGGTTTGTATTCATTCACTAAAGTTGCTACTTCGTTTCCGAGAACATCATAAATTTTTAATTGTACGGACACAGCGCGCTGTGTCCCTACAGATGGAATGTTGAATTTTATTTTAGTACTTGGATTAAACGGATTTGGATAATTCTGTTCAAGATAAAATTCGTTTACAATTGGATTATCATCATCAATTCCGGTGGTAATTATATCCAGCACTTCCTGCTTCATAATGAAGGGAACATTGGGCAGAGCATCATACATATTTACAAACTGATTTATATCTCCATTATTAATATTTCTGATATGATCAACAAGTTCAGGTTTTATTGTTTGATAACAAATTTCAACCGTAATTCTATATTCAGTATTTGGAAGAGACGGGATAAAATATTTAATGCTATCCCCTCCTGTGCCCTGATTTGTTCCATCATTATTAAAATTAATATCAGTAGCAGCATTGCCTGCAATTTTTATTGAATCATAACTCGTGTGCGTTGTTGAGAATCCTTCTGGCGGAAGACGATTATCTTTCACATATTCTGAAGCTCTGAGTAATGTGTAAGTTACCTCCTGGTCTGTGTTTACGAATACTCCTTCATAAACCTGAACTTCATCTTCAGAATCAATTAAATCGTAGTGAGGTTCATAATCAGAATTATAGTTAATTATTTTACCTTCAGCATCCCATTGACCTGATTGGAAAATAATATTACCAATTCCCTGTTCAACTTTAAAGTGAACCCACATTCTTCTGAACGGTATTCCGGTTGGTATTTTGTGCCCGGTAAGATTTTTAATGTAAAGTTTAACTTCCAACTGGTTTTCCTGATAGCTTGCAGATGTACTGAGCTCGACTGACTTTTCCATCAAACTATATTCTGTTCTTGAAATAGTTGAATCAAAATGTTCTGAGGCTGCAGTCAGGCCGAGTGAATCAATATTGTTTCTTAGCAGCTTCTGCATATAAACATTCCCACCTACAAAAGTGTGCCGCCAGAAAGGAGTTCGGTCAGGAAAATTTCCCATTCCCGAAATTTGTATCGGGTCATATATCTTCGGCATATGACAATCCTGGCAATGAATGTTTTGTGATGGATAAACACTGTTCTTCCATTCAATGTATGGAGTCTGCTCAGGAAAACTACCAACTATATTTCCCTGTTCATCCATTGTCGGTGTAAATAAAGTGTGGCAGGTTGCACAAAGTTCAGATTGATTTAGGTGAGGACTGAATTGAGATTTGTAACCTATGATTGCCCACATTAAAGTAGTATCAGAATTTTCATACGGTCCGTATAAAATACTGTCTGCATGAATTATATAATTTCCAGAATAAGATTGCTGCGTTCCAAAATTATCGGGCTTTATTTGATGGCAGGCAGTGCAGCTAACTCCATCGTTTGCAAGTGGATCTTGTTTCAACTCATCCATCGAGTATCCGCTTTGTCCATTATAAATTGCCTGGGTATAACCCATCGGTGAGTGACACTTTATGCAGGTGCTTTCAATCAATTCCTTATGCTGAGGAAAATTGCTCACCTCCTCCGCGACCATTGCTCTCCATAATGGATCTTTACTTGCGTTACCCATCATTGTTGAACGCCAGTATGTAATAGGAGAAACATCAATTCCGTTCCATGTCATTGCGGTTCCGTTACTTTGATGACAGAGGATGCAATTTCCTGAACCGCTAAAAAGTGTTGATTTTTCAGTTGGTAATGGAGATTGAGCCTGAAGTGAAGTAATAAAAAGTATTAAGTATAATGAAGTAAAAAAGTGTTTCATAAATTAGCCTATTCTGTTTCAATAGTTATTTGAAGTATCGTTAAATATAGAATCAGTGAGCTGATACAGGTATCACCAAATTCAGAATTATTTTCACTTAAAAATAAATAATTACTTCAATAGTATCATCTTCTTTGTTTCAACAAAACTTCCAGCTTGCAGTTTATAGAAATATATTCCTGAAGTTAATTGTGAGGCATTAAACTCAACTTCATAATTTCCAGCAGGTTTTTCTTCGTTGACGAGTGTTGCAACTTCGTTTCCGAGGACATCATATACTTTTAATGAAACATTCGAGATGCTGGATACTTGATACTGGATACTGGTTGAAGGATTAAATGGGTTCGGATAGTTCTGCTCTAAAGAAAAAGTATAAACAATTTCATTCTCATTTTGCGTGCTTACGGGGATAGTATAAAAAACTATTCCAATATTATCTAAATACCAGCCATCTCTTGTTGTTCCGCCATCAGTCCTTAACCTGAAACGAATTTTAAATTGAGAACTGATATAATTTGCAAGACTAATATTTTCTTTTACCCAATTAGTTTTTGAACCATCGTATAAAGGTTCTCCTGCAGGCTGAAAACTTCCTACACCTGGCTCAGTGTAATTTCCTTCAAGTGCAATCCAGGTGGAACCGTTATTTGTTGATACCTGCACCTGTCCATAATCCCAATCACTTTCTATATCGAATTTAGTCTGGAATTGTAATCTTGGATTTGTATACCCGGTAAGATCAATAGGATTAGTCAGAGCCATCGTAACCGTAGCGCTATTAACATAGTTACCATTTTTACTATCAGTATATGAGTTTGGCGCCGAATAAAATGATTTATAAGTAGAATCCCACTGCGGACTTGTGGTCGGAGTTTTTGTTATCGTCCAATATGTTGTGGGATTATTTGAATTATCTTCAAATATAAAAACAGGAAATCCAATAAATATATTTAATGTATCTGAAGAAATTATGTCTCCGTTGGTTCTGGTTGTGAGTACGATTTGGATTTCTTCCTCCAATGGCGCTGAAGCTGAAATTACAAATGATAATGGTGTAGTAATTGTAAAACTTGATCGTGCTTCAATTGAATCCGTAGAAACATTACCTGTATTTATTGTTACATACTGGCTGGAAGATGTAAGTTCAAAATTGAGATTGTAAGCAGTAGCCAATCCTTTATTTCTGAATTCAGGTGTCAGTTCAACGACTTCCAAAGGAAGAAAATATTCGCGATCAAAATTTGCATTTTCAAGTTTCACATAATCTCCTGCCAGAAAAGATTGGTAGATCATCGTTTTTAAATTCTGCTGAGCAATTGGATAAATCAGGCTTTGTGACGGCCAGAAAGCATTTCCAATTTCAATAGTATAGCCAAAAGTTTTGTTTTTAGTTGTTTGCTCTCCGTACATCCAATCTCTGATACTTCCGTTAGAATTATAACCAAGAAGCTGACCACCGGAACCGTAAGCGTATCCACTATAAGAGGTAAGTAATGCAGCAAACTCCCTGTAAGTTAATGAATCGGGTGTTTCCTGGTTTATGTAACCCCATGGATACAAAATATATCCACCATGAGTGTGCATATTAAAATGAGTTCCGTAGTTTTTCTGGATCGCTAAATCGCGAATTGCCTGAGATTCAGGTTCAGAAAAAGCAGAAGGTCCGCGGTATGTACTTGCACAGGGATCCGGGCTGGATCCAATATTATCGTATCCCCACTGGTATCCGAAATTTCTGTTCAAGTCTATACCATAGCAACTGCCGTTATTTCTGCGATTTTTTCTCCAGTCACCACCACCATTTGGATCTGTCTGCCGATTGTATTCATAACCATCAGGATTGAAACAAGGCACGCAATAAATTTCTCGGTTGTTCACGAGATAGGTTGCTTCAGGATCGGTTCCATAGTTCTCCAGCAAATACCACATAAAATACATTTGTGTTGCCATTGATTGTGGTTCTCTTGCGTGCACAAGTGCATCAAAACCAACTTTTGGTTCACTCTCATTTATGTTAGGATTATCAGAAATTTTAACTGCCCAGATTGTTCTTCCTTCAACACTCGTTCCGATAGAATATTTTTGCGTGATGAGATTTGGATAAAGTTGAAACATTTCATCAAGATCAGCTTCAATCTCAGCTAAAGTATAGTAACCGCCCATCGAACCAAAGTCGAAACCTGTTACTCCAAAATCTGCCTGACTTTCCATTTTAATATTTTCTTTTTCGGCAAAAGAAGGAATGGGAAGAGAGTTGTAATAAGCTTTCCAATCATTAATTAATATTTCATAATTCAAACCTGAATTTGAAATCGCCTGGAATTCATTATCATCAACAAAAAGAATTAGTCCGCCCTCTTTATCTAAAATTGAATGTTCAAGATCAATGGATAATGTAGAAGCTTTTTGCATATCAAAACTATTATTAATTAATAACTTAATCTGCTTAACATTTTGTGGTAAAACAGAAATTGTAAAAGCGATCAAAATTAAAAGTAAATATTTCATTTTAACACCCCGGGTATTTTTAATAACTAACATAAATTTTTATTTAATTAAACTTTAAGAGTTTCACCTTCAGTTTTTGCGATAGTCACAGCACCGCAAGAATCACTGAATACATTAACGGTTGTTCTGCACATATCGAGAAAAGGATCAACAGCAAGAATTAGTCCGACACCTTCTAGTGGAAGACCAACTGCTGTCAAAATAACTGATATCATTACTAGTCCAGCCATTGGAATTCCAGCCGCACCGATTGAAGCAAGCAAAGCAGTAAAAACAATTATTGCTTGTTGAATTATTGTCATCTCAATTCCATAAGCCTGTGCAATGAACATAGCTGCAACACATTCGTAAAGCGCAGTTCCATCCATATTTATTGTTGCACCAAGTGGCAAAACAAAACTTGAGATTTTATTTGAGACTCCGGAATTGTTTTCGATAGCATCAATGGTCAGTGGAAGAGTAGCAGAGGATGATCTGGTTGAAAAAGCTGTGAGCAATGGAGTCGTCATCGCTTGAAAATGTTTCCACGGATTAACTTTTCCTACTGAACGAATTATTAATGGTAGGGTGATAGTTGAATGAATAATTAATCCGATTAAAACCGTAACAAAATATTTGCTTAAACTGCCTAAAACTGCTCCAAGATTTTCTCTTTGTTCTGCAACTACAGCCACTACAATTCCAAGAATGCCAAGAGGAGTAAACCGGATGATGAAGTGCGTTAGTTTCATCATCACTTCAAAGCCGGAGTTAAATAATGTTGTTAAAAAATCATTATACTTTGAATCAAGTCTGGTTATAAAAAAACCGAAAAGAATGGAAAAGAAAATTATCGCAAGAATATCAAATGAAACCAAAGCTTCAAAAATATTTGTTGGAACCATTCTTAAAACAATGTCCCATAAATCTCCCGAAGCAGCAGCCAGTTCCGGCACTTCCCTTTTTAAACCAAGATCAGCACCAACACCGGGTTGAATAAGATTAACTAATAATAAGCCGGTAACAATGGCGAATAAACTTGTGCTTATGTAATAGGTAATTGTCTTTAATCCGAGCCTGCCTAAATTTTGCGCATCGCCAAGACTTGTTACACCGGATACAATTGAAGTTAAAATTAATGGAACAATAATCATCCTTAGTGCCCGGAGGAATAAATCTCCCATCCAGGTAACAAGGTAAGCATAGTCAGCCAGTATTAACCCATAAAAAATGGCGATGACGAGAGCTATTAGAATCTGCCAGTGTAGTTTTATTTTTAGCATGAACAGAAAAAATTATTAAAGTATTTCTGCAAGTATTTCATCACAAACAGCATATCCTTTGGAAGTAAGTTTTATTATTTCATCATTCATCATTACAAAATTCTGATTCTTCAACAATTCAAAATAAGGATATTTCTTTTTTAACCAGTGCTTACCTTCATTTCCGAACCTATTTTCAAGCTTTTTAATACTTAATCCAGAACTTCTTAACTCAAGCATAATATATTCATCCATTGCTTTTTCTGAGCTGATAATTTCTGAACCGGCAATTGCATTTCCTGATTGTTCAATTTTATCAATATACATTTTAAGGCTCGATAAATTCCACCATCTTTTTCCATCAATAAAAGAGTGAGCAGAAGTTCCGAAACCAAAATATTCTGTGTAATGCCAGTAAGCATTGTTGTGAATACATTCGAAACCGGGCTTGGTAAAATTAGAAACTTCATATTGATTAAAACCATTTGATGTGAGAAAATCTATTGTAGTTTGATACAACTCTGCGTCATAATCTTCATCTGCGATTTTTACTTTACCATCGAGAACCATTTTATTTAGAATGGTTCCTCTTTCAAGAATCAAACTGTAAGTTGAAATGTGTTTGATTGGAAGTTTAACTGCTTGTTCTAAATTTTTGATCCATTTCTTTTTTGATTGTCCGGGTAAGTTAAAAATTAAATCGAGACTGATATTTTCAAAACCGGCATCTGCTGCATAATTCACTGTACTAATTGCTGTTTCAGAATTATGAATGCGAGTAAGGAACTTCAAATCATTATTATCAAATGATTGGATACCAATGCTAATTCTATTTATTCCGGTATTTCGAAATACTTTTAACTTGTCTAAAGACACTGTTCCGGGATTTGTTTCCAATGTAATCTCTGCATCATTCCTTACTATAAAATTTTTTTTGATGCTTTCAAGAATTTCAGAAATGTAATCAGGTTCCATCAGTGAAGGGGTTCCGCCACCGAAGAATATTGAAATAAATTCTCTGTCTGCTGAATATTTTTCAGCAGAATGAATGATTTCTTTTTTCAGAGACTTTAAAAAAGAATTAATATTTTCTGAAGTAATTATCGAATAGAAATCACAGTAGATACACTTATGATCACAAAATGGGATATGAATGTAACAAGCGGTTTTTTTCAATAGGTTTTATAATAATGAATTATCATAATCAAATTTAATTGCGTGGAGGAAAAATAAGAAGACAATAAGGAGTTAAATAATTAAGGGACTAAAATCAGTCCCTTAATACGAATAATTTGATAGTTATGGTGCTAATTCAATCGAGAGAAGAAGCTCAACCTGTCCGGTTAAAGTGTATGGTGGCCCTTGACCGGCTGAAATATTACTCATTGTGAGAGTAGCAGTGAAGCATAAATTCTGATTTTCTTTGTATTGCGCTAAATATTCATTTAAGATCGATATTTCGCTTGTCGTTAATTCAATTTCGTAAGGTGTATCAATATAATCGCCAGCGACCGCTGTAGGAAGATCTTGTGAAAATATAAGAATACCATCACCATCAACAACGGTTACATTAATATTCTGACCTGCTAAACCTGGAGTTAGTTGGGGTGAATCTAACGTCCTGTATAGTGCTGCAACATATTCGACACTTTGTATCTCATCGATGTTATCTGAATAAGCATCATAATCCTGAAGACAAATATTTTCGAATTCAGTTATTGTTGTATTACTTCCGCTAGAAGTAATTGGCTGTTTAAGAGGAAGATTCAAAAAAAAGTTTTCTAATATTTCGCAGCCTTGAAATAACATAGCAACAATAACTATCAAAATCAAAAAACCATGGTTATAAATATTTTTCATTTTCAAACTCCTTTATAATTGTAATGAAATGCCACCGGTAATTGTAAACATAGAGGTGATATTGAAATCTAAATTGAATACAACTGGCATAAGTTGTATTGCACCTCCTGCTGTAAACCTAAATACATTATCGCCATCTACTGAAGTATCCTGCACTGTATTTGCAATTGATGGGTAAAGCTCATTTGGATCCCTGAAATAATAACTTAGATCCATACTTGAGTTCTCATACTGCAAACCTCCATAAACAATAAACATTTCACTGAAAGTTTTACTGCCATGAACATTTATCGCAAAGTTATTTGATTCAAAATTAATCTGGCTGGTTGGATCATCTCCGACGTAGTCAAGACTGAAACTGTTATAAAGAATCTGAAGTGCTATGTTAAAAGGAAGTGAGGGTAACAATTGACTGAAATCATGTTTTAATCCAATACCCCAAAAGCCCGATTTAACATCACTGAATGTTATGCTGGGAAAATACCTGAGCATAAGTTCTGTTCCGTAGATACTTCCCGCAGCCTGGTAAATACCAGAAGGTACGCTGGAAACATTAAATCCTCCCGGATAAGCAAGAAAACCGCCGGGACCAATTTGGTAAGTTCCATCTCCTCCAACAAAAGTTGCGGAGCTTCCAGAATTACTATAACCTGAAACTCCGGGATTTGGTGTAAAGGTAGTTTGCCCGTCGGAAACAAAAGTATACATTCCAATAATGCTAAACTTGAATTGGAATGTTTCCGGCAGATCAGCAGAATAGTAAGCGCCGGAATTAAAATAAGTTCCCAGAAATGTAGCCATTGGTTTAGAATACGAATTTGCATCGTTTGGGGCCAAGCCAAATATTCCTAATCCAACCTGTCCAAAGGATGAGTTGAATTGAAAACTGAGAATGAACAAGAACAAAAATATTCCTTTTCTCATAATTGTCTCCTTTTTAAGTGACGTTTAAAATTTCTTAATTCACAGGCAAAATATTTTTTTCTGATATAGTGAACAATCACGCAAATGCGTTATTTTAAATAGGAGACAAAAGAGAGAGATGACTGTTTATAATTATCAATAGGAAAGATTTTGAGGAAAAATGGAAAAGAAAAAACTAAAATCCGAAACCTACACCAACAGTTCCAGTATTTGTACCGCCGAATTTATAATCAAAATTCAAAACAAATATTGAGAGATTTATTGAAGTGCCAAGAGCAAGGTTTACAGTCTGGTCTCCATTGTAATCTATACTTAGCTGCAACTCCTGTCTGCCAGCAGGGCTATCAAACTCATATTTATAATCAATTTCACTTCTGGAAGTTTCATAAGTTAACCCTGCGTAAGGCTCTATTGAAATCCTGCCGCCGATTCTTTTACTTAAAAATAATCCAAACTGCGAAGCTGTGTTCTTAAAAATATCACCGACTTTAAAACTCTGAAAATAATATCCAAAACCAACCTCGAGAGGTAATGAATCATCAAACCAATAATTTAAGTTATGACTGATTCCACCGCCCCAAATATTTACAATCCCCAGGTCCTGCAAATTTATACCCCGGAAATAGCGAACCGAAACTCCGGTTCCGATAACACTTCCCAAATCAAACTGTAAAGCTGGTGATGGCATCACATCAATATTATCAAGATAACCTTTTACATCTGTTAACTCAAGCCTGTAACTATCAATTGTATAGCCCTGAACTACGGCCTCAGGAAAATCAACTTTTAAATGATCGTCATAATTTCCAGTAATTGTTGGACCATTGAACAATACTTCCCATTCTCTTGAAAGAATTTCTTCTTTTAATGATCCGTAATTTGGAATAGTATTGGGGTCATAACCTGATGAGATAAGAATTTCATCTACCTGTGCCGAGGTAAGTCTCAGACTTCCGGTATAATTGAATGTTCTAAGGTCATCTGAAAAGAATGAGCCTACTGCCACAAATCTTAGCTTAGCATGAATTCCATTCGATGATGATGGTAATCCGGTAAACCAGCCGGAGTTCATACTGGATCCGAATGCACTAATTACAGGTTCTGAATATTTCAGGACAGCATCTGAAGATAAATTTGAAAGTGTTTCGCCGATAGATTGTGGAATTGTTCTCGGGGCGGAGAATAAAAAAACTAATAAAATCAGTGAAGCTGTTTTTGAAATCTTGTTCATTAAATTCTTCATAATTAATGAACATTAGATTCAAAAATTATTCCTTTTGGTTGATTAGTTCACGAGCGCTTTTTAAGCTTGCTTCGGTGATTTTTTCACCACTCAGCAAACGGGCAATTTCCGTAATTCTTTCCGATTGCGGTAACTTTTTAATTGAACTGGTTACTCTCTCATTTTGAGTTACTTTTTGAATTGAAAAATGATGATCTGCCAATCCGGCAATTTGCGGCAAATGAGTTATTGAAATAACCTGATGAAATGCCGAAAGATTCTTCAAAGCTATACCAACCTTCTGAGCAATTCTTCCACTAACACCGACATCTATTTCGTCAAAGATCAGCAAAGGAAGTTTGTCATTCTTTGCAAGAGTTGATTTTAAAGAGAGCATTATCCTGGATACTTCACCGCCTGAAGCAACTTTTGAAAGCGGTTTTAAATCTTCACCGGGATTTGTCGAGATGAAAAATTCTATTTCATCCACTCCTTTTGAAGTAGCATTAAAAAATTTTCCATCAATAAAAACTCCGTTATCCTTTTCTGTCGGATTGCCGGAAATTTGTGTTTTAAATTGAGGTTCTTGAATTCCAAGTTCCTTTAGAGTTTCTTCTATTCCCCTTTTGACGAGTTTAGCCACTTGCTCTCTTTTCTTAGATAAGATTTTTGCCAGGCTTCCGGCATTTTTTCTAAACTCAAAAATATTTTTAGAAAGCTCTTTTATCTTTTCTGAAAAATTTTCCGCGAGTTCAAATTCGTCGCCAATTTTCTTTCGGTAATCCAGAATACTTTTTACTGAGCCGCCATATTTTTTTTTGAGGAGATTTATTGTACTCAATCTTTCCCTCTTCCCCTCAACTTCTTCCTGATCAAGATTAATTTTTGAATTGTAGCTTCTCACGTAATTTGAAATGTCCTGAACTTGTGCAAGTGCGGAGTCCGATTCATTTAAAGCATCAGAGAATGTCTTATCAATATCATTAAGTTTCTGCAGAAGAGTTTTTACTTTAGCCAGTGCTGACTGGATCGAACGGTCAGAATCATAAAGCAACTGATAAATTTCAGCAGTTATTTCAGAAAGCTTTTCTGAACTCTCAAGAATTTTTAATTCTTCACTCAAAATGTCGTCTTCATTTTCCTGCGGAGAAATATTATCTATTTCTTTTATCTGGAATGAATAGAAATCTTTTTTCTCCTTCAGGCTGCTTTCTTTTGTTTGAAGTTCAATTAATTCTTTTTCTTTATGAAGTAATTCTGAGTAAGCTTTTTTGTATTGTTGAAGAACGTCCTGGTAGTCACCAAATTCATCAAGGTAATCAATATGAGTTTCGGTTCGAAGAAGAGATTGATGTTCGTGCTGACCGTGTAAATCAACCAATAAATTTCCAATGTCTTTTACAAGATTTAGATTAACGGGAGTGTCATTGATAAAACATCGGTTGGAACCCTTGAGTGATATCTCGCGGCGAATTATAAGTTCATCAGAAAAATCAACATCATTTTCCTCGAGAAGTGATTTTACTTTTTTGTTTGCCTTTACATTAAAAGATTCCTTCCACATAAGATTTTTGTGCACCCTTTCGCACAATTTCTGTGGAAGCTCTTTCACCAAGAAGCAGGCTCATTGCATCAATCAAGAATTGATTTACCGGCTCCGGTTTCGCCGGTGATGATATTAAGCCCATTTCCAAATTCAACGGAGATGTGCTCGATTAAAGCGTAGTCTTTTACTTCAAAGGATTTGAGCATAAATTAATTTACCAAATAAAAATGCCACATCTCAAAGATATGGCATTTCTATAATTCAAAAAACTGTTGAGTTTTAACTTCGTGAATGCAGTGCTATCCTGGTTCCTTCTGTATCAACGCAGAGAACCATAAAACCGACATCTTCACTAATTTGATTTTTCGGTGTCAAGAATTAACCAAAAGGAATGCACTCTCTGCGCTCGGTCTCGGTATCTTGTAGTTCGATTCTCTTAAACCTTCTAAATGAAATGTAATTGCATCATAAATTCTTTTTTCAATTTCGTTTCTATTTTTCCCAGTCGCAATACAACCTGGTAAATCGGGAACGTAGGCACTAAAACCAGTTTTAGTTTTTTCGAAAACGACTAAATACTTTCTCATTTATTTACCAAGTATCTTACAATAATTTTTTCGCTAAATAAATCCCGCAAATTGTCTTCCCGTCAACAATTTCACCATTATAAATTTTTTCTTCAATTTCATTCAGAGTCAACTCAAATACTTCCATCCCATATTCACCTTCTTCGCGGTTATGGTTCCCGGGTTTTAAATCTTTTGCGAGATAAATCCATAATTTTTCCGTTGAGTAACCCGGGGTTGTATAAATGCTTCCCAGTTCTTTTACATTATCTGATTTAAATCCTGTTTCTTCCTCCAGTTCCCTTACGGCACATACAAACGGATCTTCACCCTTACTTAATTTTCCTGCCGGGAGCTCAAGTAAAACTTTATTAACAGGAAAACGATGCTGGGTTACCATAATTATTTTACCTTCATCGGTAACGGGAACAACAACTGCACCGCCGGGATGTTCGGCAACCTCCCGCACAGCTTTGTTACCGCTGCTGTATTCAATCTGATCTACAAGAATGTTAAAAACTTTTCCTTGATAAATAATTTCACTTTTAACTATTCGATAATTCATTTGGGGATTCTCTTAAGAAATAATACTGGAATGATTGAAAACTATTTTTTCAGAGCCCGATTTTTTTCAGGTTCTGTATTCCTCTGGATAGTATGCCTTTAATTCACTGCCGAGATATTTTAAGAGCGCTGTAATTACTCCAAGGTCATCCAGATAACCAAAGAACGGTGTTAAATCAGGGATTGTATCAATCGGAACAATAAAATAAACAAGTGCGGCAACAACAATCGCTTTTCTAAACCACTTAACAAGCGGGTCTTTCATATAGCTGTAAAGTGCAAGAATATCTTTTGCAAAGGAAATTCTTTTACCTGAACTCTCAAGTTTGCCCCAGAGGTTTTGCTCAACAAATTCAACATTCTTTTCGACTTCCTCTTCATTGAGAATACCCTCAACATTTCCTTTCCTGTTGCCAAAATCCAGTTCTTTCAGCTCACCAAAATCTTCCATAATATCATCTTCCAGATAATCTGTTTCTCTATTCATAATTAGAACCTCCCTTAGTATTCTGCTTTACAAAAGTTATTTATCGAATGGTTTAAATTGCTAATCAAAAATACACTTATCCATTTTTAAAGACAAAGCAAAATAAAAATCATATATGTCAATCAACTATATTTATTAAATTTGCTATTAAGGAAACCAATTATTTTGGAAAATCAAATCACTAAACCAATAAACATTCAACTCCCCGGAGGAGTTAAGCAATTTGAACATCTCCTCGATCAGGATATACAACACGGAGATTGTGCATTAATCATAGGCACACAATGTGAATCCATAGCGACAGCTCTTCTAAATTACTTCACCAATGTTTATATAATCGTAAATGATTATGATTCGCTGATGCAGAGCAGAATGAAACTAAAGAACGGCAGTAAAATCAAAATTAAAATGATGGATTATGCCCATACCGATTTTGAAGATGGGTATATTGATTTAATTTATTCGCAGGGTTCAATCTCTGTTCCGGAAAGAAAAGAGATTTCGAAAGAGTTAAAAAGAATTTTAAAGGATCAGGGATTACTTTGTGTTGGTGAAATTGTTTCACTCAGAGAACCGGTTCCTGAATTTGTAAACGATATCTGGGAACGAAGTGGTTTAGAGCCTGTTGCTTCATCAAAGATAAATCACTTTTTTGAAAGCAATGGTTTTAAGTTAATTAATGAAAAAGATCTTTCGGCTACACTTAAGGATTTTTATGAGAAGACAAGAGATGCATTTTCAAATGCCGGTAAAGATGAAAAAGAACTGAATAAAAAATATTTTTCACGAATGAAACATGAATCAAATGTCTATCTAAAATTGGGCGGAAATAAATTCATTGGATTTAAATCTTTGATAATGAGGAAGTCAAATTGAAGAAGGGTGATATAATTCAGGTAAAAGTTGACAAATATGCTTTTGAAGGAAAAGGTATCGGAAAAGTCAGCATTGAGAGTGCGCCTGAAAATTCCGAACCGGATTCATTTATCGTTTTTGTGAATGGTGCTTATCCTGGTGATACTGTTTCGGCAAAAATTAAAAAGCTGAAAAAATCTTACGCTGAAGCTATTGTTGATCAGGTAGTTATTCCTTCTTCAAAAAGAATTCAACCACGCTGCAAATATTTTGGAACCTGCGGAGGGTGCAAACAGCAGGATCTGGATTATACACAGCAAATTGCTTTTAAGCAGGAACAGGTTGAAGACATTTTCAGGCACGCTGGCGGATTCCAGAATTTTGAATTTGAAAGCATCCTTCCTTCAGAGAATGTTTTCTATTACAGAAACAAAATGGAATTTTCATTTTCTGAATTGCAATGGCTTACTGTTTTAGATGATGCGACTGTCTCCAATAATGGTTTTTTTGTGGGGCTGCACGTACCAAATAATTTTGAAAAAATACTGGATTTAGATGAATGTTTCCTTCAATCAGAATTAAGTGCACATATTCTGAATTTTTCCCGGGAATTTTTTAAGAAGAGAAATATTTCTATTTACAACACTAAAACACATTCAGGCCATTTACGGAATCTTATTATCCGTCAAGCACAAAAAACTGATGGTCTGATGTTGAACCTTGTTACGTTTGAGGAAAATGAATTGCTGATGAAGGAATATGTCACTGTAATTACTGCTAAATTTCCTGAGATAACAACAATAATCAACAACATTAGTAAGAAGAAAGCATCCATTGCTATTGGTGATTATGAAATTGTTTATTTCGGAAGCGGTTTCATTCATGATAAAATCGGTGATTACAAATTCAGGATAAGCGCAAACTCTTTCTTTCAAACCAATACAGTCCAGGCTGAAAAATTATACAACACAGCCTTAGAATATGCTGATCTGAAAGGCGATGAAATAATCTATGATCTTTACTCCGGTGCAGGCACAATTGCAATTTATGTTTCTTCATTTGCAAAAGAAGTTTACGGCTTTGAATCGGTTGAATCGTCAATCTATGATGCAAAAGAAAATCTTGAAATAAATAAAATTGAAAATGTTTCTTTTGTGCAGTCTGATCTTTACAAATCGTTTTTACCTTTTACGAATGTGCTGCCGAAACCTGATGTGGTTATTCTCGATCCGCCACGTGGAGGAATGCACAGCATTACTGTTAAAGATGTGCTGCAGCTAAGTCCGGAAAAAATTGTTTACGTAAGCTGTAATCCCACTACTCAGGTGAGAGATATTAAAATGTTGGTTGATGGTGGTTATAAACTAATTAAGATGAGACCTGTGGATATGTTCCCGCATACATATCACATAGAAAATGTTGCGTTACTAATAAAATAGAACACGGACCTGCCTTTACCTGCAGGCAGGTTTAACAGATCAGACAGATTTAAACTGATTAAATCTGTGAATATCCGTTCAATCAGCGTCATCTGCGTTCTATTTGTTTTTAATTATCAACACAAACTCACCTTTCAGATTCTCTTTCTCAACGTGCTTCAAAATGTTGCCTGTGTTGCCACGGTAAAATTTTTCTCTTTCCTTAGTCAGCTCAAATGCAAGCACACACGGAATATTCGCCCCAAGAATTTTTACAATATCTTCCATTAAAGTTTTAAGACGGTAGGGGGTGTCCATTAATACGATTGTTTCTTTTCTTTTCTTCAGATCGAGTAATTGTTTTCTTCGGATATCTTTTTTAGGAGAAAGCCAGCCGTAGTAGTAGAACTTCTCGAAATCCATTCCGCTACCAACTAAGGCTGTAAGCAACGAGCTAACACCCGGAACCGGAACAACATCAATTTTATTTTGGATGCACAAATCAACAAGTAAATGTCCGGGATCAGAAAATAATGGGGTACCGCAATCAGAAATAAGTGCTGCTGTTTTTCCTTCAAGCAGCATCATAAGAATTTCATCGGAGGCTTCGTTCTCATTATGCTCGTTCAGCTCAATTAAATGCTTTTCAATTTTATATTTTGAAAGCAACCTTCTGGCCTCTTTGAACTCTTCGCAAATAATAAAATCAACTTCCTTCAAGATGCGTAATGCTCTGAGAGTTATATCTTCATAATTACCAATCGGAGTTGAAACAATGAAAAGCGTTTTATTCATACAATAAAATTAGTTAATTCTTCATTAATAGACTTTATCTTTTGAAGGTTAATTCTTACAACTTTATTAAATTTGATTATGTTTTTTACAGGAATTTTATCAGTCACATCGCACATACATTGTTGCAAATTGAAAATGCCAAACAACTCTCTCACAATCTAAATTTCATTAACAGAGATTCAAATGAAAACCATCAAAATTATTGCGCTGTTTTTTTTAACAACTATCTCACTTTACTCCCAGGAAATCGGGCAGACATTTTTATCAATTAAAGATACTGGTGTTGAAGAATTCTTAACCCTCCACCCGGAATATGACGGCAGAGGAACGATAATTATTATCCTCGATACCGGTGTTGACATTGGAGTTGAGGGGCTTACTAAAACTTCTACAGGTGAAGTAAAATTTATTGACGTTCAGGATTTTACTCACCAGGGAGACGTTCAACTTATTGAAGCCGATGTTGATAAAGAAGATAGTAAAACGATTTTTAAAGATGATGACGAAAAATACACGGTGATCGCATCCTCATCTCTTCCGTATACTCCAAAAGATAATAACTATTTTATTGGTGGATTTGATGAAATACGTTTAATGAATTCTGACTCCGGTGCTGGTGATCTCAATGGTGATGGTGATATGGAAGATGTTTACGTAATTGTAGCTTTCGAAACTACTGAAGGAAGTGAATCGTTTTGGGTGGTTTTCCTTGACCTCAATGGCAATGGCGACATTTCCGATGATAAACCTTTGCGGAACTATAAAGAGAAGCAAGATGCGTTTTCCTTTGATTACCCCGGTGATCTTCCACCATTGACAATTGGATTGAATATTCTTCCGGAAGAAAAAATAGTTACCTTCCACTTTGATGATGGCTCACACGGTACTCACGTTGCAGGAATTGCTGGTGGAAACCATATTGGTGGAATTGATTTTAACGGAATAGCTCCCGGTGCAAAGATGATGAGTATGAAACTTGGAAACAATTTGTACTCAGGTGGCTGCAGTGTTACTGAGAGTATGAAAAAAGCTTATCTCTATGCTGATAAAATTTCCAAAGAGGCTGAGGTTCCTGTTATAATAAATATGAGCTTTGGAATCGGGACAGAGTTAGAGGGACAGGCAGATATGGAAAAATTCCTCGAAAGTTTAACGGAGGAAAATCCATATTTATATATATGCGTCGGAAGCGGAAATGAGGGACCGGGAATTTCATCAGTTGGTTTACCTTCATCATCTTATGCTGTGTTCTCATCGGGTGCAGTTTTAACTAAGGAAGTTGGTGCTGATTTATATGGTGCAACATTAAACCGGGACGTAATTCTTTATTTCTCATCAAGAGGTGGTGAAGTAAGAAAACCAGATGTTTGTTCACCAGGTGCAAGCACTTCAACTGTGCCAAACTGGACAGGCTGGGACAGGTTCTGGGGAACAAGTATGGCTGCACCTTACTCAGCCGGAGTTATGTCATTACTTTTGAGTGCAGCATCGCAGGAATTTCCCGATGTAAAAATTCCATCGCAGCTTCTTTACAAAGCTGTAAGAGAAAGCGCAACTAAATTGGAAGGATACAGCAATCTAGACCAGGGACATGGTTATATTAATGCAGTTAACGCATATAATCTTCTCAAAAAATATATTGAAGACGGGGAGATAAATAAATTTGAAACTTATTCGATTTCATCGCTCTCACCAAATTCACCATTTGAACGGGCGCCAAATCTTTATCTTCGGAACGGTTCTTATTTGCGCGATGAAGACACTTTCAATTTTTCAATTAAAAGAAACGGATTTCAAAAAAGTGATAAGTTCTACAGATCATTTTATATTGAAAGCGACAGCGACCTGCCTACCGGTCAGGCAGGCTGGCTGATCCCGATCCAGAAAAAAACTTATATAAGGAACGATCAGTCAACTTTTGTAAATGTGAAATTTGATAAATCTAAAATGCAGGAACCGGGATTATATACTGGTAGGCTGACATCATACCGCGATGATAAATCCGGATTCCCTGAATTCGAAATGCAGGCAACAGTAATAATGCCTTACAGGTTTGGCTATGAAAATAATTACGGCAGAATCTGGAACTCAGAAAAAGTTGAGCAAGGTTTGTTTAAAAGATATTTTATAGAATTGCCGGCCGGTCAGACGGGAATGAACATTAAACTCTCTGCTTCCAATAATAATTATTCAAGAGTCAGATATGCCTTGTACAATCCGGATGGAATCGGAATTGATGTATCAGCTTCCCTTCATACACTTGACAATAAAAACGAAATTGAAAAAAATTATTTTAACCTTGAGCCGGGAGTCTATGAAGTAGTTGTAGATGGAAATTTTCTTGCAAAAGGTATTTCAACCTATGATCTTTCAATTAAGTTTTATGGAATTAACTGTCTTGATAATAATGTTATAGATGCAAACGATAACCAGATTAAAGTTGTGAATTTATTTAATGCTCCTTCAAACTATAATCTTAAAGGTCAATTTACGGGCTTCGAAGTTCATCACGATGTTACAATCAGCGGAAGTGAAAAATTCAGGATGCCTTTTGTTTTGAGAAAAGGTGAGAAGTCAAAAGAATTCAAACTTGAAATGAATAAAATTGATTACAACAAGCTTACAGACCTTGCTTTGTTAATTTATGATACTGCCGGGTATGTTATTGAAAGTGATGCGTTAAGTTACAGCAATGGTAGAATTGTTATTAATAATTCATCCGATGCTGACTCGGTTGAATATATTTTTGAAATCGTACCGGGGTTTGCACACGAGACAAGTTCTGCTGATATTAACATAACGGAAGTCACAAACTTTAAAGCTGAATACAATATTAGTGTCATGAGTGAAAAGAAGCCGGGTGTTAATCTTTATCCTTCATTACCAAAACAGCTTCAAATTTATTTTGATGTGCCGAATGAATATTTTCCGGAGAGCTCACAACCTGTGGGAAAAATTACATTTGAATCTGCGGCATCTAAAAAAGCAGAATATGAACTACCAATTAAATTCAAATTCTAAAGGGAAACATTATGAGTGAACATACATCAGGAGCTATCAAGGGGCTTCCGGAAAATGCTTACAAAGAGCTGAAGCCGGGTGAAGAGTACAAGCCCTTAATGCCTGCAAGTACGACTCCACAGGAAATTACTACATACTCAGTTGTAATGGGTTTGCTGATGGCTGTACTTTTTTCTGCTGCAGCAGCATATCTTGGATTGAAGATCGGGCAGGTGTTTGAAGCTGCCATTCCAATTGCAATCATTGCAGTTGGAGTTTCAACATTAATGAAAATCAAGAGTCCGCTGGGACAAAATATAATTATCCAATCTATCGGACAAAACTCCGGATTGATAGTTGCGGGTGCAATCTTCACAATTCCTGCTTTGTACATTTTAAATCTAAATGCCGAGTTTTATCAAATCTTTTTAGCTTCTGCATTTGGTGGAGTGCTTGGAATCCTTTTCCTTATTCCTTTCAGAAAATATTTTGTTGCAGAAATGCATGGCCAGTTTCCATTTCCGGAGGCAACCGCTACAACTGAAATTTTAGTTGCCGGTGAAAAAGGCGGCAAGCAGGCTTTGGTTCTGGTGGTAAGCGGATTAATAGGAGGAATTTATGATTTCGTTATAGCAACATTCGGCTGGTGGAGCGAAGTATTTACAACCAGAGTATTTGGAGTTGGTGAAATGCTTGCTGATAAATTCAAACTTGTCTTTCGCTTGAATCTTGGTGCAGCAGTTATGGGATTAGGTTATATAGTTGGATTAAAATACGCTGCCATTATAGCCGCGGGTTCTTTCGTCTCCTGGTATTTGTTGATTCCGGTAATATCATACATAGGTGGAGGATTAACTGAAACTTTCGGAACGGGTGCAACAAAATTAATTGCTGCAATGAGTGCTGAAGAAATTTTCAGGCAGTATGTTAGACACGTTGGTATTGGCGGCATTGCAATGGCAGGAATTATCGGAATTATCCGTTCCTCTAAAATTATTCGCGATGCAATCTCTTTAGGATTCAAAGAAATTTTTGAAAAGAAACATGTAAACAATGCACAGCTAAGAACACAACGTGATCTTCCAATGAAAATTATTGTAGTTGGAATTGTGCTTACAGCAATTCTTCTTTTAGTTTTCTTTTATATGGGCGTTGTATATAACATCGGATGGGCATTAGCCGGATTGCTTATTGTTCTTGTCATTTCATTTCTCTTTACTACTGTTGCGGCAAATGCAATTGCAATTGTTGGAACAAACCCGGTTAGCGGAATGACTTTGATGACATTAATTCTTTCATCAATCATTCTTACTTCAGTTGGATTAAAAGGAAGTTCAGGAATGATTGCAGCACTAATTATCGGCGGAGTTGTTTGCACAGCACTCTCGATGGCTGGTGGTTTTATAACTGATCTGAAAATTGGTTACTGGCTTGGATCATCTCCAATTAAACAGGAAAGATGGAAATTTCTTGGAGTGCTTGTTTCAGCTTTGACTGTTGGTTTTGTAATTATGATTCTTAACGAAACTTATGGTTTCGTCGGAGATGGTGCTCTCGTTGCACCACAGGCAAATGCAATGGCTGCGGTGATTCAACCTTTAATGGATCAACAACCGGCACCGTGGACACTATACATCGTTGGTGCAATTCTCGCTTTAGTTCTTACTATGATTAAAGTGCCTGCACTTGCATTCGCTCTCGGAATGTATATTCCGCTTGAACTCAATACTCCACTTTTAGTTGGAGGATTAATTGCTCACTTTGTTTCCACAAGAAGCAAAGATGAAAAAATAAACAGTGCAAGAAGAGAGAGAGGAACATTGATTGCATCAGGATTTATTGCCGGTGGAGCTTTGATGGGAGTAATAAGTGCAATACTCAGATGGCAGGGATTCAATTGGGTTAATTTGGAATGGGCAGAATCACATTCCGCAGAGTTAATCGGTCTGGTAATGTTTGCATTACTTTGCGCTTATATGATTTGGGATTCATTAAGAGGAAAACCGGATACAGAATAAGAGGCCCCCTCTATTTCTCCCCCAAAGGGGGAGACAATTATTCTTATGTAGAGACGCATCGTTAATGCGTCTCTTTTATTATGCTAATGAATTAATTATTTCTTTTAGCTTGGTTTCAAGACTATTCAACTCAACATCAAATCTTTCACCTGTTTTTCTAATTTTCATTTCACACTTGCCATCTTTCAATTTCTTCTCACCCACTACAATCTGAATAGGCATACCGAGTAAATCAGCATCATTGAATTTGAAGCCTGCTGCTGCATCACGGTCATCAAATAAAACTTCGTGTCCGGCATTTTTCAAATCGTTATAAATTTTTTCTGCCGTTGAAACTACATTTTCGTTCTTCATATTCAATGCAATCAAATGAATATCAAAAGGTGCAAGAGCTTTATTCCAGATTATTCCTTTGTCATCATGGTTCTGTTCAACATAACAAGCCATAATTCTTTCAACTCCGATACCATAACTTCCCATTACTATCGGATGTTCTTCTCCTTTTTCATCAAGATAAAATGCTTTAAGTGCTTCGGAATATTTTGTACCAAGTTTGAAAATATGTCCAAGCTCTATTGCGGTAAAAACTTCAAACTTGTTATCACATTTTGGACAACCTTCTCCTGATTGCACAATTCTTAAATCAGCATATTCAATTGAGGAATCTGGCAAGTCACGCTTCAAATCTATTCCACCGATGTGGTAATCATTTTTATTCGCACCGCTGAAAAGATTGTTTCGGTCTTTCAGTTTGAAGTCTGCGACTATCCTTCCTTTAAATCCAATCGGACCAATTGAACCTGCATCTGCACCTGTGACTGTCAATAACTCTTCAGGATGAGCAGAACGAACGTTTCCACCGAGAACTTTTGTTAGCTTGGATTCATTTACTTCATTATTTCCTTGCATCAAAATCAAAACTGCTTTTCCATCATTTATATAAACTCTGGATTTTGCACAAACAGATTCATCAACTTTAAGAAACTCGCAAAGCTCATCAATCGATTTTACATTCGGCGTAGAAATTTCATATACTGCTTTACTTTCCTTATCTCTTGCAATCACATCAACTTTAGAGGAAGCTACTTCTGCATTTGCTGCATATCCGCAGGATGAACAATAAGCAACATTGTCTTCTCCTGCCTCTGATTTCACCATAAACTCTTCTGAACCCGTTCCACCCATTGCCCCGCTTGAAGCACCGACGACAAAATATTTTAATCCGCATCTGTCGAAAATTTTTCTATAAGCCTGATCGTGCAATCCATATGCAACATCAAGTGCTTCATAAGAAACATCAAGCGTGTATGCATCTTTCATTAAAAATTGTCTGCCGCGAATGACTCCGCTTCTTGGTCTAGGTTCATTCCTGAATTTAGTTTGAATCTGATACCAGATTTGCGGCATATCTTTATACGACTTAACAACATTTCGTGCGTGATAAGTTATAATTTCTTCGTGAGTTGGTGCAAGAACATATTCCCTGTTTTTTATATGAAAAAGAATATCTCCGAAGGCTTCGACTCTTCCGGTTTCATCCCAGATCTCTTTTGGATTAAGTGCAGGCAGATGAAATTCCTGTCCGCCGATTGCATCCATTTCTTCTCTGATAACTTGAGATACTTTTCTCACAACTTTGTAACCAAGTGGAAGAAATGAATATATGCCGGCAGATAACATTCTGATCATTCCGGCACGAAGCATCAAAATGTGACTTGTTACTGTTGCATCAGTTGGGACTTCTTTTAAAGTCGGGACAAAATATTTACTTAATTTCATTAATGAATTACTTTCTTAAACGAAAAATTTGAGGTTAAAAAATACTGATTTGGAAAGGCTCTTCAAAGTAAAAACAAAATTGCTATTGTTATTAAAAATGGGCTGGAATAAATTCGTTTTATGTTTTATATGGGTAAAATAGAGTACATATAGATTATGTAACCTGTCACCAAAAAGACTCCTTCAATTCTTGAAATCTTGAAGCCGGATTTACTTAAAGGCAATAAGAGAAGTGCAGCAAATAACATAACTCCAAAATCAATTATATTTATGCCGGATGTGTTGACTGAAAGAATTAAAGAAGTAGTACCAAGAATCCCAAGAATATTAAAAATGTTTGAACCAACTACATTGCCAATAGCTATATCGGATTCATTTTTAAATGATGCTACAATGGATGTAATCAATTCTGGTAAACTGGTTCCGATAGCAACAATCGTAAGACCGATAATTGCGTCACTTACTCCAATTATTTTTGCAATTGTAATCGCACTGGTGACAAATAAATTTGCGCCGAGTATCATAAAACCTAAACCAACAATAATCATAATTATTGAAACAGGGACATTAAGCTTTGATTTCAATCCCTCTCTAAATTCGTTTTCAACTTCAATACTTTTTTCCTTACGAGCCATTACAATATTTAATACTGAGTAAATAACAATTCCGAAAACTAAAATTAATCCATCGAGCAAAGTTAATTCTCCATCGAGAAGAAGAAGGAGTAGAAGAATAGTTATTCCAATCATAATTGGAATTTCTCTTCGTATAACATTTGCATGAACATCAAGAGGCCTGATCAAAGAAGAGATACCAAGTATAAGAGCTATGTTCGCTATGTTGGAACCAATTACATTACCAAGCGAAATAGAACTATTACCAATGAACGCTGCTTTTAAATTTACTACAAGCTCGGGTGAACTTGTCCCGAACGCAACAACTGTAAGACCAACCACAAGCGGAGAAATCCCCACTCTTAATGCCAAGGCTGAAGAACCTCGGATTAATCCCTCTGCACCAAGAAAGAGTGCTGCTAATCCTGAAAAAAGAAATATAAAAACTTCGAAAGACATTTAAATTTGTACGGAGAGGATTAACATAGATTTTCAATTAAATAAACTTTGTCGTTTCTTCTAACAAGTTCCGGAGTGATTAATGTAATTTCCTTCCCTTTTTTTGCTGAAGGTGATGACTTATCATTTATTATTAATCTATCCAATGTAAGTTCGACAAGTCCTGTTGTTTCACCTATGATTAATATTTTATCATTCAAATTCACTTCGCCGGATTCTAATAGTATATGTGCGGCTTTAGCTTTTTTAAAATAGTTGAGAACTTTACCAACATAAACTTTACGCGTTGTTGCTTTACTTCCGTTTACTCCGGCATAATCTTCGGAAGAAGGTGTGCCAAAATAGAATCCGGTTGAAAATCCACGATTGTAAACAGTTTCTAATTCTTTTAGAAATTCTTTCTTCTTTTCAGTTGTAAGTTTTTTCTGAAAGTGCAGGTCAATTGCTTTTCTGTAAACTGAAACAGTTTTTGCCACATATTCCGGAGATCTTTTTCTTCCTTCTATTTTGAATGAATCAATTCCAGATTCAATCAGTTGATCAATAAATTCTATCGTGCAAAGATCTTTAGGGGAAAGAACATAATCATCGCCAATTAATAATGATTTATTTGTCGCGCTATCGTAAACTTCGTATTCTCTTCTGCAAGGTTGAACACATTCCCCGCGATTTGCACTTTGTCCGAATAAATGATGACTCATAAAACATCTTCCGCTTACAGCTATGCACATCGCACCGTGAATGAATGCTTCAATTTCAAGATCGGTGTTTGCTCTTATCTTTTTTATTTCTTCAAGTGAACACTCGCGTGCAAGAACTATTCTAACTGCGCCAAGTTTTTTATAAACTGAGGCAGCAAGTGAATTTGAAATGGAACTTTGAGTGGAAATGCAGAAAGGTATTTTATTTTTGTTGCAAAGTTCGGCAACAGCTAAATCGGAACAAATTATTCTATCAATCTTTGCTTTTTTTGCTGAAGAAATAATTTTATCTGCTTCATCAATTTCATCTTCAAAAACAATTGTGTTGAGAGTTAGGTAGGTTTTTACTTTTTTTGATTTACAGAACTTTGAAATTTCAGGGAGCTCTTCGACTGAAAAATTCTTAGCCTTTGCACGCATATTCAATTTATCAACGCCAAAGTAAACCGCATCAGCACCGGATTTAACTGCTGTGCGAAGCATCGTCCAATCTCCTGCTGGAGCCATGAGTTCTGGTTTTCGAAATGCTCTTTTCATCTTAGGAAATAGTACACAGATGACACTGATTTAACTGATCTGCGCAGATCATAATAATCTGCATCATCTGCGTGCCATTAACTTAACTTCTCTTTTCCCAGATTTGTGCAATCTCAACAATTACTTTTACTGCCATTTCCATATCCTGAACTGCAACCCATTCAAGCTGCGAGTGGAAGCTGTGTTCACCGGCAAAAATGTTAGGAGTCGGCAATCCCATAAAAGATAATCTTGAACCATCTGTTCCGCCGCGTATCGGATGCATAATGGGTTTGATTCCAAGATTTCTCATCGCTTGAACAGCAAACTTTGCAACCTGAGGATGCTTATCCAATACTTCACGCATATTTCTATACTGGTTGATAACTTTGAATTCGTACTTCGATCCTGGAAATTTTGCAATAGCTTGTTTTGCTAATTTTTCAAGGAGCTGTTCATACTGTTTCAGCTTTGGAGTTTCAAAATCTCTGATAATGATTTTTAGAGTAGTAACTTCTTCAAGTCCATTTATAGTTGTAACGTGTACATAACCCTGTCTCTTTTCTGTAGTTTCAGGAGAAAGAGTTTTCTTCGGAAGACTTTCAATAAATGCTGCTGCTATCTTTGCTGAATTGATCATCTGGTTTTTTGCGTAACCGGGATGAATATTTTTTCCAATGAATTTCAGCACAACCATATCAGCACTGAAAGTCTCTGATTCAACTTCACCTCTGCTTGAGCCATCAACTGTGTAAGCATATTTAGCACCGAGTTTTTTTAAATCAATTTTTTCTGTTCCTCTGCCAACTTCTTCATCAGGAGTGAAGCAAATTTTTATCGGACCGTGCTTAACTTCTGGATGAGAAACCAAATAATTTACTGCGTCCATAATTTCAGCAACACCGGCTTTGTTATCTGCACCGAGCAATGTTGTTCCGTCTGTAGTGATAATATCAAATCCTTTCATATTCTTCAGATCGGGATTTTCACTAACCTTTATCACCCAACCGCCATTCGGCAGTTTTATATCTCCGCCCTTATACTTTTTGTGAATAATTGGCTTAACATTTTTTCCTGTAACTGCCGGTGATGTATCAACGTGTGCAATGAATGCAACAGGTGAAACTTTCTTTTTTGTGTTTGATGGAATAGTTGCCATAACATAACCCCATTTATCCATCACTGCATCTTTAAGCCCCATCTTTTTCAATTCTTTTGCAAGATCAGCAGAAAGTTTTTTCTGTTTTTCTGTACTTGGAAATGAAGTTGATTCTTCATCTGACTGAGTATCGTATTTCACATACTTCAAAAAACGATCAACACAAGTGAATTTATATTTTGGATCGAACATGATTCCTCCGGATTTTCTATGAAAGTTTACTATTTATCTATTCTCTTAATTTCTACTCTTCTGTTTTGTGCTCTGCCTTCTTCTGTTTTGTTATCAGCTATCGGAGATTTACTTCCCATTCCAACAACTTCAAATCTACCTTTAGGAATTCCTCTTGAAACAAAATAATTCAATACTGATTCAGCACGCATCTGAGATATTTTAATATTTCCATCTTCTGAACCAACGTTATCTGTATGACCTTCAATTCTCCAACGTGACATAGGATATTTTTTCATCTGCTCAAGCATTTTATCCAGGTCAGGAAATGCTGCTGGCTTTAATTGAGCACTATTAAATTCGAAACTTGTCCCTGAACTTAATACAAGTTGATTGAGATCAACAGGCGGCGGAGGCGGAGCTATGACTAATTCACATCCGTTTTCATCCACCTGAACTCCGGGTAAAGTTCCGGGGCACTGATCCAGATGATCAGGAACGCCATCAAGATCTTCATCAACAGGACAACCGTTTTTATCAACTTCTATTTCATAAGGAGTATCCGGACATCTGTCCAGATGATCAGGAACGCCATCGCCATCCGAATCAAACGGGCAACCGTACTCATCAACTTTAACTCCGGGAGTTGTATCTGGACAAAGATCAGTATAATCGGGAACTCCATCTTTGTCTGAATCCAGCGGACAACCTTTCTTATCAACAGGTGCACCTTGCGGTGTTCCGGCACATTCATCTAAATAATCCGGAACTTTATCATTATCTGAATCAAACGGGCAGCCGAATTCATCTACTTTAATTCCTGCCGGAGTATTTGCACACATATCTTTTGAATCAACAACACCATCTCCGTCATTATCAAATTCAGTTAAGAATGAATACGAAATTCCACCCATTACAGTAAAAAACATATCGTTGCCAACACCAATTGCTTTATCATCAAGCCAGTCATTTGGAGATATTTGGGCACCTCCACTCAAACTCAGTGAAAGATTTTCAGTTACGGGATAACGAATTCCAAGTTCACCGAGGTAATTTACTTCAGAAGTTTTATAAGTTCCGGCTTCGTTATTCGGCAGTTTAACACCGCCTTCGCCTTTTGGGTTAAATGATAAGCTTGCTATTCCCGCAAAAAGATAAGGAAAAACAACATCATTGATACTTAAATTAAAAATAACTCCGGCACCAATTGAAGAGATATTAGTTCTGAATTCCTGCGGATCAAGATTTGAGTCACTGCCCTTAAGAAATCCGGCATTACCAAATGCCCTGATACCAAAACCACTTTTTGTCCAGGCAGGGAAAAAATACTCTATTGAAAGTCTGCCGAGATAATCAACACCAAGTCCGCTGTAATCTGTGCTTGCAAGAGTAGTTCCACCTTCAACTGAAAAAACAACGGTTCCTGAGAATGGATTATACTTTTGTGTCTTTGCAGTTTGTGAGTAATTAGTTGATGATAGAATAATAGCAGTAAGTAAAATGAAGGTTAATTTCATTAAAAATTGTCCGATAAAGTTGATTTTAATGAAACAAATTTAAAGGTAAATGGAGTAGCAAAAAAGAGTTGCTTGTAACTTTCGAGGTTAAAGACCCTTTTAGTTTCTGCAACCCTATCTGCCGAACAGGCAAGCTCGAAGGTTTCCCAGGCAGATTAAAAACCTCTTCTTAAAACTTTTTCCATATCAGATTTTATCATCAGCTTAACGAGGTCTTCAAATTTTGTTTTTGCTTTCCAGCCAAGAACTTTTTTGGCTTTTGTTGGATCGCCAATCAGTAAATCAACTTCAGTGGGACGGTAGTAGTTCGGATCAATTGCAATCAGCGTATCACCTTTTTTTAGCTTTGAAGTAAAATCTTTAATGAATGATTTTTTGTTAGTTGAGTAACCTATTAACTTTTTTGCTTTTTCAAGATTAATTGCTTTGATAACACCCTTTTCATTTTCACCTTTACCTTTCCATTCCAGTTCGATTCCTAAATTTTTAAAAGTCAGTTGAGCAAACTTGCGGACAGTTTTTGATTCACCTGTTGCAAGTACAAAATCATCCGCAACTTTGTGCTGTAGAATTCTCCACATACCTTCACAGTATTCAGGTGCGTAACCCCAGTCTCTTTTTGCATTGAGATTCCCAAGAGTTAATTCCTTTTGTAAACCAACTACAATTCGGGAAGCGGCGCGGGTTATTTTTCTGCTTACAAATGTTTCTCCCCTTTTCGGTGATTCGTGATTGAAAAGAATTCCATTTGAAGCAAAGATATTATAAGCCTCACGGTAGTTTACTATGATCCAATAACCATAAAGTTTTGCAACCCCGTAAGGTGAACGAGGATAGAAAGGTGTTTTTTCACTCTGCGGAACTTCTTGAGCTTTTCCGAAAAGTTCACTTGTTGATGCCTGGTAGAATTTTACTTTCTTTAATCCGACTTCACGTATCGCATCCAAAAATCTGAGAGTGCCAAGTGCATCCACCTGAGCAGTGTAATCTGGAACCTGAAATGAAACCTTTACGTGACTTTGTGCAGCAAGGTTGTAGATTTCGTCCGGTTCAATTTTTTCCAGTAGTCTGATTTAGGTTACTTGTATCAACAAGATCACCATAATGCAGAAACATTTTTTTATCGAGTATTTTGGAATCGTTATATAGATGATCTATCCTTCCAGTGTTAAAAGAACTGCTTCTTCGGATAATTCCATGGACTTCATATCCTTTTTGAAGAAGTATTTCAGTTAAATAACTTCCATCCTGACCGGTAATTCCGGTTATTAATGCGCGCTTCATAAGCAATTAAAAATGATAAATTAAAAATTAAAAAAATGAATTATAGTTTACTGCAAATTGAACCAAGAATATTTTTAAGTTCTCCAGATTCCGTTTTTAATCTGCCGGCTTCTAACTGGTCTCCAAATTTCAAAGCAATACAAACTCTTATCCAGTAGTTTGATTCTCTCATTTCTCTTAAAACAATTTTCATTTTATTTGCAAAATCAGCTTTTGATGATGCAGCCTGAGCTTCTTCATAATTAGCTCCTGATGAGCTGGCAGCTTTAGCAAGCTGATATCTTATAACTTGAGCTTCCGGAACTTTTGGTAGAGTCCCTAAAAACCTAAATACATTGATAGTAAAATTAAATAATCTATTCCCAAGACCTTCATCCATTGTTGAATTACACCTTTTAATTTTTCATTTTTAATTTATAATTAAGGGTGTAACGTCTTCAGAAACCAATAATATGTTTTTTCAATCCCTATTCTCAATTCTGTTTTATATTTCCAACCAAGAGAATTTATTCGAGAAACATCCAGCAGTTTTCTCGGTGTTCCATCCGGTTTTGAAGTATCGTGATTTATGCTGCCCTTGTATCCAACAATTTCTGAAACCAAATTCGCCAAACCATCAATTGAAATATCTTTTCCTGTTCCGATATTTAAATGAGTGAGTCCTTTTTCATACAAGTCTTCAGCATTTACATTCTCCATCAAAAACAAAATTGCATCGGCAAGATCTTCTACAAATAAAAACTCGCGAAGGGGTTTACCTGTTCCCCAGATGACAACTTCTTTCTCATTTTTTTCTTTTGCCTCGTGAAACTTTCTGATAAATGCAGGGAGAACGTGAGATGTGTGCAAGTCGAAATTATCATTCGGTCCATAAAGATTCGTTGGCATAACGGAATAAAAGTTGGAACAATACTGCCGGAAATAATTTTCACAGAGTTTTATTCCTGCAATCTTTGCAATCGCATATGGTTCGTTTGTGTATTCAAGAAAGTCGGATAGCAAATATTCTTCTTTTAAAGGCTGAGGAGCCAATTTAGGATAGATGCATGAACTTCCAAGAAAAATTAATTTTTCAACTCCGGCTTTGTAAGCGTTATGAATGATATTCGCTTCAATCATCAGGTTATCATAAATAAACTCAGCACGGTATGTATTGTTTGCGAGAATGCCGCCGACTTTTGCCGCTGCAACTATTACAACTTCTGGTTTTTCATATTTAAAGAATTTTTCAACATCATTCTGTCTTATTAAATCAAGTCCAGGATAGTTTTTTAGAATTAGATTTTTATATCCTTTATTCTTTAGTTCATTTGTAATTGCAGAACCGACCATACCTGTATGCCCGGCAATATAAATTTTCTTATCCAAATATTTTAATTGATTTATCATAATGTCATTCGTCTATAATCCATAATAAACAGCAAAATAAAATTCCTGATTGCTGTCATCAATAAAACTTAAGTCTTGCTGTTGTTTTGATGTTTTCATATACTGATAACGCGCACGAATAAAAAGATTATGAATGAATTCATATTTTGCCTGTGCACCAAAATAAGTGTAGTTTGTTCTCAAGCCAAAAAGGAATGGCGGCTGCGGAAGATCAAACTGTACGCTTTCGTCTGCACGTTCACCCTGCCGAATATACCTTGCCCACACGAGTGCTTCAAGCCCTCTGATAAAACGGTACTTAACGGAGCCAAATATCTGATCGGCATTATTATTCATCCAATGACCTAAAACGTATGAATTACTTTCAAATGTAGTGGTGTTTATGAAATGCTGATATACATATGGATATATTTTAGAGTACTCGAGTTTTAGCGTAAGGTTTTCAATTGGCAAATCTGTAACTGAACTTCCGAGAGTAAAGCCTATCTGCATTTTTTGTTTTTCAGGATCGAACGAATTAGTAAGAGTGAACTCATCAATAAATAATGTACCATAAAGATGAGTGTTCTTAATATGACCTTTTGAACTTACCTGAGCAAAAAATTGAGCATTGCCGCCGGCTTCATTTATTTGTGTGGAAAGGTAATGGTCCGCCAGTCTGAAAAATGTTATTGGAATCAGATATAAAATTTCAAGATTTTCAGAATAAATAATTGATTCGCCAATGGAAATATCCAGCCCACGAGTTGGTCTGATAGTTAGAGTATGTGAGGCGATATATTTATTATGATATTGATATCTCAAACTGCCAGTCTCAGTGTAGTATAAACTTGTTGTATCAATCACATTAGAAGATAACCAGGCATGAAAATAATTGAAGCTTAACCACTCAACCGGATTAATATCCAGCCTGATCAAAGGAAATGAAGGAGCCTTTTGTGACATTACGAGCAGACCGTTATCACCATAACCCCATTCTAAAAATTCTTTGCCAGCAGCCAGACTTCCCCATTTCCAATCTGTTGCAAGCATCATTTTAGCTTCGCTGTATTCCATCTGATCCGAAGGATACTCATAGAAATTTGCATCTGTACGGGCAACAACTCCTGTTTCCGGAGTGAAGATTTTTGTTTTGTCAAGGGTGGTTCCGTTTTCTGTATTATCTCTAAAATCGAAGCTGAATCCTAAAACATCATAGATGTATCCATAAGAATAGATTCCATTCCAGAAGTGAGTTTGCCTGGCATCTTTAACTGATCCGATTTCAGCACCAAGGATCAGGTCTGCATTTATTTTGAATCCATCGCCTCCATAAGAAAACATTCTCCATCTGTCAGCAGGATCAAATCCAAAATAATCCAAATGCTCGGTTTGTTTATTATTGCCCTCGCTAAGCCAGCGTTCGTGATAATAATCTTCGAGTAAAAATTTTAATTCATCTCGTTCAAGAGAAGTTAACTGTGAAGAAAGTGAATCGGCTTCGAGCAATTTTTGGCTGATATAAGAGCGCGGAAGAGGTCTGATAAGATCATTAAACTCAATAATTCCCTTCTGACTTATCCTCCGTAAAAAATTATATACGTCTTCATACAAGGGTTCATAAACAACCTGCGCCCTCAGAACAACGGTTGCTGAAAATAAAACTACGACAAAAAAAAGTATTTTCTGTAATAATATTTTCACAACAAATTTCATTTCCCCTGAACAAATTGCTTAATTTTTTGAACCACAAATTCCTGCTGTTCCTTTGATAGTTCAGGATAAATGGGAAGAGCCAGGGAAGTATCACTGGATTTTTCAGATTCAGGAAAATCTCCCTTTTTATAATTCAGGTTTGTAAAACATTCCTGCAGGTGGAAAGGAACGGGATAATAAATTTCATTTCCGATTTCATTTTCAGTTAGAAACTTTTTTAATCCATCCCTATTCTCAAGCCTGATTATATACTGATTGTAAATATGATAGTTCCTGATTTCGGATTTCGGATTTGGGATTTCGGATCTATAAACGGCTTTTGGTAACAGCACTTTATTTTTGTTATCGAACTTTATTTTTCCTGTTTCCTCTGCTAAACCAACTTTAATAAAGAGTTCATTATAGTGATCTGCATTAGCTCTTCTTTTTTCTGACCATTTATCGAGATGTGGAAGTTTTACTCTCAAGACAGCAGCTTGCAAAGCATCTATTCTAAAGTTTCCGCCAATTACTTTATGATAATATTTTTGTTCACCACCGTGAACTCTTTTTATGCGAAGCATGTAAGCAAGTTCATCATTGTTTGTGGTTACAAGTCCGCCATCACCATATCCACCAAGGTTTTTACTCGGGAAAAATGAGAAGCAGCCAATATCTCCAATTGTTCCAACACATTTACCATTCTTATATTCTGTACCGATTGCCTGTGCCGCATCTTCAATAACAAAAATATTTTTCTCCTTAGCAATCTTCATTAAGGGTTCCATATCCGCGCTCTGTCCGTAAAGATGAACCGGAATAATTGCTTTTGTTTTTGATGTTATTTTCTTTTTAACATCTTCAGGATCAATATTAAATGTAACCGGATCAATATCGGTAAGCACGGGAATTGCATTCAATCTTGAAACAACGCCTGCGGTTGCAAAGAATGAATAAGTAGGGACAATAACTTCATCACCGGGCTGTATATCAATTGCCATTAATGCTAAAAGAAGAGCATCAGTTCCGGATGAAACGCCAATAGCATATTTACACTTCAAGTAATCACAAAATTCCTTTTCCATTTTTTCAACTTCTGGTCCAAGAATAAAATATTGTGATTCGGCAACACGCAGAACGGCTTCATCAAGTTCTTTTTTTAATGACTGATATTGAGGTTTTAAATCGAGCAGTGGGACTTTCATAAAATTTTCCGTGTTTATGTTTTAAAATTATAAGAATTAAAAATGGTTGCTATAGAATTAGATCATTCAGCAGTAAATACAAAATCTTTTTCAATGTTTTTGAACTTTGCAGCCTTTAAATCTTTTTCTGAAACAATCGGCTGTTCAACTCTCCAATCAATTTTCAAATCGGGATCATTAAATAGAATAGCTCTTTCATCTGCTTTGCTGTAATAATTTGTACACTTATAAGAGAAGATTGCTTCATCAGATAAAACAGAAAAACCATGTGCCAGTCCTGCCGGTAACCAGAGCTGGAATTTTGTTTCTGAATTTAAAATTAATGAAAAATGTTTCCCGTAAGTTGGTGATCCAAATCTAACATCAACAGCAACATCTAAAACTTCACCTTCAATTACCTGGCAGAGTTTACCCTGAGCTTTTTCGCCGACCTGATAGTGAAGTCCCCGTACGGTACCTTTCTTTGATTTTGAAATATTATCCTGAACGAAGTCATGGACAATTCCGGATTCCTCATATCGTTTCTTGTTGTAAGATTCAACAAAAAATCCTCTTGAATCCGTAAATATATCCGGCTGAATAATAAGCAAACCTGGAATTTCTGTTTTTATAACGTTCAACTAACTCTCTAACAATATTTTTTCAAGATATTCCCTATAAAGGGATTTTGGAATTTCATCAACCAATTTCGTAAACTGTTTTTTATCAATGAAGCCGCGGAGATAAGCTATCTCTTCTATGCAGGCGACTTTGAGTCCTTGTCTGTCTTCAATTACTCCAAAGAAGTTTGAAGCAGCCAATAGTGCTTCAGGTGTCCCGGTATCAAGCCAGGCAACACCTCTGCCAATTTTCTCTACCTGCAATTCGCCAAGCTCAAGATATGCCTGATTTACATCTGTAATTTCCAGCTCACCTCTTTTTGATGGTTTCAGATTTTTCGAAATATCAATTACCCTGTTATCATAAACATACAGTCCCGGAACTGCGTAGTGTGATTTTGGCCTGGAAGGTTTTTCTTCTATAGATAAAACTTTACCCTTCTGATCAAACTCAACAATGCCATATCTTTCAGGGTCAGTAACCTGATAACCAAAGATTGTTGCACCTTTTTCAGTTTTGAGTGCTTTGTAAAAGAATTCAAGATTACCATAAAAAATATTATCGCCAAGAACCAGGCAGGACATATCGGAGCCAATAAATTTTTCACCTAAAATAAAAGCTTGTGCAATTCCTTTAGGTTCAGGTTGAATAACATACTCGAAATTCATTCCAATATGTTTGCCATCACCAAAAAGTTTTTGATATAATGGAATTGTTTCATCATTTGAAATAATTAACACATCTCTTATTCCGCCCAACATTAAAATTGAGAGTGGATAATAGATGAGAGGTTTATCGTAAATGAGAGCAAGTTGTTTACTATATACTTTGGTAATTGGGTAGAGTCTTGAACCCGAACCGCCAGCCAGAATTATACCTTTTACATTCATTTTATTCATATTGGATTTTAGTCATTTGTTTTATTATTGGGTGACAAATATAAGAAGAAACTTTAAGTTTTATTTAGTAGAAACCGGAAAGTATTTCAATCTTATAGCAGTGTTCCGCTTAATACAAGCATTGCTACTGAGAAGTAAATTACTAACCCTGTAACATCGCATAATGTTGCAATCAAAGGAGCAGATGAGGTTGCCGGGTCTGCGCCGAGCTTTTTAAGAATAAATGGAAGCATTGAACCTGATATAGTTCCCCAGAGCACAATTCCAATGAGAGAGAAAAAAACGGTGATACCTATCAATACCCAATGCGAGGAGATGACATGGAAAACATTTGTTAAGATAGCCACCTGTAAAAAACCAATTACTCCGAGAATACCGCCAAGCATTAATCCTGATAAAATTTCGCGGCGCATAATCAGCCACCAATCGGCAAGGGCTATTTCACCAACAGCCATTGCTCTTATAACGAGTGTAGCTGCCTGAGAACCTGAATTTCCTCCGCTGGAGATTACGAGTGGAATAAAAATCGAAAGAACAACCGCTTTACTAATTTCATTTTCAAAAAATCCCATCGCAACTGCAGTGAGAATTTGAGCAATGAATAGTAAAGTTAGCCACACAACTCGCTTCTTCATTAATGAAAGAAGTGGAATTGTATGAAATGGTTCTTCGAGCGCTGTTACACCTGCAATTTTTTGAATGTCTTCAGTTGCCTCTTCTTCTGCGACATCAAGTACGTCATCAACTGTAACTATACCAATTAATATTCCATGATTATCTACAACTGGCAAAACAACACGATCATATTTCTTAAATACATCAACTGCTTTTTCCTGATCGTCATGGACATTCAACGCAATAAAATTTTCATCCATCAGGTCGCTGATATATTTCTCAAGAGCTGAGAGAATTATTTCTCTTATCTTGATATCATCAATCAATTTTCCTTTTTCATCTACTACATAAATTACATTTAGAGTTTCACTATCAGCACCAAATTTGCGAATATGCTCGAGTGTTTCTGAAACTGTCCATTCCTGCTTTACAGCTATGTAATCAGGAGTCATCAATCGCCCGACACTGTTCTCAGGATAGCCCAACAATGTCTGAGCAATTTTTCTTTCTTCTGAAGATAATAATTGAATTAATCTTTTTGCAGAAGTGCCGGGTAATTCTTCGAGAAGTGCTGTTCTATCATCAGGCGACATTTCATTCAGAATTGCGGCAGCTTCTTCATGACCCATTGCTTTGAGTAATTCTTCCTGAGTATCGAATTCCAAATGCTCGAAGGTATCGGTTGCAAGATCAACGGGAAGTACACGAAATACAATTACTTTATCCTGTTCAGGCAGATCAATTATCAGGTCGGCAATATCGGCTGGTGTCCAATCGCTGAGGATTTCTTTTAATATACTTAGTTTTCTCTCAGCAATAAGAGATTCGATTTCGGGCATAAGCAATTTGCTGAGCATTGGAAAAATCTCCCGAGTGTTGGTGTTGAGTTTTGATTACATTCTATTAAAATAGATTTGATTCGCCACAAAAATATGTTGTTAATCAGGTAAAAACAATTCTATCGCTTAATAGTGTAGTGAATATTTTCAATGTTATTAATTAACTCATCTTACGTAGTGAAGAAACTTGTATAGAGATGTTATCTTTAAATTTTAAAAATTTCTCACAAAGTTAAGATTATCATTCAAGTTTAAATCCCGACTTAACTTATGAAAAGATGGCATCTCTTGGTTTTGCGTAACGTAACTAATTAAATTTGCGCTAACGATTAAAAAAAATGAATTTAATTATTGATGAAAATATAGTTTTTGCCAAAGAAGCATTTTCTTCACTGGGCAACATGCAACTTGTTGATGGAAGAAAATTGACAAATACTTATGTGAAGGATGCTGACATACTTGTTGTCAGATCAATTACAAACGTCAATGCTGATCTGTTAAAAGAAAGTAGGATAAAGTTTGTCGGAACCGCAACAATTGGGACAGACCACATTGACCTCGATTATCTCGGAAACCAAAATATTACATTCGCTGATGCGAAGGGTTGCAATGCTGATTCAGTTGCAGAATATGTGTTTACAGCTTTATTAAAAATTGCTTCAGAAAAAAATATTTCATTGAATGGAAAAACACTCGGCGTTGTTGGGGTTGGAAATATCGGTAGCCGGGTGGTTAAGCTTGCTGAAGTTTTAGGTTTGAAAGTATTAAAGAATGATCCTCCAATAGAAAGGAAAGGTTCTGGACAGAATTACGTTTCTCTTGATGAAGTATTAAACTCCGATATCATTACGCTTCACGTTCCAATGTCACTTGATGGAATTGATAAAACATTTCATCTTTTAAATCAAGATAATTTGAAGAGAATAAAAAAAGGAACAATAATAATTAATACATCTCGTGGTGCAGTGATTGACAATGCTTCACTTCTCACGGAATATTTCAAAAAAGAGTTTGAGCTTGTTCTCGATGTTTGGGAAGATGAACCTTCGATAAATACTGAGCTTCTTAAAAAAACTAAAATTGCAACTCCACATATTGCCGGTTATTCATTTGAAGGAAAAGTAAACGGCACAAATATGATTTTTAATGCACTGTGTAAGTTCCTTGAAACCAAACCAACCTGGCAACCTGATCTGCCAATGATTAAAAAAAAGGAAATAAAATTTGAAGAAGGCAAGACAAATGAGGAAAAACTCTACAAATTATTTTCTTCAATTTACGATTTGGAAAAAGACGATGAGCTGATGCGAGAGATTTTAAATTATCAATCGAATGAACAACCAGGTTACTTCGATAAGATGAGAAAACATTATCCGGTCAGAAGAGAGTTCAGCAACTTCATAGTATTCCTATCAGAAAATGAAAGTCATTTAAAACCAATACTAGAAAGTTTCCGGTTCAAAGTGAAGCAGATTTAATTTTCTTTATCAAGTTTAAATTCAATTGGAATTTCCATTTGTACTTTTACCTTTTGTCCTTTGATGAGTCCCGGCTTAAAACGATGATACAATATTGCCAGTCTTGCCGCTTCATCGCAGCCATGACCAATACCTTCAACTACCTGAGCATCAAGCACTTCTCCATCTCTGTCAATAAAAGTTAAAACTTTAACTACGCCTTCAATTTTTTCTTCTTTAGCTTCTTCAGGATAACCAATTTTTTTAAAAATAGCTTCCATCCCTCCGTATGGTTCGGGCATTACTTCAACTGTGCTATAAAATGCCGGATCATCCTCATAATTTTTTTCTTCTTCAATAGTCGGCGGAACAAAATCATCGTTATTTTGTTTTTTCTTTTTCTGCTTCTTTGGAGGAATTACGGCAACAAGGCTTTCTGTTTTTTCTTCTTCTTTCGGTCCGGAGTCAAGCACAATTTTATCAACTACAAGAATTCCTTCTTCATAGTAAATATCATCTAAATATTTTCCGGTGCTGTCAAATAACGATGTCGGACCTTCTCTTTTTCCATTTTCAATGGAATACATTTCTCTTAATACACCATCCTGATTATATTTTCTCACAAGACCTTCAACACGACCATTAGTGTAAGATAGCTCTTCCTTAATATTTCCATTTTCCCAAAAGAAACTCGCATTACCATCCCGGACTTTGTCCCTCAGGTGAACAATTGATTCAATTTTTTCATTATTGTAATAAGAAACCAGTGAATCCACTTGTGCATAAACTTCAATTTTAAGTATTAAAAACGATATGAAAATGACTCTGAGCATTATCTCCTTATTCTTTTTTTCGTTTTAAAAGATACAACCTAATCGTGAGTTAAAAGAGGCATTAAAATAGAAACGATAAAAATTACTATCGCAATTCCAAAGAAAGTATATCCAACTATATAATCGTATTCAAGAATTCCAACTTCACCAAGAAGGTAGTGCCAGTCGTGGTAAACTTTATTTCCACCAAGCAAAGGAAGCTTTCGAGCCTGCGCATCGGCTGAGTAAACACTGATGTTTATAAAATTTTGTCCGAGCCAGAGAAGACCAAACTGAACTCCGGTTCTGTAATTATTCCTGAAAAAGTAACTGGCAATTATTGATGGCAGAATAATCTGCATCAACGTTCCCCCGAGAGTATAAATAAACTTTCCAAACAACATAAAGAAAAAGTGTCCGGCTTCATGAATTACCAGATCAATATTATCGAGCAATCCGAATTCTCCGCGATTGAAAACCCAATAAGTTGCTATCGGTAAGATTATCATTGAGGGAATCCAGATTTTAAGGACATCCCATCGGCTATTGGGTTTTGCTTTCTTTAAGCTGAACTCAATTTCTTTTTTATTTTCTTCTTCTGTCTGCATTGTTTATATGATAATCACTCTTTAACTTCGCAGGCAAATTTATAACTAAACTAACCTGTATCAAACTAAACTTAGGAGGAAAAAATGTTGAAACTAATTCAACTATCTCTGTCACTTATTTTTATTTTTTCGCTCACAATTTTTGGGCAGCAAGTTAAAACACCACGCCCGAGTCCCGAGGCAACAGTAACTCAGTTTGTAGGAGTCACTGAGGTAAAAATTGATTATAGTTCTCCCGGAGTTAAAGAAAGAAAAATCTGGGGTGAGCTTGTTCCTTATGGTGAAGTATGGCGTACCGGTGCAAATGAGGTTACCTCAATTACTTTCAGTGACGCTGTCAAAGTTAATGGTAGTGATTTACCAGCCGGCACGTATGGTATTCATACAATACCAGGTGAAAATGAATGGGAATTTATTTTTAGCAAGGATACCGAAATAGATGGAGGTTCAAACTACGATCCTGCTAAAGATGCATTACGAATTAAAGTCAAACCTGCGGAACATCATTTTATGGAAAGAATGACTTTTCTTTTTACTGATGTTACTGACAATTCTGTAAACGTAAACCTGTTATGGGATAAACTGGCAGTTTCATTTAAAGTCGAAACTAATACAAACGAATTATTTCTTTCCAACGCCAGAAAAGAATTGAGCTGGTCTCCTACATTTCAGGCTGCTCAATATTGTTTAAACGCTGATATAAATCTTGAAGAAGCATTAAGCTGGATAGAAGCTTCCTGCTTAATAAAGGAAGTTTACTGGAACACAAGAGTTAAAGCTCAACTTCAGTATAAACTTGGAATGAAGAACGATGCAATTGCTACAATGGAAAAAGCTGTGGAGCTTGGCAGTAAAATGGAGAGCGCTCCATTCGATTATGATAACATGAAAAAGATGCTGGCTGAGTGGAAATAATCTAAGTTCTGTTTTGATGAATTTAATAGCCTGAAAACCTCAGGCTATTTTTTTATAAATTTTCAGGAGAAATAACCAGAATGAATTAATAAAGTAATTGATATTTAATTGAGATGTTCAGGCCGGATAATTTTCTTATCAATCAATTCACGCATAACTATTTCTGTCATATCGCTTTTAAAGGTGAATTCATAACGTATATCCATTACGTAAGCCTTCAGGCGCATTTTCATATAAGATTTTCTATCCTTTACTTCATTAAAAAACAAAACAACAATAGGTTTATTTAAATAAACATATCTGGAAACCTGTGCAGCTTCAAGTGCTATCTGTCTTACTCTTTCTGTATCAATATCAATTGGTAAATAAAGTTCAGCTACAACCTGACAATTTGGTTCTCCGGAATTGGAATTTGACACTGATTTACTCATCAAGTCACCATTTGGAATTGTGACCATAGAATCGTCCGCAGTAACTATACGGGTTGAACGTAAACCAATTTTTATAACTTCGCCATAATAATTCTCAATTTCAATTTTATCCCCAACCTGAAAAGGTCGGTCAATTATTATCATAATTCCACCGAATATATTTTTGAATATATCCTGAGAGGCGAAACCGATAGCAATACCTAAAGATGCGAGAATTGCGATTACTGTTTCGGCAGGAGGACTAAATACGCCGTGGACTATCAAAAAAAAGATGAAAGCCCATGCTAAAATTCTTACAACAGGTATGAAGCCTTTTAAAGTAATTCTGTAGTTAGTGCTCCTCTCTGCAAAAATATCCAGTAATTTTGTAACAGTTTTTATCAGGAATAGCCCAACTAAAAAGAACACTACTGCCCATATAATTTTTCCCACAGAAAACAGTTTGTCAATTGCCGGAGGTGCAAGATCCAACTTTCCTGTACTATCTTTTTTTCCAACTGTTTTTTGATTCGGGTTATCAACCTGCTTAACAATAGTATCCGGACTTGTTATATTCTGCAATGAATCTGTCTGAGCAGTATTAATAAAATTTATTAATAGGATGAGATTCAGAATAAGAATTAATTTTATATTCATGCTTTTCATAAGAGTTAATGAATAATATTCCTGGATTTTAATAGTCCAACAATTTGCCTGTAAAGTAACGGGTTAATTATATAGAGACCATCTTGTTCTACAATGATTCCATCATCGTGCATCAATAAAAATAATAAATTTGATTTGTTAACAGGACAGCTAAATATTTTAGAATGATCTTCAATGGTCAAACCATCGTGAATTAAAAGTGCAGCAAGGCAAAAGATTTTATCACCCGATAAATTTTCAAGAAATGAGTAATCCAGATCAAGCGGCAACCCAATTTTTATTACATCATTAACAATGTCTTTTGCTGATCGTAGCCAAAAAATAAGTGCAAGACTGGTATTACTCTGAGCAAATTTATTTAACTCAATAAAATATTTATTTCTCAGATACGGCTGCTGTTCTTCTTCATTAAGTTTTTTAAAAGATTTTGATTTTAATGTATTCTCATCAGCCTCATAATGGATGCTGTAGCCGCTAATCCGATGTCTTTTCGAAACCAGATCTGTAATTTGTTCTTCGTTCATTTTTTTCAGATTAACTACATATCCAAAATAATCCGGGGCATTCAAGGTTTTGTTAAGATATACCCAGCTATACAGAGTACAGGTAGAAAGCCAGAATATATTTTTATTTGTTTTGGAAATAATTTCAAAAAATATTTTCAGGGCTTTAAACCCATCAACTTTACGCAAAAATAATCTTTGAAGATTTTCTATTATAATAAAATGTTTTTCTTTAAAATTATTCAGATGTAGGACTATATCGTCAACTGTCTTAAGATTATCTGCTTTAAGAATCTCGGAAAATAGTTTTGCCAGGTCATCGGAATCCGATATCGGATGAAGCACTGAATGTCTGATAACATTATTGTTATTTTCGTTTACAGATAAAAATTTATTTATCAATGAAGTAGAGCCGCTTCCCTTTTCACCAACAATCATTGTCGGGGCAAATTTCTCCTTCTGCCAATTCGTAAATGCTTTGTTTAATTCTGCTAATTCATTTTCTCTTCCGAAGAATAATCTTTCATCATCAAGGGGTTTTACCTCAAATAATCTCTGGTAAACGAAAGGAAGTGATAATATTGCCTTCTGTGTTTCGGCAAGATAGTCTGATATTTCGCTGGCAATTGTCTTTGGTTTAGAAGCCAACCCAACCAGGGCACGAACTTTTTCATACTGAATATTAATGTTTTTGATAAATTTTCTGATCAACCAATAAATATGCGGCAGAACATTCTTGATATTTTCAATTACCTGTTTTCTTACCTGTTTGGATCTTTGAAGAGCTTTTGCTTTGGCCAGATTCAGACGAATGTCAAATATTTTTTCAGTTTGCGTAAGATTCTTTAAGTCAGAATTAAACTCGCCTTTGGCAGCAAATAATTCATCATTAAAACGTAATAATAATTCATTAAACTTTGTCTCCGTTTCTGATAATTTCCTTATTGATCTTTCAATACCCTCAATTGCTATAACCCTTGATGATTCATAATCATTATCTGTTTGCAATTTATTAATTGCAGATTCGATTGAAAAATCTGAGATGTGATCAATCTCTGAAATATCTTTTTGTATCTGCTGTATCTGAAGATTTATTTTACTTTTAAGCTTACTTGTAGCATTAAAAAATTTTGGCGCTGCAGAGTATTCAAGAATTTCTTTAGGTGAAAATGTATTTATCTCTGACTTCTTAATTTCTTTGTCGTAGACATCTGTTTTAACCAACAATCTGTTATGTTTAATCCTATTTATCTGCTCATGCAGAACGTTATCAAATTCAGCAACCATACCTGAAAGATTCTGATCCAGAAGCAAATTTGTAAATTCAGGAATAAGTTTATCTGTAAGCTGTTCGTGTATCTTTGTTTTTATTTCTCCGTAGTTATTCATTAATTCGGATTTATTCTTAGAAGTATGAATAAGATTATCCAGGCTCTGAATAAACGAAATCATCTTCTCAGATTGAGGTAGTAGAATATTTTTTATGCTCGAATGAAAAAGAGATTTATAATTTTCAAACTGTGCACAGGAAGTATACCTGATAAGATGTAACTCATTATTCATCTGCCAATCATCGCCGAGAGCCGTAAAGTTATTTGCCCATCCATCGTGGATAAAGGAATATGATTGATCAAGCTGCTTCTGTTTCTTTCTTAAAACTCCTTTTCTTAGTTTTCTTCCCGGATATTCAATTGTACCGGCTTTAAAAAACCTGTCCTCATACTCATTAAATAATGGCCCGGTAATTTTTTCTACATCTTCAACCAGTGATTCCTCAAACAGATTCAAATTAGATTGCAGTTCTTTTATTTTTAAAGAAGTATTAAATTTTTCGGGATTATGTTTGCTTTCAGTTGAATCGGGAAATAGCATTTGATTAAGTTCATTATCAATTGTTTCATACATATTCCACAATTCTCTTGCAGTACTGCTTCGTAGCCGGAAATATTTTTTATTAATTTCAAGTAGTCTTGAGTTTAAAGAATAATAAAAATAGTACTGCCTTAGTTTTCTTAATCGGACAATCCTCTTCCAAATTCTTTTTTCTTTAAGCGGCTTCCTGAATATTTTTCTAAAAAAATTTGAAACTAAGACAGGTAAGTTGGAGAGTTTTAAGAAAATAATTTTAAAGGGCTTTCTCAATCTAACGTGCAATTTATCTGTTACGTCCGATTGAAATCTTTGAATATCCTGAACCTCAGTTACAAGCTCAGGTGTTTCAGATATAATCTGACCCAGAGAAACAGAAAAATCCGGAAAGTGTTCTTCGAAGTTTTTTTTTCCATCCATTACAAAATAAGAAGAGAGGAGTGTTTTAATTTTTTCATTCAGTAGAATAGTGTCTTCAACTGAATGCGGGGAGGGTTTACTTTCCTGATTATTAAAAATTTGAGATAAGCCGGATAATTCAACACTGCACTTTTCTATAAAATGTCTGTGCTCTTTAATTTTAACTTTAATAACAGGTAAGAATTTAAGTTCAATTAACGAATCAATTGTTTGTTTAATTTCATTAAAATTTTCATTCATAGTTGTATTATTTGGTATTATTATCAGGTTTTAAGTCTTTTTTACCTTCAGTAGAATTATTATAAAATCGTTGCGTTGGATAAGCAAAATCAATATCGTCACACTGTGCAAATTTGTTAAGAATATCTTCCCAAATTTTTTCTTCAATTGATCTTCTTTCTCTTGGGTCACACATATATCTCAATGTTAACATAACACCGCTATCTTTAACTGAAGTGTAAACTATAGGAGTAAGCTTGGTATAAAATATTAAGAACTTTTTTGCGGCTTCTTTAATTTGTTTTTCGGCTTCCGTGCTTAATAATATACCGTGATGATTTACAATATCCAGTAAAATCTGTTTTGATTTCTTCCAGTTACTTTCAAAGGTTACGAGTACAGGTATTTCATTCCAGATGTATCTGAACCCTGCAGTGTAATTTGCTTGCGGCTGTGTGAAAACAATTCCATTTGGTATATGAATAATTCTTCCGGTACTCTGATCGGCATCAACCCAGTTTCCAATTTCATTAATAGAAAACTGAAAGAGTCTGATATCAATTACGTCGCCCGAATTATTTCCTATTTGAATTCTGTCACCAACTTTAAATGGCTGCCTGATTAAAATAAATCCCCACCCAACCATATTGACCAATGGGTCTTTTAGTGCGATTGCAATTCCGGCAGATATCAGTCCGAGGAATGTAGCTACAGAACCAAAAATATTCAGCCAGGTGCTTATTAAAAATACTATGATCAGGAATACAGACAGGTATAAAGAAATCTTCTGCCACTGATAACGGACTTTAATATCCGCAATCTTCCCAAGAACAAATCTCTTCATCAAGCGTTGAATAATTACAATAATAAGAATCACAAAAAGTGACTCGAAGAGTTTTACCTGGACTTCGGGCGAAAGTCCGAGATAATTTTTTATTAATTCCTGCATAAAATATTTATGGTTTAAGCATAATTTTAAAATTCCTCACGAGGAAACTTATTACTTTTTAAGAATAACTTCATAAAGGTCCTGTCTTCTGTCAAACCAGTTTAATGTACTTCCCTGCGAACGATGTCTTTTTAACAACTCAAGATCAACATCGTGAATAACAACTGTTTCTACATTTGGTGTACACTCTGCTGCTATTGCATCGCGCGAAAACATAAAGTCAGAAGGGGTGTAAATTCCTGATTGTGCATATTGAATATCCATATTTTCTACGAACGGAAGATTGCCAACATTGCCAGCCATAACTGAATACACGCCGTTTTCAATGCACCTGGCTTGTACGCATTGTCTTACTCTTAAATAACCATACCGTTCATCTGTACAGAATGGAACAAAAATAATTTCTGCTCCTTTAGAGACTGCTATTCTACTCAGCTCAGGAAATTCTACATCGTAACAAATCTGAATATTTATTTTACCACGGTCAGTTTCAAACACTTCAACTTTGTCGCCCGGCTTTATACCCCACCATCTTCTTTCATTTGGAGTGATATGAATTTTATACTGCTTTTCCATTGTTCCATCTCGTCTAAAAAGATATGCAATATTAAAGAGATCATCTTCTTCTTTTGTAAAGTGCGAACCGCCAATAATATTAATATTGTATTTGATGGAGAGCTTATTAAATAATTCTAAATACTGCGGAGTAAATTCAGCCAGATGTCTGACCGCAATACCCGGTCTTTCATTTGGAAGAAACGAAAGTAATTGAAGCGTAAATATTTCTGGGAAAAGAACAAAATCGCTCTTATAACCCGATGCTACGTCGGTAAAATATTGACATTGTGTTGCAAAATCTTCAAAACTTTTAATTGGGCGAAGCATATACTGAACGGCGCATATCCTGGCTTTCTTTGAAGTTACAATCTTCTTACCGATTGGCGGAACATAATCAATGTTTGACCATTCAAGTAAAGTAGCAAAACCAGCTGACTCTTCGTCACCAGTCATATAAGCAGGAACTATCCTCTTTAAAACAAATCCATTCGCTAATTGAGAAGTTAGTACGGGATCATAAAGTTCTTTGCTCATAACTTTTTCAACATAATCTCTGGCAGTCATTTTCTTCTGATATTTTAAATAATTTGGAATACGACCACCAATAACAATATTTCTGAGATTAAGTTTTTTTACAATCTCTTTTCTCGCTTCATATAATCTTCGTGCAAGTTTCATAGAGCGAAAATCCGGGTGCACCATAATTTCAATGCCGTACAATGATTCAGCATCGGGATCATGATTTGTTATATAACCTGAGTCACTTAAGGTTTGCCAATTATCGCTTTCACTATACAAATCAAAATCTATAATTAAACTGCTTGATGAAGCAACAATTTTTTTTTCAATTTCTATACAAATCTGTCCTTCGGGAAAAATTTCAAGCTGACTTGCCAGCTGTTCCTTTTTCCATGTGTGCATTCCCGGAAAACAAAGTTTTTGCAACTCAGTTAATGCGTTAAAGTCTTTTAATTCAAGTAGTCTTACTTTAATCTTTTTTTCAAGGCTTTTTAAATCAATTTTTTTCATATCAATCCTGCAATATTATTATGTGATTTTTCCGTCTGAATTTTATTATATCAAAATTTTGCGCTAATTCAAACAGAATTGCTGATTTAATTAATATAATTTTAAGTCTATTAGAGAATGAAACAAGAATGCGAAACTCTATTTCAATAATTTGGTGTTGGTTTCCAATGTAAATTATTAATGTTGTTTCCTAGTTTACGAAATTTTTAATGAATATTGGGGGAATATTAAAGTAGGCTAGTGAAATCTTTTTCTTTTCTTTGTGCTTTTCCTGCATTCTTCGGAGCAACAATAATCATTTTCAGTTTTGCATTTATGACAACTCACAATAATTTTATCGCAATCAAGATTATGACAATTGATATAGTATGAGGTTGGCTCACCACAGAAATGACATTGTGCAATATGCTTCAGTTCATCTTTTGAGTTTGGATTTACAGCTCTTCTCTCATCGAAGACAAACATTCCGCCTTCCCAAAAAGTATCGGGAAACTTTTTTATGAAGTTAACAATCCCGCCATCAAGCTGATAGACATCTTTAAATCCATTTTCAATCATATATGCAGAAGCCTTTTCACAGCGAATTCCTCCCGTGCAATAAGTAATGATGGTTTTGTTTTTATATTCTTTTAACTCTTCATCCACTACTTTTTTCCATTCACGAAAATTATTCATCGGAGGAGTAATGGCATTTACAAATCTTCCTATTTTACTCTCATACCAATTACGTGCATCAACAATCACAAAGTCTTTTCCCTCCTGGTAGTAATGATACAATTCCTCTGGAGTTAATCGCTTTCCGCCATGCCTTATCGATACATTTTCCAAATCTCCATGAACAATTTCATTCTTCAATCGGACATGCATTTTTTTGAATACATGTTCATCCGACTCATCCTCTTTAAACCAAATATCTTTAAATTCAGAGTAGCTTGTAAGGTGTGTTTTGTATTTTTCAATGTTCTCAATTGATCCGGAAACAGTTCCATTTACCCCTTCGTGCGCAAAGAAAACTCTGCCCTTAATATCATTTTTCAAACACCAATGAAGATGCTCAAGAACAATAATTTCGGGATGTTCGAGATTTACATATTTATAAAAGAGCAGAACTTTATAATCATTCAAGAAATGTAATCTCCCGGAGCTGTTTTATATATATTTTCTTTTTAATTTTTATTTCAAAGATAACTTGAGACGAGCAAAACAAAAATAATAAACAATAAGCACTGGCAGATTTTCAGAAACAAATATTCAGGTAATGAATCAAGATCCTAAAAATGATTTGATTTGAGGAATGAAATTAAGGTGAGAAAAAATTACACTTCGTTTAACATAAGGCTCTTATCATCAGCTGAAACTTTTATTAATTTTTTATCAAAAATAACAGCAAATACAGAACCCTTGTTCTTTTCACTTTCAACAGTGATGTGACCTTTATTTAGCGTAACATATTCCTTAACAAGTGCAAGACCCAGGCCATTGCCTTCATAACTTCTGGTTTGCCCGGTATCTTCCTGAGAGAATGGTGTGAACAGATTTTGCATATACTTTTCCGTCATTCCAATTCCTGTATCTTCCACCTTTACAATCAATTTATGTTCTTCATAATCTTCGATAGTAACTCTGATATGTCCTCGTTGAGTATACTTTACTGCGTTTCCGATAAGGTTTTGAAATACCTGATTTATTGTATATTTGTCTGCCGATATATCCGCTGAAGAAGTATCATTTGTAAAATATATCTCCAAACCTTTTTCTTTACATACTGTAGAAAACTCTTGTGTAAGATTTTTTAAATCTTCAGCCAGGTTAAACTTCTCAAATTTTGCTTTATAGTTTCCGCTTTGTACGGCCGACATTGAAAGTATCATGTCTATCGTTCGATGAAGTCGTTTGCCGGCATTATCAACAGCGTGCAAAATAGAAACAAGTTCTTTATCTTTTTCTCCAATCTCATCAGCCAGAATTGGAATGGCTGGAAGAATTACATTAAGAGGTGTTCTTATTTCATGTGACATCTGAGCAAGAAAGGCACTTTTTAGTCTATCGGATTCTTTAGCCTTATCCAAAGCAAGCTCAAGCTCACCCTGCACTTTTTTAATTTGTGTGATATCAAGAACCTGAAGCAGAATATTCAGCGGGTCACCACTTTCATCATTGATTTTAATAGATTTAATAAGAGCAACCAACTTTCTTCCATTCCGTTTTGTTAGTTTCGCTTCTAGATCAAGGCTTTCAGTTTCCATAATCATTTGATAAGTTGTTCTAATTCCTCCGATAGAATTCCCTTCAAAAATATTCTTGATATTCATTCTTACTATTTCAAGTTCATCATACCCTACAGTGCTGCAAAAGGCTTTGTTGGATTTCAATACCTTTCCTTCATTGGAGACTATTAACATCCCGATTGGTGCGCTCTCAAAGAGAGTTTTAAACATCTCCTCGGTTTGCTTTAAAAATGTCTCAGCTTTTTTTCTGTTATTTATTTCAATATCAAGCTCGTATATTTTTTCCTGAAATGCATCTTTGAGACGTTCATTCAATGTGCTTACTTCCAGTGAGGACTTATCTAACTCGTTAAGTATTTGATAAATTTTCTGGGCAAGTAATCCAACTTCATTATTCTTAAATTTTGTTAATAAGAACTTTTGTTCTTTTATATCGGATTTGCTGAGTACCGATATTAGTTTCATTATTGGTCGGAAGGAAATTGAGCTAAGGAAGTATGTAAAAACCATACCTCCTAGTAAAATTGTTAAACTGAAAAGAGCAGTTAAATATATTTTTTTCTTCAGATCGGAAGCAACCATACCTGCTTTAAGACCCAAGTACGCTTTTCCATAAACACCTTCCCCAAGATTTACTGGTAAAACAACCCTGTAAACGGTTTCATCTAATGAAATATTATCTTTATTATTTGCGGCAACATATAGATACTCTTCAGCTACGTCTAAATTTACTGCATCAACAATACTGATGTTGTCATCCTCAATGACCAAATAAACCGCCTCATTGAGCATCATAAGTTGGATAAGCTGAGTTTTATCTTCACTTCTCCCCCTATCAAAGAACTGAGGATTTTGCTCCAAAAATTTTATCATGATTTCGGATTTAAAATTAAACTTGTCTAAAACCTCCTCTTCAAATTTTTGGCTGAAGTAATAATAAATGAATGCTGTAATTAAAATAAAAAATACAGCAAACTGAATCGTTAGACTTAATTGAAGTTTTTGTGGCTTAATAATCATTTATTATCGACTAATTTTTCTCTTCTTCTAGACTGCTTCAAAAACAACATTCTTGCCGAAAATTCTCAAAAATTAAACTGCGAAAAAGGAAGGAAATTAAGTTCTAAAAAGAAAAAAGTGGGTTTCTGTAAGTATTTTTGAGTCAGATTTACAAGCTGAAGGAGCTAGTTGAGCATTTTAATGTAAGAATTTACATCTGATCTCATGGCAGCGTCATTTTTGTTCATATAACTTACTTCTCTAAATAAAGACCACTTTGTTCACGCTCTGTCATAGTCATCGCAAATTGACCAAGAACAACCAGCACCATTTGGTTCTCTGCCGTCAAACTCATATTTAAAAATTAAATAAATAGAAATATCCAAGGCTTCTTCAGGCGATTCACTTCATACGAGATTTTCTTTGCTCAGGACATTCTCATATAACAATGCATTTTCTCCTTAGTACGTGATTCCTTCTGTGCTGCATTTTAAAGATCATCGTGAGTTGCGGCTGACTCAGGTTCTTCAAATGAATAAACATAACATATCTTATCTTTTTTATTTTGATCGAGTATCAGTTTAGCCAAAAGTAAAATCCATTGAATGAATCGTACCAGGAATTAAAATAACGAGAATTATCTGCAACTCTCTTCACACAATTAATTCCTTAAGAAATGTTTTGGCAGTAAGCTGGATAAAACACTAAAAGAGGAATTTTTACTATCAGGGAAAATCAGAGAACCTATGATTGCAAAAAACTCTCCAATCCCGGCCCATCTGGTACATTTTCGAGTAATTTAATTCGTTACCAATTTTTTAGTCTTATACTTTCCTACTGCACAACTAATTTTTTTTAAGAAATTCTTGCATTTTATTCCAAATTTTTGCAAACTTGTTACGACATAATAAATTTTCTTAATACCAATAAATCCACGGAGGTAATTATGCCTAATTTATTACGCACAGTGCTAATCGCGCTAATATTTTCCGGGTTAGTGTTCAGCCAAGACCAACCCACCAGAAGCGAAATAGCAAACTCTTATAATGCACCAATTCACTATCAAACCGATGGATCTGCTTTATTCGTCGATGATATGAATGGAGATAATTCTGTTGCAGGATTAGAGGCCAGAGGCTGGGTAGTTCTTAATGAAGACGGTGGAGGAACACAACCCCCATTTGCTCAGGGAGATATTGCTGTTTTTACATCCTACGAAGGGCCTGATAATGGATACACATTTACCAATTATCAGGGAGCCAATGGATTTTTGCTTAATCATTGGTTGATCTCTCCCGAAATTACGGTCTCTTCTGGCGATACACTAAGATTCTGGCACAGATCACCTGATGGTAACCCATTTGACGACTCAATCTATGTTAGATATTCTACAACTGCAGGTATTACACCTGCTTCATTCGATCAAACCTGGGGTCGTTACCTGGTTTCAGAAACTGGGTGGGCTCAATGGGTTGGCACATTCAATCATACAGGAACAATCAGATTTGCTATTCAATATTATATAACAGACGGCGGACCTTCAGGCAATAACTCAAACTATGCCGGTTTTGACTTATTTGAAGTTGCAGGAGTTGGCGGGGGCGGAGGTTTCGGATTCCCGGAAGTTTTATATTACACATTTGATGAAACCGGAGGGACTCAAACTACAAATTATGCTGTTCCTGGACGCGGTTCAGCTGTAGCAGATGTTCTCGGAGGTTTAACAATGGGCCCAACAGGGCAGTTTGGTAGTGCACTAATTGGTAGTGGTGGATCTTCTTCAACAGATTACATAAATACAGGTTGGATTACAGATATAGGAACCAGCGATTGGACAATTAGTCTTTGGCTAAATAACCTTCCAGCAGGAACTGCACTAAATTATTTGTTTGGTGACAATACTGCAGGATCCTGGAGATGTTTTTATTCAGGTGCTGCAGGTGAATATGGCGTTCTGTTTCGTCTTACAGGACCAGGTGGTACAGATATGACGGTACCTGCTGTTGGTCCGGGTCCATCTGTTTTAACATTCGTTTATGACTCTTCAGTACCGACCGTTTATGCTTATATAAATGGTGTCTTAGCAGTTACACAGCCACAGGCAGGTGCTCTTAATATTGTAGGTACAGCAGAGTTCAAAGTTGCTGGTTATAGCACATCAGCAGGATTTCCTTTAGGTTCATTAATGGATGAGTTTAGATTCTATGACAGGGCTCTTGATGCTGCAGAAGTTGCAGCTACCTGGAATATCAGCATTGTACCAGTTGAACTAACTTCATTTACTGCATCGGTAGTTGGCAGCGATGTAAAATTATTGTGGGAAACTGCTTCTGAGCTGAACAATAGCGGATTTAGCGTTGAAAGAAAATATGCAAACTCTGAATTTATTGAAGTAGGTTTTGTTCCCGGCTTTGGAACAACATCAGAACCAAAGTCTTATTCTTTCAGTGATCAGAATCTACGCAGTGGTTTGTACACTTACAGATTGAAGCAGATTGATTTCGACGGAACGTTTACTTATTCCGATGAAGTTGAGATTGATGTTGTTGCTCCTGCTTCATTCAGTCTTGATCAGAATTATCCGAACCCATTCAATCCAAGCACAAAGATAACATTCACTCTTGCTGTTGATTCTAAAGTAAGTCTGAAGGTATTTGATGTTCTCGGTCAGGAAGTATCTTCACTGGTCAATCAGGATCTTACACAGGGCGTTCATACATATGACTTTAATGCTGCAGGCATTAACAGCGGTGTCTACTTCTACAAGATAGAAGCTACCGGTAATAACGGTAATGAATTCTCAGATGTAAAGAAGATGATTTTAGTAAAATAATAATTTCATCATATTCTTTTTTGAAGGGCACAATTTAAATGTGCCCTTTTTTATTTTGTCAATTTATCATCCAGACATTAAAAGTAAGAGCTGTAGAGAAAACAACATAAAGCAAATAAGGAATCAGAAGATATGCTGCTAATGGGGAAACACGCCATAGCAGAAACATAAGAAAGGGTAAATTTGCAACAATTAGCAAAGCTTGAAAAAAAGCAAATCCTAACTGTTGATGTGAAAAGAATAGAACATTCCAACCAACTACCAACAAAGCATTCAGAATAAACAAAGAAATTATGAATCCGAATTTTTTGTCTGATGAGTGTTTGTTCCAAATTATCAGAACAGATAAAGAGCTAAGAACAAAGATTATCGTCCACGCTAAAACCATTATTGAACCCGTGGGTGTCCAAGCGGGAAGATTAATAGTCTTGTACCATGCCCTGCCCGTTTCAGCAAAATAGGAAGCAGCAGAAGCTGTGATTATCACAAACAGAGGAATGAAAAAATAATTTGGTTTAACTCTGGTCAAGAAGTTTTACCCTAAATTTTTATTATTGGCAACAGAATAAAGTGATAAAAATACTGGAAGTCAAACACCTGTTTTTTCCCAAATGTTCTTACTTCAAAATTTGTTCAATAGCTTTATTTGAATCTTCGACCGGTAGCTGACACACCCGATTTTCACAAACATAAAATAATGTCTTGCCTGCATGATACCTGTCCTTCAGAATTTCTAAATTACTTTCTCCATTTCCACCAAACAGAATAATATTCGGTAAAAACATTCTGTCAATTTTTTCTCTTTCCTGTTTATAATCATCTCCAACTATACCAAGCTCGTAAAATGGATACGAGAGTTTAATAGCTACACTCAACCAATATGAATTGAAACTGGGGTTCATAATTGCAAATTGTCGTATAGCTTTTATCATGTTGTTTGCCAATACTTCGTAAGGTTGATCATAAAAAAATCGCGAAAGTTTGAAAAGTCCCAAAGCCAACGAGGAATTTGATGAAGGAGTTACATTATCAGAAAAATCTATTTTACGTGCAATCAATGGTTCATCAGTATCAGATGTGTAAAAGAAGAAATCAGAATTATTTTCTTTAAAGTGAGCAATTACGTAATCAGCTAATTTTTTTGCAGCGTAAATCCACTTCTCATCAAAAGTGACTTCATACAAAGAAATAAATGTTTCTATAGTGAAGGCATAATCATCAAGGAAAGCATTGATAGTACTTTTCCCGTTTTTATAATTTCGGTCTAACCTTCCATCATCGTTCATCATCTCATTCAAAATAAAATTACCGTTCTTCAAAGCCGCTTCAAGAAATTTACTTTCACCGAAAGCCATATAAGCATCAACATATCCTTTAAGCATCAATGAATTCCAGGAAGTTAAAATTTTATCATCAAGTCCTGGTCGAACTCTTTTATTTCGTTCTTCAGATAAAATCTTTTTCGATTCACTTATCGTCTGATCAAATAGATTTTCATTAATTTGATATTTTTTCAACAGGTCTTGTTTGCTCTGAGTGATGAACAGAATATTATTTCCTTCCCAGTTACCATTTGAAACGACGGAATAATAATCATAGAAGATTTCAGATTTCTCACCGAGCAAGTTTTCTATTTCATTTTTGGTCCAGACATAATATTTTCCTTCTTCACCTTCTGAATCCGCATCGAGTGAAGAATAAAATCCACCTGATTTATCTGTCATCTCTCTTTCGATGAACTCCAGTGTTTCATAAATTACTTTTTTATAAAGTTCATTGCCTGTTACTTTAAAAGCATTAGAATAAAGACTCACAAGCTGTCCATTATCATAAAGCATTTTTTCAAAGTGTGGAACTTTCCAGATTCCATCTGTTGAGTAACGGGCAAAACCTCCACCAATATGATCGTAAATTCCACCAAAGGCTAATTTGTCCAAAGTAACTTTAATCGCATCAATTGCTTTTGCATCTTTAGTATGGAAATGATAGTCCATCAGAAATTGATAAATGTTCGGCATTGGAAATTTTGGTGCACCTCTTGTTCCTCCATTAACAAAATCTATCTGAGAAATAATTTTATTGAATGATTCTGAAAGTTCTGCTTTTGTAAAAGACGAGTCGGATAGTTCAAATCCCGGAATTCTCATTTCTTTAATTGCATCGGTCAGCTTACCCGCTTCTGCATTGAAAGTTTCTGGTTCTTTTTGATAAAGGTCTTTGAAGTAAAGCAGAATTTTTAACCAATCACTTTTTCTGAAATATGTTCCTGCATAAACAGGTCTTCCATCAGGGAGTGCAATTACATTTAGCGGCCAGCCACCTCTTCCTGTAATCAAGTGAGCAGCATCCATGTAAATCTGGTCAACATCCGGTCGTTCTTCTCTATCAACTTTTATTGAAATATAAAAATCATTCATCACTTGTGCGACTGAAGTATCCTCAAATGATTCATGTTCCATCACGTGACACCAATGACAGGCAGCATAACCAATACTTATTATAATTAATTTATTCTCTGCCTCAGCTTTGTTGAGTGCTTCGTTTCCCCATGGATACCAATCAACTGGATTGTTTGCATGCTGAAGCAAATATGGGCTGCTTTCATTTGCTAATTTATTTTTATTTTTCATTCAAATAAGTAATTATAAAATTTCTTTGAGACTTTGTGTCTTCGTGGCATAATATTTTGCTGAGAAACAAAAGAATTTGCCACAAAGTCTCGAAGACACGAAGACACGAAGAGTCACAAAGGTTAGAAACTATCAATCAGAATTTAAGTTGAAGCTCAATAGGGCAATGATCAGAACCCATTACTGAAGAATGAATGGACGCAGATACGATATTCTTTTTCAGATTTTCACTTGCATAAAAATAATCTATTCTCCAACCAACATTTCTTTCACGAGCACGTGTGACCATATCCCACCAGGTATAATTTTCAGGTTCCTGGTTAAATATTCTGAACGTATCTATAAATCCTGTCGCAAGAAATTTATCAATCCATTCTCTTTCTTGTGGAAGGAAACCAGAAATTTGTGAATTTTCTTTTGGTCGCGCGAGATCAATTTCTTTGTGTGCTGTGTTCACATCACCGCAAACAACGATTTTCTTTCCTTGCTTAAGAAGTTTTTTGCAGTGATTTAGAAATGAATCATAAAATTCCATTTTGTACTGAAGTCTTTCTGGTGAAGCTTTTCCATTTGGAAAATAAATATTGAAAAGAGTGAAATCATCAAACTCAGTAATGATAAATCTTCCTTCGCTATCAAACTTTTTTATGCCAAGTCCGTTCTTAACATTCACTGGATTCATTTTCGTATAAGTCGCCACTCCACTGTAACCTTTCTTTTCAGCAGAAGAGAAGTAAGATTCGTAACTATCAACGACTCTTAATTCTTCAACAAGCTGATCAGGATGAGCTTTTGTTTCCTGGAGGCAAAGCATATCAGGTTTTTCTTTTTTGAACCAATCCAATAAACCTTTTTTATAACCAGCACGGATTCCATTTACGTTCCAGGATATAAGACGAAGATTTTTTTTAGGCATAAATGTTCCCATTTAATTTATTTTTCAAAAAATTAACTAACTAGCAATCTCCAAATCTGCGTTACAAAAAATGTGATTATCAATCCCATTACTATAGGCAGAAAAGTTGAAACCAAAGTCCACTTCATGCTTTTTGTTTCTTTATAAATCGTGTAAATAGTTGTTGAACAAGGGTTATGTAACAAACTGAACAACATTAAATTTATTCCCGTTAATAGTGTCCATCCGCCAGCAATAAGAATATTAGCAGTACCCGAAATTGAGTCAAGCTCGAACATTACTCCACTTCCAGCACCAACTCCAGCAAGGCCAAGATTAGCAACCGTCAGCATCAAAATGGTTGGAATGACAATTTCATTTGCCGGAATGGCTATTATGTAAGCAAGGAAAATCACTCCATTCAATCCAAGAATAAATGCGAATGGGTTAACCCAGTTTATAAAAATATTTGCGATTGATTCACCTTCAACTGATATGTTCGCGACAAGCCAGATTACAACACCAGCAGGAACAGCAAAAACAACTGCACGCCACAAAACAAATATTGTTCTATCAATTAATGATGTATAAAGTGCCTGAAGAATTCTTGGTGGTCTGTATGGAGGAAGTTCAAGACTGAATGCAGATGCTTCACCTTTTAAAACAGTTCTTGATAATCCCCAGGATACAATCAGACTGAAAGCTATTCCAAGAACAGCAATAAATACAACTGCAGCGGCAGAAACAATTCCGGCAATATAAGCAGGAGCCGCAGCACCAATAAAAATTGTTGCAATAAGAATTTGCGTTGGCCATCTACCGTTACAAAGCGAAAAGTTATTTGTAATAATAGCTATTAATCTTTCACGTGGAGAATCGATAACTCGTGTTGCAATAATTCCAGCAGCGTTACATCCAAAACCCATTGCCATCGTTAATGCTTGCTTACCGTGTGCGCCGACTCTTTTGTAAAGACTATCCATATTGAATGAAACGCGAGGTAGATAACCAAAATCTTCAAGCAAAGTAAACAGAGGGAAGAAAATTGCCATCGGTGGAAGCATAACACTGATAACCCACGCACCAGCAAGATAAGCGCCGTCAATTAAAATACCATCTAACCAAAATGGCAGTCCGATAGAAGCTGCAGCGCTTTTAAGAATTGGATGAATCGTATCAATTAAAAAAGAAGCAAGCATTCCGGAAGGTACATTTGCCCCTTCGATTGTTAACCAAAAAACTACTCCAAGAATTAAAAACATTATTGGGAAGCCTGTATAAGGACTTGTTAAAATCTTATCAACGGTTTTTTCCCAGCTAATAGTTTCTTTCTCAGCAGGAAGAGTAACTGCACGTTTTGTAATTGATGAAGCATTTGAGTAGATGGATTCCATCAAGGTGTCGTGAAAATTTTCACCTATTTCCCAGCGTAAATTGTTAGCTGCTGATAAAATTGATTCGCTATGTATGTTTTCGTTTTTCATTTTTTTAGTTGTGTATAGTGTCCTTATTAGTTTTTATTTTTTTGCCACGAAGACACAAAGTTTTATAATACTATTCTTTTGATTCCATCTTTAATTAGTGGAACATTAAAGTTTATTAAATAGCCAAGTCTTTTTTTGGTTAACTTGAGATGACTGAGAACTTGCGCCATCCACACAGGATTAACTTGTTCAATAGCTTTTGTTTCTATAATAACTAAATCTTGAACTAATAAATCTAATCTCAATCCTTCATCGAATCTAATCCCATCATAAACAATCGGAATCTCGACCTGTCTCTTTACTTCTAATCCTGCTTTTTGAAGTTCATGTGCTAAAGCAATCTCATAAATTTTTTCAAGCAATCCAGGACCTAATTCTTTATGAACTTTAAATGCTGCATTTACAATTAACTTACCGATTCTCTCTTCTTCGTCTGTTAGTGGTTTCATAATTTTCTTTGTGTCTTGGTGACTTTGTGGCTATTAAACTATCTTAACTATTAAGCAGTTGATATCTCAAGCAGTTCCTGTTTTTTGAGATTACCGAGATCACCATTCCTGATTGAATCAATTATGCTTTGATCACCTTCAAGTAATCGCAAAGCCACCCATTTTACATTCGGTAAATTTGGAAATTCTTCCAGCAGCATTTTGCTCAACTTATCAACTGAATAATTAAGCTCTTTCGAACTGCTTTTAATTCTATATGGCTTACAAACAAATTTTCCTGTTGCAACTTCATAAATCGAATTGAGCAGTTCATTCATTCCTTTATTATAACGTGCAACTGCGGGAATAACCGGAATTCCCAAATCCTTTGAGAGCATTCTTTCATCAATTTTAATTTGATGTCTTTCTGCTTCATCCATAAGATTCAAACACAAAACTACTCTCTCAGTAATTTCTAAAATCTGTAATGCAAGATTTAGATTTCTCTCAAGTCGGGTTGCATCAACCACCACAACAGTTACATCCGGTTGACCGAAAAGAATAAAATCTCTTGCAACTTCTTCATCTGTACTTGTTGATAAAAGCGAATAAGTTCCCGGAAGATCAACTAATTTGAACTTTGAATTACTGTATTCAAATCCACCTTCAGCACGAGTAACAGTTTTACCGGGCCAATTTCCTGTGTGTTGTTTAAGTCCAGTTAAGTTATTGAAGACGGTACTTTTACCTGTGTTCGGATTACCTGCAAGAGCAACTACAAAATCAAAGTTGCTCATATCGATGCCAAGCCGCTTAAGATTACCGGCGTTGTGAACCGGACAGGTTTCGCAATTATTTGTATTCATATTCATACTATTTCAATCCTTTGCTTTCTGGAATAAGATAAATTCGTTCGGCTAGTTTTTTCCGAAGAGCAATTGAAGCTCCCTTTATTCTGTAAGCTGTTGGATCACCAAATGCACCTTTTATCTCAGCAACAATATCTGTCCCCGGAACAACACCGAGATCCATCAATCTTCTTCTCTGCTGACCTCTCAATGCTTTTGATATTCCTAGGACCGTTCCCTTCTCGCCAATTTTCAGAGAAGATAAATTTTTGAATTTTCCCTCAACAACTTTTTCAAATTTTATTGGTGCTACAGTAATATTTTTTGCAAACAATGGAGCCAGTACACACTCTTCTCCATTTGCTGTAAATCTTATTCTTTCCTTATTTGATTCCATCATCCTTACTTGCATACCGGGATATAAACCTTCAGCAACAAGTTGTTTGTAAATTGCATCCGGTTCATCTTCAATGTGAATTATATTTGCAAACTCTCCGAAGTGTAAATCAGTCAACGGTTTTCCTTTTTTATCGGGGAGAATACCTTCGGTAGATGGAATTGGATCTCCATGCGGATCAAAAACAGGATTTCCAATTTGTGCAGCGAGAGCATCTGCATCCGAAGGAGTCAACTTATGTTCAAACTCTTCTGCGGAATGATGCCATTCACGCTCATCAACTCCTGTTTCATCAGCAAGATATTTTTCCCACAACCTGTGAACTCTTATAATTCTAAGTGCGTAAGATCTTCCTTCACTTGACAACTGAAGAGTTTCATGATGTGAAATTAATAATCCCATATCTTCCAGTTTTGTAATCAAGTCTGCTGCATCATCTTCAGAGATAGAAAGTTTTCCAGCAACACTATTCAGTGTACAGCTTACACCATTGTATTCACAGTTATATAAATGCTTTAATGCATCTTCAATTAAAACTTTTTTCGAAATAGTTTTTGTTCGTCTCATTCTCGCAATCAATCCTTTTTCCGGGAAGAATGAAACAAATCCAAGCAGAATTATTCCGGTGCCAATCAATAATGTTATTATAGGATCTGTCATCGTATTTTACTTAACCTCCGTTACAAAAATATTTGCAGCTACTTTGTTGCTGATACTCGTTTCTTTTTTATCAATCTCAACTAAAAGTGAATGATCAAATTCCATGGCTTCAACAACTTTAACTTCTTTGTTCAACTCAATACCAATTTTTGAAACGTATTGCAGAAAGCTACTATCAAAATCATGCACACGATTTACTTTAACTTTTTTTCCAGCATTAATAGTACTTAAGGGTACGCCTGAATTACCTTTTGGCAATTTTCCATTTTTATCTGGAATCGGATCGCCGTGAGGATCATATTCGGGAAAATCCAGCATCTCTTCCATTTTATTGATCAACTCATCGGATGCACTGTGTTCAAGATTATGCGCTTCATTATGAACTTTATCCCAGGGTAAGCCAACCACCTGATGCAAAAACAATTCCCAGATTCTGTGCCGTCTCACCATATTTCTTGCGTAATTTTCACCGCTCTTCGTAAGCTTTGTTCCTTTATATCTTATGTATTCGACGTAACCTTCTTTAGAAAGTTTACGAAGCATGTCTGTAACTGCTGCACTGGAGATGCTCAGTTGCTCAGCAATCTGATTGGCTTTTATTTCACCATTGCTGTCTGATGATTTATAGATTACACTTAAGTAATCTTCTTTTGATATATTTCTCATATTTAAGTTTATTATTTGTTCAAGTTTAAGCATACTTAAAAATAAAGTCAAGAGCAGTTAATTATCATTCTTTGAGTATTCTTTGAAAATTGCAAAAAAGGTTTGTTTCTTTGAAAATTTTGAACTTATTATAATTAGAATGAGAAGAAAGTGCGAGGAACAATGAAGTAGTTTGGAAGAAATCTGGAAAAGAATCACACAGTATTTACTCAGTAACTAACAAATTGAATTAGCTTTCAATTCCTTTTCGAGAAGTAACTCCTTTTTGGTAGTAGTGTTTTACTTCTTTCATTTCAGTTACGAGATCAGCTAACTCAATCAATTCATTTGGACAGTACCTGCCCGTTAAGATCAGTTCAACATCTTCTGGTTTTGCTTTAATGAACTCAATTATATCTTTTGTTTCAATGAGTTTAAAATAAATTGCTATTATAGCTTCATCGAGAATTATTAGATCAAAGTTACCACTCAGCATTTTCTCTTTTGCTGATTGTAAACCCTTTCTGGCTTTTGTTAATTCTTCTTTGCCGGGAAGTTCTTTTTTATACACAAACTCATCGCCGCCAAATTGTTCAATGGTTATCCATTCGGACAAATGTTTCAGACTATTTAATTCGTTGTAAGGAAATTCTTTCATAAACTGGGCGATGTATGTCTTCAAATCAAATCCTGCAGCACGAACAGCTTGCCCGATTGCAGCAGTCGATTTTCCCTTTCCGTTACCGGTATAAATTTGAACGAAACCTTGATCTAATTTATTCATAGTTAATAACTCTACTCGAATAGTAAATAATATCGAGAAACAATTTAAGGAATAAAATAAAATCAGACTTGCAACAATTAGCGAGGAGAAAATTATTTTTATGCCTTGAGAGTGAAGGTTTCCCCGATATCCCATAGCCCAACTTTCATTTCATAATTCTTACTTGATTTAGCCAGCCAATCTAATGGTTCGTAAATCATGTCACCTCTATCGAAAGTCTTTGTGTGAATTGGAATAAAATATTTTGCACCAAGATGATACTCAGCCATTACTAAAGCTTCTTCAGGTGTACAGTGATATTTTCTCCATGGCTTATAAGCACCAATCGGCATTATCGCAATGTCAATATTTTCGTCTCGATGCTTTTTAAATTTATCCGTGAAAGTAGTGTCGCCACCGAACAGAATTTTCTTATCATATCTTTCAAGTATAAAGCCATTAAAGCTTCTTCCATCCTCAAAATACCCACCAGATCTGTCCTTCTCACCGGGATAACGCCAGCCAAAATGCTGAACTTCAATTCCTTTAAAGTTTACTCCGTTCAAACTAATCCGTTCATCCCAATCAACTTCCTGAAGTGATTTCCACTTTAACTCTTCAACAACATCTTTTGTATTATACGCAACAACACAGTCAAGTTCGGAAAGATATTTTTTAGTTAACGCTTTCAAAGTTTTATAATCCATATGATCCATGTGTGCATGTGAAAGTAAAACAATATCCGGTTTGGGAATATCATCAATCATCAATGCAGGTAAGCTGGCTCTTCTTGGTCCAAGAATATATCCATCAATATAAACTCCAACTGCTTCAAAGAATACCGGATCAGTAAGAATAATTTTACCGTAAAAATTAATCAGAACCGTTGCGTGTCCAATCCAGGCAATGTTGATCTCATCATCTTTCCATTTGTCCACATCAGGTCTTGCAGAAGGTTCAATTATATTCCCTTTTGAAAAAGAATTTGTAATTCCTTTAACCAGCCTGGGAGGTAAAATCAAGGAGCCTGCAGCAGCTAATCCAATATTTTTTATAAATTTTTTTCTATCCACCTAATTCTTCTACAAATTATTTTTTTTCGTCAAACCAGTTTTTACAATAACAAAAAATATTCGCTAAAAATTGATTCTGATAACGATAAAATTTAGTTTTGGTTAGTCATTAAATAACAAATAATTTAATAAAATGGTAGACATTCTTATTTCGCTAATAGTTGCCGGGATTGCAGGTTCAATTGCACGCTCATTGTCCGGTTTCAGCCGCGGCGGATGCATTATTTCAATTGTGGTTGGATTTATTGGTGCAATGATAGGTGCGTGGTTATCCCGCGAATTACAATTCCCGGACCCTTTCGTTTTAGAAATCAGGGGAACCAGTTATTATATTTTATGGACGATAATCGGCGCAGTTATTTTTACAGCCATACTGAGTTTGATTTCTCCGGGTAAAAAGAAGTAGAGTACTTCAAATGGGAACACATTATAGCGGCCTGAAGAAAAATAAAGTAGCGTTGAACAGTTACATTAAATTAATTCGTTCTGCTGAGTCATTGAGCTCAAAAATTAATTTAGAACTTAGTGAATACGGATTAACAGAAAGTCAGTTTGGCGTTTTGGACGCACTTCTGCATCTTGGACCAATGAAACATAAAGAGATCGGTAAAAAGATTCTGAAAAGCGGTGGTAATATAACTATGGTAATTAATAATCTTGAGCGAAGAGACTTAGTTAAGAGAAAAAGAGGAGAAAAAGACAAGAGACAATTCATCATTCATCTTACACCAAAGGGAAAGAATAAAATTCAGGAAGTCCTTCCACTTATCGTTGAAAATATTATAAAACGTTTTAAGATTCTTAGAAAGGGGGAACAACTGGAATTACAACGATTGTGCAAAATTGTTGGACTGCAGAGACAATATTAACTTAATATTTAGTTGCCGATTTAAACCTCTCAAAAATCTCAGGAAGAATTTCTCCTGCCTTTCCGAAATAAGAATAATTCACAGAAGATGTCAGTGCTGTTTCCTCAATATTTATTTCGACAATTATTGCGCCGCTGGCTTTTGCAGTATAAATCAATCCTGCTGCCGGGTATACTATCGCAGAGGTTCCGATCACAAAAAAAATATCTGAGTTAATTGCTGCATTTTCTCCTCCAAGATATTGATCTTCAGGAAGATACTCACCGAACCAAACTACATCAGGACGAATAAGTCCACCGCATTCACATTTGGGAACACCGTTTGAAAAATCCAGTTCTTCGTTATGAAACTTTTTACAATTGATGCAGAAGTTTTTCTCAATGTTTCCGTGAAGTTCATATATTTTTTTACTGCCAGCTCTGCGGTGAAGATTGTCAACATTTTGTGTTACAACAGTAACATCTTTAAAATATTTTTGCATTTCTGCAATAGTTAGATGGGCAGGATTTGGTTGAGCTTCGTGTACAATTTTTTTTCTATAATTGTACCACTCCCAGACAAGTTGAGGATTTTTTATGAATGCATCGAAGCTGGCTAACTCTTCCGGCTTGAATTTATTCCACAAACCTTCTTTGCCTCTGAATGTTGCTATTCCACTCTCTGATGAAATTCCGGCACCGGTGAAAAAAACTATCGCTTTTGCTTTTTTCAGAGCATCAATCAGACTTTTGTCTATTTCAATCACTCAAGTTCTTTTTTGACTTCGATTAATAAACTCTTTGCTTCTTTCAGATATTCATCATCATCTTCCAGTACAAATGGAGCTTTTTCTACAAGTAACAAATTTTCTTTAGCCAGTTCATATTCATCTTCTTCTATGTATGCTTTTGCCAGTCCGAGATAAAACATTCTGTAATTTGGTTTCAACTTAATAGCATTTTGAAATTCTCTGATGGCAACTTCCATATCACCCCAGCCCAAACCGAGAGGAAGTCTGAGCAAGTAAGATTTCTCGCAAACTTTTGCATGAGTTCTTCCTAAAACATAATGTGAAAGTGCCTGAACATAGTTTCCGCCGTTGTTTAACTGAATTGCTCTTTCACAATCTTCTTTAACATCGTCAACTGTTCCTATTGCAGAGAAGACTCCCTGGAATAAAGCAATTCTTCCATTAACAATCGCTCTTCTTATATACGTGACCGACTGATCCGGAGCAAGTTTTACCGCACTATCAGCGTAAGTAAATGATTCTTCATATTTCTTAAACTTGGCATCTTTCTGTTCATCGCTTCCTTCAGGCATTTTATTTGCGATGTCAACAATTGCTCTGCTAATTCTCCAGAGTATGTCCCAATTTGCAGGTGAAAGTTTATCTGCCTTTTTGTAAGTTTCCAAAGATTTTTGATGCTGGAATTCGGTATTGTATTTATCTCCTTCCTGTATGAACTCTTCAGAAGTCTGAGCAAATAGATTGCATGAAAGAGTTAAAGAAAAAAGAACAGCAATAAAAAATGTAGAAATTTTCATATCTCTCCTTCGTTTAATCGAACAAAGATTTTTTAGTGTTTTCTTCGGAGCTATCCCCAAAGTTAAATTTATGAAGGTCTGTATCGGCAAGTGGAATGTATCTTGTCCAGTTTGAATCAGATTTCAATTCTGAATCAACTGCATTCTTGTAAGCATTAACTTTTGCACTAAGCTCATCTGCCTGGTAAAGTGCAATAGCTTCTGCTGTTTTGGGAACAATGGGTGAAGCATGTTCCAACTTGCCTTGATGACTTAAAACCATATGGATGAGACCATTTTCCAAAACTGTTGGAAATTCCGGAATTTTTTTTACCTCATCATGAATAATGTTTGAAGCAATAACGATATGCCCGATAAGCTTTCCTTTCTCGGTATATTCAAATGCCGAGTCGAAAGATAGTTCTTCCGTCTTGCCAATATCGTGAAGCATTGCGCCTGATATTAGAATATCTCTTTTAAGTTCAGAATGAAACTCACACACCAACTCACAAATATTAATTATCTCGAGAGTGTGTTCCAATAAACCGTGAATGTATGCATGATGCCAGGATTTTCCTGCGGGTGCAAGGCAGAATTGCTCGAACCTTTCGCCTGAAAATATTTGAGTGAGAAGTTTTTTTAGATGTTTATTTGAAATGCTTTTTATTTTCTGATTAAACTCTTTCTTCATTTCATCCAGGTTACGCTTTGATTCAGGAAGAAAATCTCTTGGATGAACTCCGTCTTTTCCGGTTACAAGTTTAATTGATGTAACCCTGATCTGCAGATTACCTTGATATTCTTCGATAGAGCCGTCAACTTTCACAACGTCGCCAACTTTACCTCTTGCAGCAACTTCAGTAAAACCTTCCCATACATTTGCATTCAATGATGCAGTTTTATCACCCAGTTCGGTAGAAAGAAAATCACTTCCGCTTCTGGTACTACGAAGGTCAAGCCTTCTGACCAGAAGATAGTGATCTATTTTATCATTTTTTGCTAGAGTATTTAATTCCGGCTGAGATAACAACTTAGTGCCTTGAAAAATTATTGAACAAAAATTTTACTTTCTAAATTATCCTTATCAAAAATATGCAATCAATTGTAAAGTAACGACTCTATTTTTTCTATGAGCTGGTCGGTTAGAAATGGCTTGTCCTTGACTATTTTAACATTGATTTCCTGGTAAGATCTAATTAATTCTTCCGAATCTGAATCAATAAAAACAATGAATGGTGTCCTGTTTTGTTTATACTTATCTCTGACCGAACGGATTAGCTGCACACCATCCATAAGAGGAAGGTTGTGCTCAATAATAATTAATGATGGAGACTTTGCAGAAATTATTTCGATTGCTTCAAATCCATTTTCAGCTTTAAGAACCTGCAGCTTTGGAAAATTGTTAACTATTCCATTTTCCAATTCAAGCATGTTTCCATTTTCATGAAGTACAATCAAAACATAACTTGTTGCCGAGGGAATAGTAAAATGAAATTCACTCCCCTTTCCTTCGGAAGAAAAAAACCACATCTCTCCGCCATGCTTTTCAACAATCTGTTTAGCAAGCATAAGTCCAAGACCACTCCCCTTCTCACCCTTTGTACCTTCCGTAGTAAAAAGTTTGGCAATATTAAAAATCTTTTCACGGTTAGCTTCAGGAATACCGATACCCTTATCTTTCACAATAAATTCGATGAAATTGTTGTTATAAACATTTGCTGTTAATTCCACAGACTCATTTTCAAATGAATATTTTATCGCATTACTTAAAAGATTCATAAATACCTTCGTCAGCAATCTCTCATCTGCATCTATGTTGAATGAATCAGGAACTTTAACATTGATATTAATATTTTTCCGCATCGTGAGCCCTGTCAGATACGAAACGCAATTGTATACTATACTCTGAGCATGTAACCGCTGGATCTCGGTTTTAAAACGATCAGTTTGAATTTGTGACCAGTCAAACAGATGGTTTATAAGCTGAAGCTGGTTATTTGATGAGTCATAAATAAATTTAACATATTCTGCTTTGTCTTTTTCAGGCAGTTTTGTTTCATTGAGAATAATTTCAGAAAAACCTAAAATGCTTGTGAAAGGTGCACGAAGGTCATGTGAAAGAATTGAAAGGAAATTATCTTTAGATGCATTTAACAGCTCAAGCTGCTCGTTTCTTATCTTTAATTCTTCAACTACTTGTGCATACCCGGTAATATTGGATACGAGCCCGAACCTGGCTATTATCTTTCCCGCATCTTCAAATACCACTTTTATCCTTTCGGACAAATGTATAATGTTACCATCTTTTCTTGTTATCCTATACATAAGTGTTATCAAATCTGTTTTAGCATTTAACTCCAGAATATCCAATGCTTTTCGATAAGACGGTAAATCATCTTCCAGTATTAACGAGAGCCACCCGCCCTGGTTTACCAGCTCGGAGCTGGAATAACCTGTTACGCTAACTAAATTTTCAGAATAAATTACCGAAGAACTGCTGTTATCTTCACTCCAGTAGAACATCTCATGAAAATGATTTAATACTTCATCTAATCCGGGATTGTCAGATTTTTTCAATTTACCCAAAGTTATTTATTAGACTCCTAATTTCTTTCTTTTCAAAATCTTATACATCAATTATAAAAAATAATTCCAACTTATAACAGGAATCAGGGTAAAAGAGAACTTTAATAAGTTAGTAATTGTTATTTAATTAGTTATTAAAAATTGGAAATAAATGAAATATATCTATCTGGTTACTTTATTGTCTTTTTTGGTTGTGTCTATCCGGGCTCAGGAAACAACAGGTTCCTTATATGGTAAGGTAACCGATAAATCAACAAACGAAACATTAATCGGTGCAAATGTTATTATAATTGGAACAGAACTGGGAGCTGCAACTAATGTGCAAGGTGAATTCACAATCGACAACATTCCACCGAACACTTATGAGGTTCGCGCTTCTGTAATCGGATACAATAGTGTTACCAAAACTGATATAAGCATTATGCCAGGCAAACCGGCGATTGTTAATTTCGAATTAACCGTAACTACTATCGAACTTGAAGGTGTAGTTGTTCAAAGTGGTTACTTTACAAGAAATCCTATTGAAGTCGGTAGCATTAAAAGTTTTAGCAATGAAGAGATAAGAAGAAGTGCAGGTGGTTTTGAAGATGTTGTAAGAGCGGTCTCGGTTTTACCGGGAGTTGCACAGGCAGATCCCGGAAGAAATGATTTGATTGTTCGTGGCGGCGGACCATCGGAAAATTTATATTTGATCAATGGAATTCCAGTTCAGAATATAAACCACTTCGGCACTCAGGGAGCAACAGGCGGTCCACTTAGTTATGTGAATCTTGATTTTGTAAGCGGAACAACTTTTTCAACCGGCGGATTTTCAGTGTTGAATGGAGATAAACTTTCTTCTGTACTTACTATCGATCTGAGAGAAGGTAGAAAAGATAAAATTGGTGGGAAGGCAACAGTTTCTGCAACTCAGTTTGGACTTGATATTGAAGGACCTGCAACTGATAACTCAACTTTCATTCTTTCTGCAAGAAGAAGTTATCTTGATTTCATATTTAAAGCTGCAGACTTTTCTTTTGTCCCTGAATATTATGATGGATTTGCTAAATACAATTGGAACATAGATAATAAAAACTCTCTTTCGTTCCTTTTAATTACTGCTTTTGATAATGTGAAATACTTTAATGATACAGAAGACCAGCGATATGATAATTCAAGGATACTGGGAAGTGATCAGACTCAATATGCCACCGGTCTTTCCTATCGTCATCTGTTCAAAAAAGGGTTTCTTGGATGTTACTTTAAACCGAAATTATGTTGACTTCAACACTCAGCAAAGTGATTCTTTGTTGAATCCCATTTTCACGAATAATTCTTTAGAGAAAGAAAATACTCTTAAAGCAGATTTGACTTACAAAATTTCAAACACAACAGAATTGAATTTTGGTGGGTCTGCAAAGCTGATTGATTTTGAAACAGATATCTATGTACCGGAATTTGTAACCACCTTTGGCGACAGCATTGCGACAACAGATATAAACGCAAATGAAAATTACACCAAACTTGCTGCATACTCCAATTTTAACTTTCTGATTTTTGAAAAAGTGAATTTTAACCTTGGTGTACGTTTAGATTATTTCAGTCCTTTAAAAACTAAAATTTATTTCAGTCCACGTTTTTCTGCATCCTATAAACTGACTGAGCTGACTGCGTTAAACTTCAGCACCGGAATTTATTATCAAACTCCTTCTTATATATGGCTGGTTGGTGATGAGGTAAATCTTAATTTAAATAATATCAGGGTTAATCAATATGTGCTTGGGGTGGATCAATACTTTTCTGCAGATGCATTCTTCAGAATTGAAGGTTTCATTAAAGATTATTTTGATTATCCGACAAGCTTAACAAGAACTTACTTAGTTATGGCAAACACAGGTGCAGGTTTTTCAGGTTCTGATGAAAACTTTGCATCCTTTGGATTGGATCCGCTCAACTCTGCCGGTTTAGGATTAGCAAAGGGTGTTGAATTCTCAATTCAGAAAAAACTATCAGGGACTCCTTACTATGGAATTCTGAGTCTGACATACAGCGAAGCAAACTTTACTGCTCTCGATGATGTGGAAAGAATCGGCAGTTATGATCAGTCCTGGATATTTAACATAAGCGGAGGTTATAAGTTTAACGAAGAATGGGAAACAGCAATAAAGTTCAGATATTCAACCGGAAAACCTTACACACCTTATAATTCAGATGGCAGTCAGAGTGTCAATCAAATAAATTCAATCAGGTTTCCGATAAATCATAGCCTTGATGTGAGGGTTGATAAAAGATGGTTCTTTAGTGGATGGACATTAATTACTTATGTAGATATTCAGAATATTTATAGCCGAAAAAATGTTACCGGCATCAGATGGGATCAGCGAACACAAGCACCGGAGTTCAATGAAACAATCGGAATTCTTCCCTCCATTGGAATTAGTGCTATGTTTTAAACAACAAAAACTTTTGCAATATCAACCAGAAGTGATGGTTGGTTAATAAGTGCAGTAGTAAATAATCTGCCGAGAGTTCTTTTTTCATACGGGATTTTGTTGAAGGAATGAGCAATGTTGTTAAACTTCTCGTCAGAAAAATTGTATATGCCTTCTTTAATTCTATTAAAAGTTTCGTGGCGTTTACCGAGCCTGTCGGCCCAGGCTTTATCATACGTTAAAACGTGATCAATCTTATTCATTTTAATTGCTTCAGCTGCAATCGTTCCGGCAATTTTCCCACCAATCATTCCACTTGCAATTCCGCCGCCGCTTAATGGATTCACCTGTCTTGCTGCATCGCCAACCAGCATTATTCCAGGTGCTGAAATTTTCTTTAAAGTTATCGCACACGGAACTCCGCCAGCAATTTTTGTAAGCACCGGTGCATTCGGATAATGCTTGCTCATAAAATCATCAAGAAAAGCTTGTGCAGACTTTTTCTTCCCGATAATTCCGCTAACACCCAAACCAATATTTGCTTTGTTGTGACCTTTCGGGAAAACCCAGAAATATCCATTGGGGGCAACATCTTTTCCGAAATAAAAATAGAGTGTATTCTGATCAACAGGAATGTTTGCGGCAGTAATCTGAACTGCACTTTCCATATCACGAAAATCAATATGAGTTTCAAGTTTAGCCCATCTGCCAACACGTGATTCAACTCCATCAGCAGCAATAACAACTTTTGCTTTTACTTCTTTTTGTTCGCCATTGTATTCATACTTAACTCCACAAACTTTTCCATTATCAAAAATTAAATCATTAACGTATGCTCTGGTTAGTATTTCTGTCCCGACGTCAGCAGCAGTTCGCGCAAGTTCGTAATCAAAAATTCTTCGCTCGAGTACATATCCGGCTTCACCAAAATCAAGAATTACTTCTGTTTCATCAGGCGCAGTAAAAGAAAATTTACTGATCTTTGCTGCAATCCATTTATCATCAGAAGGAATAAATTCTTCCACACCAACTTTACTGATTGCTTCACCACATCGAACCGGATAGCCAACATCCCGATCTTTCTCGAGCATCAAAACAGAAACTCCCTGTTCAGCGGCAAAACGTGCAGCCATACTACCAGCAGGTCCGGCACCTACTACGACTATGTCATACTCCTTTTGCATTCTACCTTATCATTCCAATTAGATTGAACATAATCTTTTTAACACTACAAAGTAGGCAATCATCAGTATGCAGTATGCAATTATTTAAATTTTTCATCTTTCCGTAAATATTTTTCAGGAAATTCAATCATATGGTTTAATAGTTTTCCAACTTCTTCTGATTTTTTCATCAACTTTATGTAATCAGATTTATTAATGTATCCACATTTATAAGAAAAATCTAACCACACTTGAGTTTCTGAATTTTCCATATCTGCATCAGAAGATTTTGATACAAAATTAGCCTGGTATTTTCTTTTCCTTTAAGCCTCTGAAATACAAGTACAAACAGACCTTGAGGATCTTCTAATTTGATCAGTCAAAGAATAAGTCTCTTCTCGAGGAAATGCTTTTGAAATTTCAAAAATTTCCATTGCAAGTTCAAAGGCTTTTTTATAAACGGTCAAATCTCTGAATGATAAATTCACTTTTTATATTCCTGTTTTAAAATAATTGCCTACTGTTAATTGCATATTGCCTATTGGTTACTTTTCTTTACTTACTGCCTATTTCTCAAGAACTCCCTGCTTGTTAAATTTAATTACCTCAATTGGGCAAGACCAAACACATTTTGCACAATTAGTACAGCGTGGATCAATTATAAAAATTTCAGCTTCTTTCATTTCTATCGCATCTTCAGGACAAACACCAACACAGCATCCGCAAAAGTCACACTTATCTGGAAGGATTTCTATCATCAACTTGCCTGTTTTTGCTTGTCTAAAATTCAATTCAATTATTAAATAATTTATGATTATGAAGAAATTTTTCTGGTCTGAAGTTAATCAAAGGTCAGGTTTTAATAAAACTTACTAAACAATTAACAATAAATACTTGAACAATTGCTTAAAAATTTCTTTAAATTATATCCAATATTAAACTCAAGTTTATGGCAAAATCAAAAAAGTTCGGAACATTTGGTGGTGTATTTACTCCATCCATACTAACAATCCTCGGTGTAATAATGTACTTGAGACTCCCCTGGATTGCAGGTCAGGCGGGTCTTTACATGACCATCGGTATAATTCTTCTTGCTCACCTTATTTCCGTATCAACCGGATTAAGTGTTTCATCAATTGCAACAGATAAAAAAGTAAAAGCCGGCGGAACATATTATATGATCTCCCGGAGTTTAGGATTACCGATTGGCGGCACACTTGGTTTAGCTTTGTTTGTTGGGTTGTCATTTAGCGTAAGTTTGTACTTAATTGGTTTTGCTGAAAGTTTTCTAAGCTATTGGAATTTCCCTGTTGATAAAAATACAATCCGCTTAACCGGAACAATTATTCTTATTGCGGTAACGATAATTACTTTCATCAGCACTTCACTGGCAATAAAGACTCAATATATAATTATGACGGCAATTGGACTGTCCCTAATTTCAATTGTATTGGGAAAGCATGATTTTGTTCCAGGCGAGGCTATGCTTTCTCCAATTGCAACTGCTGCTCCTTTTATTGTTTTATTTGGAATATTCTTTCCGGCTGTAACAGGTTTTGAAGCAGGTGTTTCAATGTCCGGCGATCTAAAGGATCCAAAGAAATCTATACCTGGCGGTACAATAGCCGCCATTGCGATAGGGTTAGTTGTTTATATCGCATTGGCATTTTTCTTCTCAACTTCCGTTAGTTCAGATTTGCTTGTTAATGACCCAAATGCTCTTTTAAAAATTTCCTGGATACCTGAAATCGTTGTTGCGGGAATCTGGGGAGCTACGCTTTCATCTGCACTCGGCAGCATACTTGGAGCACCGAGAATTTTACAAGCAACCTCCGTTGATAAAATTACTCCGAAATTTTTTGGAAAAGGATTTGGTGAATCAAATGAACCGCGTAATGCTTTACTTTTAACTTTCATTATTGCAGAAGCTGGAATTTTAATTGGTGAACTTGATGTGATCGCACGTATCGTATCCATGTTTTTCATTACCACTTACGGATTCCTAAACTTAAGCTGCGCAATTGAGAAGTGGGCAAGCTCAGATTTTCATCCTGAATTTAAAGTGCCTGGTATTGTAAGTCTTATCGGGTCTGCTGCATGTTTTATTGTAATGTTACAACTCGACTTTATTGCAATGGTTGGAGCCACTATAATACTTGGTGCATTATTCATTTATCTTAAAAGAAAAGAACTTACACTTGAAACCGGCGATACGTGGGAAGGAATCTGGTCATCACTCGTTAGAACTGGTTTAACTAAACTTAAAGGAAGAATACGTGCTGTAAGAAACTGGCGACCAAATATAATTTTGTTCAGCGGTGGTATTCAGGCAAGGCCACACCTCGTAGAATTTGGTAAGGCCATAACCGGCAAGCTCGGTGTAATTTCAAATTTCGATCTTGTGGAAGATCCTAAATCTGATATGCTGTTTTCAAACGTATCAAGTGGTGATGATGAGAGTTCTGAACTAGCAGAAAATGGTGTCTTCTCTAAACGTCTCGCCTGCAAAAATATTTTTCAAGGCATCGAAGCAATTACCAGAGTTTATGGATTTACCGGTATCGAACCAAACACTGTTCTGATGGGTTGGGCAAGAGACACTAAACATTCCGAAAATTTTGCAAACCTCATCAATGATTTAGACAAACTTGATTACAATGTCATCTTCCTGGATTATGATAAGGAGAAAGGTTTTGGAAAATATAAAACAATAGATATTTGGTGGAAGGGGCAGGGAAATAATTTTTCATTTGCTTTAACAATACTCAGGTTCATAAAAACAAACCCAGCCTGGAAAGAAGCAACTTTAAGAGTGCTGTTTATTATTGAAGATGGTGCTAACCCGGAAAAAATTTATAATAATTCTCAACAGGTTTTGGATCAGTACAGGATTGACGCAGAGATAAAAATTATAAATAACGGAATTGAAAGAAGATCCCCAACTGAAATTATTCAAAGCGAGTCAGCTCAGTCGGATTTAACAATACTCGGTCTATCTGAAGAATCAACCAGCAGACCAATTGCTTACATCGAGAAGATGAATTCATTTATGGACAATTTCGGTTCTGTAATTCTAATTCACTCTTCTTCATTTTTTGAATCGATTGACATCGGAATATCAAGAATAGCTGAGACTGAAAAGGAAATGTCAGTGATGGAAGAAGAATCTTTACCTGCTTTACCACTGGCACGTAACAGCGTGATTGCAAGTAATTGGGAAAAACTCGATAGGGAAATAACCAAAATCACCGCTTCATTTTGTGAAGATTCTATTTTCCAGGTTTCGGAAAAACATCAGGAATTTCTGGCTTCCCTGCAACAAGTAGCAGATAAAGAATTTGAAATTTTGCTCAGAGCAATTGAAGAAACAGATAAGCCACGATTTACCAGGTTACTCAACAAATCATTAAATGATCTTCTATTCCAGATCAACAGGATTGCAGATAACTATCGTTCAGAATTAGATGAACCTTTCGAAAATATTTTTAAAGATTCTATTGGAACTTTTAAAACAAAGATCGGCGATTTAATTGACCGGCAACCAAAGGAACTTGTTATTCATTTTTATGAGGATGATTTTAAATCAAAAGAAAAAGAGCGGCTCCGTGTAAATGTTTTTAAACTCACAAAAAGAATACGGGCAAGGTTTACAAAAAAACCCGTGTCAGTTGAAATTAAATTTCGACAGTTTCTCCAATTTTATATACAGCACAGGACTGAAGTAAGTACGTCGCAAATTTTAAATGATTATGGATTAGGAACGCTTTTTTTCTTTTCCGAAAGCAAATTGTTAATTGATTCTTTAAACGATAGCCTCGACAGGTTACTAATCCTGAACACAAAAAATGAGATGTCAGCCAGCTTAATTAAAGAGGAAAGAAAAAATATAATCAGCAGGTTTGAAAAGATTGCCAATCAGTTGTCATCACTTGATCATAACCTTAAAAATAAACTTCTTCTCGATTGGCGGGAAAATCTTTCCGAGATGAATGAACTGACTGAAAAACCCACAGTTAATTTTGCTTTAGAGAGAAAACTTAAAGAAAAAAAATCTTTTCGTTCACAAATTGAATACCTCGACAGTTTTTCCTACATCTGGAATAAAAACTACAAATATTTTATTGAGAGTTTTAGCTTAGCTGGCAGTTCCCTCTGGCTCAAAGGAAGGTTGAAAACAATTAATTCTGATATATCGCAAAATATTTCAACCTACCTGAAAGATAATTATTATACTGAAATAGATAGCCTCAAAGCAGATGAATTAAAAATTAAAGAAGGAAAAATTAATTCATTTGATTTTTTAACTGTAACTGATCCTTCTGCTGAAATATCAAAACAGCTTGAGGAAGATTTTGAAGATGCGAGAGAACTTTATTCTGATCTCCCTGAAAAAGTTGAAGTCCCTTCCGAAGAATTTTTAAAGGCTGCTGAAGATCAGAAATTTAAAGAGGCAGATCCATCTGTTGTTCATTACAGAAGACTTGCTGAACATTTGATCGAAACCAATTTTATTGAGTCAACCCAGAATAAAATTAATGATGCAGGTGAAACATTAATTGAAGTCAGTGAAACAATCCGGGATACAGTGAACCTGGCAAACTTCACTATTGGCACACTGGAAGATGATTTAATTGATCAGGCCCGCAGGCGACAGGTTCTCGAAAACACTGTAATGGAATTCGAAAGAAAAATAAATAAAGAAACTCAGGTAATTTCAAATCTCGAAACTGAAATTAAGCAGAAAATAGAAAAAGATTTTGTTTTAACTGCTGAACCATTTAATTCGTACTCAATCCTAAAAGCTTCTATTGAACTCGGACAAAGCATCAGGCATAGAGAAGGAAGGAAAGTATTAAGCGGCTTATCTGAATTTTCTGATAAAATATCAAAAGCATTTCGGAACATAATCGTCAACCTGATTTACGGAAAAAGTAAAAGCAGGCTTTTCGCAAGAAGACAAACCAAACTTCAAGGAAAAGATATTTCAGTAATTGATCCGGTGTTAAGATTTGTCAATTCGATCAGTCCTAATCCTGCAGTCTATTCACACATTCCTTATTACTATAAAAAACTTTTCAGCGGAACATCAAGAGTAAGCAGTGATTTCCGGGTTGGGATGACAAATGAATTTGCCCGTGCAGCAACGGCTATTAGAAATTATAAAGCCGGATTCTTTGGTGGATTACTTATTCTTGGAGATAGAAATTCGGGGAAGACCACATTATCAAGAATGATCGCTTCAAAATATTATAAATCAGATCATATCTTCTCTCTCAAATCACCCGGCGCATCTTCTGCACAACTGAATGTATTCGAGCAAATGTTGAAAAAATCATTGGGCAATTATGGATCAACCGGGGAAATTTTTTCTATGCTTCCTCAAAACAGCACTGTAATTATAAATGATCTTGAGCTTTGGTGGGAAAGAAGTGAAAAAGGATTTGAAGTAGTTGATGTGATTGCAAAATTGATCCGGGATTATTCAAATAAAATATTGTTCATTGTAAATTGCAACATTCATTCTTTCCGGCTGATGAACACAATAAATAAACTGGACGATCTGTTTATTTCAACAATTCAATGTGAGCCTTTCGATTCAGAAGCTCTTAAAGAAGTAATACTTTTACGACATGACTCCAGTGGAATCAAATTTAAACTGGGTAATAAACTTGATGAAGAACTGGGAGAAATTAAATTAGCCGGATTGTTTGATGATTATTTTAATTACTCAAATGGAAATGTTGGAGTGGCATTAAATGCATGGATTGCAAATATAACAAAGGTCGAAAGCATAACTGTAACAATTCAACATCCCACTGTGCCCGATACTTCATCTTTAGACAATCTTGATGATGATTGGCTGATATATATTTCTCAAATAATGCTGCACAGAAGAATTTCTGTGGAGACACTCAAAAGGCTGATGGATGTGAGCGATACAAAATGCGATGATAAAATAATGGCTCTTCTTAGATCCGGAATTATCCTTGAAAAATCTCAGGGAGTTTACGGTATTAACTTCTTCCTGGAACCATATTTAACAAATTTGCTTAAGGAGAGGATGATTATACTATGATGCCGGGTTCATTTACACTACCGCTTTTTTCGACGATTGAGTTCCTTGCTTTTATTTTTTCAGTATATATTCTGATAAGAATAATCGCAAAGTTCACATCTTACATCAAACCTTTCAGAAAATCTTATATCTTCCTTAAAAAAATTCTTCCGATAATTGATCTGACACTTGCTGTAATAATAACTTTTTGGATTATTAAAAGAATCATTGGTGACACAGACGTGTTGCCCATCGTTACCTTAGCAGTTACTTTGATTTTAGTAAGCTTATTAGTGTGGTTCTGGGGAAGAGATTTTGTTGCCGGTATTATTCTTAAGAGTGAAAATTATTTTGAGTTAAATAAATTGATCCGACTCAACGATAAGAGTGGAAAGATCATTAAGATAACTTTAAGGTATCTTGAATTTGTGACAGATGAGGGAGAAACCATAAGAGTCCCTTACAGTAAAATCAGCGGAGATTATTTCAGCAAGCTCTCGCCTGATGAAAAATATGAAAGTCACATAATTACTTTGCAGTTGAATGAAACACTCGATACAAAAACATTAAGAGAAACTTTAAGAAAAAGAATTTACAATACTCCCTGGTATCTTTCCGGGAAGGAACCGGTTATCGAAATTATTTCTTCTGGTAAAGGCGAATACAAAATAAACCTGAATGTTTATACGATTAATGCTTCACACGCAGATTTAATAAGGCAGGAGTTGATAGCAGGTTTTGGGAAATAAATTAATTAATTGGTTTCTTTGTCACTGAGTTCTTCCCTTATTCGTTTCTTTTCTTTCTCAAGTTCATTATTCCCTTTCATCAAATCAATTAGCTTTGATTCATCATCAGTAAGTTCAATTTCTCTTCGATTGGATTGTATTGTTTCTTCTATTCTCTCAATAACAAATTTCATCACAGTATCTTTTGCAAATTTCAGCAAAGTCATTTCTGCTGTTATACTTGGGAATCTATCTTCCCAACTGCTGCTGACAGAATATTTATCGAATGTAAGTTCTCTTACATAGGTTTCTTTTCTTTCATCTTTTATCGCGGCAACCAATCCACTTGTTGTGAAATTATCTCCATTTTCAAATTCATCCTTCACATATTCGAATAGCTCACGATGCAAGGGAGTAGTAAAATTTTCGGGATGAATATAAGTGAATATCACTTCAGCAGCAGGTTGATCGGCTTCAAACAATAATTTGAGAATTTCTTTTTCAAGATTGTATAAAGCCGGAGAAATCTCAGTTGATGAATCAATAAGTGCTGAAGAAATTTCTTCCAGCTTTTTATTCTGTGCAATTCTCGGATCCGGTCTTTCAAATCTCTTCGCTTGTTTCATTTGCTTATCAAGCTCTGACTCAAGTAGTTTTTCTCTCAGATTAAACTTCTGTGCAATACTTCTTATTAAAAGATTTCTTTTCAGCTCGTCACTTATCAAAGCAACAGGTTTCACAAGTTCTCTTATGGCTTCAGCCGCAGTTGCAGGATCATCAAACTTTCCCTGCGCTTCATAATACTTGCTTTCGTATTCTAAAAAATTTTCGGCTTTTTTTATTAAATCTTCAAATTCATCTTTGCCATATTTATTAACATAAGAATCCGGGTCTTCACCTTTTGGAAGAGAAACAATTTTTACTTCCATATCCCGTTTGAGCAGAATTTCAATACTTCTCATCGAAGCTTTGATTCCAGCTACATCTGCATCAAAAAGGAGCACAACATTTTTTGTATATCTTGATAAAAGTTGAACCTGGTCATCTGTCAAAGCAGTGCCTGAAACTGCGACTACGTTTTTAATTCCACTCTGGTAAAGTGAAATTAAATCCATATATCCTTCAACAATTATTGCTTTGTCCCATCGTCGAATATCATCTTTAGCGAATGAAAGTCCGTAAAGAATTCTTCCTTTAATATAAATAAGAGATTCAGGTGAGTTTATATACTTTGCACCAGTATCTTTTGAGTCCAGGACTCTTCCGGCAAATGCAACAACTCTTCCGTTGGGAGAGAAGATTGGAAAAATTAATCTCCCCGGGAGTTTATCGTATAATTTTCCTTCAGAATTTTTTCCAATCAATCCTAACTGAATACATTTATCAATATTTAAATTTCTGCTTTTTGCATAGTTGATGAAATTTTCCCAGCCTCGTAATGCATAACCCAATCCAAAAGTGCGAAGTGTTTGAGTTTTGATCTTCCTTTCGTGAAGATAGTTTCGTGCAAACTCACCTTCGTCATCATTAAGAAGATTATTCAGAAAATACCTTGCAGCCTCCGTGTTAATATCATAAAGAACTTCTTGCTCAGATTGTTGCTCTGTGTATTCCTGCTTGTCAAATTCTATAGTTATCCCCTGCTGCTCAGCAAGTTCCTGAACAGATTCAACAAAAGAAATTTTGTGAAACTCAGTCAAAAATTTGAAAACATTCCCGCCGGTATGACATCCGAAACAGTGAAATATTTGTTTTTCTTCACTTACTGTGAATGATGGAGTTTTTTCAGAATGGAACGGACAAAGCCCTATAAAGTTTTTTCCTCTTTTACGGAGTTGAACGTACGGTGATATCACATCCACAATATCAACTGACTGTCGTATTTCTTCTATTTTAGACTCGGGTATTCGCATATCTGTTTAAGCAATTCAAGTGTAAATATAATCGTTATTTTAATTATTTGTTAAGTGAGAGAATGTTCACTTTTTCGCACCAAGTAGTTAAGTTTGAAGTATAATTTTAGTTCAAGTTGGTATTTATGAATAAACTTTACTTATTTAATTTTTTACTTCTTTCCATCATTGGCACACTCACTTGTTCCAAACAAACCAATATTTACTCTATTGAAGGTTATATAGAAGCCTATTTCCCCGATCAACCCAAACTTCATAAAAGATTTGAAAACGAAGCTGGGAAGTTTGTTTTCTACAATTATGAAGATGATTATGAAAACATTCAATATGTAGCCCTATATATTATTTTGAGAGAAAAACCAAAAGATAATAAGAGTTATTTGTATACTTACATTCATTCTACAGCAGAAGGATGGGAAGGAGGTGTCTTAAAATATGAACTAATTGAGCGAGATGGTAATGATGAGATACTTTATGTTTCTGAAACAATAAAAGAATATGAATTAGTATATGAATTTGGTGTAGTTGCAATTAAAGGAAATACAATTTTTCAGTGGGTTGTTGAAGAGAGAGATGATATGAGTAAGGCTGATAGAATTTTTGGTGAAAATGTAAAATACTTCAAGGTTCTAAAATAATTTCAGTAGCTATTATAAATAAGGACAATGGCCAAAAAATTTGAAAGATTAGCAAGAAAAAATTACTGATCGGCTGATGTATTTTTGGATGTCCTTGTAGTGGGCAGTTATACACGCTGCTTTAAGATTAATTATAATTGAATGGTAAATTCAGTTTCATCCTTAATTCTAAAAACACTTACAAAGTATATTAAAGAAAAAAAATGAGTAACTAAGGAAAAACCAAAAAGGATTTATGATATATTTGTAAGCAAATCTGATATTAAGAATGATAAAACCAACACAAAATAGTTTTCTGATTTTTCTTCCGAAAAAAGATTTTAATGAAGAAGAATTCACCATAATAAAGAAACGATTATTGAAAGCCGGCAAACAAATTTTTATTACTTCAGATGATTACTCTGCTTGCACGGGAAGCAAGGGAATGAAAGTTAAGTCTGACACAAGTTTTTATAATGTGAATGTAAATAATTTTGTAGCTTTTATTCTGGTTGGCGGCGTAGGAAGCAAAACCTACTGGAAGAATGAATCACTTCACAAAATCATAAAAAAATTTTTCGAAGCCAAAAAAGTAATTGCTGCAATTTGTTCCTCGCCAATAACTCTTGCAAAAGCAGGAATTCTTCAAAATAAGAAAGCAACTTGCTTTTCAGAAGACAAAATGGAACTAATCAGTGCCGGGATTGATTATCAGGATAGGAACATTGTTGTTGATGGAAATATCGTAACAGCTGGCGGTGTGCATTCTGCTTTGCAATTTGCCGAAGCTGTTCTTCACCTGACAAAATAGTTTTTAAGAATATGATTGACACGATAAAAAAATACTGTAACAGTTTAACTGAATATTCACGATACAAAACACGAGAAGTTAAAATCGGAGATGTTCCACTTGGCGGAAATAATCCAATTCGAATTCAATCGATGACAATAACAGATACGATGAATACAATCGCAACAGTTGAACAAACTATAAGAATGGTGGAAGCTGGTTGCGAGTACGTTCGCATAACTGCACCAAGTATGAATGAAGCCCGCAATCTTGAAAACATAAAAAAAGAATTAAGAGCACGTGGATATACAGTTCCATTGATCGCAGATATTCACTTCACTCCAAACGCTGCTGAGCTGGCTGCAAGAATCGTTGAGAAAGTTAGAGTTAATCCTGGCAATTATGTTGATAAGAAAAAATTTGAACAGTTTGAGTATACTGATCAGGAATATCGGGAAGAGCTCGAAAGGATTAGAGAAAGGTTTACACCGCTTGTAAAAATCTGCAAAGAGTATGGCACAGCGATGAGAATCGGAACAAATCACGGCTCTCTTTCTGACAGAATAATGAATCGCTTTGGAGATACTCCACTTGGCATGGTTGAATCCGCATTAGAGTTTGTAAGAGTTTGCGAGGACCTTGACTATCACAGCATTGTTCTTTCAATGAAAGCCAGTAATACTCAGGTAATGGTTCAGGCTTACAGACTGCTCATCCAAAAAATGGAAGAAGAGGGAATGAATTATCCGATTCATCTCGGAGTTACAGAAGCCGGTGGGGGTGAAGATGGAAGAATAAAATCAGCAGTTGGAATAGGTGCACTTCTCGAAGATGGAATTGGCGATACGATAAGAGTTTCGCTTACTGAAGATCCCGAGTATGAAGCTCCGGTTGCTATTTCTTTAGCTGAGCGATATAAGAGCAGACAAAATCATAAACCAATAAAACCTGTATCTGAAGTTCCTATTGATCCGATAACCTATAAGAGGAGAGAAACATCTGAGGTATTGGGAATTGGCGGCAACAATGTTCCGGTTGTTATCGCAGATTACAGTTCAAGAAAAATATCCTCTCAAAAGGATTTAACAGATATCGGTTATAAATATGACGAGTCATCCGATAAATGGTTTATAGCTGATGCAGCTTCTGATATCATTTATCTTGGAAAGCAAAATATCTTATTCAGTCTTCCCGAAAATCTAAAACTATTAATTGACTATGATGTCTGGGAAACACTTGATTCAAAAAAATTAAGATATCCGTTATTTAGTAAAGCTGAATATCTAAAGTGTAAGAACTTTTCTGATCAACTGAATTTTCTTGATTTACAATTAAGTGATTTAGATAAGGAACTTTCCGGCAAAGTAAAATCTGATAATAAAGTCGTACTCGTAATAAAAACCGAGAATGAACATGGAATGGCAGAGCAGCGAAGAATTTTCTTTGAATTGATAAAGCAAGAAATTAAAAATCCGGTTATTATTAAAAGAGATTATCAAAATAAATCACTTGATGAAGCACGTCTTTATTCTTCAACTGATTTTGGCACCTTACTCATTGATGGTTTTGGAGATGGTGTTTGGTTAACAATTGAAACAAAGAAAGCTGAAGTAACAGATAGTAAACTGACATTCATAAAAGAATCTAAAGAAAAATTTATCAACCGAACATTATTCGGAATTCTGCAAGCGACGAGAACGCGCATTTCAAAAACCGAGTACATTGCCTGCCCATCCTGCGGAAGAACACTTTTTGATCTTCAGGAAACTACTGAGATGATCAGAAAACGTACGGAACATTTGAAAGGTGTTAAGATTGCCATTATGGGCTGCATAGTAAATGGTCCCGGTGAAATGGCTGATGCAGATTATGGCTATGTTGGCAGCGGGGTAGACAAGATTACGTTATACCGTGGAAAAGATATTATCAAAAGAAGTGTTCCCTCATCAAGCGCAGTTGATGAACTCATCGGATTGATAGAGGAAGACGGAAACTGGTCAGAACCTTCAGAAACCGCAATTTCTTAGTTGTTTTTACAAGTTGTTACTTCGGACTTTTTCTCTTATATTTTGACACTTAAAATGAGACCAAAAAGAAAGCAAAATTTAAAATACCTTGATATTGTTGAATTAAGGGATAACAAAATCCCGGGGGTATAAAAAAATTACGGAAATGCACTTCAAACTGAGAAGTGCATTTTTTTTTGAAATGACTGGAAAAGAGATAATTAAATATCTGGAGGATTGGGCACCCAAAGGAATTGCCTGGGAAAAAGATAATGTTGGACTACAGGTAGGTGACCCGAAAATTAAAATCAAAAATATATTGCTTAGTCTTGATCTTAAAGATGAAGTAATTGAAAGTGCAATAAAAGAAAACTGTAACTTGATTATAACACATCATCCATTACTATACTATCCACTTAAAAATTTAGACTTCTCTAAAAACATAACCGCAATGATGATTGAGAAGCTGGTTAAAAATAATATCACTCTTTACTCAGCTCATACGAATCTTGATTTTACAAAGCATGGTGTCAGCTACCAGCTGGCAAAAAGATTAACTCTGAAGAATATAAGATTCATAAAAAACCTTTCGGGTAACCAGTTCAAACTTGCAGTGTTTGTTCCTGTTTCTCATATTAACAAGCTGGCAGAAGCAATTCATCAGTCGGGTGGCGGAATTATTGGCGAGTACTCTAACTGCAGTTTCCGAACTAATGGCACTGGAACTTTTAAAGGATCGAATGAAAGCAATCCTTCAATAGGAAAAAAGGGAGTCGTTGAGTTTGTTGAAGAAGTTAAGCTTGAGATCCTTGTTGATGAATGGAAGTTAAACGATGTTATCTCTTCAATGAAAAATGCTCACCCATATGAAGAAGCAGCGTATGATATTTTTCCACTAAAAAATGATAACGTAAACTACGGCATTGGAGCAATTGGTGATCTGAATGATTCAATGGACACAAATGACTTTCTGTCTTTCGTTTCGTCTAAACTAAAGACTTCCGGATTACGATATGCGAAGAGTAAAAAGAATAAAATAAAAAAAGTAGCTGTTTGCGGAGGATCGTGCGGTGAGCTACTTGACGAAGCTATAAAGCAGGGTGCTGAGGCATTTATTACCGCCGATCTAAGGTATCATACTTTCCAGGACGCCGAAGGAAAAATTTTGCTGGTTGATGCCGGACATTATGAAACTGAAGCACCCATACTGGATGAAGTCAAACAACGACTTGAAGCATTATTATATCAAAAGAAAAAAATAAAAGTTTTGAAATTTAAGGGTTCAACAAACCCTATAGTTTTTTATAACAAATCAGGAGCTAATTAAAATTGTATAACAGATTAAAAGTAATTTATCAGCTGCAGCAAATAGATAATCAGCTTGATGAACTTGAAGAACTTCGGGGTGATCTTCCAAACATGGTCAGAGAACTTGAAGAAAAAATTAATAGTTTAATCATCGATATCGAATCTAAAGAAAAGGAACAAAAGGATTCTTTAACAAAAAGAGATGAGAATGAAGATGAGATTGAAAAGCTGAAAGAGAACCAGAAGAAATTCAAAGCGCAGCTTTACCAGGTAAGAAATAACAAAGAATACGATGCTCTAACAAAGGAAATTGACCACACTGAAGAGCAGGTCAACAAACTTGATGCTGAAAATAATTCATTGGCAGACCGAAGTAAAGTTCTGACTCAGGAAATTGAAGAAATAAATCCAAGACTTGATGAACTTAAAAAAGAGCTTAAAGATAAGGAAGCTGATTTAAAGGAAATAATTAAGGCAAATGAAAGAGAAGAGTCAAAGCTTCTTGAGGAAAGAAAAAAATTTGAGAGTGAAGTGAAGAAAAATGATCTTTCCGCCTACATGAGAATCAGGAAAGCCAAGAGAGGTCTTGCAGTTGCAACCATTAAAAGATCAGCATGTTCGGGATGCCATAATATAGTGCCGTCGCAGAGGCAACTTGAGATCAGAAGAAATAACCGGCTTTTCTTTTGCGAATATTGCGGAAGGATATTGGTTTCTTCTGAAATTGCGGAAGATGCAAATAAATAAACTCCCGGGGGTAATCAATTGCTGATTTCCTCTAATCAATTTAGTATATTTGCCGCAGTTAATTCTTTATCAGGGTTTGGCAAAAATTGCGTATTCCTAAATTGTTAATAAAAATTTTGAAGAAAAATAAAATAGTTCAGTCCGGGCAATCGCTCACTTTATTTAATTATCGTGGGAGGAAAGTCCGAGCTTCATAGAACAGGGTGCCGGGTAACACCCGGAGTCTCGCGATGCGGGATATTGACAGTGCCACAGAAAATAAACTTCTCTGCATTTTGCAGGGTAAAGGTGAAAAGGCGGGGTAAGAGCCCACCGCTTCATTGGTAACAATGAAGGCACGGCAAACCACACCCGAAGCAAGATCAAATAGGGAGATCGTTTTTCCCGCCAAAGTGGGAAAAGCAGGGTTGTTCGCTCTGCAGGTCTTCGGGTAGATCGCTAGATTCTGTCAGCAATGGTAGAACCAGATAAATGATTGCCGTCCCGTTTTTCGGGATACAGAACTCGGCTTACAGGATTGAACTTTTTATTTGTTCTTTCAGAAGATTGAAAATTCCTATGGGACGAAAACACTGGAAAATAAAAGATGTTTCCGACGAGCTCTCAGTTCAGAGACTTACGGATTCACTTAATATCTCCCCGATACTGGCAGGATTGCTGGTTCTTAGAGATATAAAAACCTTCAGCCAGGCCAAGCAATTCTTCCGTCCTTCAATTGAATCATTGTATGATCCATTCCTTATGGATGAAATGGAATCTGCAACCACAAGAGTTATTACTGCACTCACTGAAAATCAAAAAATTTGTATTTATGGTGATTATGATGTTGATGGCACCTGTGCTACTGCACTTCTTTATATGTTCCTTAAAGAGCTCGATGCAAATGTTGAATTTTATATTCCCAGAAGACTTGAAGAAGGATATGGACTTTCAACTGCTGCAATTGATATCGTAAAGGAAAAAGGAACCAACCTGATGATTACCGTTGACTGCGGTATCACTGCTATCACCGAAACAGATTATGCAAATCAGCTTGGCATTGATGTTATCATCTGCGATCATCATCAGCCCAAAGATGAAATACCAAAAGCTTTTGCTGTTCTCGATCCTTTAAAACCCGGCTGTGCCTACCCATTTAAATATCTTTCCGGCGCCGGTGTAGCATTCAAGCTTGCGCAGGGTTTGTGTGAAAGAATTGGTAAGCGAGGGCTTCCTTTAAAATATCTGGATCTTGTGGCTCTTGCCGGCGCAGCAGATATTGTTCCTCTTATTGATGAAAATAGAATTCTGGTTAACGAAGGTTTAAACCAGGTCAACTTAAATCCCCGTCCTGGAATTGAGGCATTAATTGAAATGAGCAGGCTCCAGCCCGGACAATTGTCATCAGGACAAATCGTGTTCACAGTTGCACCAAGAATAAATGCTGTTGGAAGATTGGGAGATGCCGAGCGTGCAGTGAACCTTCTTATTGCAACAAATAAAAAAGATGCACTTAAACTTGCAGAGGTTCTGGAAACTGAGAATTATGAAAGAAGAAAAATTGATGTTGATACTTTTGAAGCTGCAAAAGAGATTGTTGATACAGAAATAGATCTTGATGAAGACCTTGCAATAGTTCTTCATAATGAACACTGGCATCCGGGCGTAATTGGAATTGTAGCTTCAAGACTTGTTGAAAAATATTACCGCCCTTCCGTTCTTTTAACAACCATTGATGGTATTGCTAAGGGTTCTGCAAGGAGTATAAATGGGTTTAACATTTATGAGGCTCTGCAAAAATGCGATGATCTTCTTTTACATTTTGGTGGTCATCAGGCTGCAGCTGGTCTTGCACTTGAAATTGATAAAGTTGAAGAGTTTAGGAGAAGGTTTAATGAAGTGCTAAAATCTTCAATAACCAGTGAAGATCTTTCAGAAGAAATTTCAATTGATTCAAAAATCAGGTTCTCCGAAATCACACCAAAATTTTTACGCATACTTGATCAGTTTGCTCCATTTGGGCCGGGTAATCTAAGACCGGTATTCATCAGTGAAAATGTTCGCCTTGCTAATGCACCGAGAATTGTTGGGAACAATCATCTTCTTGTAAGTTTCAAGCAAAGTGGCACAGACAAAGTATTTGATTCTATCGGTTTCAATATGGGTGATCACTTTGAATTAATCAACGACAATCACTCTGAACTTGATATTGTTTTTTCAGTTGATAAAACTATACGTGATAGCAGAATTTTTCCTCAACTTAAATTAAAAGCTATAAAAGCAAGAACTTAAAGGAGATCTTTCAATGTCGGGGCATTCAAAGTGGGCAACCATCAGAAGAAAAAAAGGAGCGCTTGATGCAAAGCGTGGAAAACTCTTTACAAAATTAATTAAGGAATTGACAATCGCTGCTCGTGAAGGCGGCGGTGATCCTGCTGGAAATCCGAGACTCCGTCTTGCAGTTGACAACGCAAAAGCTGCTAATATGCCTGCCGATAATATTGAACGTGCAATTAAAAAAGCTACCGGCGAACTTGAAGGAACAACAATCAGTGAACTTACTTATGAAGGTTATGGTCCGGGAGGAGTTGCAGTGTTAATTGAAGTTGCCACTGATAATAAAAACAGAACTGTTGCAGAAGTTCGACATATATTCAGCAAGAACGGCGGCAATATGGGCGAAAGTGGTTCAGTAGCATGGATGTTTGAAAAGAAAGGTGTAATCAGTTTACCAAAACAAGGTAAGTCGGAAGACGATATTCTGGAAATTGCATTGAATGCCGGAGCTGAAGATATGCGGGCTGAGGATGAGTATTTTGAAATTCAATCCGAGGTCGAATCTTTTGAACCTGTAAGAAGAGCACTAATTGACAAAGAACTTAATCTTGATAATGCTTCGCTTCAATGGATTGCAAAAAATACAATTAGCATTGCAGGTGAAAATGCTGAGAAGATGATGAAGCTGATTGAAAGTCTTGAAGACTGCGATGATATTCAGAACGTTTATTTTAATGCTGACTTTGATGAAGAGTTCATCAAACAGCAATCCTGATTTACTATTTTATACTGAATAAAAATAATGATTATACTCGGTGTTGATCCGGGCACTATTGTAACAGGCTACGGATTAATAGAATACACCAATAATAAATTCAGAAGAATCTCCCACGGAGTAATTAAACTTCCTTCCTCAAAATCTCTTTCGGAAAAACTTGAAATTATTTACAACGAACTTGATAAGCTGCTGAAATTATATAAACCGGATGAATTTGTTATTGAAACAGCTTTCTATGGTAAGAACGTACAATCAGTTTTAAAGATTGGTTATGCGCGTGGAGTTTCCATTCTTGCTGCAATTCACAATAAAGTTCCAACAAATGAATATTCTCCGCGCGAAGTAAAAAAAGCCGTGGTTGGAAAAGGTGCCGCATCAAAGCAACAGGTAAATTATATGGTGATGACGATTTTAAACTCTAAGAAGATTAAATTTAAACCTGACGAAAGTGATGCTCTTGCAATTGCGCTCTGTCACGCATTCAGACTTAAAGCGCCGACTTTTAAAAAGAGCAAAAGCTGGAAGGAGTTTATCGAATCAAATCCGGGAAGAGTTTTAAATTAATAATTATGTACTTTGTTCAATTTTATAATTTATCATTTTTAATTTTTAATTGACATGATTGGCTACTTAACAGGAAAAATAATTTCAGCAAAACCAACTCAAATTTTACTTGATGTAAATGGAGTTGGGTACGAAATAAGAATTTCAATCAACACCTTTGAACGAATTAGTGGTAAGGAAAAAATTTCACTTTTTATCCATACAAATGTGAAGGAAGACTCTATCTCTCTCTTTGGATTTTATTCAGAAGCAGAAAAAGAAATGTTTGAACTACTTATTTCTATCTCCGGAGTTGGTCCAAAATCAGCATTAAGTTTGTTATCCGGAATTTCAACTGATGATTTGAAGCAGGCAATTATTACAAGCAATGTCGAAAGAATGATTGCTGTTCCGGGAATTGGAAGAAAAACTGCTGAGAGATTAATTCTTGAATTGAAGAATAAAGTTAGAGATGTAAAAGAAGAAGGTGTGTCACTCTACCAAACCAAGTTTGCAGAAAGAAGCAATAGCTGCATTGACAACTTTAGGTTACAATCTTGCTTCTTCCGAAAAATCTGTAAATAAAATTTTAGCCGAATTACCTGATAGTAGTTTGGAAGAGTTGATTAAAAGATCTCTGAAAGAATTAAATAATTAGTTGGGTGAATTCGTGAACCTGTCCGACTCTGGCGGATTCGTGGCTAAACAATTTTACAGTGAAGTTCCGCAATCTCTCCAAGCTTCGCCTCTATCATATCACCTCGTTTAACTCTGCTAACACCTGCCGGAGTTCCTGTAAAAATTAAATCCCCTTTTTCAAGTGTCATTACTGAAGAAATATATTCCACAATTTCTGCTGGATTGAAAATCATACTTTCCAAAGAATCACTTTGCTTTACAACTCCATTTACTTTTAAATCAAGCTTTTCATCGAGCTTAAGTTGGTAATCTTTTTTCAAAACAAAATCAGAGAGCACAGCAGAAGTATCGAAACATTTGGCTAGTGTCCACGGATGACCTTTTTTCTTCAGTCCATCCTGGACATCACGCAAAGTCATATCAAGTCCAACTCCATAACCGATGATTGCTTTTTCTGATTGAGTTTTACTTGCTTTTTTAACTGTCTCGCCAATCAGCAGCACAAGCTCGACTTCGTGGTGAAGTTCATTTCCATATTCAGGATGAATAATTTCTCCATCAGAATAAATTAATGCTGAAGATGGCTTTAAGAAATAATACCGGTTTGTCCGGTACTTCGTTACCAAGTTCTTTTGCGTGCTCTGCATAGTTTCTGCCAACACAAACTATTTTGCCAATGGATAATTCTTCTTTTGAGTTTTTTATTCTTGCTGATTTCATGTCTTCTGTTTCTTCTTTGTAGCCGCAGGGAAGAGAATGTTGTTTAAAATTAAACGATACCCCGGAGAATTTTTGTAAAGACTTAGATCTGTCGGAGGATCACCAACAGCGTGCTGGTAATCTTCAGGATCGTGACCGCCATAAAATGTGAATGTCCCTCTTCCATAATTTCCGTGAATGTATTTAACCTGGTCAGTTCCATTTCTTTCGGCAAGAATGATTACAGAATTCTTTATCGTGTTTCTTCTGAACATTGATGTCTGCCCCATAAATCCTCTTAAAATATTTACGTGATCTTGCGTAAGCATAGTTGGGACGGGATCGTACTTCGCTGAAAATTCAAACAAAGTGAAATAATCATTTTCAAAATTTCCAACCTCAATTGGCTGAATATCAATATCGCTGTATTCATAAACATAAGGATTCATTTCAAGCTTGAAGTTTGTAAACGCAAGTGTGTTATCGAAATTTAGTTTTTGCTGTGCATTTGGATCTGCAGCATCACCATCATACATCTGTTCGCAAATATCAACATTTATTGCAGAAAGGGCAATGTCGTAAGAATCAGTTGCAGAGCACATCGCAAAAAGAAATCCTCCCTTGCCGACATAATTCTTAATATCAATTGCAACTGTTTTCATCATCTCAGAAACTTTTTTGAATCCGTTTTTCTTTGCATCCTGTTCGTAAAGAAGCTGCTGATCAATATACCATTGTGCATTGGCAAAGCTCGCATAAAATTTTCCATACTGCCCCGTAAAATCTTCGTGATGAAGATGAAGCCAGTCGTAGTTATCAAGATCTCCTTTTAAGATTTCATCATTCCATATTTTATCATAAGGAACCTGCGCGTATTCCAGAACCAGTGTAACAGCATCATCCCACGGTTGAAAACCCGGCGGAACGTAAACAGCAACCTTAGGTGCTTTCTCCAATCGAACAACATCCATATTATTTTCTTCACTCTGAACAAATGAATAAATCTCGGTTACATTAGAAAGAGACATCGTTTCAAATCCAACATTATTTAATCTGCATTCAGAAGCAAGGTCATCGCTGTAATCAATAAGAAAAGAACCGCCGCGGTAATTGAGAAGCCAGTCAGCTTTGTAACCTTTTGTGAGTGCGCGGAAAGTAATGCCGTATGCTTTGAGATGGTCGGTCTGATCCAAATCCATATAAATAAAAATTTTGGATTGTGGCAACGCAGCAAAGGTAGTAATCGTGAGAATAATTATGGTATATAATATTTTGTTTATCATCTGTTTAATAATTTGAAGGAATACTGGATACTGGATACTGGATACTGGATACTAATTTTCTACTTTATGCCTTTGTTACTTATACCCAAAACTTTATACCCTATACCATTCAGCCCGGAATCCATCAGCACCTTACGCCGACTTCTTCTCCGCTTTAATAAATATTGGTTCTTTACCTTTATCAACCACATCTTTTGTAATAACACATTTATCAATGTCTTTCCTGTTCGGCAGTTCGTACATAATATCCAGCATAAATTCTTCAACAATTGATCGAAGTGCGCGTGCGCCTGTTTTTTTGACCATCGCTTTTTCTACGATTGAATTCAGAGAAAATTTATCAAACTCAAGTTCAACGCCTTCCATCAAAAATAATTTTTTGTATTGTTTGAGAATTGCATTCTTCGGATCGGTCAAAATGCTTCTCATGGCATCCTCGCTAAGCTGATGAAGAGGAGCAACAACAGGAATTCTTCCTATCAATTCGGGAATCAAACCGAACTTTAATAAATCCTCCGGTTGGACGAATTTCAGAAGTTCATCATCTTCCTTTTTATCTTTTATATCGCTTGCAAAACCCATTTTATTTTTATTAATTCTTGCAGCGATAATTTTATCAATCCCATCAAATGCACCGCCGAGAATGAAAAGTATATTTTTTGTATTCACATTTATTAAACTCTGCTCGGGATGCTTTCTTCCGCCTTTTGGCGGAACTCCGGCAACTGTACCCTCCAATATTTTTAAAAGCGCCTGCTGAACTCCTTCTCCAGAAACATCACGAGTAATTGAAGTGCTTTCACTTTTTCTCGAAATCTTATCAATCTCATCAATGTAAACAATTCCCTTTTGCGCCCGGTCGAGATTATAATCCGCTGCCTGTAAAAGATGTACAAGTACGGTTTCAACATCATCACCAACGTAACCGGCTTCAGTAAGTGTTGTTGCATCTGCAATTGCAAATGGTACGTCAAGTATTTTTGCGAGAGTTTGTGCCAGTAAAGTTTTTCCAACACCGGTTGGTCCAATCAACATAATGTTGCTTTTCTCAATTTCAACATCTTCAAGTTCAAAGAAAGTTGAACGCATACTGATTCTTTTGTAATGATTGTAAACTGCAACGGATAAAACTTTCTTTGCTCTATCCTGTCCGATTACATATTCATCAAGTTGTTTCTTTATTGATTCTGGAGTGTGGCTGTGTTTTTCTTTTCGATTAGTATTCTGATAAGTAGCTAAATTATTTTTCATTATATCTACACTGCTTGCAATACAGATATCGCATATATAAACATCGGGCCCGGCAATCATTCCGCCGACTTCGTGTCCTTCCCTTCCGCAGAAAGAACATTTAACAATTTTCTGTCCCTGCTTTTTATTCATCTAAGTTCCCGGTTTATTCTGTAATAATAAAATCTTTGCTCTTGCATCATCAGCATAAATTGATTTTGGATGATCAGCTAAAAGTTTCTGGTAAAACTCTTCTGCTTTACCTGGATTTTTAATTCCAAACTGATGAATTTTTCCGAGTAAATATACTGCTTTGTCGGCATAAATATTTTTATCTCCCTCGGTGGAAACTCCTTCTAAAACAGAAATAGCTTCTGAATAATTATCAACGGCTATCAGCATTTCACCATATTTAACTACCGAAATAGCCTGTAAGACGAATGCCTGTTTGTTTTCTGAAAGCTTTTTATAAAGCGTTGCAGCTTCGTCAAACTTTTTTTGTTCTGTAAGGAATTCAGCCTGAGCATAAGTTACCAGGTTAGACGAATCATTCATCTGCGGGTTCATCAAAAGTGTCAGCTCAATTGCGTCATTTGCAGAATTATCTTTTAAGTTGCCGAGCACTTTCGATAAGTTTTTCTTTGCTTCGTCGAAACGTCCCTGGTAAAAGTTCACTTTCCCAAGCTTATAAGTGGCTTTATTTTTTTGCTCTTCATTAGCGTTACGCAGACTAAGTACTGCTGAAAAATTCTTAACTGCCTCATCAAGATCGCCTTCAATAATCGCAATATTGCCCAGCACAAAATAAGCTTCGGCAGAATTTATTGACAGCGGAGCTTCTTTGACTATTATTTCCAAAAGTTTTCGCGAACCTTCGAAATCACTAAGTAAATAAAACTCTATGATCGCGCTTCTCAATATACTTTCATATGCAGGTTCCGAATGCTTGTATAGATCCACCACAACATTGAATGCACGCAGGACATCATTAACTTCGTCCGACTCAAATTTTACTATGGGAAAATATGTTTTCCATAATGGAAGTGTACTTTCATAATCTTCCATAAGCGATGCTTCCAGTGAACGTGCAAACCCAAGAGCTGCCTGTGAATTTACAGGCGAATCAGGATATTTGTCTGTTATTTCTTTAAAAACTTCAGATGCTAATTTGTATTGCTGATCAGACAGCATCTGCCGACCAAAATTATATAGTTCTGTTCCTTTGCTTGATTGTGTTTCATCAATGTAACGATAAATTTCATAGGCTTTCTGATAAGATTTTTTTTCTGAGTATAATCTTGCAAGCAGAAATGAATAGCTCAGATTATTTTGGTCCCCACACTCTTCAATTCCTTTGATCATCGCATCAAGTGCACCGGGCCGGTTTACAGTTTCAAAAATTCTGGATTCGACAATTTGCCGTTGTGCCGGCTGATATGATAAAATCAAACAGTATTCACCGGCCGCTTTCTCGAATTGCATTGTGAGTGAATAAAGATGTGCGAGATCGAATGAGTAAATCAATTTATCTTCCGAGGCCTTCTTTCCCTTCTCGTACAAGTCGATCGCTATTTCGAATGCTCTCCTTTCGAGAACATAATTTCCAACAACACGATACAATACCGGATTAACATTTGCAGATTCGAAAGGTTTATTCCAGACTTCAACAGCTTTTTCTTCATTCCCCATTAAATAATAGGTTGAACCGAGCATTCCGTAAGCTTCTATATCAGATGGATTCTGTTTAATTCTTGCATCGAGAATGTTAATAATCGCAGCGTAATTTTTTAATTGAGTGTAAATCCGGTAGAGTGAATTTATATATTGTGAATTTGCCGGATCAGATTGATATAAATCTTCATAAAGCTTTAAAGCAGAGTTATAATCACCAATTTGTTCGTAGCTCTGGGCAAGAGCGAATTTCTGATCATTTCTTTGCTGAGCCTGAAGAGAGAAAACCAGTAATCCCAGAATAGCTAACGCAATTATCTTTTTCATAGGTCTGTAAAATAAAAATTTATCGGCCGCTTTCAAGGTCAATAATTGGATTATATTTCAACCAGTCAATAAGCTGAAACATTAAAGAAAGATAGTTATCAAATGCTTAATCTTTAGGCGGTTTTTCAGTATTTTTGAACCCAATGAAAAAGGTTTTTGTACTCGGCTCTACCGGATCGATAGGAATTAATTGCCTTAATGTGATCAGCAATTTGGAAGATAATTTTGAAGTTGCCGGATTAACTGTAAACTCAAATACCGTTTTACTTCTTGAGCAGATCAGTAAGTTTAATCCAAAAGTTGTTGTTGTTAAAGATGAAATTGCTGCGAAAAAAATCTCCGGGCAGATTCCGAAAAGCTGTGAATTATTTGTCGGAGAAAACGGACTAATCAAAGCTGCACAGGAAACCGAGTACGATATTTTTATGGGAGCGATGGTTGGGTTTGCAGGTTTGGCACCAACTCTTGAAGCAATAAAAAGAGGAAAAAGAATCGCTCTTGCTAACAAGGAAACGCTTGTTGTTGCGGGAGAAATTGTTACAAAACTTGTTCTTGAAAATAGTGCGGAAATAATTCCGGTTGATTCTGAACACAGCGCAATCTACCAATGCCTTGTTGGTGAAAATTTAAGTGAAGTTGAAAAACTTATTCTTACTGCTTCAGGCGGACCTTTCCGTGATAAAGAAAAATCGTTCTTTGAAACTGCAACTGTTGACGAAGCACTCAATCATCCGAACTGGAAAATGGGCAGCAAGATCACTATTGATTCAGCAACTATGATGAATAAAGGATTGGAAGTTATTGAAGCTCACTGGTTATTTGGATTACCTGCGGAAAAAATTGAAGTTGTAATTCATCCTCAGTCAATAATTCATTCGATGGTTCAGTTTGTTGACGGTTCAGTGAAAGCACAATTAGGTCTGCCTGATATGAAACTGCCGATTCAGTATGCTCTTACTTTTCCTGAACGAGTTCAGAATAATTTTGAGAGGACTGATTTGTCTTCTATCGGTTCATTAACTTTTTATGAACCGGATTTTAATAAATTTGAATGTTTGAAGCTGGCATTCAATGCGCTGAAAACCGGGGGAACAGCACCCTGTATTTTGAATGCAGCAAACGAAGTTGCAGTTAGTAAATTTTTAAATAAAGAAATAAAGTTCTCACATATTCCCTTGCTAATAAACAAGGCTTTGGATAAAGTTGAATCCTTTTTTTCACCGGATTTGGGAACGATCTTTGAATGTGATAAACGAACAAGAGAATATGTGCTCACACTAACTTGAACTTTTGATGCTAGATAGCAGATTCTGGATCCTGGTTTAAATGAACATTGGTTTTTTACTCCAGCAGCAAGAATCCAGTATCGGAAACTTTTTAAAAACATTAAAACATTTTCATATACTTTTAACTGAGAAACAGGAGATACTTTCTTAATGGATTATATAATTTATTTTGCGATTACAATTGGAATACTTGTTTTCATTCATGAGCTTGGACATTTCCTTGCAGCCAAGATGTCGGGGATGCGCGCAGATGTTTTCGCAATCGGATTTGGAAAAAGACTTTTCGGATATAATAAAAAAACTGGTTTTACTTTCGGTGACCTGCCAAAAGATTTTGACGGCGAAGGAAATACAGATTACAGACTATCACTTCTTCCTCTTGGCGGATATGTGAAAATTGCCGGAATGGTTGATGAAAGCTTTGATACTGAATTTGCAAACAAAGAACCTCAGCCTTACGAGTTCCGTTCAAAAAATTTCTGGCAAAAAACTTTCGTAATAAGCGCAGGTGTGTTGATGAACCTTCTGCTCGCTGTATTAATTTTCTGGGGAGCGAATTTCTTTAAAGGCAAACCGGTTACACTCACTACAACTGTCGGTTATGTTAAAACTGATAGTCCTGCCGATTCTCTTGGATTTATGAAGGGAGATATCATAAAATCAATAAGCGGAGTAAAGGTTGATAGCTGGGATGATATCAGAAATGAAATTTATATCAATACTATTGGTGAAAATATCAACGTAAAAGTTTTACGAAACGGTGTTGAAAAAGTTTTATTTATTCCAAGAAAGATGATACCTGATATCGAAAAGCAGGGAGAACTTATTACACCGGATGGTTATAAACCTTACGTTGCAGACGTTATGAAAGATTCACCCGCTGAAAATGCAGGACTACTTTCGGGTGATATTATTTTTTCTATCAACGACAAAGTTTTGGGTGGATCATCAGAGTTTATCGAAATCGTTTCTCAAAGCGCTGGTGTTGAATTACAGGCTCGCGTAATAAGAGCAAATGATACTCTGAATCTTGCTGTAATTCCCGGCAGCGATGGTAAAATCGGAATATCAATCAATGACATTTTTGAAGGCAAATCAGAGTATAAAACTTTTGGTTTCTTTGAATCGTTTTATGTTGCTTCTGCTGATCTGATTAATCTTACCAGAGTAACTTTCAGTGTTGGCAGTAAAGTAATCACCGGTCAGGTTGAATTTGGAAAAGCTTTCGGCGGACCGGTACGAATTGCACAGCTTGCTGCAAAATCTGCTGATGTTGGTATCGAAAGTTTTCTTTTCTTCCTTGCTGTCCTCAGTCTCAGTCTTGCTATAATAAATATTCTACCCTTTCCTGTTCTTGATGGCGGACACCTGGTTATGATAATTATAGAAACGATAGCAAGAAGAGAAATACCGGTTAAAGTTAAAATCGCCATTAACAACACAGGCTTTGTTCTGCTGTTATTGCTGATGGCTTTTATAATTTATAATGATATACTTTCGTTGTAAAGTCAAAACGATTATTAAAAACATATTGCAGGTAAATCCCAATCATCACTTTATATTACCTGCTATAAAAATTAATCCGCCGCTCACCTATCAACTCAATAAGTTTGGTCAGTAAAACAAGCCCCGTAAAGTCAACGGGGCTTATTTGTCCCGTACAGGCATCGTCCGCACGGATTTATCTTGATTAGCAATAAGTTTATATTTGATGAGAAAAGAGAAAAAAATACATTTAGGTTTACAGGATAGTTTAAAAGAGCAGCATCATTCAAAAGAAATGAAATTAAATCGTAAACAAATATACTGGGTTAGCCAGGTTACCGGCTGGTACTTTTTTGTCGGGATAAATCTGTTTATAATTTCATCCTTCGAAGAGGTTACGTGGCAAAGAATTTTGGTCTGGATATTTCTTGGTTTACTTGGAATTGTATTCACACATATTCTCCGCAAAGTAATAAGAAAAAATAATTGGCTGACTCTTCCACTTAAAAAAACAATTCCAAGAGTTCTTTTAGCAAGTTTAATTACCGGCGCAATTGTTTATGCTCTCGTTTTTACTGCAAGCTATTTTGCCGGAACAATAGATCAGCAGGAATTTAATATTGCCCGACCGATTGCCGGCGTAATAAATATGGGCGGAATTACTCTTCTGTGGAGTCTGATATATTTCATTGTTCATTATATGGAGAATTACAAGAAGAAAGAGATTGAATCGCTCATCTGGGAAGCAGCAGTAAAAGACTTTGAATTGAAAACTTTGAAGTCACAATTGAATCCTCATTTTATGTTCAATGCAATGAACAGTATCCGTGCACTCATTGAAGAAGATCCTGAATCAGCTAAGGTTGCAATTACCAAATTATCAAACATACTCCGCTATTCTTTGCAGATGGAAAGAATGGAAAGAGTTCCTCTTGAAGACGAAATGGAAACAGTAAAAAATTATCTTGATCTTGAAAGAATAAGATTTGAAGATAGATTGAAGTATAAACTTGATATTGACCGAAGCACACAAAAAATTGAAATCCCGCCGATGATGATACAGACTCTTGTTGAGAACGGGATAAAACATGGCGTTGCTAAAAGAACTGAAGGCGGAGAGATTCAACTAAAATCAAAAATGTTGACAACATCAAATGGTCCAAAATTAAAAATTGAAATAAGAAACAGCGGGCATTTCAGTGAAGAGCAATTAAAAAGCTCAAATGGATTTGGAGTAAGCAATACAAAGCACAGGCTCAACCTGCTCTTCGGTGATGACGCACATTTTTCCATAATGAACGAGAACGGGAACACTGTTCTTGCAGAAATTGAAATTCCGATCGCAAGTCAAAACAATTAAGAGGGAAATAAAATGAAAGCATTAATAATTGACGATGAAAGATTAGCACGCACTGAATTAAAAAGACTTCTTACACCTTTCAAAGATCTGCAGGTTGTGGGTGAAGCTGTGAATGCGGAAGATGCTCTCGAAAAAATAAACGAGCTGAAACCGGATCTGATTTTTCTTGATATTCAAATGCCGGGCAAAACAGGCTTTGAACTTCTTGAAGAACTGGACAGCGTTCCGGTAGTTGTGTTCACCACTGCTTACGACGAATACGCACTCAAAGCATTTGAATATAATGCACTCGATTACTTGTTGAAACCGATTGAACCAAAACGGCTTGAAGAAACGGTCAACAAACTGATTGAAAAAGGAAGAAAGAAAGCTGCTGTTGAATCTGACTCTGAAATTCTCTCAGAACATGACCAGGTATTTGTAAAAGATGGTGACAGATGCTGGTTCGTTAAGCTGGAAAAAATAAGACTGCTTGAGTCGGAAGGAAATTATGTTCGTTTGTTTTTCGAAGACAACAAACCGCTTATTCTTCGCACACTGAACTATCTTGATGAAAGACTGGACAGCAAAGTATTCTTCCGTGCAAACAGGAAACACATTATCAATCTTAAATGGGTTGATTCAATTGAACCGTGGCTGAACGGTGGTTTGCTCGTGAAGTTGAAAGATGGACACAAAGTAGAAGTGTCGAGAAGGCAGGCTGTTAAGTTTAAAGATATGCTGAGTTTGTAAGCAATGGAACGATGATTACGCAGATCGGGCTGATCTTCGCAGATAAAAAATCAGTAACAATCTGTTTAACCTGCCTACCGCAGGTAGGTCAGTGTCATCCGTGTTCTATTGCCTTAGTTAAACAACTCCCATGCTAAACCGAACTTAATGTTTCTTTCCGGCATCGGATAGTATGGTGTGATGTAATATTGGTTACCAAATAAATTCTCCCACTGAAAATAAAAGATCGCAACTTTCTGAATTTCCCCTGCTAAATTAAAATCAAGTTTGTTTGTTGGTTCAACTACAGTACTACCCCACCACCAACGGACAGATGAATTTATTTCTCCCGTGTAATAAAATTTAAAGCCGGCTTTCAAATCCAGATTACCATCAAAAAATATATCATTTACATAAAGTCCACCAGTGAATTGCCAATCTGGAATATTAACTGATTCATCAACGTAGTTTTCCAGACTGTTATGATAATCAGTTTTTACGTAATATGAAGTATTGGTCTCCAATAAAAACAGCCAATACTTGTAATTAAAGGTCAAGCCAATACTTTTAATTTTTTCTGGAAGTTCTTCTCTATACAATTCAGGACCACCATGCCAGTACAAATAGTTATAATATTCATTACTAGCGTATTTCAAATCGAGCATTAAGTTTGAATATTTAATTTGTATTCCCGTTTCAAAAGAAGGAACCTGTTCATTGGTCCAGACTTCATCCCTAAGTGAATAACCGGCATACAAAACAAGTATTTGATTTAACGAATATTTAAAATCTACTCCAAATCCCTCATAATCTTCATTTATTCCTTCCCAGTGCCCTATCTTGTAAAACAACGAGAGCTTTATCATATTATCCAAAGTATGAAACGCAATTAATGCACCAATATTATAATGCTCGTCATCAAAACTATAATTTTCACCAAATTTATTATTTAGTTTTTCATAATTACCAAATAGCTGCAGTGTCGAAAAATCATACGAGTAATAATAATTTAAAACTGCACCGTATGATTTATTCTCTTTATCTTCCATAATATCAAGACTGTCTCTAAAATCACTCAATTTATCAAGCCCGTACCTGTAATAAAAAGATAAATCCAACTGAGAATCATCAAACGGTTTTGCAAGAGTTCTCAATCCAACATTGTGCTGCAAAATATCAAGCTTTTGGTTTGGAGAAACAACCGGTGCAAAAATCGGATCGTAAAGATCAGCGTTTGGATCATCGGAACTTCTGCTTAAGCTGTCATAATCAACTCCTCCGTTTAATCCCTGTTCTTTGTCAACATAGTAATAGTATGCCTGAAGATTTATCGAATTAGATAAAAAGTATTTCAGCTTTGTGTTAAACTGCCAGAGACTCAAGTCCGTATTTTGATAAGTTTCATCTTTAGATCTGTTCGTTAACTGAAAGGAATAATTCCATCTCTTTGCAACCATTGCAGAAAACTTTCCGTCAATCATTGCCTCGCCATCAGGTCCTTCATAATATCTTACACGTGCGTAAGGCACTGGTGGAAGAAAATCTCTTGTTATAAAATTTACTGTAACCGGGTTGTTATATGATCCGTATAAAAATCCCCTTGGTGAAGGAACAATTTCAATCGAATCAATATTTTCACTTTGGATAAGATTGAGGTCGAGCGAGTTTGTGGAATGGTTATTCCAAAAAACTCCGTCCTGCAAATAACTAATTCCATTATTACCAACGCCATAAATAAAAGTTTCGTTGGGATACCCGGTAAAGCCAAGATCTTTTACAAAATTTAAACTAAATGACCGGAGAAGATCCCCGGTGTAACGGTATTGATCAAATAAAAAAGTACTTCTATTGATTATCGAGCTTACATCTGTAAGTGGCATTCCCTGGATAGGGATAAGTGTATCAACTCTGGCTGTTGCGGTAATAACCGTATCTGAAATTGCGGTTGTATCATTTATGTTTACAAAATTAGTATCCAAAATAGTTTGGATATTCTGATTAAATAACGAATCTGCATCCTGGGGAAGTATAAAAGCTGAGAAAAGTACTAGTGATGAAAGAAGTTTTAACATTTATTGTACTTGAAGAAAATTTTCACAGTTAACATAAACAAAATAGAGAATAATTAAAGATCAAAAAATCTTCCACACAACTTTGCAGACTATCCAGAAGCGTATTCTCATTCTGAGCGCTATTTACAGGGCTTTGAGCGCAATTAAATTTTCAAATAATATTTTGTTTCAAATAAATATTAAGTATTTTTCGCTCGTAATAAACATTAACATTTAATCGGAGGGACCAAAATGGCTAAATCAATGACGAAGAGTCAAGTTATAACGCATCTTGCCACCAAAACAAAAACCACCAAAAAAGTTGCAGCGCAGTTTTTGGATGAGTTGGTTCAACTTTCATACAAGCAAGCTAAGAATGAATTCGTACTTCCAGGACTTGGCAAGTTGAAAGTTGCCCAGAGACAGCAGAGAATGGGAAGAAACCCTGCCACTGGTGAATCTATTGTAATTCCCGCAAGAAAAGTTTTGAAATTCAGAATTTCTAAAGCTGCAAAGGATGCAGTACTGAAATAATTCAGTAAGTTTAATTTTTAAGCGAAGGATAAGAAATTGTTCTTCGCTTTTTTATTTTAAAAGGAAGTGTATGAATAATGTTTTAGTTAAAAGAGAAATGTTTCTTAATCCTGAAGAGTTCAGAGATGTTCTCATCCAAAGCACTCTCGGTGAGCGCAGACCGGTTGATGATTTAAAACGAATTGAAGAGATGTGTAAAAACGCTAACCTGGTTGTAACTGCACGATTAGATGGAAAGCTTATTGGTCTCGCACGTTCTGTTACAGATTTTGTGTATTGCACATATCTGTCTGATTTAGCCGTTGACACGGAACATCACGGAAAAGGTATCGGGAAAAGATTAATTGTAGAAACTAAAAAGCATTCCCCGCAGGCAAAGCTGATTTTACTCTCTGCGCCTGCAGCAGTAGATTTTTACCCGAAAATCGGGATGAAGAAACATAATCACTGTTTTATACTCGATGACTTAAGTGAGCTGAAATAATTCTCGGAACAGAGTTTTATTAAACGAAGTTTGAGGAAATTTTCCTTCCATATCATTAACTTTGCCCAACCAATCTTAAATATTTGTTCAAATTATCTCCGGTTCAAATGAAAAATATTTTTTATCTGCCAATACTGCTACTGTTCTTTTTCGGATGTTCACGAAATCATTCGAATAAAATTCAAGATATAATTCAACCTGTAAATCTTGAAGAGGGTATTGAAAAGGAAATCGTAATCAGCGACCTTTTTTATGCACCGAATTACAAATTGACTTTTTCTCCAAATGAAAATTTTGTTGTAGTCCATGACACAATAAATAATCTACTGAAGCTAAAGGCTAAGGAGGGCTTTACAGGATTGGATGGTTTACAATTTACATTTGAAAATCAACAATACTACATTCCACTCAAACTTCAGCCAGGAAAAAAATACCTTTTCACTTATAAGCCGAAAGGGAAACCAAAACAGGTAAACCTTATCGGACAGTTCAACAGCTGGGACAGGAATAGTTTGGCAATGAGTGACGCTGATGAAGATGGAATTTATGAAATAAGCGTTCCGCTCGACCCCGGCCGATACGAATACAAATTTTTTGTTGATCGGCTAGAACTAATTGATCCCCTCAACCCTGTAAAAGTTCCGAACGGTCTGGGAGACTTTAATTCAGTTATAATAATCTCTTCAAGCGAAGAAGATAAAATGTATCTGCATTCATTGGATTTTGTGGCAGATGACCAGGTAAAAAAATACAATTACTATTTTGAGAGTCCATCACCAAACATTATTTCTGAGTTGGACGTAATTGCGCTGATTGACAATCAACTAATTAACCCGGCTCTTATAAAAGTGGATGGAAATAAAATTACTTTACTTTTTCATGATGATATAATTGAAGGAGAAAGATTAATCCGAATTGCCGTGAGATCAAACGGAAAATCTTCAAATATCCAATCAACATGGATAATAGACGGCAAGCCTGTTAATAATAATTCACCCCGAAGCTGGTATGATGCAATTATATACTCATTGATGATAGACCGTTTCAGTAATGGAGATCCTTCAAATGATAATCCGATAAAACACGATTCTCTTTTTTCACCCGCTAATTACAACGGCGGCGATTTACAAGGTATAATTAATAAAATCAACGAAGGCTATTTCAATCATCTTGGTATAAATACATTCTGGATTTCTCCCATTGTAGACAACACTAACAAAGCCTACAGGGAATATCCATCGCCGCACAGATATTACACCGGCTATCACGGTTACTGGCCTGTTTCTCTTAAAGGAGTTGAAGAACATTTTGGAGATCTCAATCTCGCAAAAGATTTCATAAACAAAGCACACGATAATAACATAAGCGTACTGCTTGATTTTGTAGCAAATCATGTTCACGAAGAACATCCGTTGTGGAAAGAGCATCGTGATTGGTTTGGTATTCTCGAACTGCCTGATGGAAGAAAAAATCTTCGCCTTTGGGATGAATATCGTTTAACCACATGGTTTGAACCTTATATGCCCTCATTTGATTATGTAGCATCAAAAGAAGCTTTGGAAACAATGACCGAAAATGCAATCTGGTGGCTAAAAGAAACAAAGGCAGATGGCTTCAGACACGATGCAGTAAAACATGTTCCCAATGAGTTTTGGAGACTTCTTACAAAAAAAATAAAAGAAAGAATTGAAATTCCGGATGAAACAAAAGTTTACCAGATTGGTGAAACCTTTGGCGGATACGATCTCATTAGTTCGTATGTAAGTAACGGACAGCTCAACTCACAATTTAATTTTAATCTTTATGATACTGCAATTCCTGTTTTTCTTGATCCGGAAAGTTCATTCAAACTTCTGGACAATCAGATGCAAAAAACTTTCCGGGTTTATGGAGTAAATCACCTGATGGGAAATCTTGTGAGCAGCCACGACAAGATTCGTTATATGGCTTATGCAGACGGTGATCTTGAAATTAACGATGGCAGGGCAAATAACTTTGCATGGACAAACCCTCCGGGGGTTGACAGTCTGTCAAGTTATGACAAACTGAAACTTCACCTTGCATTTATTCTAACTATTCCTGGTGTCCCGGTAATTTATTATGGCGATGAAATAGGAATGACCGGGGCTTCCGATCCGGATAATCGCAGAATGATGAAATTCGATAATGATCTGGATGAAAATGAAAAGCTGATGTTCAAAGACGTAGGTAAACTAATTCGTACACGGGGAGATCATTCTGCTCTCAGGCACGGAGATTTCTTTACTCTTCAGGCAGATAAGAATATTTATGCTTACCTACGTTCTGATATGAATGAAAGGATATTGATCATTCTTAATAAAAGTGAAAAAGAGCAGTCGGTTAATCTGATACTGCCATCCATATATAATGCAAGTACGACTGAAGATATTATTTCAGGCGATGTTGCCCGGATAATTGAAAACACCGTATCACTTAATGTAAAGGGTATTGGATACCGATTGCTAAAGTTAACACGATGAAAAAATTTATCGCTTTATTAAGAGGAATTAACGTAAGCGGACAGAAACAAATTAAAATGTCCGAGCTGAAAACTTTATTTGAAAAAATCGGGTTTCAGGATGTCGAAACGTACATACAAAGCGGAAATGTAATTTTTTCCGCCAAAGAAAGTTCCGCTGAAAATCTTACAAAGAAAATATCTTTGGCTATAAAGAAATTTTGGGACTTCGATGTCCAGGTAATCGTACTTACTCCGGCAGACTTACAGAATATTCTCAGCAAAAACCCATTCATTAAAAGGGAAACGGAATCTGATAAATTATATGTGGTTTTCCTTTCAGCTCCTCCAGCAAAATCTGATATTAAAAAACTTAACCCGGTAGATTTCTCGCCGGAGGAATATAAAGTTAATGAAAATTGTGTTTATCTGTTTGTTCCAAACGGGTACGGCAAAGCTAAGCTGAATAACAATTTCTTTGAGAAAAAACTCAAAGTTATAGGTACAACAAGAAACTGGAAGACGATTAACAAACTGTTCGAACTATCAACAAATAATTAATTATGAAATTGAGTATATCTGTTGTCATTCCGAATTATAATGGAAAAGATCTGCTTAAAACAAACCTTCCTTCAGTATATAATGCTTTGCAATCTGCAGGAGTATCTGATTTTGAAATAATTATTGCTGACGATGCTTCAACTGACGACTCTGTTCAGTTTATCGAAACAAATTATCCCGAAATTATATTAGTTAAGAATCATATTAATAAAGGATTCTCAGGTAATACAAACACCGGAATTAAGAGATCTCAAAATAATTTAGTGCTGATATTGAATTCAGACGTTAAACTAACTGATAACTATTTTATACAACTATTAAAATATTTTGACAAACCGGACACTTTTGGAGTAACTGGCAGAATTGTGGGACTTGATTCTGACATAATTCAGGATGGAGCTAAGTATCCGAAATATTTTTTTAGCAACATCTCTTCTACAACAAATTATATTTGCAAAAGCAGGTCGGCACTTTACAGTTTTTTTCTTACCGGTGCTAATGCATTGATTGACAGAAAAAAAATAATGGAATTAGACAGCTTTAACGAATTATACAATCCATATTACGGAGAAGATGTAGACCTTGGATTAAGAGCGTGGAGACTGGGCTATAAATGCTATTATGAACACAGTGCAATCTGCAGACATCCCAATTCCGCAACCATAAAAAAAGAACCGTCCGAAAAAATAAAAATCATTTCAGGACGGAATAAGATGTATCTTCACTTTATTCATCTTAACGGATTTGAATTATTTTTTTATCAAATCAAACTGATTATCAAGGTTACTTTAAGATTTTTAATTCTTGATGTTAAATATTTAAGATCGTTCTGGATGTTTATGAAATCTATAAACAAGTGTTTAAGCTCAAGGCAAAGTTTCCATGAATTACAAAAAGCGAAAAATGTTCACCTGAGTATAAAAGAAATAGTAAATCTGATAAATGAAAACAATAAAGATCATCAGATAGAAAAGTTTTAACATCTCCGGTGGACTCTGTCAGTATTGTGTTTGTTAATTCTAATTCAACTATTTCTTCATAAAAATATTCCGGTTGTTTTTATTAACTTTTAATCACAAACAAAAAACATTTGGTAATACAATGGCAAAATTTTCAATCGTATCGGGAATAATTCTTATAGCACTCGGACTTGTAAGCTACTTCGGAATCAGCAGTGAAAGTGTAACCGCATTAATACCAGCATTTCTCGGGATACCTGTTCTGGTTTTGGGCCTGCTCGCACTAAACGAAAAATATTTAAAACATGTAATGCACGGTGCAGCAGTTTTAATGCTTCTGGGATTTGGCGGCACAGTTGGGGGATTAATTAAGTTCTTCAGAATGCTTGGCGGAGAAGTGTTTGAAAGACCAAGTGCAATTACCGTGCAAGCAATAATGGCGTTGTTATGTTTGATATTTTTAATCTTTGCAATTAAATCATTCATTGACGCAAGAAGGAAAAAAAGTGAATAAAGTAATTTTATTATTTATTATTGCCATAATTGCTGTATCCTGTGGTGATAAAAATGAACAAAAAACTAAAAGCGATCTGGAATTGAAAATGAATAGCATTGCAGAAGGATATGTCAAGTTAGTACTCGAAGTTGGTAAATTTGATCCGAATTTTGTTGATGCTTACTACGGACCAAAGGAATGGAAACCTAAAGAAGAGAATCTTCAATTTGATTCTACAGATTACAATAAATTAGTAGTAATAGCGGATTCTTTATTAAACGAGCTTGAATTATTAAGCGAGTATAATGCAACTGAACTTGAGACTCTCAGATACCGATATCTTTATAAACAGCTCATCGCTGTCAAAACTAAAATCATAATATTAAACGGCTCCATCCTTCCTTTCGATCTTGAATCAAGAGCGTTATATGATGTTAAACCTCCTGTAGTAACAGAAGAAGAACTTCAAAAAGTTTTGGATGAGCTTGATAAAATACTCCCCGGCAAGGGAGATGTTGCAGAAAGGTTTGTTCAGTTCAGAATGAAATTTGAAATACCTAAAGATAAAATTCCAAAAGCGTTTGATGCTGCAGTGAATGAGTGCAAGAGACGAACAATAAAGTTTATCACCCTTCCTGCCGGAGAAAACTTCAAGGTTGAATATGTTACCGGAAAGCCGTGGGGTGCATATAACTGGTATAAAGGAAATCTTTTCAGCGTGATACAGATAGCAACTGACTTTCCTGTTTACATTGACAGCCCGGTTGGGCTTGCTGCCCATGAAGGTTATCCTGGTCATCACGTTTATAATATTCTCCTTGAACAGACTTTGGTTAAAAGTAAGGGTTGGATTGAGTATACAGTTTATCCGCTATACTCACCACAATCATTAATAGCTGAAGGAACTGCTGTTATCGGAGAAGAAATGCTCTTCCCGGGAGATGAGCGAATTATGTTTGAGAAGGAAGTTTTATTCCCGATTGCAAAACTCGATACAACTGGTGCAGATTTATATTACAAAATTCTCGACTTACAAAAGAAGCTTGAAGGTTCCAGTGTTTTGGCAGCAAAAAATTATCTCAATGGTGACTGGACGAAAGAAGAAACTGTGGTGTGGCTGCAAAAGTATCAACTGAGAACAAAAGAAAGAGCCGAGAAATTTCTTTCGTTCATTGAAACTTACAGAAGCTATGTTGTCACTTATGATATGGGAGAAATACTCATCCGCGAATTTATGGAAAGGAACAGCGGAACTGACGATAATCTTGCAAGGAAATGGGAAATTTTTAATAAACTGATATCAACACCGCAGACACCATCCGGGTTGCTTGATTAACAAAACTATTTTTTAATTTTTTCCTCCAGCAGAGAAAAAGTTTTTTGATCGAGAGAAACTTCATTAAATATTTGACAAAGGAGTTTTTCGTTAACTCTTGAAAAATCTTGTTCTAACGGTGTTACTACAACTCCACCCAAATCAATTGCTGCCGGACTGATAAGGATTTTTTCTGAATCCGTTTTAAAATAACATTCCGGGCGATGCTTGCTTCTTAAAAAAATTATCACACTCCATCCAAATTCTGAATCGTATGAACTAACTATGTTCATCATTGGTTCGTGTTCTGTTCCGGTTAGTCTTTTGTAAATATTATAAATCACCTTAAACGTTTGTTCAATATTTTTTTTATAAGTTGATTCAATAAAAATTATTCTTCTCAAGCCATCGTCAATAAAAGATGTGGAAATGAGTTCATCTTCCTGAATAATGTTTCCAAAATTATTTTTCAATTGCTGAATATCATTTTCGACAGGAATGAAGTATTTTGTTCCCACCTGAAAGTGCATATGATCAGGTGCCGAAGCACCGCAAGCCGGACCATTATAAACTAAAGTATATTGAGGAGAAAGGAGTTTCGTTATCTCAAGAAGTTCATTAAATGAATCTGAAATTTGCTGGGGCTTGTGATTAACGGAACTTACTGTAAAATGCTGTGGAAATATCGGATAAGGATTGCATAACAAAAAGTAACTATCCAGAAGTAAAATACTCTTTTGTTCTTCGGGAAGATTATCAATACAGAGAAAGCATTTTCTTTCCTTAATGGAATTTTCATCAACCAATGCTGTTGTTGATTTAATTCTTTGAGGATTGAATTGAAGCTTTAGCTTGAATCCATCATACCAAAACGATTTTGTTTGAACATTTTCGAGAGCGATATAATTATCTTTCAGAAGCGGCCAGCTATTTAACTGAGATTTTAATAGATAGTCCGCAGCAGATGAATAATCATTTTTGTCAAAAAATAATTCAACCTGAGAATCTTTTAAAATTTTTTGTTCTATCAATTTTATCTTTAACAATTTCGGTTTAATTCCTGGCGAAGTTGGATCTCTTTTGTACGAAGTGAATCTTTGTAAAGATTGTTCGTGTTCTGTTTCTCTATTGATAACGAAGCATCAGTGTTACCTTCCCATCTTCTGCAAAGGTAAATCGGGTCATAAATCCTCCCGACTTTATACTTTCTGGAAATTGCCAGTCCAACAGCATAATCTTCACCATAACTGACATTCGGAAATTTTATTTCCCTTATAATCGGACTGTAGAATGCGCGCGGCGCACCAAGACCATTAATTCTAAGTGCATTATTTTGTCCGTTTTCATCTGTCCATTCCTTGTGATCTATTAGTCCGGGAGAAATATCTTTCAAATTAAAATCCGTTAATTTGTAACTACCAACTACCATTGCACATTTTTCTTCATAGAACCTTTCAACTATTTTCCCAAGTGTGTTTTCGTCAGAATATAAATCATCGCTATCAAGTTGAACTGCAAACTTACCACACTCCGGATGAAAGATCGCTTCGTTCCAGCATCCGCCGATTCCCAAATCTGTTCTTTCTGGTATAATATGAACAACTTTTTTATCCCTTGATGAAATATTTTTTATCTTTTCAGTCGTGCCATCATCGGAATGATTATCAACAACAATAACATTAAAATTGAAGTTGGTTCTTTGATCCAATGCTGAGTGAACAGCATCCGAAATTGTATCTGCTCTGTTCTTAACAGGAATTATCACCGACGCTTCATTATTAAAATTATCTTCCAATAAAATAACTTTTTTGCTTCCTGATTCAACAAGTGCATTTATCTCTTTTAAGTGATGAGTAAAAACCGTTTCCATTTCAATCTGAACTGCGCGATTCTTTGGATCCACATAATCAAACATCCTTTCTGATGCTGACCCTCGTTCATCAACATCTAACGTATATAAAGGTTTTGGAACTCTGATAATTTTGGAATGACGGGATATTGCAAGCCTTAAATCATAAAGACCAGAATAAAGAAGTTTGTTCCTGGCGGAGAATAAATTCAGTGATGATTTTTTTGCTAAATCCGCTCTGACCAGATAACAATTTCCAAATTCAAAATCGTCCCGTACACTTCCCTGCTGATAATCAATCAATGGATGAGGAATCAAAATATCATTCTGCTTTTCATTATAATCTGAGTAAATCCATCCGCTATTTACTTTTTCCGCAGCGGAAATAAAATTTGTAGTCGTTTCTCCTGTAATTTCGATTCGCCGGCTTCCATTTATTAAAAACAAGTAAGGAGTAAAAGTCATTTGTGTGATCTGCTTTATTGACTCGCTGCCAAGGGGATAGTCGGTCTGAATTGAATCAAAATTTATATTTTGATTTTCATTTTTTGAAACAACAATAATTTTTTCAATCAGTTTATTATTAATCAGACAGGAAGTTATTTGATTTGTATAATCAGGATTTAACGAAAAGATAACGGCAGTTATATTTTGATTGGTATTCATCCCTCAGGCTAAAATGTTTATTTCTTCTTGATAGATCCTCAACACTTTTTCTGTAATGTTTTCAATGTTAAAATATTCTAAAACTCTTTCCCTTGCACTTTCGCCAAACTTGATACGTATATCTTTTGAACTAATTAGCAATTCAATTTTTGCTTTCAGATCAGATGCATTTTTATTTTCAAACAGATAAGACGTTTCGCCATCAATTGCAATATCTAAAACACCATCGGCATTTGAACAAACAGATGGTTTCTTCATTGCCATTGCTTCGACGAGGGCTATTCCAAAGGCTTCCGAGTGAGACGGAAATACAAAAATATCCATCGCCGCAAGAACATCCGGAGTATCTCCGCGAAAACCTGTAAAGATTAAATTATCCAGTTTATATTTTTCCGCCAGCTCTTTTATTTTGTCAGCGTATTCTGTTTCCCCACGACTTGGTTCTCCCACAACTAAAAAACGCAGACATTTATACTCGTTACTTAATTCCTTAGCTGCCAGAAGAAATTCCTCGTGACCTTTACCGGGAGTAAATCTTGCAAGCATCCCGATTATGATTTCTTCATCAGAAATATTGAATTCTTTCCTTACTTTTTTTTCATCGATTTTATCCGGATTAAATCTGTTTGTATCTATTCCATTTGGTAAAATAACTACATCTTCCGGTTTTATCGGAGTTGTTTCAAGTAGATTATCTTTAATAACCGTGCTGATAGCAAATGCTTTTCTAATCCTTTTGTACAACAGCTTATGCAAAAAATCTTTTTTAACTATATATGAACCGACATGCTTTGTAAGGAATAATGGAATTTTTCTGTTAGCCAGATATAATGCGGGAACAATTACCCATAAATCTTTTGAAACCTGCGTGTGAACTATTGAGTAATCATTTTGTCTTAAAAGAAGTGCAAGTCTGATGGCTGTAAAGGGATGAAAATAACCGCTGGCTTTTACTGGGTGAAGCATAATTCCCAGATTATTTGCTTCGATATGGATTCTTGAGTCTGCGGAACAAACAAGCTCAACCTTAATGTCTTTTTTTAAAAGCTGCTGAATTGAAGTGAGAGTAAATATTTCCAGTCCGCCCCAGCTTTTTGATAAGCAGGAATAAAGTATTTTCATTTCAACCAATCAGTAGATTTTTTTCAACTCTGAATTTTTAAAATAGTGCAACAGTATTTCATCGAAATTATAACCCATCTCAGCCATAACAGCAGCGCCAATCTGACACAATCCAACCCCGTGGCCCCAGCCGGCACCATAAAGAATAAATTTTTCGGGTATATTCTTTCCAGTTTTTTTTACAAAAAAAGCAGAACTATATAAATGAGTCTTTGACAGCAAGCGTCTTATCTCTAACTCTTTACCAACTGTTACTGTTTTTTTTGCTCCAACAATTTTAAGCTTTACCAAACGTGCGGAATCACCACGTTCAACCGGAATAAGGTCTATTATATTCCCAAAATCAATATCACTCTTTTGTTTAATGAGAGAAGATATTTCATCCTGTGTGTATTCAACTTTCCACCTGAAGAAGTCTTTTGTTTCACGATCATAATCAACAAGAATGTGTGAAAGGATTTTTCGGTCGTGCGTGTTGCAAAAGGAAGCTGGATTACCTCGTATCCATTTTTCAGCATTTATTTCATCAGAAAAATCAAGATTGAAATTTTCCGGTTCGAATTTGTAATCAATTACGGATTTCAAATAAGGATGTTTTACAGGTTCCCAAACATTCTCAAAAGATTCAGAAATTCCACCGCAGCATTTGGAATACCTGGCATCGCAAACGTCACCACCACTTAAAAGCACAATTCCTTGGGTTAACTCCACTGCATTAAAAGATGCATCCGAAATTATTTTTGTTACTCCCTGAAACCGCTGACAGTGATCATCTGCACACACATTAAAAAGGCTGTGATCTTCCCTGTCATACCATCTTATTAATTCATCTTTAAACTCAAGAGATGTTTCATGAGTTTCCTCATTATCTTTAATTTTTTTTGATTTTTCAATTTGTGCGAGCACCCAGCTTCTTGCAATTACAGTTTGAGCTTTGAGCAGTTCTATTGAACTTTTTGCACTCATTTCAGAAGATATAACGCTTGTTAAATATCTTTCCACTGGAATATGATTGATTGCAATTATTTCGTTCCCTGCCCTGAGTAAAAGCAGCGAATAAATAAATCTTTGTTTTTCTTTTCTTTCCCAATGAAACTTATTTCCGATAATAACATCCTTTAAGAGAAAGGATTCGGAAATAGGATCTGAAGGAATAAATTCTATCTGATTGCTAACTTCGATTTCATGCTTACTGCTCTTGCAATAAATTCTATCATTTCTCAATTCAGCAGTATAAACTCCGCTGAACGACTCTTTAGAACCGACCACGCTGAAATCTCCGTACAATTCAAATTTTATTTTTTTATCAGTGAGAATTCCAACGCTGATATATGGCTCTTCTCCACGTAACATAATACTTACTAATATGCCTTTAGTTAAACTTTTTATTATTCGGAACAAAATATAATGAATAGTTTTTTATGTTGATTGAGGTTTTTGGAGTATGACCTTTTTTATAATTATTTTGACAATGATTTATAGAATTAAATGTATCCACACGAATGAAAAGCATACCAAAAGAAAATGTATCTATTATCGGGTTCCCTATGGATCTTGGCGCTGATCGCCGTGGAGTTGATATGGGACCATCCGCTTTAAGAATTGCCGGATTGCAAACAAAACTTGAAGAGCTTGGTTATAAGGTTGAAGATAATGGTGATATAAAAATTGAGATAATGGAAAAACAAAAGATCAAAAACCCTAAATTGAAATATCTGGATGAAATTATTAAAACTTCGAAGTTGCTCGCAGATAAAGTTGAGAGAGTTTTAGAGAAGGGTGATTTTCCGATTTGTATTGGCGGTGATCATTCAATGGCGTTAGGAACCATTTCAGGAATTGCATCTTATTGCAAAAAGAAAAAACAAACATTAGGTGTCATTTGGATTGATGCACACAGTGATATGAATACTGATGAAACAAGTCCTTCCGGAAATATTCATGGTATGCCGCTTGCAGCTTTGCTGGGTCTGGGCTGTGATGAGCTGGTAAACTTTCTTGGATACTCTCCAAAAATTCTTGCGGAAAATTGTGCGTTGATTGGAATCAGAAGTGTGGATGAAGCTGAAAAAATTAACATTAAGAAGCTAAAGATTCCCATCTACACGATGAACGATATTGATAAGCTCGGCATTCACAGGATAATTGCAAAAGTACTCAAGCAATTCCTTGAAAAGGTTGATCACATACATATCAGCTTTGATGTTGATAGTGTTGATCCTTCAGTTGCCCCGGGTGTCGGAACTCCGGTTTCAGGAGGCTTAAGTTATCGCGAAGCGCACCTGTTAATGGAAACAATAGCTGAATGCGGGTGTATGTCATCACTGGAAATTGCAGAAGTAAACCCAATACTTGATCTCCAAAACCGGAGTGCGGTCTTCACTGCTGAACTTATTGCATCGAGCATGGGACAGAGAATACTTTAATGAGATTAAACGACCTTGCCTTGTTGATTGTTCTATTTATTGTTATCTCTTTTTTACTTTCTTTCTTTGGAATTATTTCTTTAACCCTGATGGATACATTATCGTACTCCATGCTGATAGTTGGGATTTCCCTCGTCTACGGAGAAACGATCAGGCAAAATAGAATTTTGGTTTTCCTGGGTTCTGTTATTTTTCTTTTGGGAGTTTATTTTCTTGTCTCAGGAAACTTTAATCTGACTTTAGGCGAAGGAATGAGTTTACCGATAATATTAATTTTTGCCGGTTCAGGTTTGTTGGTGCTTCACATCTCTACTTCAACAAAAATGATTTTTCTTTTACTTTCGGTTTTATTTTTGTCCGCAGGATTAACATTGTTTATTGTGAACAGTCATTTGAAAGTAGGTTCATTTTTTCAATCGTTAACACTTGTATTTAATATTCTGTGGCCGGTAGTAATAATTATAGCAGTACTTGTTTTTTTGCTGAGGGACAAACATTAGAAATGGATTTTTCCTTTAAGAAAATTCTGGTGGAGCTTGTTATCCTAAATCTTCTACTTGATAATGAAAATAACCCCGATTAAAATCATAGTAATAACAAAAAGAATAAAACTTATAATCCTGTTCTTCCTGATATTTCCTTTGAACAATTCAAGCTCTCCCTTAAGATGAGCGTTGATATAATCACGCACAACCTTTTCGATCGATTCTTTATCAGGCGCCTGCTTTGGAACAACGACATCTTCGTTTGCCCGGTTGGTCTGTAAGAAATTATCGGGTTCACTTTTTCCTTTATAATTACTAAAAATTTTAAATGGCTCTTCCCTTATTGTAGAGTTCTCAACTTCACTAATTTGAATTCCCTTTTCGACTTCAACAAGCATCTTTTCTTCAATTTCAATATTTTCCTCAAACTCATATTTTAATTCGGGCTCAGGTTTTTCTGGTTCGGGCATCGCCTCGACAGGTTGTAATACAACTTCCTGAGCTTTCTTAACATCAATTTTGGCTTTTATCTCATCTCTTATATTATACAGCTTCATTGCTGTTTTGTCTTTAAGATCGTTTGCGGGATATTTTATTTCAAGAATAGATGGTAATAATGATACTATTTTCTGGTATTCTGCAAGCTCCTTCCAGGGGAAATCCTCGCTGCTTATTTTCATTGCCTGAATGCTTTCCTTATCTTTCTCAGTAAGGCAGCCCAGGACTTCGAGTTTAATTAGCTCAATACTTTTTTTCTTATCCATGATCTATTTTGCCTCTGAAAGTTTCTGCATTAAGTTTCCTATTGCTACCTGCAGTTTAGATTTAACCGTTACTGTGGGTATCTTCAACTTGTTTGCTATCTCCTGCTGATCCAAACCTTCATAATAACTTAATTCCAAAACGTACTTTTGTGCATCAGTTAAACTCCCAAAAGCTTTTTCCATTTTGGCTTTACTGTTCACAACATCTTCAAGTTCCATTGGCTGGATTTCCGGAGAAAGATTTGGAAGTATATATATTCTTTCATAATCATCCGAATATTCCGGCAGACTTTTCTCTCCGCGTCTATTCATAACATCAATCGCTTTATTTCTTGCTAATGTTACAAGCCAGGTATATACATTATTAGTTTTAAAATCGAATTGATCTATTTGTCTCCAGACAATAACGAAAACATCAGAAAGTGTTTCCTCTGAAGCTTCCTTATCGGCTACTATTTTTTTTATCAATGTATAGAGCAGGGGCGCATAGCGGTCATATAATTGTTCTAAGGCTTTAGAATCATAGCCGGCTATTTTTAGCATTATTTCGGCATCCGAAATGGAATTACTTTCAGCCACTGTGAAATCTCCCTTCTAAAATTATTTTTTAAAGGTTAAACTAAAATTATGACTTAAACGATGCAATTTAAGTACCATTTTGAAATATAGGGATAGGAGATAAAAAAGCAGGATTATATAGTCGCCACCTAATAAATAACTGGCAAGGTGTCAAAATAACTTGCAGTGCTATTCAAGAGAGTAAAATCCTGATTTCACTTTCTGAATACAACTGGTATTGTTATCTGTACTTTGATCGGTTTTCCACGCTGTTTACCAGGAGTGAATTTAGTTTTTTGAATAGCATCCAGTGCAGCTTCATCACAACCTGCACCAATGCCCTTTACGATCTCGGCACCCGTTACCGTACCGGTTTCATCCACAAAAGCTCTTACATAAACCTTTCCTTCAACTCCTGCTCTTAAAGCAATTTCGGGGTATTTAATCTTTTCCTGAATTCCCTGAAGCCCACCGATGGGTTGCGGCATTTCTTCAACTGCTACAAAATAATTTGGTTCTTCAGTAATCTCAGTTACTTCTTTGGGTGGAGGAGAAGAAATTTTATCCTCAACTTTAGCCTCTTCTTCAGCTATAAGTTGCTTAGTTTCAATTAGTGGTGCTTCAATTGGATCCGGCAACTTAGGCGGAGCTTTAGGAAGAATATTTTTATCAACTTTTGGTTTGTTGTCAATTTCCACTTTTGGAGTAACTACAGATTCGGGGGCGCTCTCAATTATTTTTAAGTCATTGTAAACGAATTCTTCTGTTGGCAAAACAACCGGGTTAATTATATTCTTTTCTGCGATTGCTTCTGAAGTATCGGGTTTACCGTTAAGAAACAGATAAGCAGCTAGAGATACAGATATTATTAGCAGTGCTATTGAAACTAAAATATATTTTTTAAGAGTTGATGATGATGATTTCGGATTTGCTTCTATTACTCTAAATTCAGGTTCCTTTTCCAATACCTCGTGATTATTTTCTTCTGCTAATACTTCTACTTCGTGCTGCTCAATTGAAATTGTTTTTGAAAAAATTTTTGGTTTCACTTCCTCAAAACCTCTCACAGGTTTTTTGGGGGATTCTGAAACCGACAAGGCTCCCCAATCAATCTTATTTTCTGACAGAACTTTTTCTAATTCCCTCTCGACCTTATCCTCTTTTTGCTTCCTTACTATTAATTTTTCCGGTTCATTCATTTTTTGAGAAACAGAAATTGTGCCTCCGAGTCTTTCTACAAAAATATTTTTTACTTTATCTGAAGGACTGTCTGTAGCTTTAAGAAGCGCGGGCAGCAATGCAGTTAAATTCTGAAATTCGGCAAGTGTTTTCCATGGAAAATTTTCATCAGTCTCTTTAATATTGCTAAGGCTTTCTCTTTCTTTCTCATTGAGACAGCCCAATACTTCAAGTATAATTAGCTCTAAGTTTCTTTCGTTATCCATTTATGATCTTCTCCCCATAATTGATTTTTTATCAGTTTTTCTTGGCTTGTAACTAATCGTAAAGCAATGATTATTTCTATTGAAATACTTATTCATTCATTTGGAAGACTCTGTCTTTGGACCCTAATGTTCAAAAAATTAAGAAAATGAAGCAATTTGAGTACCATTTGCATTCTTTGACAATTAGAATTAAAACGATTGGTGGTATCTGATTAACGGCTTTTAATTACTTATAAAAAGAAAAAATGACCACTGTTCAGAGGGGTTCTCGCACCTGAAGCAACACAGTTCTACGCTAATAATTCACGTTGCGCAAAACCAAGAGATGCCATCTTTTAAGAATAAAGTCGGGACTTAAATTGAAATGTTAATGTTAACTTTGTTTGTAATTTATTAAAAAATAAAGCTGGCATCTTTATGCCAGTTACCTCACTGCGTAAAATGAGTTAATAAATTAAATTGTTTTTACGATACAATAACTTTCATAACTGGCGTAAATGGTTCATGCTTACAGCCTATTTTATTATTTTTACCAAGTTGTTAAATGATAAAGGAAAAAATGACCTCTCACGAAATCAGAAATCAGTTTTTAAATTTCTTTAAAAGTAAAGAACACAAGATTGTTGCATCTGCTCCGGTCGTTCCATTTGACGACCCTACTTTGCTGTTTACAAATGCAGGAATGAATCAATTCAAAGATGTATTTCTTGGCCAAGGAAAAAGAGATTACAAACGGGCAGCTGACACTCAAAAGTGCATTCGGGTAAGTGGTAAGCATAACGATCTTGAAGAAGTAGGACATGATACTTATCACCATACATTTTTTGAAATGCTGGGCAATTGGTCTTTTGGAGATTACTACAAACCAGAAGCGATTGAGTGGGCTTGGGAACTTTTAACAGAAGTTTGGAAGCTACCTAAAGAACGACTCTGGGCTACAGTTTACAAAGATGATGATGAAGCTTATGAGTTATGGAGAACAAAAACTGATATCAACCCAAAACATATTTTAAAGTTTGGCGAGAAGGATAATTTCTGGGAAATGGGCGAAACAGGTCCGTGTGGTCCGTGCTCGGAAATTCATATTAATGTTGGTGATGATTATGAGAACCCTGAATACGTTAATGCAGGAACTCCACAGTGTATTGAAATTTGGAATCTTGTTTTCATCCAATACAACCGGGATGAAAATGGTAAACTTCACGATCTACCTGCAAAACACGTTGATACCGGAATGGGTTTTGAACGTATCTGTGCTGTATTACAAAAAACAAATTCAAACTACGACACCGACATTTTCTATCCTTTAATTAATGAAATAGTTAAACTCAGTAAAATCAAAATTAAAAAAGATCTTTCCGCAGAGGCTAAAGAAAAATCAGAAGAAATAAAAATTCCGACGAGAGTTATTGCTGATCACATTCGTGCATTATCTTTTGCAATTGCTGATGGTGCTGTTCCCGGAAACGAAGGCAGAGGTTATGTGTTGAGAAGAATTTTAAGAAGAGCTGCCCGTTATGGAAGAAAGATAAATTTGAGTGAGCCATTTCTTTATCAGCTCGTCGATGTTCTTGCTGAAACAATGGGTGATGTTTTTCCGGAGATAACTGAAAAGAAGGAGTACATTAAAAAAGTTATTAAGGGAGAAGAAGAAAGCTTTAACGCTACACTTGATCGCGGCATTGAACTTTTTGAGGAAATAATTGAGAAGCTTAATAAGAAAAAAGAAAAACTAATTCCCGGTGAAGAAGTCTTCAAACTGTATGATACATTTGGCTTTCCTGTTGACCTCACAAATATAATGGCCATTGAAAAAGGATTCACAATTGATGAGGTAAAATTTAATGAGCTGATGAACCAGCAAAAAGATAGAGCACGCGAAGCATCAAAAGAAAAATTTTCTTCAGTAAATGTTTCAATAAATGATACGAAAGGATTTCAATTTTCCAGTACTGATCCAACAGAGTTTACAGGTTACGATGAACTGAAAACCGAATCGAAGATTACCGGATTTAAAAAAGATGGTCAAACAGAATTAGTCATTCTCGACAAATCACCTTTTTATGTTGAATCTGGTGGGCAGGTAGACGACACAGGTTCGCTGATTTTAGGCGACAGCAAACTTAATGTTGTTGATTTGCTAAAAGTCGAGGACAAGATTATTCACGTTGTTGAAAATGACTCGAAGAAAATGCTTCAGCCTGATACCAATCTGATTGCCGAAGTTGATTCCAAATTCCGTTGGGATGTAATGCGAAATCATTCTGTTACTCATTTTCTTCACGCTGCATTAAGAACGATTCTCGGAACACACGTTCACCAGGCAGGGTCTTACGTCGGACCTGATCATCTTAGGTTTGATTTTACTCACTTCACGAAACCAAGTCCCGAAGAACTTATAGACATTGGAATTTTAGTAAACGAACAACTTAGAAGAAATCTGCCAATGATGCATCATCGTGATATTCCATTTGATGAAGCAAAAAAAATGGGGGCATTGATGTTCTTTGGTGATAAATACGGAGACAAAGTAAACGTTGTTCAGTTTGGTGATTTTACGTATGGAATTCTGCGGTGGAACCCATGTAAAAAATTCTTCAGAGATTGGTCTGTTTAAAATTACAAGTGAGGCTTCTATTGCAAGCGGTGTTAGAAGAATTGAAGCTGTTACTGGTGCCGGAGTTGAAAAGTATATTCAATCTCAGCTTGAACATATGAATCAATTCAGCAACAGGATTGAAGAACTGCTCGATACTAAAAAGAAACTGGAGAAGGAAATTTCAGATCTCAAATTGAAGGATTCGCTTGGTCAGCTTGATCACATACTTTCTCTTCATTCTGTTGAAAAAGGAATTAAAATATATAAAGGGAAAGTTCACGCAGATAATATGGATGAGCTTAAATCTTTCGGTGATGAGTTAAGAAATAAAATGGGCAGCGGTGTTGGCGTTCTTATTTCTCAGATTGAAGATAAAGTTGGAATCGTTGCAGTGGTAAGTGATGATATCATTAAAGAGAAAAAGTTAAGTGCCGGAAAAATTGTTGGTGAGCTTGCTAAACTTGTTGGCGGCGGAGGCGGTGGTCGTCCTCATCTTGCAACCGCAGGTGGAAAAGATGTTTCCGGAATAACTTCTGCAATTGGTAAAGTGGAGAATATTGTTGGCAGTCTTTTTTAGGGCACTCTACCAATAAGGTACAATATCGATCATTAACTATATATTCCAAGGATCCTGAAACAAGTTCAGGATGATGATTTATGTCCAAAACAAAATTAAAATATATCTGCTCTAACTGTGGATACGAATCTCTTCGTTGGCTGGGTAAATGCCCCGAATGTGAAAGCTGGAATTCATTCACTGAAGAAATTGTTGAAACCTCCAAACGCAAACCAACAATCTCGAAATCAAAATATGAGCTGAACACTATCGAAACTATTTCAGCTGACGAAGCAGATAGAATTAAAACAGGAATAAGTGAATTTGATCGTGTGCTAGGCGGTGGATTGATGCCTGGTTCAGTAATTCTCCTTGGCGGTGATCCCGGTATCGGGAAATCAACTCTTGCAATGCAGGCGACTGCAAACATCAATCAAAAAGTTTTATATGCAACTGGCGAAGAATCCGAAAAGCAAATCAAGCTTAGAGCAAGCAGATTAAAACTTAACTCACCTGATTTTTACGTTCAGGCAGAAACAAATCTTTCAGATATTCTTGGAGCAATCAATCAGCTTTCTCCTGCTGTTGTTGTGATTGATTCAATACAAACAATGTACAGAAGTGAACTTGACAACTCTCCCGGGACGATTACGCAAATAAGAGAATGCACATCTCTCCTGATGGAAGAAGCAAAGAAAAAACATTACTCGGTTATAATTATTGGTCACGTTACAAAAGAAGGAATGATCGCCGGACCGAAATTACTAGAACATATGGTTGATGCCGTGATTCAGTTTGAAGGAGAATCAAATTATTCTTTCCGGATTCTTCGTGCACAGAAGAACAGATTCGGCAGCACAAACGAAATTGGTGTTTTTGAAATGCACGAAGACGGTTTACGAGAAGTAAAGAATCCAAGCGAATTATTTTTAAGTGAAAGAGAAAAACAAACTCCCGGTTCTGTAGTTACTTCAAGTATTGAAGGAACTCGTCCAATTCTTCTGGAAGTTCAGGCACTTGTTACTCCATCCAATTACGGTTACCCGCAGAGAGTTTCGAATGGATTTGATCAAAGAAGACTTTCTATATTGCTTGCAGTGCTTGAAAAAAGAGCAGGCATAAGAGTATCTTCAACAAACGTATTTGTGAATATTGCCGGTGGAATTCGAATAACGGAACCGGCAGCAGATTTAGCTGTTTGCTCTGCCATAGCTTCCAGTCTCACTGATAAAGTAATCGAAAACCAGACGATTATTATTGGTGAAGTTGGTCTTGGTGGTGAAATCAGAAGTGTTGGACATATTGAGAAAAGAATTCAGGAAGCAGCTAAATTAGGTTTTAAAACTGCAGTAGTTCCACCAGGAAACACAAAAGAAATTAAAAACTCTTCAAATATTTCAATTAAATCATTTGATAATCTCGAACAAGTAATAAAGAACTTACTTTAATCTCTTCAACTAAATAAACCACTCAACTACCTTTATCCAATAATAATCAAACATCCTTAAAATATTTTAAATTTCTCATTTATGTTTGACAGGTTAATTTTCTATTTTTTAAATAATCATTACTATTCATTGGGCTTCGAATGCGTTTGAAATTTATTTTAATATTTCTTTTTCTGCTATTACTTCCGGCTATAATTTTTATTTATCCACAGGAGAAAAAGATAGTAATTTTTGCTGAAGTAGATTCTCTTCCGGCCAACTCCAAGGTTTACATCACCGGCGGAACTGAGGAACTCGGCAATTGGTATCTAATGCAGAAAATGAAAAAACGTTCATTTAACAATTGGAGTTTTAAAACTTTTGCTAAAACCGGCGATACACTTTATTTCAAATTTACGAGAGGTGATTGGAGTACTGAAGCCGTTGATTCAAATGGAATAGAGTTCCCAAATTTTGTTCACATTGTCAAGGGAGACACAACATTAAAATTCAAACTCACAAAATGGCGCGACCAGGTTCAGCAAAAAATAATTTTGACCGAAGAGCGGATAAAAAATAAGGGTGGCTGGGTCGAATTGCTTGAAGGCTGGAAATACAAAATTGGTGATGATTCTTCCTGGGCATCTCCCGATTACGATGATAGTGATTGGCAAAGTATAAATCCACGGTTGGATAAAAAAGATTTTGAAAAATTAAACTGGACCGGCAATATCTGGTTCAGAAACGAAATTGAGGTTGACTCTTCAATCTGGGACATGACATTCGGATTAAATTTCTATTGCACTGGTGCAGCAGAAGTTTATTTAAACGGAAGACAACTCTATAAATATGGTATAGTCGGCTTCTCTAAAGAGACGGAAGAAATTTATCTTGATAGAAATCCTAGACATATTCTTTTTGATCACAAGGAAGTTCAGGTTCTTGCCGTTAGATACTCAAATCATTCTGCAGAAAAGCTTGTCGAAAGAGATATTCAAGTTGGATTTTCTGCTACACTCGGAGATCTCGAAGTATTTGTTTACAGCCGGATAAATAATGTTAGAGAACTCTCAGCTAGCCAGATGGCATTTGGAGCCTTCATACTCGCATTTGCAATAATGCATTTGCTGCTTTTTATATTCTATCCGACCGCAAAGGAAAATTTATTCTACTCAGTTTCGATGCTTTCTTTTGCAATTGTTATTTACACATCAGTGCAGACTAATTTCATTAATTCCATACTAACCGGCATAACGCTATTAACAATAAATTCAGTATCGGTACAGCTCTCGATGTTGTTTGGATTGCTAACTGTATACGCTATTTCGTACCCAAAAATGCCGAAGCAATATAAATATTTTGTTTTAGTCTCTACATTATTTGCTATTCAAACGATTTTCTTTCCGATTGTTGACGGAAATATTTCCGATATAATATTTTTTATTTATGTCAGTATCATCACTGTTGAAATAGTACGTTGTGTAATCCGATCCATAAGAAGAAAACAGGAATGGAGATGGGGATGGCTTATTGGTGTCGGATTCATTGTGGCAATTTTAATGATCGGGTATCAGGTTCTGATTCTTACTGAAGTTATTACTAAACCTCTGTTCGGAATTTATCTGGTCTATGTTTATGGATTAGTCTTTCTTGCAATCACCGTTTCAATTAATCTTGCGAAGAAAATGGCAGATGTACACCTGGATCTTGAGAAACAATTAATTCAGGTAAAAGATCTTTCTGAGAAAGCAATAGAGCAAGAAAGGATAGTCAAAGAGGAAGAGATATCCAGAAAACTTCTCGAAGCAGATAATAAAAAAAAAACACAAGAGCTGGAGGAAGCAAGAAAACTTCAACTATCAATGCTGCCAAAAAATGTTCCTGATGTTCCCGGTCTTGAAATTGCAGTTTACATGAAAACAGCTTCAGAGGTTGGTGGAGATTATTATGATTTTAAATATGATGAGAATGGTACTTTGATCGTCGCAATAGGTGATGCTACAGGTCACGGTATGAAAGCCGGAACCATGGTTGCAACTATTAAGGGACTCTTTACTGCTGAAAGTAAAGAAACAGATCTTGTTACTTTTTTAAACAAAAGTAATTCGATCATTCGGGATATGCGGCTTGGAAATCTTTATATGGCAATGCTTCTCGCAAAAATTGAAGGAGATAGATTAACAATTTCTTCAGCAGGAATGCCTCCTGCACTTATCCACAGACATAAAAGTAAACAGGTTGAAGAAATAAAAATTCAGGCAATTCCACTTGGTGGTCCCGCAGATTTTACGTATCCCAAAAAAGAAATATTTCTGTCTGCAGGAGATACTTTACTTCTGACTACTGACGGTTTTCCGGAACTATTTAATGAGAAGAAAGAAATACTGGATTATTACCGCGCAAAAGAAATATTCGGTTCGATTGATCATTCTTCACCTGCCGACACTATAAAGCACTTGTTAAAAGAAGCCGAAAGCTGGAAAGGCAATGCCAGGCAGGAAGACGATATTACCTTTGTGGTAGTCAAAAAGAACTTATAAATATTTCTCCTTTTGTTGAATAATGGCCTAATTTATAAATAATTTAAGCCCTGATCCTTCCTTTGAGACTTATTATAGGAGACTATTGAGATATTCCGAAGTTTTTATATTTTTATAGGTGGCTTTTGCCATATTGTTATTTAATTATTAATTGAGGTCTCTTGTGAGCAAAAAACTTTTTGTGGGAAGTCTCCCATGGGCAGTCAACGACGAAAGTTTAAAGCAAGCTTTCACTCCGTACGGTAAAGTTGTTTCTGCCAGTGTTGTAGTTGATCGCCGGTCTGGACGATCTAAAGGATTCGGATTTGTGGAAATGGAAAACGATTCCGAAGCTAAAGCTGCTATTGAAGCTCTGAATGGTTCAGAGCTGGAAGGCAGAAGCATAGTTGTAAACGAAGCAAAACCAAAAGAATAAAATCTCTGGTGTTGTTGTTTATTCAGGCGCTCATCTTTCGGGCGCTTCTTTATTTTAAAGGGATACGGGTGAAATAAATTTCTTATTTACTGTAAACATTTCTCTCAAATGAACTACATTCTTACCAACTAATTTTTTAAATGTGAAAAAATTTAGCCTAATCATAATTTCCAATGAGGCGTGAAATTTGATATATAACTTTCGATGGTAAGTTAAAGTTTATCCATCACGGGCTATAAATAATTACTAATTAACTATTAGTTTATTTTTGCCAGAGGCTGATAAACCTCCGGCTTAAAAAGAGAGAATCAAATGCTATGGTTGATTCTAAATATCCCTTCCTTTCCCGCGTTGCTTATTAACACAACTTCGGTTATTATAATTCTTGTCCCAAATAATTTTTATAAAATAATGAAGATAAGATGAAAAAATTAATTCAATCCTTTTATTTTCTAATTCTCTTCCCCAGTTACTTACTGGCCCAATGGTCTAACGATCCAAACAATAATTTAATTATCGGTTACGGCTGGGATCCGCATATTGTAAGCGATAGTGCGGGAGGATGTTATGTAACATACAACTATGGAAGTTTTTACCCGCAAAAGCTTGCTGTTGAAAAGCTTGATTTGTTTGGTTATAAACCTTGGGGAACAAAGAAACAAATTCTGGGTGAACTACCTGAACAATGGCAAGCAGAAATAGTTGAAGATGGACAAGGCGGAGTAATTATAAGTTATGAGGATAATGAGGTTATTGGAACTGATTACATAACAAGAGTTAGAGTGCAAAGAGTTGACAGCAATGGTAATTTTTTATGGGGCCAGACAGGTGTTAGAGTATCAGTAGAAGAAAAAACTCACGGTGCGCAAGTATTAGTAAATGATGGTGATGGAGGTTGTGTAATTTTATGGCAAGATAACATTGGACAGTATTACATTAACCGCATAACTGCAGAAGGGGAAAGAGTCTGGGGTGATTCAGGGAAAGTAATTGGAACAAGTGCATATACTGGAATGTGGCTGATAAGAGCCAGTGATCTAAATTATTATGCACAAACTGGCGAATACATTTATCGAATCAGAAATAGTGGTGAGATAACTAGAAGAGATAGCGTTACTTTCGGTGCACCTGTTCCCGACCCAGAAGGGGGAATAGTTATAAGTAACAAGATATGGACAGGAATGATACCAAAGCTAGTCTCGCAAAGAAAAGATTCACTTGGCAGCAATCTCTGGCAGGAACCATATGTTGAAATTGCTGAAAGCCTATTTGTTAATACTCAGTTAAGTATCAGGTATAACAATAATTATTATTTCGGATGGACAAGTAATAAAAATGGTATTGAAACTCAGCCTCATATACAAGGGCTAAGAGCTGATGGAACTGAGTTGTTTATAAATGGAGGAATACCACTAAGTAATGGTTCTACTACTATTACAAGCTTCATTCCCATAATTCCATCGGATAATATGAGTAATATTTTTATTTGGACTCAATGGATAAGTCAGCCGTCTTCTACTGGGAATTTTGCAAAACGAATAGACACTACTAGTATACAAACCTGGGGAGATTCTGCTGTACTACTTAATTCCCCTGCTCTTCGCTATTTAGATGTAACAACTGATTGTTCAGGTGGTGCTATCGGAACAGGATATTTAAATGAAGATTTTGCAATTCGAGTATTTAAAATTAGCACAAATGGAAAACTCGGAGAAGTAATAACCAACTTAGAAAATTGTGTAGAAGAATTTCCGAGATTTGAAACTACTTTATATCAAAATTACCCTAACCCATTTAACTCAACAACATATATCAAGTATCAAGTACATAGAGAAGGGAGGATAAGAATTGTACTTTACAACGTTCTTGGAGAGAAATTAAAAATTCTTTCTGATGAGTATAAAACCATCGGTTCTTACGCGTTAACGTTTAATTCGAATGAGTTACCATCTGGTATTTACCTGTATGTTCTTGAATCAGGTTCTGAAGTAATAGTCAAAAAATTAGCAATCCTAAAATAAAAGGAGACATTCAATGAAAACTTCATTGCATTTGATATTAGTATTCATTTCTACCTGATACAGGCAGAGACATTTGTACAGACGAAAAAAATGATCCTTGTGAAATAAATGTCATTGGTGGACAAAATGAACACACAAAATTTTTACTTGATGAATTGCATTATTTTAATTTTATCTGCAAATATTTTTGGGCAAGCAGCAGTTGATATTCCATTATTTGCTACGGACGGATTCTTTAATATAGAATTGGCGGTTGGTTTAGATTTAACGGCCACTGACTGTATTGATCCACAGCTTGGTGAATATGATGAAAGCTGTGGTATGAATCCTTGTATTTTATTTGACCTTGCCCCATATGGTTGCCCACAGACAACAACCTTTAGTGATTATAGAGTTCCAGGCAACCCACCTGTATTCCCATTTACAGGAATAATTGAACATACTTTATGGTGGCAAGTTTCTTCACCAGGTCTACCTATAAATATAACATATAATCTACCACTTGGTACTATTATGAGAATTACTGATAATATAACTGGTACGTTATTAAATCTCGGCCCATTTACAGGTCAAGGAACAGCAACTATACCAGGCAGCTATACAAATATTTTCACTAAAGCTTATCTGAAAATGGCGTACAGTAATATTAATCCGGGTGCAACTACTCAATCATCAGTTTCAATAAACAACGGCTGGAATTTACTTTCAGTTCCATTAAATGCAAGTGATATGACCGGAACTACTTTATTCCCAACTGTAATTTCACCTTTTTATGCTTACAATTCTGGTTACAACCAGGTAACAACTTTAGCAAACGGAAAAGGTTACTGGGTAAAGTTTGATGGCAGCCAGAGTGTAACTATCACAGGCAACTATGTAACCGGAAATGAAGTATCAGTCAGTCAAGGTTGGAATTTAATAGGACCATTTGCATATGATGTTCCTGTATCCGGTATAACAACAGTTCCACCAAATATTCTTTCATCGCCATTTTATGGTTATGAAGGAGGATATATTATTCCAACCACACTACTTCCGGGAAAGGGGTATTGGATAAAGGCAAATCAAAATGGTGTGATACAATTGAATACTGGACTGAGAGAATAGTTAAAGTAGAGACAGGTCGCGACCTGTCCCTACAATTCTTTAAAAGTAACACATTAAAACGCAAACGTATTCAAACTGATCACAAAGTTGTTGCTTCCCAGATAGTTTAACTTCCACGCAAACTCAAGCTGAAATGGAATTATACCCTGCCCCAGTCCAAAACCTATTTCATAAAACGGCTTGTTGAAAGTTTTTATTTCAACAGGGAGCAGTGCGGCAGACTCGTCTCCAATTTCTGTGATTGCAGAGTTGAAGAAAACATTAAGAGTTATTTCCCAATCTTTAAAGCCGGGGACTTTCAGCAGCTTGAATATTTCATCACGGAAGTTGTATTCAAGATTCATTGTAGCAACTCTTTCTCCGAATATTTCATTCACTTTCAAAGTCCTGAATGTAAATGATTTTGAAAGAAGGTTTATATTACCCGGCAAAGCGTACATATCCTGGTATGGTAAAGCACCGTTGTTGTACATACCAAATAGCTTAATATTTAAAAACGCCGAGCGGAAAGTTCTTGTAAGATTATTTATATAAAGCCTGTAGGTAGTAAAACCAAGATTACTTCCGAGCCAGTCGGTATTCGAGTGAGTCACGTCCCCGGAAAAATTTGTATACGACTTTCCGAAAGATGATCTTACCCGGAAATATCCGTCTTCTATGTAATCTCTGAAATCAAACTTAAAACCTGCTGTTATTGCGTTTATCGTTGCTTCATAAACAGGAGGGTTCTCAGTATAACTTTTATCTTTTTTGAAGAATGAATAATCGGTGTTGTTCTGTGCGCTTGCATCCTTCCTGTTCAGGAAGCCTGCACTTAATGCAAGCACAGGAAAAACTTCGCTTTCAACTTTAAAATCAAATCCGTCGGAATAATAGTAATTACGGAATTCTTCTTTATTCAATAGTGCCAGTAGAGATGCTGTGAGATCAGCGTACTCATCAGATGTGCCGAAAAGAACTTTTATCGTATTGTAAGCATTGAGAGTTAAAGATGTTGTTCTGTAATCACCCAACAAATATTCAAAGCTAAAATCTGTTTTAAAACGTTCATCAGAAAAGCCATACGCCAGATCGATTGAAGAATTCAATCGTTGATCAAGATATTCTTCAAAATAAAATCCGAGTCTTGGCGTAAAACCTTCCACCCTGTTGAATCGCCACATATTGAGTGTTCCATTAATTGCAAAGTGCTCTGAAAAATATGTGCGTGTGCTTAGCCAGGAAAATTGGTCCCAAAAAGTTACCGGTACATTCCTCAGACTGTCTATTCTGTTGTATGCTTTTTCTTCTTCATTAGTATTCGGAATTGTTTGAGTGTTTGTCCAGTACAACGAATCCTTTTTATCAGCATCGGGAATAACGGTTATAATAGCTTTTGAAAATATATCATCGCTTAATTCTGTATTGATTTTATAGTCATAGAGAACCGTGTTCAGTTCAAAACCAAATTTTGCAATACCCAGCACATTTCCCCGTGCAAAAAGCCGGTAATCAATAGGCATATAAATATCATCATAGCTTGTAAATTGCTGAAAGATGCTTATGGTATCGAAAATTCCACCGGGGTTTGCAGAGCGGTTAAGCCTGAGTTCAACTTTTACAAGTTCATATGTGCTGTCGTTTATAAAAACGCTTCCGATAAAACCGGGATCATCAGAGTTATCCGGAGTCATCAAAATTTTAATAACTGTTCTGTCGTCTGTTATTATTTTTCTGTCTATGAGGAAATAATAATAATCAAGTGCATCATCGGAAACCGGACCCGGGAGATTCATCCCAAAAAAGTTTACATCGCCTTCGTAAAAATTTTGAATCAGCCTTCCACCTGTCAGAATATTAATTGTTGGCGGAAAGTTGGCACTTTGTTTACGTGCAAGTATCAGCTCCTTAAAATCATCAGGCTTTTTAAAATAACCGCGGCTATGGTTTTCTATTATTCCTGTTATTTTAAGATCAACCGAATCTTCACTTTCACCAACGCTGGCAGAAACCGTGCGACCCCTTGCACTTATTTCATCGGTAGTTCTTATAAGTCCTTTTGTATAAGCTTCATATTCGTAGCTGTTAAGTTTCTTATTTCTTTCTTTTCTTTTTTCAATTGCTTTCCTGATAATTTCAAGTGCAGGATTTTCTCCGGGAAGTATTACAATTTCAGGAAGAATAATTTCAGTTTTCCTCAAAGAAAAGTTTATATCTGTTGTGTTGTTTTTCAATTCAACATAAACAGTGTCAGAGTAATATCCGATGTAGGAAGCAACAAGAAAGTAAGTTCCTGAAGAAAGTTTTATTTCGTAATTGCCATTCGTGTTTGCGGCTGTGCCGAGAGTAGTATTAATAACACGAACATTACCGTACGGAAGCGCTTCGCCTGACTGACTATCGACAATTCTGCCGGAAATCGTAAAAGTTTGCGCAATGGTAATTGTAGTTGTTAGAAATAAAAGTAAAATGAAGTAAAGTTGATTCATAAAAATTTAACGGTTATGCTTTTTCAAATGTAATTAAAAGATATGTTAGTATTAAGAGATATTTTGGTGTTATAATTGTGTTGTTATTCCCTTATCTTTTTAAAAGAAAAAATAAATTTATTCTCATTATGAAGTATAACAAAGTAATTCTGCTAACTATTCTTATTTGTATCACAGGGATATCTTTAGCACAGGAACAAGGAACAACAGAAACCGACCCTGTAAACATAACCGCTCAAGCCATAATAAATAAGTACATATATGCAATCGGCGGAATTGATAAATTTAATAATGTTATGGACAGAACAACGGTAATGACCGGCACAGCAATGGGTCAGCCAATAAACATAACAATTATGCAAAAGTATCCCGATAAACTTTTCCAGGAACTGCAAGCTGGTGATGTTAGGCAATTGCTTTATTACAAAAGCGGGGAAGGAATAATGCTGATAGGTAATGAAGAAACCGAAATAGAAAAGAAAGAACTGGAAAGACTTATGATGGATGCAACGATGCGTCTTTTGCTCAGTCCCGATAGTTTTGGTGTTAAGTCAGATTATTTGGGCATTGAGCGCATAGATAGTGTAGACTGCTACGCTGTCAAACTTGTTTTGCCCTCAGGTATCAGGTGGTTTCAGTATTACGATGTTGAGACAGATTTGAAATTTAAAGAGACCAAAGAAATTCATACAAAGCAGGGTTTGTTTGAGCAGGAGACTTATTTTTCAGACTACCGTGAGGTGAACGGATTGAAATACCCTTTCACAATTAAGCAGCATTTTGGTTTGCAGGAAATTGAACTTAACGTAACCAGCATTGAAGTGAATACTGGTTTGGATGATAGTGTTTTTGAAATGGAATAGGAAAGCCCCACCCAACCCTCCCCTAAGGGGAGGGCTTTCTATTCATCTAATTTAATCTTCATATTTAAATGAAACTAAGAAAGTATTCAGCAATAGTTTTTGATCTGGGAAATGTATTAATCCCTTTTGATTATTCTCCGGCAATCAAAAAGTTAAATCAAATTCAAACTGGATTGGGTGATAAGTTTTCTGAATATTATAAATCTAACTATTCATTCCACCGGGATTTTGAAAGAGGAAATGTCTCCGAAACTACTTTCATAAATAAAATGCTCGAAGTTGTTGATCATAAAATTGATGCAGAAACTTTCTGCATATTTTTTTCAGAAATTTTTTCATTGAATGAAAAAGTGATTTCTCTTTTACCGGTTCTTAAAAATAATTACAAACTTTTTTTGCTTTCAAACACTAATTCAATTCATCAGAAGTATGGATGGCAGAAGTATGAATTCCTCAAATATTTTGATAAACTAATTCTATCTCACAAGGTTCACTCAGTCAAACCCGAGGAAAAAATATACCGCAAAGTTGAAGAAGCTTCAGGTTTTCCTTCTGAAGAACATTTTTATATTGATGATATTCAGGAGTATGTTGAGGGGGCAAAAAGCATCGGTTGGGATGCTGTTCAGTTTGTTGACTTTCAAAAATTGGAACACGATCTTAAGAACAGAAACATTTTTTAGTTTTTGATTTAATGGTTTGTAGTTATAGTTTACCTGCCTACCGCAGGCAGGTTAGTCTTAAGTTTTAGTTTGGTTATTAATATCAACGTGAATCTAAACAACCATGACAAGTAACTAAAAAACTAAAACTAATGACTATTAACTAATGACTAAAAATTTATGTGCCTAATCGTATTCGCAAATAACATTCTTGATGACTATAAGCTCATCTTTGCGGCAAACAGGGATGAATTTTACGATCGTCCAAGTGAACAAGCAGAATTCTGGACAGAATTTCCTGATCTTCTTGCTGGTAAAGATCTGCAGGCTGGCGGAACGTGGTTGGGAATTACAAAGCAAGGAAGATTCGCTGCTATTACAAATTTCAGGGATTTGAAAAACCACAGAAATGATGCACCTTCCCGCGGTAATCTTACACTTGATTTTCTTACCAGTGACATTTCACCCGAAGCATACTACAACAAACTAAAACCAACACTAAATGACTTTAACGGTTTTAATCTGTTACTTGGTGAAGTTGATGAACTGTTCTATTTCTCAAACAAGATTGAGGGCTTACAAAAACTGAAACCTGATATTCACGGAATAAGTAATGCAATACTGGATACTCCCTGGCCGAAAGTAGAGAAAAGTAAGATTCAACTACAGAGATTAATTGAATATCAAAAAATTCATCCGTGGGAAATATTAAATATTCTTGATGATACTTCCCCGGCAAAAGATGAAGAACTACCGGATACAGGCGTTGGCGTTGAAATCGAAAGAATGCTTTCCCCTATTTTTATTAAGTCGGAAAAGTATGGAACAAGGTCATCAACGATAGTTACAGTGGACAAGCAAAATAATGTCAGGCTTGTTGAGAAAACTTACTTCGGTAATTCAGGCAGATTTTCAAACAAAGATTTTAACTTTACAATCAACAATAAATAAGTATAAAAATGGAAGAGAAAGTAATTCACGAAAAAGAAAATAAACGTTTTGTTATTTACGTGGAGGGCAATGAAGTATATGTCGAATACACAATGGATGGAGATATATTAAATTTTCATCACACGTTTACTGATCCGGCGTTGCGAGGGAAAGGATTAGCGGCTCAGGTGGTTAGAGCCGCTTTGGAATTTGCTAAAGAAAATAATCTTGAAGTAATACCAACTTGCTCTTATGTTCAGTCATTCATTGCGAAGAATGATGAGTATAAAGAGCTGGTAGCAGAATAGTTTAAGATTTCAACTTCGCATTAAGAACTATCATCGGACCGGTGAGAGCTTTAGATACAGGACAGCCTGATTTTGTCTGCTCTGCATGCTTTGCAAATGTTGCAGCATCAATTCCTTCAACATCACCAACGGTATCTAACTCAATTTTGGTAATTGTAAATCCACTATCAAGTTTTTCAAGATGAACTTTTGCGTCTGTTTTAACTGAGTTTACTTTGAAGCCTTCTTTGGATAATGAATTAGCCAAAGCCATTGAATAACATCCTGCGTGAGCCGCACCAATTAACTCTTCGGGGTTCGTAGTAGTTCCGGATTCGAAACGAGAACCGGCATCGTAGGCAGTATTACTTAATAATTTTGTTTCAGTATTAAGCGAACCTTTTCCACTTTTTAAATCGCCTTTCCATTCGGCGTTTGCTTTTCTGATAGGCATATTATCTCCTTTGTTTTAATTTTAAGTGATTTGAATTTGAATGCCCTAAGTTAATATTAATAACCAAAAAATCGTTCAAATAATCCGATTAAATAGTAATTTTTTAGCAAAAACTTTTTAATTGCATAAATTGATGCTGAATATTTTAAAGATTGAGCATAATACCTTCGGAGAAGAAAATGCAAAACAAGATCACTCACGTAAAAAAGAGAAGCGGTGCAATAGTTCCTTTTAAACAGGAACGTGTAATCAATGCTATTTATCGGGCTGCGGTGGCTGTTGGTGGAAGAGACAAAGAAAAAGCCGGACAACTGGCAGAACAGGTTATACAAATTTTAAATGAAAAGTTTGATGAGAAAACTTATCCGCACATTGAAGACATACAGGATATTGTTGAAAAAGTTTTAATCGAAAACGGACACGCAAAAGTAGCAAAGGAATATATTCTCTACCGTGAAGAAGCAGCTAAACGTAGAGATGAAGAAGGCAGAATTAACTCCAAGCTGAACGAAAATGTTCCATGGGCAAAAGTCTGGCGAAACCTTGACTGGGCTGTTGAGCATAAGCTCAACACAGTCGATTTACTTAATGAAAGAGTAGCCAACGGTGAATTTTCTGACATCGTTCACGAGTCAGAAGAGCTTTATGAGGATGATGTTGAACTTGCTGCAAGACTGATTATTGAAAGGCTTGAAGATCTTCGGATGGTAATGATAAGCGGGCCTTCTTCATCAGGGAAAACAAGTACGACAATGAAGTTAGAACAAAAGCTTATCAAAAAGGGCTTCAAGTTTAAAGCATTGATTGTTGATCATTACTTCTTCGATCTTGACCTGCATCCAAAAGATGAGTTCGGTGACTATGATTTTGAAACTCCGCAGGCACTTGATCTTCCTTTGATTAACGAACATCTTGTTAAACTCAGCAACGGAGAAAAAGTATTAATTCCGAGTTACGATTTTAAAACCGGAACTCGTACGCTGAATGTTACTCCCACCAAAGTTGAAAAAGATGAAATACTTTTAATTGACAGTTTACACGGACTCTATCCTGATTTCAGTAAAGATATTTCCGCAGAAGTAAAGTTTAAATTATATCTTGAACCTCTTTTGCAGATGAAAGGACCAGATGATAAGTACATCCGGTGGACAGATATTCGTTTGATAAGAAGAATGCTTCGGGATTTTGCACATCGTGCATACAACCCGACTCAAACTCTTGAGCACTGGCACTACGTTCGTTCAAGTGAAATGAGAAATATTATTCCTTACAGCAATACAGCAGATTTTATTATCAGCAGTGCAATGCCTTATGAACTTTGTTTTTATTCACACAAACTCGGAAAAGATTTTATTGAATGGGAGAAAAAGTATAAAGGCGATCCGCTTAAAACTGATGCCTATGAAAGAGCTTCGAGACTTGCGGAATTATTAAAGCACATCACACCGGTTGATGATGATTCACCTGTCCCCCACGATTCAGTGCTGAGAGAATTTATTGGCGGAAGCAGTATTGTTCATTAAAGAAATTTTATTTCAGCAGAATCATCTTCTTTGTTTCAGAATAATTGCCTGCTCTCAAAGTATAGAAATACATTCCAGAAGATGGAAGATGTTTGATGGCAGACGTATTAAACTGAACTGAGTAAATGCCTGGTTCTTTTTCTTCGTTTACCAGAGTTGCGATTTCGTTACCCAGAACATCATAAACTTTTATTGTAACAATTTGCCTACTGCTTACTGAATACTGGATACTGGTTACTGGATTAAACGGATTAGGATAGTTCTGATAAAGAATAAATTCTTCAGGAATATTTTCATCTTCAACTTTAACAGCTTCATCATTAGTAAAAAGGATAAGCAGATCCTGACGTTCATCTATGCCTGTCATATCCATGTCACCATCGTTGTCTCTATCATGAAAAACAGCACAGCTTCCCGCAAGGTTTGATGGCAGATCATTACGATTGATAAAAACTCCGGTTCCATCGTTTTCGTACAATGTAAAATTCGCACCGGTGAAATTGCTTGTTACAATATCCAGATCCAGATCACCATCAACATCACCTAAATCAACAGAAAGCGGAAACGCACCGACCGGATAATTTACAGGAGAAGACAAGTTGCCTGAACTATCACAAAGAACAACAGAAAAACTTGAACTGCTCGAATTTGCACAAACAACATCAGGTATACCATCATTATTCACATCACCGGAAACAACCATCCAGGGACTATTACCAACTGCTACTTCATCGCTAAAAGTAAATCCTCCGTTTCCATCACCCAGCCAAAGAATTACATCATCAGAATAAATTGCACCAAGGAACAAATCCATAATTCCATCTCCATTTACATCGGAAGTTGCTGCGGCTGTCTCACCATTTCCATTTCCTTCAAAATTAATTGGCAAAGCAAAAGTTCCGTCGGCGTTATTCATCAGGATTGAAGAATTGTTGCCATCCCTGTTTGCTGTTATTATATCAGGGAAGCCATCACCGTTTGCATCTAATACTACCAATCCTCTTATGCCGTTAGCTGCAGTATAATTCTGAATTGCAGAAAAGCTTCCTGTTCCATCACCGGTAAAAACTGTTACCTGATTATTTGTACTGTTACCACAAGTAAAATCCATTAAACCATCAAGATTATAATCGAAGCCTTCATTTGTGCTTGGTCTTGAGCCGTTCGCAATATTAAAAACTGTAAAATCATTATATCCTCCAAGCTGATCATTCATAAAAACTCTTATGTCGGAAGAAATTTCATTCGGCACAATGAAGTCGCTCCATCCATCACCATCAAGATCTCCGGCATAAGTGCCGTAAGTCTGAATCCATCCCTCACCAGGTTCTCTTACATTTATTGTTGCTGTTCTTGTAAGTTCCATAGATGCTGAAAGTGATCTTGTCCAGAAATTCCATGCAAACCCAGTTTGAAGAGGATTACCTTGTTTGTCTTTAATTCCTTTTGATAAGGAAACAGTAACCAGTTCACCATAAAAAAAGTTTTCGTCGGGCGTAAAATGAATTGAAGTAGTATCGTTGAAAGAAAAAATTGTTCCTTTGTGAACACCTGACCATCTTCCCCAAACCTGGAAAGTTGTATCGTTAAAAGAAGCAATATCAATAGCACTATTGAAATTAATTGTTATCTCCAAAGTTGGAAGAAAGTTCAACGATTGCGGTGGCGGGCTGACGCTGTTGACTGATAAGTTAGTCTGTGCCATCATTGGTAAACTCAATGATGCAATTACTAAAAACACATACAGAAGTTTCATAATTTTCTCTTCAAATTTTAGGTTGAATATAAGACTTTTCAGATGAAAATGAACCAAATAAAAAAGGTTTTCCTTTACTTCAGAATGCTTTAATTTTCAAGTGTAAATATATTCTTTATTGAAAACTGAAGGTATTGTATATGAAAACAACTATTTCACACCTCACACTTCTAATAACTTTTTCTCTTCCAATTTTTCTCTTTGCTCAGACCGAAAAAAATTCAGGAATTTTCGGGGAAGAGAAGGACGGCTTCTATAAAAATGAAATTTTAAAAAGCTTTGATGAATTCAACAAACCTGAGACGGAAAAGAAGAAATCATTTAAACTTGATTTTGCCGGGATGGATCTTCCGAAATCAAAAGATGAATTTAAAAGCTATTGGCACAACGATCCTGTTTCTCAGGGCAGAACAGGCACCTGCTGGTGTTTTTCTACAACATCCTTTTTTGAGTCCGAGATTTTCAGACTGCATCAAAAGAAAGTTAAACTTTCCGAAAAATATACTGTCTATTGGGAATATGTAGAGAAAGCAAAACGATATATAAAAGAAAGAGGTAAATCAGCTTTTGAAGAAGGCTCTGAAGCAAATGCAGTTCCAAGAATTTGGAAGATGTACGGAATTGTTCCTGCTGAAGCTTATACCGGATTAATGCCGGGACAAAGTTTTGACGATCACAAAACAATGCACAAGGAAATGAAATCATACCTGGAAAATATTAAAGCTACTTACGCCTGGAATGAGGAAGAAGCAATAACAGTTATTAAAGCAATTTTAAAACACTATATGGGTGAACCACCAACTGAATTCTATTTTGAGAGTAAAAAATATTTGCCTAAAGAATTTCTAAACAACTACATTAAGATTAAACCCGATGACTACGTTGATATACTTTCCTATATGCAGCAGCCTTACTATCAGCAGGTTGAATATGAAGTTGAAGATAACTGGTGGCATAGCGATATTTATTACAATGTTCCATTGAATGTTTTTATGGATGCACTGAAGTTCGCAATCCGGAATGGTTACACAATGTCAATCGGCGGAGATGTTTCAGAAGCTGGTTATGATTCATGGCATAAAGTCGGAGTAATCCCAACCTTTGATATTCCTTCAGAATACATTGACGAGAATGCGCGACAGTTTCGTTTCAGTAATGGAACTACAACCGACGATCACGGAATTCATCTCGTTGGATATATGGAAAAAGATGGAAAGGATTGGTTTTTAATCAAAGATTCCGGTGCGGGTTCAAGAAATACGGGAGATAAAGGCTATTACTATTACCACGAAGATTATGTGAAGCTTAAGATTATGGATTTTATGGTTCACAAAGATGCGGTGGAAAATATTTTGAAGAAGTTTAAAGAGCAGAACAAGTAGTGTGCGTTGTCATTGCGGGGTCCCGATAAAAAATCGGGACGAAGCAATCTCTAAATGAAATAGCTCTTTCTGGAAAACTTTCTTTCGGATCTTAATATTAATACTCTAACCATTCTCAGCTCATCTGTTCTACTTGTGGATATTGAATTAATTACTTTCTTATTCATAATAACTTCCATTACGATTAATACATTGTAATGCAAAATAGTTGTTGTATAATGGAGCAGTGAAAAAGTAAATTTCCTCTAAATCAATTTAATGAGTAAAAAATGAATGACTTTGTTAATAAGTGGCTTCTTGATCCTACAGTTGGTAAGCTGGTAGCTGCAGCATTAGCTATAATAATATTAATAGCCCTTATAAAGTTTTTTCAAAAAACAGTTTCAAAAAGAATAAAAGATACGGATACTCGTTACAGAGTCCGTAAGAGCATATCATTTTTCGGATATCTCATAGCAATATTTGTTTTGACTATTGTGTTCAGTGATAAGCTTGGTGGATTGACGGTTGCTTTGGGAGTTGCTGGCGCCGGTATTGCATTCGCATTACAGGAAGTTATTGCAAGTTTTGCCGGATGGTTTGCTATTTCATTTGCTAAATTTTATAAGCCCGGTGATAGAGTTCAACTTGGTGGAATAAAAGGAGATGTGATAGATATCGGCATCTTAAGAACAACATTAATGGAAGTCGGTCAATGGGTAAATGGTGATCTTTATAATGGAAGAGTAGTTAGAATTGCAAATAGTTTCGTTTTCAAAGAACCTGTTTTTAATTACTCCGGAGAGTTCCCTTTTCTCTGGGATGAGATTACAATTCCAATTAAATATGGCAGTGATTATAAATTTGCAAGAGAGCTATTTAAGAAAATAAGTGATGAGCTACTAGGAGATTTTGCATCAAGAGCAAAAACAGCATGGGATGAATTAGTAAAAAAGTTTTTAATTGAAAATGCAGGTATAGAGCCAATGATCACAATGATAGCCAACGATAATTGGATTGAGTTTACAATTCGTTACGTTGTTGATTATAAAGCAAGAAGAACAACCAAAGATAAATTATTTACGAGAATCCTTGAAGAGGTTGATAAGAACACTGGAAAAATTAGTCTGGCATCAGCCACTTTTCAACTAGTAGAAGCTCCAACTTTCAATGTAAATTTGAAAAATCAGTAAGAGTAAAAATGAAAATGAAAAAAATTTTTATAACCAATTTTATCCTTTTAAATCTATTTTTAGTTACAACTCTATTTCCTCAAACTGCAAATCCAACCAGACCATCAGCATCGGATAATGCATACCTTACTGAATACGGTTACTCAGAACTGGAGATTGGATATTCAGGTGATGATAATGTTGATGCTTTTCCAGCATTATTAAAATTTTCAGTACTAAAAAAATTAGAAGTTGGACTTTTTACTGCTGGTTTTGTTTATTATGATGGAAATGAAATCGAATTTGGTGACCCGGGTTTTCAATTAAAATACCAAATTATAAATAATGATGACTTGGCTGCATCAATTGTGGGTAAAATGGGTTTTAGCGGCAGCAATTCTCCTTCGTATTCAGTTTATGCAGTGCCAACATTTCAAACAAATTTTGCTCAGTTCGATCTGACTTTAGGTACTTTTTATCTTAAAAACACATCAGAATATGAAAACTTATACTTCTATGCTTTAGCAATGACACCTAAGCTTGATTTGCCAATTGGAATTTATGGTGAGATTTTTGGTGAAACATATTCTAGTAGTAACTCTCTTTACATAGATTTTGGAATCAGCTACCCAGTAACTCCTGATTTAGTACTTGATACAGGAATAACTTTTGGTTTAAATGAGAGTGCTGCTGACTGGATTTTTCAAATCGGATTAACTAAAACACTGTTCAAATTTTTATGATCAATATTTATTCGATTCCATCTTTAAACATTTCCTATGTCGCTCCTCCGAAGGAGTCCTTCGGACTACAGAGGTTTAATTGTTTGGTGCTTTTATTTCTACAAATATTTAACCTGCCTGCGGTAGGCAGGTCCCTAACGGGATTATTTGTCCCAGCGGGACAAAATATTTATAGAAATTAAAACGAAAGTTATTCAGAGTCCCGCTAGGGACGACATAAAATTATTAAGATCCTGAAACAATCCCGAAATAAATTCGGGACAGGCTTCGGGATGAATTTCTCAATTGAGATTCTCCAAAATCTCTTTCAGCTTCCTCAAATTCTCCTGCCAATCTTTCTGCTTCGTTCTTTCTTTCTCGACAACTTCTGCAGGTGCACCGTTAACAAATTTTTCATTGGAAAGTTTTTTCTCAATGCCTGCGAGAGAACCTTCGAGTCGAGTTATTTCTTTCTGCAGCCGCTGTCTTTCAACATCAAGATCAATTAACCCTTCCAGAGGAATATAAATCTCTGCCGACTTTACAATCGCTGAAGCACTTGCCTTTGGCTTAACTATATTTTCACCAGCTTTCAGGTCTTCAACCTTCGCAAGTTTCTTTATGTAGTCAGCTTGTCGTTCACTAACTTCGTTTGATTTCAGCAGAACATTTATTTTCTTCGATGGAGGAATATTCATCTCACCACGGATATTACGGATTGCAGTTACAATATTCACCACCGTTTCCATTTCCTTATCTGCCTGTGCATTTATCAATTCCTTTTTCAATTTTGGAAATTCTGAAGTTGAAATGCTCTCCCCTTCCTTCCTATTGTGAATCAACTGCCAGATTTCTTCAGTAAGAAACGGCATAAACGGATGAACCATCTTCAGCATATTTTCAAAAATTGAAAGTGCTCGTGTCAACACAGCAGACTTAATTTCTTCGTTATCACCGTACAATCTGTTCTTTATCATCTCAACATACCAGTCGCAGAAATCATTCCATACAAAAGAGTAAATTATCTTCGTTGCGTTGTTTATTTCAAACTTGTCCATTGCATTGTTAAACTCTTCGAGAGTTTCATTAAAGCGTGAGATTATCCATTCATCTGCAAAATCTATGTGAGAATCTTTTCCCGAAGGGATCCCGCCTTCGCGGGAAAGTATATCGTCTACTTTTATGTTTTCAGCGCCTGCCTGCCGGTCAGGCAGGTTCATTAAAAGGAATCTGCCCGCGTTCCAGATCTTATTGGCAAAGTTTCTTCCGAAATCACATTTGTCAGCAGAGAAAAGAACATCCTGTCCAAGCGGTGCAAGGTAAAGAACGGTAAATCGTAACGCATCCGCGCCAAATTCTTTTATTACATCGAGTGGATCGGGAGAGTTGCCGAGTGACTTGCTCATCTTTCTTCCCTGCATATCGCGAATTACACTCGTGAAGTAAACATGACTAAAAGGAATATCCTTCATAAAATGCATCCCTGCCATGATCATTCTTGCAACCCAAAAGAAAATTATATCAGGTGCGGTTACAAGCATAGAAGTCGGGTAATAATATTCTCTTTCTTCCTCAGTTCTAAAAATTGCGTGAGCCCAGAGCCAGCTCGATGCCCATGTATCAAGCACATCCTCATCTTGCGTTAAATTCGTTGAGCCACAGTGCGGACATTTTTCAGGTGGGTCGATTGAAACTATTGGTTCTTTACATTCAAGCTTGCAATGATCGTCACCTACACAATACCAAACCGGAATTCTGTGTCCCCACCAAAGCTGACGCGATATGCACCAGTCGCTTATGTTCTCCATCCAGTGGAAATATGTTTTCTCCCAGTGTGCAGGATAGAATTTTACTTTTCCATCTCTAACAACTTCGAGTGCTGGCTTTGCAAGTTCAGACATCTTCATAAACCACTGTTCAGATAAATACGGCTCAATCGGAACTGCACCTCTTTCTGAGTAACCGACTTTGTTCTGGTAATCTTCAATCTTTTCCATCAAATTATTTTTCTCAAACCATTCAACAACTTTCTTTCTTGCATCGAATCTATCCAAACCTTGAAGCCAATCCGGAACGTTTTTATTTGTGGTTGCATCGGGATTAAAGATGTTTACAATTTCCAGTTTATGTCTTTGACCCATTGCATAATCGTTCACATCGTGAGCAGGAGTAACCTTGACCGCACCTGTCCCGAATTCCATATCAACATATTCATCTGCAAAAATGGGAATCTCTCTTCCGACAATCGGCAACTTTACTTTTTTACCAATGAGATCTTTGTATCTTTCATCATTCGGATTTACTGCAACACCTGTATCACCAAGCATTGTTTCAGGTCGTGTTGTTGCAACAATAATATACTTGTCCATTCCAACAATCGGATATCTGAAATGCCAGAGCTTCCCATTTACTGTTCTGTAAAGAACTTCTTCATCCGAAATTGCGGACTTGTTTGCAGGATCCCAGTTTACCATCCTGTAGCCGCGATAAATTTTTCTTTCTTTGTAAAGATCAACGAAAGCTTTTATCACTTCACGGTAGTAGTCGTCATCCATTGTGAAGCGTTCACGACGCCAGTCGCAGCTTACACCAAGCTTCTTTAACTGCTGAATGATTATTCCGCCGTATTCTTTTCTCCACTCCTGGCAATGCTTGAGAAATTCTTCGCGACCGATTTTATATTTATCAATTCCCTTCTCTTCAAGGAATTTTGTTACTTTTGTTTCTGTAGCGATTGATGCGTGGTCCGTTCCCGGAACCCAACAGGAGTTGAAGCCCTGCATTCTTTTCAGACGGATGTAAACATCCTGAATTGTGTTGTTGAGGATGTGTCCCATCGTAAGCATCCCTGTAATATTCGGCGGAGGAATTGCAATTGTGAAAGGCGGTTTCTCGTTTGGCTCTGAGTGAAACAGTCCGTTATCGAGCCAGTATTTGTACCATTTATCCTCTGTCTTTGAAGGATCGTATGCTTTGGGGATATCGCGTTTTGTTTCTGTCATTAATCTTCTGGATAATTGGTTTTTTGAGGGGTAAATATAATGAAAAATGCAGTGTTGAAGATTTTTACTCTTCAATCAAATAAAGATAATTCGGAATTTTAATCTGAATGCCATGATTTTCACCTTCAAGATCACTCCACTGGTCACCAACCGTTCCAACAATTTCATAACCCTGTTCAGTCAGCCAGATACGTTTGCTGCTTTTAAATTCAAGTGCTTCCATTTTTTTCTCATCACCGATTTGAGTGATTAGTGTATCAAAAACTGTATAACCTACCTTTTTTAAATTTTCATAAGTTACTTCATACTCAGGAAAGTTTCTTCCGGTAAGAAAAATTATTTTTGCGCCTTTAGAGAGGAGAAAATCATATAATTCTTTTACTTGTGATATTGCAGAGGCTTTTAATTCGGCATTCCATTTTTTACTCATTTCATACACATACCCGAAACCCATCTGCTCTGCTAATTCATAATTGTCCAATACGGTTTCATCTACATCAAAGATAACTACAGAGTTATTTTTAAACTCAAGCTTGTTGAACTCCTCTTTTGCTTTTTGAATTACTTCATTCAATTCTTCATCAAACTTTCCTGATTTGTAGTATTGCTTCACTTCTTCCCTTGCAACAGTGAGGTTGACTGGTTTCTTTTCCTCTGAACATGAGAAGAGAAACAGGATTATTGTAAGGGTAATAAGTATTTTCATATTCACTTTCCAAAGAAAAATATTAGCGGTCGTTCAAGACGCTTTGCCCATTCTGTTTCATTGTGCTCAGCTCCGCGAGCATAAAAATAATCCACGTCAGTTCCAATTACATAACCTAATTGAGTTAGTTTGCAGAACATTTTTTGTCCGCGTATCAATCCATCTTCACCGTGATCAATATAAATTTTAATATGCTTTTTATGCCCGGTATATTCATCAAGCATTTTAAATACTTTATCATTGTTATAGTAAAAAGAACTTGACATACATCCAGCCATCGAAAAAACTTCCGGGTATTTCCACGCAGCATTGAATGATGCAAGCCCCCCCATAGAAGAACCTATAATTGCTGTATTGCTATTATCGGAAAGTGTTCTGTATTTAGCGTCAACAAATGGTTTAAGCTCTTCAACTAAAAATTTCAGATACTTTTCTCCCTTTTCAGTATCGCTGTACTCTTCAAGGCGGTCTTCGTTATTGTAAATTCCTACTACAATAATTTCCTTAATCTTAAACTCACCAATTAATCTTGTAACAGTCTCATCAACCTGCCAGTCTTTTCCGGCATAAGCAGTTTTAGGATCAATCAGATTTTGACCATCGTGCATATACAGTACCGGATATTCTTTTGAAGGATTGTCCTCATAACCTGCGGGCAGCCAAACAAAAAAATCCCGTTTTTTATCCATTATCCGGGAGTAAATCTCGCGGTGAAACTCAACATTACCAATTACCTGTATTTTTCCTGTCTTTTTCTTTTTACGAAACGCTCTTTTTCTTTTAAAGATTGCCATTTTTCCTGATGTACATAAATCGCTATGAATAATGAACAAAAATAACTATCGGCAGGCGATTATCGAAAAATTATTAGATGTGCTTGAAAGCATTTTATCATAAATTTATAACAATTAACTCAAGCAAATAATGGATTATTAGTCCAAAATTTTGGATTTTAGTTATATCATTTAAAGATATTTTCACAACCGGAAGGATTATGGCAATCATCAGACCATTCAAAGCACTCAGACCGACAAAGGAGAAAGCTCAATTAGTTGCAAGCGTTCCGTATGATGTAGTAAACAGAGAAGAAGCAAAGCAATTTGCAGATGGAAATCCGTTAAGTTATTTACACATTACAAGATCGGAAATTGATCTGCCCGATGTTAAAGATGTTTATTCGAAAGAAGTTTATCAGAAAGCAAAAGAAAATTTAGACAGGGTCCTCAAAGAAGCTCCGTTAAAAATTGATGACAGACCCGGCTTTTATCTATACAGATTAATAATGGATGGAAGATCACAGACAGGTATTTGTGCAACTTTTTCTGTTGATGATTATGATAATGATGTGATTTTAAAACACGAGAAGACAAGAAAAGTAAAAGAAGATGACAGAACAAATCATATTGTAACAACTGAAGCACAAACAGGAATTGTGTTCTTAACTTATCGTGGCGAGAAAGCTGTGAACGAAGTTGTTGATAAAACGATGAATGAAATCAAACCCGAATATGATTTCACTGCGCCCGATGGGATTAAACATACGGTTTGGATTGTTCCGGAAAACTATAATCAAATTATCGTTAGTGAATTTTCAAAGATCAGCAAACTTTACATTGCTGATGGTCATCACAGAGCAAAAAGTGCAAGTCGTGCAAGAGAAGAAAAGCAAAAAGCAAATCCGAATCATAAAGGAGATGAGGAATACAATTATTTTGTAGCAGTTCTCTTTCCTGCTGAACAGTTGAAAATTCTCCCATATAACCGTGTTGTATTTGATTTGAATGGATTGAGTAAAGATGATTTTCTAAATGAAGTAAGTGAAAAGTTTGAAATTAAGCGAACTAACGATCTGGCTACCGGACAGGCAGGCAAAGAACCAAAAACTAAAAACAATTTTTGTATGTATTTGGATAAACAATGGTATCATCTGAAAGCAAGAGATTCCGTGCTTGCAAGCTTATCATTAGAAAAATCTGTTGGTGAAAAACTGGATGTGAGTATTCTTCAAAACTTTTTGCTAAATCCAGTACTTGGAATTGATGATCCGCGAACTAATAATCGCATTGATTTTATTGGCGGAATCAGAGGGACAAAAGAACTTGAAAAGTTGGTTGATTCGGGCAAAGCTGTTGTAGCATTTTCACTCTACCCTGTAGGAATTGATGACTTGATGAATATTTCAGACGCAGGTGAAGTTATGCCGCCAAAGTCAACCTGGTTTGAACCAAAATTAAGAGATGGACTATTAACACATTTAATAAAATAAGTCTTATTATTTAAAAGGGAAACAAAATGGAAAAAAGAATTTATAACTTCAGTGCGGGCCCGGCTATATTACCGGAAGAAGTTTTACTAGAAGCTCAAAAAGATTTGTTTGCACTTCCCGGTGTGGGAATGTCAATAATGGAAATAAGCCATCGTTCAAAAACTTACGATGCGATTCATGCAGAAGCAAAGGAAGGACTGAAAAAGCTACTTAATATTCCTGAGGATTATTCAATATTGTTTCTTCAGGGCGGAGCCAGCCTGCAATTCTCAATGGTTCCGTTGAACCTGATGCCTCCTATAAATAAAGCAGATTATATCTCAACCGGAAGCTGGTCAAAGAAAGCAATTAAAGAAGCAAAGAGAGTCGGAACTGTAAATGTTGCTGCGACTACAGAAGAGGGTGAAGGAGATAATAAATTCTTCAAACGGATTCCAAAGCAGAGCGAGCTCAAGCTTGATCCTGATGCCGCTTATGTTCATTTTACATCTAACAATACCATCTTCGGTACACAATGGCAAAAGGAACCTGAAGTGGGGAATGTTCCACTTATTTGTGATGCATCATCAGACATACTTCATAAAAAAATTGATGTGAAGAAATATGGAGTGATATATGCTGGTGCGCAGAAAAATATGGGTCCTTCTGGTGTAACACTGGTTATAATCAGAAAAGATCTTGTTGAAAGAAGCCAGGATACCTTGCACACAATGCTTAACTACAAAATTCAGGTTGAGAATGATTCATTGTATAATACTCCAAACACATTCGGAATATATATTATTATGCTTGTAACACGATGGCTTATTAAACTTGGCGGCTTGATAAGATGTATGAAATTAATAAACACAAAGCAGATTTGCTTTACAAATGTATTGACGAAAGTGGTGGTTATTACAAAGGTCATGCAGAAAAAGAAAGTCGTTCATTAATGAATGTTACATTCAATCTTGCGACTCCTGAAATGGAAAAGAAGCTTATTGATGAAGCAACTAAAGCCGGATTCAATGGATTGAAAGGACATCGTTCAGTTGGTGGATTACGTGCGTCAATTTATAATGCATTCCCAACAAAGGGAGTGGAAGATCTTGTAACATTTATGAAAGATTTCCAAAAGAAAAACGGATAAATTAATTAGGTATAGAGGTATATAGTTCTTCATTATATAGCCTTATACCATTATACCCATATACCTAAGTAAGTAGAACTGAAAACAACTCAAAGGAATTATGAAAATTATTATCGGTTCAATTATTTTATTTTTTTTAATTGCAGGTTGCAACAAAAAGGAGGAAGTAAAATTCGAAGCTTTCAGTCCCGAAGCATTTGCCTACGATATTGGCGACAGCTGGGAAATTAATGCGACAGTTAACGTAAAAGGATTTGTGAAAAAAGAAGTGGGTGATGAATTTACTGCTTCTCTTGAATTTACAATTGATATGATTGGTCCTGATAGTTTGGAAGTGACAAACATTTTCGGCGATTCAAAAGATGTGACCAGTAATGAACTTATTGATGTACAGCTCGAGGCACAATTTGAGCTTGATTATAACTCTCCCGAAGGTTTATATAAAATCAATTTTAATATTACTGATATAAATTCAGAGGAAGTGACTTCAGCGCAAACTGAATTTGAATTGAAAAAATAATAGGAAGAATTAGTCTGTAAGCTCTTCAGGAGGTATAAGTTTTCTTCCCGCAAAACCGGCTTCAACTCCGTGGTAATACATAATATCATCTTCATCACTTCTCCAGCAAAGGAAAACTTCCTTGCCTTCGATGATAGCCGGAAAGTCAATTAATCCAATGGAGAAATTCCAGTCTTTGAAGAAGCATCCAATCTCTTCCAGTTCCCGCATAAATTCCTCAATATCGTCAGCAAGTTTTTGAATGCGGGGATCATTCTCAACACCACTTTCAATGTCATCGGCAATCATTCGCATTTCCCTGCTGGTATCGAGAATATCTTTTACAATTTTTCTTACCAGGGGCAAAGTTTTTTTGGCTTCAGCAGGCGTAAAATATTTTAGTTCAGTAGTCATCTATTATCATTAATAATTTCTGTATACAATATTATAACATTCCTTATTTAAAAAAAGTTTAATAATTAAGTATCAATTTCATCTCTTAATAAGGTTTCAATAAATTACCCAAAATGAAGAAGTTATTATCAAGAATGGCAAAAGGGCTCCGTTATTACTTGTATATTAGCAAACATCTCAAAATACCATACGATTTTAGACCGATATGGGACTGATTGCTAAACGTCACATTAGCATAATTGTTGCTGTTATTATCCAAATTCGCAATAAATTATTTTGAACTAACTATTCAAGAAGCACGGAAAGGAATTAGAAATGAGAAAACTGATACAAACTGTTATTGTTGTTCTTACACTTCAATGCATAGCGTTTAGTCAGAATCCAACAATCCAGATGATCATTAACCAAACAAATATTGATTCACTTACTTATTTCGTAAGAGAATTATCCGGGGATGTGCAAACAATAATTGGTGGATCACCTTACACTATTGTTTCAAGACACAAAAACCAGCCCTCAAATAATATGGCAGCTAATTACATCAAGCAAAAATTGAACAGCTACGGTTTGGTAACTTATGATCAAAACTTCAGTTCAACCGGAAGAAATGTTTATGGTGTTCAGCTCGGTTCTCTTTATCCTAATAAAAAATATATCATATGTGCTCACTACGATGATATGCCTTCCGGAACAATTGCCCCAGGTGCGGATGATAATGCAAGCGGAACTGCGGCAGTAATTGAAGCTGCAAGAATATTCACTCAATACAATTCAAAGTACACTATCATTTATGCTCTTTGGGATGAAGAAGAACAGGGTTTAATTGGTAGTGCTTATTATGCTCAGCAGGCTTTCAATGCCGGTGATTCGATTATGGGCGTAATCAATCTGGATATGATTGCGTACGATTCAAACAGTGATAGCAAGGCAGAGATTCACACACGACCAATAGCTAATTCAATTTCGTTAAAAGATAATATGCTGCAAATAAATTCTCTTTATGGAATAGGATTAACCTTATCAACGATAAATCCAGGCGCGACCTGGAGCGATCACGCATCTTTCTGGAACAGGAATTTTGGAGCAGTTTGTTTAATAGAATTAGATGGCGACTTCAATGCATATTATCATACAACTAACGATCGGATCCAATATTTTAATATGCCATATTTTCTAAAGATGAGTAAGGCTGCATTTGGAACTGTAGCAGCACTGGCACAATTAACAGATATAGTTCCTGTTGAACTTTTAGCTTTCACTGCTTCTGTAAGAAATTCTGGGGTTCAACTACTATGGTCAACTGGTTCCGAACTCAATAACAGCGGCTTTGAGATTGAACGATCTATTAATGATCTTGATAATTTTGTTACTATTGGATTTGTTGATGGAAAAGGAAGTTCAACAGAAATAAATTATTACTCATTTAACGATAGTCCTCAAATTAGTGGTGCAAATAAAATTTGTTATCGTCTTAAACAGATTGACTTCGATGGATCATTCAGTTACAGTAACATTGTGAATTTAAGTTATGACGCTCCTGCTGAATTTGTACTTAGTCAAAACTATCCAAATCCATTTAACCCGACGACGAGAATAAGTTATTTTGTGCTAAATGAAAGTTTTGTCAGCATAAAAGTTTATGATTTTCTTGGAAGAGAAGTAAATACACTTGTCAACGAAACAAAATCAACCGGAAGTTACGAGCTATCGTTCGATGCAACCGGTTTACCAAGCGGAACTTATTTTTATACTTTGATTGCTGATAATTATTCTGCAACAAAGAAAATGATAATTCTTAAGTAGTTTAATAAATTAAGGGACTTGTGGTAATATTTCTTCAAGTCCTTTGTCTTTTATAAAAAATAAAACAAAAAGGATTTCACTATGAAAAAATCTTTTCTGCTGTTGATAATACTACTGGGGATACAATCTGCATTGTATTCTCAGTCTCCAACTGTTCAGGCAGTAATCAACGAAACTAATATTGATTCACTTCTTTACTTTGTTGAAGAACTGTCGGGAGAGGTTCCAACAATTATCGGCGGTTCGCCATACACGATTGTTTCGAGAAATAAAAACCAACCCAGCAATAATATGGCAGCTAATTACATCAAGCAAAAATTGAACAGCTACGGTTTGGTAACTTATGATCAAAACTTCAGTTCAACCGGAAGAAATGTTTATGGTGTTCAGCTCGGTTCTCTTTATCCTAATAAAAAATATATCATATGTGCTCACTATGACGATATGCCTTCCGGAACAATTGCCCCAGGTGCGGATGATAATGCAAGCGGAACTGCGGCAGTAATTGAAGCTGCAAGAATATTCACTCAATACAATTCAAAGTACACTATCATTTATGCTCTTTGGGATGAAGAAGAACAGGGTTTAATTGGTAGTGCTTATTATGCTCAGCAGGCTTTCAATGCCGGTGATTCGATTATGGGTGTACTAAATATGGATATGATCGCTTATGATAATGATAACGATGGTGTTGGAGAAATTCATATCAGAAATTTTGGAAACTCGGTTGCTTTAAAAGATGAAATGGTGCTGGTAAATAATACTTATGCAATTGGAGTAGTGCCAAGTATTATCAATCCGGGAACTACAGCAAGCGATCAGGCCTCGTTCTGGAATAATGGTTATGGCGCACTTTTACTAATAGAAGAATATTATGGCGGTGACTTTAATGCCTATTACCATACAGTGAATGATTTGATTACACATTTCAACCTGCCATACTTCCTGAAAATGAGCAGATTGACTTTAGGTACCTTGGCAACATTGGCTCAATTAACAGATATTGTTCCAGTTGAATTATTGGCCTTCAATGCATCAGTTAGAAACTCTGAAGTTCATCTACTCTGGTCCACTGCTTCTGAATTAAATAATATGGGTTTTGAAATTGAGCGCTCCATTAGTAACCCGGATAACTTTGTTACTGTTGGATTTGTTGATGGAAAGGGAACTTCAACAGTGATAAATTATTATTCTTTTACAGACAATCCTCAGGTAAATGGTGTTAACCAATTGTATTACCGTCTGAAGCAGATTGATTTTGATGGATCATTCAGTTACAGTGATATTGTAAATGTAAATTATGACGTTCCGTCATCGTTTGTACTTAGCCAAAACTATCCTAACCCGTTTAATCCTTCAACGAGAATAAGTTATTTTGTGCCAAAAGAAAGTTTTGTAAGTGTAAAAGTTTATGATTTCCTTGGAAGAGAAGTAATTACACTTGTCAACGAAACAAAATCAACCGGAAGTTATGAATTCTCTTTTGATGCAACTAACCTGCCGAGCGGAACTTATTTCTGCACAATGAATGCAGATGGGTTTGTAAATACAATCAAAATGCTGTTGTTAAAGTAAGCCTGACTGTTATTACAATTTAAGGCGATCTAAAAACGGATCGCCTTTTTTTATTCTATAACTTTCTTAATTGAAACTGCACCACGCAGTTCCCCGATTTGATAGCCAACAGCTTTATCCTCAGTATATTGCTGTGCTATAAGCTGTTTGACCTCAGGCATTAGATCTGTTTCGCTGCCATGACAATTAAGACACTCCGCCTGCACCAGAATTGGTTTAAGATAACGTAAATATTTATAGTCTCCTTCCTCAACAATTTCGGCATATTCTGTTTCACTGTTTAATTCATTGTTCTGATGAAGTAATTCAAATTTATTCAGAGTCTTTTTTTCAAAATCATCGGGTATATTATTCACGTTCCTGTTTTTGAATGATACTCTTTTAATGTAGACACCTTTTTGAACACCAAAATTATTCGTTAGAACCTGAGCTCGTATCCGAACATACGGAGACAGACTTGCAAAATTCCATTTGTCTGGATTTGGTGAATGAGAATTCCTTTTAGATTCTTCATAAACTCCATGGAGGTTGTTCTCATTCCGGAAACCTGATTTTCGTTTATCTCAACTTTATTCTCCGAACAGCTAATAATCAGAATTGAAAATAAAACTGCGACTGTAATAAAAGATTTTAGCATTGTTGACTCCTCTTGTTTTTACAAACATAATCAGTGTATTTATTCAATTCAATTTTTTAGGAAGAAAAATATGTTTTCAGGAATATCCTTAACTTTGATTTGAACAAAAATAATCAAAATAGTGATCAGCACTTCAACTCAACTCACAAATAAAAAAATAATTTACTTCTGGCTGCCGCTTGCTGCAACATGGATTATGATGTCCGTTGAAGGTCCTTTTCTTGCTGCACTTATTGCCCGCTCCACGGAACCAATATTTAATCTCGCTGCTTATGGTGTTGCTTATTCACTGGCACTAATAATTGAGGCGCCGATTATTATGATGATGAGTGCTTCAATCGCATTAGTAAAAAACAAACAATCATTTTATAAGTTGAGAAATTTTACTTATGCTGCGAATGGTTTGATTTCTGTGATAATGCTGATAGTTGTAACACCCCCGGTTTTTTATTTTATTGCAGAAGGTCTCATCGGTCTGCCGGATGAAGTATCCCGGTTAACTCATATCGCAACAATAATTTTGCTTCCCCTGCCGGCTGCAATTGGTTACCGCAGATTCTACCAGGAAATATTAATTAATAACAACTTAACCAGAAGAGTTGCATATGGAACTGTAGTGCGGCTGTTATCTATGGCAATCTGTGCGGCTGCTTTGTTTCTCTCGGACATTGTTGAGGGAGTTGTTATCGGGGCAACATCTTTATCTTTTGCTGTAATTATGGAAGCAATTGCTGTCAGATTTATGGTTGGAGATACCGTAAAGAAAATTAAATCGGAAGATACTTCCTCCCAACAAATTTTAACTTACGGGGAGATAAATAAATTTTACTACCCTCTTGCACTAACTTCGCTTATCGGATTGGGTGTTCAGCCGCTGGTTACTTTTTTTGTTGGGCAAAGCAGAATGGCACTCGAATCTCTGCAGGTACTTCCTGTTGTAACATCATTCGTATTTATTTTCAGAGCGCTCGGGTTGTCATATCAGGAAGCTACGACATTGCACTCATTGGAGAAGACAAGAACGGTTTTCAGCCGTTATTAAAATTTGCAACTGCACTTGCTTCAATTCTTGTAATGGTGCTTGCACTGTTTGCTTTCACTCCACTTTCTGATTTTTGGTTTATAACTGTATCCGGATTAAGTGCACCACTTGCGGAATTTGCTCACCCTCCGCTGATGATCATGTTTTTCTTTCCTGCGCTAACTGTTTTAATAAGCATTCAAAGAGGTGTACTCGTTGCAGATAAAACAACAAAGCCAATTACTATGGGAACTATAGTGGAGTTTGTTACGATAGTAATTATGCTTATGCTTTTAATAAGCAGTTGGGATATTGTTGGTGCAGTGGCAGCAGTGATTGCAATTATTGCCGGAAGGCTGGCAGCAAATATTTATTTGATGCGTGCTACCTTTCGTTCAATAAAAAAATAATTATTCTATTTATTAAACTCTAGTTTAAATCTATGTTGATTTTACCGAGATATTCCTGAGTTTTAATTCACAAAAAATGAATTTTAGAAATGTCAGTTAAAACTATTACCATCATATTCTCATGCATCATTGCAAAAATGATTTTTGCACAATCACAGCAATGGAGTAATTATAATACTGATAACTCACCACTGCCCACAAATTCAGTCCACTCAATTACCTTTGAGAACGATTCAGTAAGGAATTGGAACCTGGGGTGGTGGATTAGTAAGGTTTGATGGCTTGAAAATGGACAATCTATAATACTCATAACTCCCCGTTACCAAACGATATTATTTATGAAGTTGTACTTGATAATCAGAACAGAAAATGGATTGCTACTCAAGGCGGTGGAATAGCTGTTTTTGATGACACTTCCTGGGTTGTTTATGACACTTCAAATTCCGGTATTCAACACAATACTATTTATGCTATTGCTTTTGACAACAGTAATAATAAATGGATTGGAACCTGGGGCAGCGGTGCCATTAAATTTGATGGGGCAAACTGGACTAATTACAGCCGTGATAATACAATTATACCAAACGTAAAAATTCCTGATATTTTTATTGATAGTAAAAATGTAAAATGGATTGGTTCTGCAGCCGGGCTGCTAAGTTTTGACGACTCAACGTGGACACTATATGATGAAAATATTTCTCCGCTCGGCAGATGGGCAGTTTATTCAATCACTACAGATAACGATGATAATCTCTGGGTAGGATTTGAAATTTGATGGTGTAGCAAAATTTGATGGCAGATCCTGGACACATTTCACTTATGAGAATTCTGATTTGCCATCAAATACAGTTTACTCGGTTGCTGTTGATAGCTCAAACAATTTGTGGGTTGCTACAAATGGATCCGGTATTGCAAAGTTCGATGGACTGAATTGGACAGTATATGACATAGCAAATTCTAAATTAACGGATAATTATACTTTCTGGATAGCCGTTGATAAGTTTGATAACAAATGGATAGGAATGTTAAAAGGAGGGCTTTCGATATTTAATGAGAACGGCGTTCGTTTAAATTAAATGATCACTATCCAAGATCCGTAGCTCAGATTTCCAAATCTGAGCTTATTTTAAGTATGAAATACCTTCAGGACTGGAGTCCTGAACTACGAAAAGTCTATTTCATTATTTGGGTTTAAAATAAAAATCCGTGCAGCCATATTGACTGCACGGATTCGTAAAGTTACTAACTCAATCGAGTTGCAAACCCTAAAGTCCGAATCCGAGTGAGAAAGCATGGTCGTCGCCTAAGCCATCATACTGCACTGCTCGATAGGCATAATCCAACTTAAGTTCAACACCGCCTAAATCGTAATTAAGACCAAA
>CAVORE010000012.1:0-101075 GCA_963698525.1 uncultured Ignavibacteriaceae bacterium | reverse complement strand
TAAGGCAACAGTCTTCAAATTTTCCTTACCTGGTGTTGCAGGTTTACGAATCAAGATATTTCCGAACTTATCTTTTTCAGTTTGAAGACCGAGCCTTTTTCCAACTGAAACTCACGCACTGCAGCAATCTTCTCTTCTTTTTTTGAAGGACGAGGATATTTGCAAATTTCTTCAAAGTGATGCCGAGCTTGAATTTTGGTTGTAAGTGACTTAAAACATTTCCCATAGTATTCTCCTATCTGTTTAATTCATTAAAGGATATTAATTTTTGTTCGTAAAGTTGAAAAATAAATTTTATAACTCTTGTTTCAGCAATCTTGAAATTCCTCCCCAAATTTTACTTGCAGTATTTTTATAATATCGTGAACTTTATTGCTTCCATTCATATTCATCCAAACAGCCGAGCCAAACTTTTCGAGTTTAATCCTGAATCCTCCGGATTTAAGCCTTGTATGATAAACTTCTTTGCAAGCTCATTTTTAAATTTTGGATAGATGACCGTAACTAAATTTTCGTTGTCTACCTCTTCAGCCTGAATTTTAACAGGAGTAAGGTCAAGCGTATTAACGTTTTGAAGAATTTTTTTTGTCTTTAAATGATAGCGACATAATAAAAAGTGCAAGGAGCGCTCATGTAGAACGCTCCTTAAAAAATAATTACATTGAAACGTGCGGAGGTGCCGGATCGTCCGGTTTACCTGCATTCTTCAGTGGAATGTTCACCAGCAGCCAACCAATGAAGGCGAACACAATTAAACTGATTATAAATGATGGCTCCGCGAAAATAGCGAGCAGTGAAGTTTCCCAGAAGGCAAATCCCGCAAACAACAGACCTATCAATGCTTCACCGGCAATTAATCCAGCTGCAATTAATATTCCTGCGTTTTCAACCCGTGATTTCTGTGCATCGTTAAACTTGTCTCTTTTCATTATATCTTTCAACGATTCCTTTGATCATACCACCCACAAAAATCGCGAAAGTAGTTCCTAACGGAAGATACATTCCAACACTGACAAGCATCGGGCTTTTGACATTCATCATTATAAAACCAACACCCATCAACATTCCAACAAAAATTAAAATCCAGTCCATCTGACCTGCAACAATTCCTTTTGAAAGAATTGCCATCAAACTGGCTTGAGGTGCAGGCAGAGCGTCTCCGCCTGAAACCTGTACCTCCGGATTTAATATCGCCTTCGTGAAGAATCAATAATGGAATGAACATAACTGCTGCAGATACTAAAACACCAATGATATCTCCAACCTGCATTTTCCATGGAGTTCCACCTAGAATATGTCCTGCTTTCAAATCTTGCAGCATTTCACCTGCAACAGCAGCAGCAACACAAACAACTGCAGCAACTCCAAGCACAGCAGCAACTCCGGCATCACCTTTCATTCCTAAGGCAACCATAAGAATTGCGGCAACAACAAGCGTTGATAAAGTCAAACCACTTATTGGATTATTACTTGAACCGATAATTCCAACCAAATATCCTGAAACAGCGGCGAAGAAAAATCCTGCGACGATCATAACTATTGTAGCAACGAGTGCAGCAAAAATATCCTGAGCAAAATAGTTGTAAATAAAAAATGTAGCTACAGCAGTACCGAGAATTCCAATCATTATCCAGTTAAAGCTGATATCTTTTTCAGTTCTGATTTCAACAAAGTCACCGGTTGCAGCTTTTTTAACATCGCTAATTGATCGGGAAATACCAGTGGCAAGACTTTTCCTCATTTTAAATAAAGTATACGCAGCACCAACCAACATTCCACCGATAGCTATTGGCTGAAACATAATCCTTCCAAACCTGAACCATCGTTGAAGCCCAATCAAAATCAACAGGCATTTCTGTATTAAAATATTTAAAGAAAGCAATTGTGGGTGCGAGCAAACCCCAGGCAAGAACTCCTCCGCTAAAGTTTAGAGAGGCAAGCCGAGGACCAATTATATAACCCACACCAATATATGCAGGACTAACATCAGGTGAACGAAACAGAATATGACCTTTTCCTACATTTATCATCTGAGTCCAGGAAGTAGCAAATAGTTTGAACTGACCAAGTGCTTGTATTAGAGCGCCAATTCCCATCGCACTAAAGAGAAACTTTGAACCGCCTGTTCCGTGTCTTCCTGCTTTATGAATTTCGGCAGCAGCAACTGATTCAGGAAATGGAAGTTCAACATCTTCAACCATCACTCTTCTGAGCAGTGCCACGAACATAATTCCTCAAGAATACCACCGGCGATCATTATTGCAACTGATATTAAAAAGTTTGCTGTGGTAAAAAATGGTACCCAGATTCCTCCGATAAAAAATGCGGGCAATGTGCAAATAGCTCCTGCAGCAATTGACTCACCAATTGAACCAACTGTTCTGGTGAAGTCTTTCTTCAAGAATGGATCCTTTCATAATTTTGATAAGTGCCATTCCAATTACTGCTGCCGGAAGAAGTCGCTGACGGTCATTCCTGCTTTTAATCCCAGGTATGCATTTGCAGCACCAAGAACTACTGCTAATATTAATCCAATGATCAAAGCACGAATGGTAAATTCTGCCATTGAGGTTTCAGGAGAGACGAAAGGGAACGAAGCGTTTGGTCTCAGCCATAAGTTACTCCTTAACTACGTGAGAGAAATAGTTGTTTTTTCCGTTATACGGATTTTGGTTTCAAAAAGAATGGACAAATATAAACAGCTTTTGTTAGCTCATCAACCAGTTTAGTGAGTTTTTTTGAACATTATTCTTTATTTTCAAACTAAATTGATTTTTATAATTCCATAATCCAGAGGAATCTTATGAGAACTAAAAACAAAACTCTACACACAATGCAAGTGTAGAGAAATTTTTAAATGGAGTTAAGGATGAAAAACGACGTGAGGATTGCCTTAAAGTTCTTGACTTAATGAAAAAGATTACGAAAGAAGAACCCAAAAATGTGGGGAACAAGCATTGTTGGTTTCGGCACTTATCACTACAAATATGAAAGTGGTCGTGAGGGTGATTGGTTTTTAATTGGTTTCTCTCCACGTAAACAAAATTTAACTCTTTACATTATGTCAGGTTTTAAAAGTATATAATGAATTGATGAAGAAAATTGGAAAGCATAAAACTGGTAGTTCTTGTTTGTATATAAATAAGCTTGAAGTAATTGATTTGAAAATATTGAAGGAGTTGATTAGTGAATCAGTAAAATTTATGAAGAAGAAGTAATTTCGGATTTTTCGGATTTGCGATGTCGGATGTTAAAAATTGATTTCTCAATTTATCTTTTTGTCTTTGCCGTCTTATTAGTTGATACAAAAATTGCAGTAAGCTCATCAGCTTCTTTGAGCCGTGAAACAATTTTACGTTTCAGGCATCATTCCACTTTCTACTATAAGCTCCAGCCAAAATGCTGACTCATCAGCCTCCTCTTCAACAATATTAAATTCTGCAAAAATAAAGTCAGCTTTAGACTTGGCTCTGCAAGCAGCTCTATAATTTGCACCTACCGAGGTCCCGGCTCTTAGTACGTTGGTTACCAATTACTTTTCCAGCAGGACTATTCGGAAGAAAAAGCACTGAACAAGTTTTATTATTCGAAGAGCAAATGTTTTCGTACAGTTGCTTTAACTCATCACGGTTCATTTATTTTCTCCAAAGTTTAGTCAAAAATAATTCCGAAAATCCGAAATCGGCAATCCGAAATTAGAAAGAGAGCTTGCGCATACCGATATGACAAATCGCAAAATCATATTTAACAGGATCATTTGGATCAAACTTCTTTAAATTTTCGGTGATCTCTTCAGCCATTTGCCAGCTTACATTTTTTCTTTTAGTGAGTTTGAGTTGTGAACATATCCTTGCAATGTGAGTATCAACAGGGATTATAAGCTTTGATGTTGGTATTTCATCCCATAAACCAAAGTCGAGTTCATCTTTTCTAACCATCCAGCGAAGAAATAGATTCATTCTTTTGCAGGCACTTCCCTTTTCCGGTAAAGGAAACATAAACTTAAATCCCCTGCTTAACTCTCCAAATTCGTTTTGTGCTTTATGTAAAAAGTAATTTGAAAAATTTGTGATAGCATCTTTTACATTTATATCATCCCGATCATATCCAGAGATAAATAATTTCTTCAGAGAATCTAACTCATTATTAACCACATTTAATAATTGAAATAAATATAGTATATCTTCACTTGAATAAAACCTGTGAATTAAATTTTGCGATAGCTCTTTATTCCTTGAAAAACTTCGAATAAACTTGTAAGGCTGATTATTTGCAATTATTAAAAATCTTTTGAGTGAATTGACAATTTGCTTAACATTTCCATAAGCAAACACTGAAGCAATGAATGCCATAACCTCAATATCCTTTTCATCCTGAAACAAATGAGGAAATTGAAGCGGGTCGGGCTCAATTTTTGTTTTATCGAAAGCTTTGTAATGGTATTCGAGTTTTTGTTTTAAGTTCATTATTGTTTAGTTAATTTAATAATGGTAAAAATTAGACAAGTAAATGAAAAATGAAATATTTATTAATCACACTTGCAATAATAATTATTAATATAGTCCTAAATACGTCTATTGCATTTCCACCAGACATTGAAATTCAATGGTCAAGAATTCTTGATAAAGAGAAGCATGAATTATTTAAAAAATTAAAAGTTAAAAAAGAAACACAAGATTGGAAGAATTTATTCAAAATCAGATTCAACAGAAATTTCGGTTTGGATCAAAGTAAGTAAATATGATGAAAATGGGAATCAAAGGAATTATATAGGCTTTACTGATACTCTTATGCATTGAGCCACTTTTCGAAGAGGAATATGTGACAGATGAACAGGGAAATATCTTGGCAGCATACAGGAAGGGAAAAATTATTGGAACACAAGAATTTTGATAATGAAGGAAGAATAATTGAGCTTATAAATTATGACGGGGATGGCGACGCCTGTTGGACTTGGAAATATAATTACGATGAAATGGGAAATGAAGATATTTGAAACTCAATATTTGTATGACGAATTAATTGATACCCTTACTTACTACAAATATGAATATGAAAAAGTAGCTGACAAAATTCTTATAAAATCTAAAGAATGTTTACTTGATACTTCTGATATATTTTATGAGGAAAAGGAAATTTTTAGCTATGATAGTTTAGGAAGAGAAACTCAATATCAGAAATTTAGAAGCGATAATAGTATATACGTTAATAGAGCAACTGACTATGGGTCATTATCCAGAATAAGAAAGTTTTATTTAGCAGATGGCTCAGTAAAACAAATAGATTCAATGAAGATAAATTCTGAAGGAAAGACAATATTAAGCAACACATATAAGAATGCGGTTATTACTAAAACAACTAATTGTGAATATAATCCCGAAGGGCAGTTACTTTCTGAATTACAGATATCTGAATTACAAAAAAGATTTTTTGAATACAAGTATAATGAATTAGGTAAAGAAATTTATTTTAGTAGCTTATTGAATGACACGTTAAACTTTCATGAGAAGATCTAATTATTTGGGCAATGGATTGAATATAACTCGAATGGATTAATAAAAAATACATTTCGTTATGATTACCACTTGGATAAAATAGAAAAGAAATTTTACGAGTATGAGTTTTACTAAAATGAAATATTTATTATTGTTTTTCCTAATCTCAGTTGTTTTTGTTTGCAAAATTTTTCCTCAGCAATTCAACCAGCTTGCAGATGCAGTCATTAAAAAAGATACTGTAACAATTGAGACCCTACTTCAATCCGGAGTTGATATAAATACTCAGCATCTAAATTCCGGCACAACTGTTTTAATGATTGCAAGCAGCTACTATTACTATGATGATATGGTTGAGTTTTTAATTAGAAATGGTGCAAAACTAAATTTATGGGATAGCGAAGGAAAAACTGCTTTGCTCTGGGCTGCAAGCAACTCTCTACCAAATGCAGTAATATTGGTTGCAAACGATGCCAATGTAAACCTTGCTGCAAATGATGGGATGACTCCTTTTCTTCAGGCATCACTTGGAGTATCATCTGGAAAAGTAACTATTGAGATGTGTGACTTGTTAAGAAAAAATGGGCCGAATGTTTAATGCTGGTCTATCAAGAAAAAGTGCAATGGGTTGGACAGCACTTCACTATGCAGTAATAAATGGAGATGTAGAACTCGTCAAATATTTAATCAAGTACGGTGCAAATGTTAACAAGGCTACGGGGAAGGTTCGTCACCACTTTATCTCGCCAAACTTGGAGGTAACGATGTTCTGGTAAAGCTCTTGAAAAATGCCGGTCCGGGAATGACAATTACACTTCTTAAGACTTCATTTAGATAAAATTTACTTTATGAGAAATGTTACAATTCATATATTTGCACCTAAATTTTCATACAATAAAAGAGGAAGATGTGAAGAAGATAAAATATTTTATTTTAATTACTGCGGTTTTATGTATTTCAAATATAAATACTCAGAGCACAGGTGCCGGTTTAGGGCTTATAGTTGGTGAGCCAACTGGCGTTAGCTTTAAGTATTGGACTGGCAGCGGCACTGCAATTGATGCTGCAATTGCCTGGTCATTTACAGATGGAGGCGCATTTCATATTCACGGAGATTATGTTTTTCACAATATGCGGCTGATTACTATCCCTGATGGCAAACTTCCATTTTATTACGGAATTGGTGCACGCATAAAAACAGCAAATGAAACAAAACTTGGTGTCCGCGTTCCACTGGGCTTAGCATATTTGTTTCAAGACGCTCCGGTTGATATTTTTTTAGAGATTTAGATTCTTGATCTGATTCCGAAGACAGACTTTGGTATAAACGCGGCGCTTAGTCACAAGATCTTTCTTTAACTAACGAAGTTACAAATCATCTTTTATTCACAAATAAAATTGGAGGCTATATGTCCAAAATAATTAAATTCCTTTTCGTTGTTCTGTTATTATTAATTTCTAATTCCTTTCTTATCGCACAAGAAGAGGGAGATCAATACAAACGATGAGAATCTGGATGGAATATATATGACACCCCGGAACTATGCACGAAATGCTTGCGAATGGTGTCGGCGATTGGAAAACAATAAATAAATTTTAATAAGTACATCCGGTGAACCGATGGTAACAGAAGGAACTGGTAAAACAGAAATGATACTTGGTGGAAGGTATCAACAATCAACTCACAAGTCTATGATGATGGGAATGCCAACGGAAGGAATAAGTCTCATGGGTTACGATAACGCAACAGATGAGTTTACAGCAATTTGGATAGATAATATAGGCACCGGAACTTCAGTCACTAAAGCCAAACCTGATAAAACTACCAGAAATTGATTGCTTTTAAATGGTTAAATGGTTGACCCAATGAGTAAGAAGGAAATGAATATTAGAGAAGTTTTTAAATTTTTAGATGCTGACCATTATATCCTCGAAATGTATCTGATCAATAATGGGGAAGAATTTAAGTCAATGGAAATTGAATTTGTGAGAGAATAAAATATTACAATAATTTCTTTTTAGCCGGGTAACTTACGCCCGGCTTTTTTAGTATAGTTTGGTAATGATTAGATTTGTACAGCAATTCGAAAACTTTTAGCTTATAAAATAAAAACCTGAAGATAAAAATCAAATGGGAATTAGAACTTTCTCCTGTAACAAAAGAAAACTGGAAAGACTTCGAGGAGACTTATTCGGTGAAAAAGGGGAACCGTTACTGTGCAGGTGCTGGTGTATGTATTGGAGAATGCAAAGAAAAAGATATGAATCATTACATGTATAGGGATTAAAAAGAAAAATGAAAAACATAGTCAACGGTGGTAGCATTTCCGGGGTTAATGGCTTTTATTAATAATGAGCCTGTTGGATGGTGTTCAGTTGCACCAAGAGAACACTTCCCTATCCTGGATAATTCAAGAGTTTTAAAAAGAGTTGATGATAAACCGGTTTGGTCTGTAGTCTGTTTCTTTATAAACAGGAATTACAGAAGGCAAGGTTTAAGTGTTGATTTATTGAACGCTGCAAAAAAATTTGTTCGAATGAACAAAGGAAAAATTATTGAAGGATATCCGGTTGAACCAAAATCAGGTAAAACTGCAGACGTGTTTGCCTGGACAGGATTATCTTCAGCATTTTTGAAAGCTGGATTTAAAGAAGTTGCACAAGGTCTGAAACCAGACCAATTATGAGATATTCTATTAAGTAATTCTAAAGTTGGAGGCTGAAATGACTCAAAAAAATTTGAAAAAAAACTATTATGTATAGGTGCAGGATATGTTGGCGGACCAACAATGGCAATGATTGCACATAAATGTCCGCAATATAAAGTAACAGTCGTTGATGTAATGCCGGATAAAATAGCAGCATGGCAAACAGATGACTTACCAATTTACGAACCTGGTTTGCTCGAGCTTGTTAAATCCTGCAGAGGTAAGAATCTTTTCTTCTCGACAGATGTTGAAAAAGGTATCAAAGAATCTGAAATTATTTTCATCTCTGTTAATACACCAACCAAAACTTTTGGCGAAGGTGCCGATAAAAGTGCTGATTTGCAATACTGGGAAAAAACTGCTCGCGATATTTTACGAATTTCAGATTCTGATAAAATAATTGTTGAACGCTCAACTCTCCCCGTTAAACTGCAATTGCAATGGAAAGAATATTAAGCCTGAATAATAAAGGATTAAATTTTGAAGTGGTTAAAAATCCTGAATTCCTTGCTGAAGGAACTGCAATTAAAAACCTCGAAAAACCAGACAGAGTTTTAATTGGTTCAAAAGAAACAGAAAGCGGAATAAAAGCACGTAATGAAATCGTTGACGTTTACGCAAACTGAATACCGAGAAGTAATCTCATTACAAGTAATCAAATGAGTTCGGAACTCTCAAAGTTGGTTGCAAACTCATTTTTGGCGCAAAGAATTTCTTCCATTAACAGTGTCTCAGCACTTTGTGAGAAAGTGATGCAGATGTTCGTGAAGTTGCGAAGACTATCGGAAAGGACACTCGGATAGGTGACAAATTTCTTAATCAGTGTTGGATTCGGAGATTCATATCTTCAAGAAAGATATTTTAAATCTCGTTTATTTATGTGAAACTTACGGCTTGTATGAGGTGGCGGCTTATTGGGAAAGCATAGTTAAAATGAACAAGTACCAAAACGAACCGGTTTGTTCAAACAATAATGAAGGCTATGTTCAACACTATTACCAATAAAAGAATTGCTCTTTTTGGTTTCGCATTCTAAATCTAACACGAGTGATACCAGGGAAACGGCTGCTTTGTATGTTACAAGAAAGTTAATGCTGGAAAAAGCTCACGTTGTTATTTCTGATCCGAAGGCAATAAAAAATGCAAAGATTGATTTGAAAGAGTATGGTAATGATATAGAATACCAGGAAGATCCTTATAAAGCTGCAAATGGTGCTCACGCAATAGCATTGATAACTGAATGGGATTTGTACAAAACTTAGATTATGAAAAAATTTATCACGAAATGGAAAAACCTGCTTTTATTTTTGATGGAAGGAATATCCTTGACCACGAATTGCTTTTTAATATTGGATTTGAAGTTCACCCGATTGGCAGACCACCGTTGATTCACTTCAAGGAAGATTTAATTTTAACGGCTCACCAAAAACTACTTTCTGATGAGCCTTATCATTTCTTTTACTGCTTCTTCAATACCTACAATAACTGCTCTTGCGATTATTGCATGACCAATGCTTACTTCATCAATATCATCCAACTCCCGGAAAATTTTTATATTCTGATAATTCAAACCATGACCAGCATTTACGCCGAGACCAAGTTTTTTTGCATGTTTTACTGCCCCTCTTATTCTTTCAAGTTCATCAAATTGTTCTTCTTCTGTAAGTGCATTCGCAAAAATACCGGTATGAATTTCAATATAGTCAGCACCTAATTCAGCGGAAGCATCAATTTGTGCAATGTCTGGTTCAGAAAATATTGAAACATCAATATCTGAATTATGAAGCGCTTCAATCGTTGATTTGATTAATGCAGAATTATCAATCACATTAAGCCCACCTTCAGTTGTTAATTCCTGCCTCTTTTCAGGAACAAGAGTAGCGAGTTCCGGACCAACATCGCAGGCAATCTTTATTATTTCAGGAACGGCCGCCATTTCAAAATCAAGTTTTGTAGTAACAAGTTCTCTTAACAATCTAACGTCGCGTTCATTTATATGTCGTCTATCTTCACGAAGATGAAAAACGATTCCATCCACACCTGCCTGCTCAGCAATTAAAGCTGCGGTTACAGGATCAGGCTGAGTTTCGCCTCTTGCATTTCTTAAAGTTGCAACGTGATCGATATTTAGAGCAAACTTCATTTTATCTCCTTAAAAAATAATTTTTATAAGACTAAATAATGAATCAAACCCGACACCATAATCATTTGCACGGTATCTTAAAGTAGAAATCAAATCGATAGTAAACATTACTCCACTATGTACAATGACACAATAGATAATCGAATCAGTACGAAAAGCAAGAACTCCCAACGCAATTCCGCCGGCAATAGCACCAAATGTTTCAGGGACTGGCTTTCCGTTATGCAAAATTACAAAAGGAATCATTTGTATCAGCACCGAGTAATACCCAAATTTTTCTTTTAATCCGAAGAGCATAAATCCACGCCACATAAATTCCCAGCTAATCATATATAACAGCAAACCTGATTCATAAATAAAAAATTCTCCCCAGCTATTTCTTGTTGATAGGAGATGAGGATATTTAGCGATAAAATCAGGAGTTGCAGAAAAAAACCAAATTGCTGGAAGCATTACAAGAAAAAATACTAAAGATATTATTAACCCGGATTTATAGTCACCAAACTGTAATCCATAGTTCTTAAGATCTTCTTTCAGAACAAATTTTATTATAATTATTGCGACAATGAAGAACGTAATAAAATCAGTTATAAACCAGTAGAAGGTACTCATACAAATAAACGTCAGGATTATTTTGATAGATCGGAAAAATGTTTATTCTAAAAAAATTTCTTGAAGCATAATACCAGGATATCGTTTGAAGGATGGCCACTGAAATGAATATGACAATAACCTTTTTATCCATCTCACCGATGATTTTAATTAGTTTATTGAACTCGTTTTTAATATTTGATAATATCACAGTTAGGCCATCATTAAGAATTGAATTGTTGCTAATTCAAATATAAATCACATTTCGATAACTTCACACGAAAAATGCTTAAAATAGCCTATATTTCAAATTTTCTGACCTTGACAAAAACTGATGAGAACGTTATTTTAGCACTCGCTTTTTTAGAGTGCTAATAAATCAATTAAACCAAATAAGGAGTAAAAAATGGCAAAATTAAAGCTCAATCCATTAGCTGACAGGGTCGTTGTAAAGCCTGCTGAAGCTGAAGAAAAAACCAAAGGTGGAATTTTTCTACCCGATACCGCAAAAGAAAAACCTGTTGAAGGAACTATAGTTGCAGCAGGACCCGGCAAAGTTTCCGATAACGGTGAAGTTGTTAAAATGTCGGTAAAAGTTGGGGACAAAGTTCTTTATGGAAAATATAGTGGAACCGAAGTTACAATAGATGGAGAAGAATATCTCATTATGCGCGAGAGCGACATCTTCGCAATTGTTCCTTAATAAATTATTAATCAGAAAATAAAATAGAGGTAAATAGATATGGCAAAATTAATTAAATATGATACCGACGCAAGAAGCGGTTTAAAAGCTGGCGTTGATAAGCTGGCTGACGCTGTTAAGGTTACTCTTGGTCCAAAAGGACGAAACGTAATCCTTGAAAAAAAATTCGGCGCACCTACAGTTACTAAAGATGGTGTCACTGTTGCAAAAGAAATTGAACTTGAAGATAATGTTGAAAATATGGGCGCACAAATGGTTCGTGAAGTTGCATCTAAGACCAGTGATGTTGCAGGTGATGGAACAACAACAGCCACAGTTCTTGCTCAGGCAATTTACAGAGAAGGTTTGAAGAACGTAACTGCTGGCGCAAATCCAATGGATTTGAAAAGAGGAATTGACATTGCAGTAACCAAAGTGGTTGATTATTTAAAATCCATCAGCAGAGATGTTGAAGGAAGAAATGAAATTGCACAGGTTGGAGCAATTTCTGCAAACAATGATAAATCAATTGGAGATCTCATTGCTGATGCGATGGAAAAAGTTGGTAAAGATGGTGTTATTACTGTAGAGGAAGCAAAAGGAACAGATACAGCACTTGAAGTAGTAGAAGGAATGCAATTTGACCGCGGATATCTTTCACCTTATTTCGTAACTGATGCTGAATCAATGGAAGCTATTCTTGAAGATCCAATGATCTTGATTCACGATAAGAAAATTTCAGCCATGAAAGACCTTCTGCCAATACTGGAAAAAGTTGCTCAGCAGGGTAAATCAATGCTAATTATTGCAGAGGATTTAGAAGGCGAAGCACTCGCTACTCTTGTGGTAAACAAGATTCGCGGCACTTTAAAAATTGCCGCCGTTAAAGCACCTGGTTTTGGAGACAGAAGAAAAGCAATGCTTGAAGATATAGCAACTCTAACAAACGGAACTGTAATCTCTGAAGAACGAGGATTCAAATTAGAGAATGCAACTGTATCCTATTTAGGAACTGCCAAAAAAGTTGTTATTGACAAAGACAACACCACGATTGTTGAAGGTGCCGGAAAGACTGAAGATATCAAGAAAAGAATAAACGAAATAAAAGCTCAGATTGAAAAAACTACTTCTGATTATGATAAGGAAAAACTTCAGGAAAGATTAGCAAAACTTTCTGGTGGAGTTGCAGTACTTAAGATTGGTGCTTCCACTGAGGTTGAAATGAAGGAGAAAAAAGCTCGTGTTGAAGATGCACTTCATGCTACCCGTGCAGCAGTTGAAGAAGGAATCGTTGCCGGTGGTGGAGTAGCTTTAGTTCGTGCAATTAATGTTCTTGATAAAATCGAAGGTGAAAATCTTGACCAAACAACCGGAGTAAAAATTATTCAGAAGGCTCTTGAAGAACCTTTAAAGCAAATAGTAAATAACGCAGGCCTAGAAGGATCAGTTGTTTTACAAAAAGTTAAAGAAGGTAAAGATGATTTTGGTTTTAATGCTTTTTCAGAGAAGTATGAAAACCTTATCAAAGCAGGTGTTCTTGATCCTACAAAAGTTACGAGAACTGCTCTTGAGAATGCAGCTTCTGTTTCTGCTTTGCTTATTACTACAGAAGCAGTAGTTTATGAGAAAAAAGAAAAAGAACCAGCAATGCCTCCAATGCCTCACGGTGGTGGTATGGGTGATATGTATTAATCGAAACTGTTCGATTTGAAGTTAAGGCGAGTAAAAACTCGCCTTCTTCATTTTAAACCTCTCCTCTGGTCTAAGTTTTGCAGATCATTCAAGCAAAAACAATGATTTATCATTTTTAACGCTAATTTCAAATACTTTTCATACTAATGCTAAAATTAACCAACCTTACAAAGAAATTCGGAAGTTTTACTGCGGTAAATAATATCAATTTAGAAATAAATGCAGGTGATTTTTTCGGATTTCTTGGTCAAAATGGTGCTGGTAAAACAACCACTATTAAAATGATTACCGGCTTATATGCCCCATCAAAAGGAACTGTTCGGATCGGTGGAATTGATATTCAAAAAAACCACATCGAAGCAAAAAGGCTTATCGGTTATATTCCTGATCAACCATTTTTATATGAGAAATTAACCGGCAGAGAATTCCTTTATTTCTGCGGAGGTATTTATAAAATTGAAAAAAATAAATTAAGAAATAAAATTGATGAAACTATTGATCAGCTAAAGATTGAGCAATGGGTAGATAAACGAACTGAAGAATATTCTCAGGGAATGAAACAAAGAATTGTTATTGCTTCTGCTTTACTTCATGAGCCGAAGCTGCTGATTGTTGATGAACCGATGGTTGGACTCGATCCGCAAAGTGCACTTGTTGTTAAAAATGTGTTAAGAGAAAAGGCTTCAGAAGGTGTGGCAATATTTATGTCAACTCACAGCTTAAATGTAGCTGAAGAAATTTGTTCGAGGATCGGAATTATCAAAGACGGCAAAATGATATTCGAAGATAAAAATGAAGTCATTGAACAAATAATTGGTACTGATCACCAAAATCTTGAATCACTTTTTCTACATTTGACAAAATGAATGATAGTTTTGCTTCACATATTAAAATTTAAATTACTTACCGCTGTAAAAGTCAAGGGTGAGATCAAAATAAAGTCTGCAATTAAACATTTAAGCTCTTCAGCAGTTTATATTCTCTTCGCATTTGGTATTTTCTATTTTACAAGAAATATAATTTCATATCTGATGGAGGATGTCAAAATCGGGATGTTTCTTCTTCACCGGTTTATATTCGTTGTACTATTCATTTTTTTTATGACCGTAAATATTGGAAACATTGTTGTTTCATATTCAACATTTTTTAAAACAAGTGAAGTCACTTTCCTATTGACTCATCCAATTTCCTTCACAAAGATTTTTCTCATAAAATTTCTGGATAACTTCTTCTATAGCTCCTCTACTCTTTTACTAATGGTAACGGCTGCTTTGGCAGGTTACACAACTTATTTCGCATTGCCCTGGTATTTTATACCGCTCTCAGTTATTGTTTTAATACTTCCTTTTATGTTCATCGCCGGGACACTTGGAGCAATTATTCTACTTGTAATTATGAGGTTCGCAGCAATATTTGGAATAAAGAAAGTTCTATTTACTATAGCTTCTGTTTACGCGACCGCAATAATTTTATTTTACATATTCAGCGGACCTATTCAGTTGGTTACAAAAGTGTTCGATTACTTCCCGAACATCGACAACTATTTTGGATTTCTTGAAAGCCCGGCAATTAAGCTGCTTCCAAACCACTGGGTTGCAGATTCGCTCTATTGGGTTTCATCCGGGAAGTTTATTGCTGCCGGATGGTCTGTTTTTTTGCTGATCACTACTTCGATATTGTTCCTTATTTTATCCTTGTTTCTAGCAAAGAAATGGTTTTATAAATCGTGGCTCGTATTTCTCAGACTTTCGAATGAACTATCAATTAAGAAAAAGAGTAATAAGAAGGTAATTTTCTCTTTTGAAAAACATTCCTCGTTAAAGCCAAATCGGGAAGCACTCGTTAAGCGTGAATTACTTTTATTTGTCCGTGAACCAAGTCAATGGACTCATTTTTTGGTGATGGCTTTTCTTATGACCATTTTCATTTTATCAATTTCAAATATCGATATAATACTTTTAAATGCTTATAACGTATATCTCAAAACTTTAATTTACCTGATAATTTATTTATTTAATGTTTTTTTAATTGCATCGCTATCATTACGATTTATTTTCCCCATTGTAAGTCTTGAGGGAGAGACAATATGGAAAATCAGAAGTGCACCTGTTGATTATCAAAAACTTATGCTTACAAGATTATTCATTTACTTTTCAATGATATTTGTAATTGGTCAGGTGCTTAATTTTGTTTCGAACTATCAGTTCTCCATTCCGCTCACTGCTATTTCACAATTGAACACTGCATTTGTAACCATTACCTTGGTATCGCTAAATTTTGGAATGGGCGCTGCATATGCGAACTATAAAGAAAAAAATCCTATAAGAGTTGCTTCATCCCAGGGAGCTTCTCTCACATTTTTATTTACAATCATTTACCTGGTTTTTCTGGTTGTTCTCCTTTTCGTACCCATATCTAATTACTTCTATACTGTTGAGATGGGAAGTTATGCGTCTGTCTCACAACTGCTTTATACGAGTGTAATGCTTGGAACAATTGCATTATTTGTTTCATACTTTAGCATAAAAAGTGGAGTGAGAAATTTTGTAAAGGATGTTTGAAAATTTTAGGGTGAGGGTTTAAGTTCAAATCCTACCTCGAAATAAATTCGGGGCAGGCTCTCTTTCCTCCCCTTTCTGAAAGGGGAGGATGAAGGAGGGGTTAATTTTACTTGAGCAAAATCATTTTCTTAGTTTCCACAAAAGAATCTGCTTGGATTCTATAAAAATATACTCCGCTTGGCAGGTTAGCTGCATTAAACTCAACTGTGTAATTTCCTGTTGGTTTTTCTTCATTTACTAATGTTTCAATTTCATTTCCGAGTATATCAAACACCTTTATTAACACATTAGATGATTGTAGAACAGAATATTTTATTACAGAGGAACTATTAAATGGATTGGGATAATTTTGTGATAGAGAAAATTCAATGGGTGTTTCATCAGTCTCTTCTTCTTCAACAAAGGATACGCCACCGTTAGTGGTTCTGAGAATAAGTGAATATTGATAAACATAACTTTCAAATGCAGCCCCAACAGCCGTTCCGTTATTTGCATCGGTGAATGAGACACCTAATAAAAATCCCATTGCAATTCCGCCTGTTTGTTGTGTCCAAGTTGTGCCACCATTAGTGGTTCTGAGAATGATCTCCCCATTACTAATAGTAAAATCAACACCAACAATAGTCCCGGTATTTGCATCTGTGAATGAGACATCATATAAAGATCCTGATGTTCCACTTGTCTGGAAAATCCAAATGTTGCCCCCGTTTGTTGTTCTTAGTATTGTTCCATCATAACCCACAGCCGTACCGTTATCTGAATCTGTAAAGCCGATACCAAGTAAATCGTCTAATGTTCCGCTTATTTGTGAAGTCCACGTTGTGCCACCGTCTGTGGTTCTAAGAATTGTTCCGTCACTGCCAACAACTGTTCCGGTATTTGCATCAGTAAATGAGACAGCATTTAAATATTCAGTTGTTCCGCTTGTTTGTTGCGTCCAAGTTGTGCCACCGTCTGTGGTTCTAAGAATTGTTCCGTCACTGCCAACAACCGTTCCGTTGTTTGCATCGGTAAAAGACACACCGCCTAATCTTTTTGTTGTTCCGCTTGTTTGTTGTGTCCAGGATGCACCTCCGTCAGTAGTTCTAAGGATTGTTCCTTCATATCCCACAGCCGTACCGTTATCTGAATCTGTGAAGCTGACACCAAATAGATCGTCTAATGTTCCGCTTGTTTGTTGTGTCCAAATTGTGCCACCGTTAGTAGTTCTAAGGATTATACTACTATCGCCAACAGCGAATCCATTATTGGCATCTGTAAATGTTACAGCGTTTAAGAATTTAGTTGTACCGCTATTCTGCTGATACCACTGTGGGAAACAATTTTGTATTACCAGAAATAAGAAAATTAAAGTTTGTAGAAAAGTTTTCATCGCGAGCCTCCTTTTAGAAGTTGAAAAATTTACTTCCAAAACTTCTGCTTCGGGAGAGAAGGTCAGTAGTCCATAGGGAAAAGTTTACAGTCAGTAGTCCGTATTCTTACCCCCTCGGAGTAGAAATTTATTTTCGGATATAATTTGCAAAAAATACTTAAAAAAATCTAATAACCTCTTTACATAACCACTATTGATGATTGGCAAGTAATAAAAGGCTCCGATTTAATTCGAGGCTTTTTACTAATCTCTTACTTCATCAACACCATCTTCTTAGTCTCAACAAAGGATCCTGCGTTCAGCCGATAGAAATAAACTCCGCTTGGCAGGTTAGCTGCATTAAATTCAACTGTGTAATTTCCTGAAGATTTTTCTTCATTGACTAATGTTTCAATTTCATTGCCGAGAATATCATGAACTTTTAAAATCGTCAATCCGAATTCCGGAATCGTAAATCTTATCTTCGTAATCGGATTAAATGGGTTTGGGTAGTTTTGCTCCAATACGAAATCAATTGCAAGGTCATTTGTTTCATTTCTAATACCAACAGGAATCAAGTTATAAAATGCCAGATGGGATAATGTCGCAACTGCCAATTTTGAAAGTGCGTAGTAGTAATTAAGATTGAAATGTTCAATTTTGTCATTTGAAGTATGATAATAAGGATTACCATCTCCACTGAAAAAAGCTTCACTAAAAACGATTGCGCTGTATCCGTGATTCCAAAACGATGCATGATCGCTAGCAGTTGTTCCCGGATTAAAAATAGCCGAAGTTAAACCAAGATTGTACAGATTTGCTAACGAATCAACAAGATTAGCCAATTCAACTGAATTTGCAATTGGACGGGTACTAATATCGAATAAACCATCATCGTCGCTGTCCCACCCCAACATTTCCAGATTAACGACCCCAACTATGTCTTCTCCGGCTAAGTATGATTGCAGAGCGTATTGTCGGCTGCCCCAACTACCCATCTCTTCTTCATCCCAAAGAGCAAATATTATGGTATATGGAGTTGGTATTTGAGAGAGAAGCCGCGCGGCTTCAAGAACGACTGCGACGCTACTGGCATTGTCATCCGCTCCTGGCGACGGTGGCTGAGGAGGCATATCATCATAATGAGCACAGATTATAAATTCCTGATTGGGATAGTCTGTACCGGTTTTAACACCCAAAACATTTCTTCCGGTTGAACTATAAATCTGATTAGATGGCGAAAGATTAAAACGATTTAAGGTTTGAAAGATAAAATCTGCCGCCAGATCATTATGCGGATGATACAGATATCTGGAAAGCAGCAGATATGTAGTGTCGTTAATAGTAACAGAATCTTCACCCGATAAAATATTTAAAAAGTATATCAGGGTGTCTAAATTTGTTTGATTGATTAAATACTGAATAAGTGTATCTATCGTCTGAGCTGAAAATTCATTGGTACCGGAATGAGTTTTCTTTATGTCAGGCGGAAAGGCCGTATTTTGCGCAACTGATCTTTGCGACTGTGTCAAAATAAAAATCATAATTATTAAAAACATTAATATTCTTTTCATATACCCATCCTCCTAATAAATATTTATCTGTATTTGATTTTTAATAAATCAACCGGAACGAATGATTATCGTCCCGGTCAGATTTTTTTATCTAACAAATTTCTCTTAGCGTATCAATATCATCTTGCGGACGAGGATAATATTTCCCGCCTCCAGTTTGTATAAATACACACCGCTCGTCACTCCTTTGGCATCCCAATGATATTTGTAGTTTCCTGCTGTTAAATTTTCTGAAACCAAAGTTGCAACCTTTTCACCAAGAATATTAAATATGCTAAGTGTAACAAAACCCGGTGTCGGTAATGCAAACTCTATCGTTGTGCTTGGGTTAAATGGATTTGGATAGTTCTGACTTAACTGATAACCAATTGGAATTTCATTCGTTAATTGTAAATCATCATCAACATCGGTAATAATCCAATTTATTGTTCCAGGTCCACCATAAGCACCCATATCATTTCTGATAGTTCCCATTGAGGGCCATAATGCAAATCCAGTATTATTCGGGTCTTCAGCATCATTATAAATTGGATCAGGATTTCCCGTATCAATACAGGGAGATATATTCCTCAAAAGAAAATATGTTGTGTCTAAAAATTCAGGATTAAGATCAATATTTCCTGTTCCTGTATAACCGTCCTGAACATCAGAGTATTCTACAAAAACATCTCCATTCAAAACATGTATCTGCGAATCCTGGGCAGCGGTATTACCCCAAAGGATTGTGTTGAGTACTGTCAGTTGGGAGTTCTCGTTATAAATTCCACCACCAAAAGCGGTTGCCGAATTGTCCACAATAGTATTATTAATTAACAAAGGTTCGCTAACGAGATTGATATTTTTTTTCAGCGAGGATGGCAATACATAGTTAGGGCTGGCTTCAGCAGTAATTTCACCCAGACCACCAGACATCATAAATGTCGGGTTGATTCCTGTATTGTCGTCGGATTTATTAACGGTGGAATGCACAGCAACTCCGCCACCAAACCAGGATGTGTTTCCGGCAACCAGGTTGTTCTCAATCAATGGACTGGATTCGTCAATCACAATGCCACCACCGTAATCAGTTGCAATGTTTTGTAAAAACTTGTTATTTAGAACAGAAATCACCGAATCAGCATAGATATATATTCCACCGCCATAATTTGCTTCGTTTTGTAAAAACCTGTTATTCAGAACAGAAATCTCAACATCTTCAGAGAGATACATTCCGCCGCCAACTACTCCACTGTTAAATTGAAATACATTATTTTCAACAGTTAAGTTATTCAGTCCGAACCGTCAGTAATCCGCCACCTAGCACCAAAACAGAGACATCTAAAGGTCCATTATTGATAAAATCGTTATCCGCAACAAAACTGGTAGGTGAAGAATCTAAAACACGCATACCCCCTCCATAAGCATAGGGAGTACCGCTCACCATGTTGTCTTTAACTGTATTTCTCCGGAAGTCGCAATTTGTATGTATTAAATCTACGCCGCCGCAATATGCAGCCCCAACTGTGTTGTTACTCAAGGCTCTATTGTTAACGATAAGTATTATCGTAGATTTTTACAGATGCATATCCACCTGCCCACCAACCACATAAGATCCCCCCGCCAAAACTAGCTCGATTACTTCCTGTCGCTCCATTGTATTCCACCTCATTATTGATAATATCATTACCAACAATTCTTCCCTCGCCTTGCAAATAAACTCCTCCACCGTATGCTTTATCGTCGTTAGATTCACAACGATTATTTCTGATTCTATTATTTTCAACTATCACATACGAGTAATGAGGATCAGAGCTTACATTCAACCCGCAAATTCCCCCGCCACGTGCAGACTGCTGGTAAATAATCTCATTGTTCTCAATAAAGTTATATTCGATTCGGGAACCTGATTGGTAACAAAGAACACCCCCACCCCGCCGGGTGCTTTGCGTTGAGCTTAAAGTACCGCTGCCACCTGTAATTGTAAATCCATACAAGATAGAAGTTGTATCCTCACCAGAAATGAAAAATACCGTTGATCCACTATCCGGATGGTTGGGCTGGCTGCCATCAATTATAGTGTTGCTTATATGGTTCGTGTCTCCATCAGCTAAAAACCAGCTCGCAACTGTAATTGCTTTTCCCAGGTAATTAATGTTTTCTATGTATGTACCATCCTCAACCAGAACTAAATCGCCATTGCTCGCAGCATTTATACCAGCTTGAATGGTTGTGTAATCTGCAGGGACGCGTATTGTATCCTGCGAGTAGGTCTGGATAGCAGTAAAAACAAGAATGACAAAAAGTAAAGAAAAGTTTTTTCCCGCGAGGCGGGATTTCGTAGAACTCAACATAACAACCTCCTATTTGATGATAGAATATTTTTAGATTACTACTTTTTCAAATAAACACAATAAAGGCAAGTGATGGTTATCAACTATGTCGCAATGCCTTGCACTTATGTTGCATATTTTAGAATTTGCAGAAAATTTATAATTACTTCATTAAAATTTATCCTCCGAAGATTTATCGTAGGAGGATCATCTTCTTAGTCTCAATGAAAGATCCAGCTTGTAATCTGTAGAAATAAACTCCGCCTGATAAGTTGGTTGCATCAAACACAATATCATATCTGCCCGCTGGTTTATATTCATCAACAAGTGTTTGTATTTCTTTTCCCAATAGATCATAAACTTCTAAAGTTTGCCTACTGCCTACTGGAGACTGCCAACTGATTGTTGTACTGGGATTAAATGGGTTAGGATAATTTTGTGAGAGAGAATATTCTTCAGGTGTATTTGATTTCATTACTTCTATTTCATCACTATACTCAAATGAACCGTCATAGTCTACCTGTTTAAGTCTGTAAAAGAAAGAAGCTGCCTTGATATTACTTATATCGTCAATGAAATTATAGTCTTGTAGTTCGGTGATTGTACCGTGTCCTTCTACAAAACCTATTCTATTCCATTCATTGCTATCAAGTTTTCTTTGGACTTCAAATCCACTGTTGTTTGTTTCAGTAGCTGTTGTCCATTTTAATTCAACATAATCGGATTGTGCAATTACGGTGAAACTGGTTAACTCTACTGGGATAATACCACCATTAGTTGTTTTAAGGATTGTTCCATTTTCTCCGACTACCCAGCCCGTATTCTCATCGATGAAGTGAATAGAATATAAATCATTAGTCGTACCGCTAGATTGGCTTATCCAATTTTCACCACCGTCAGTTGTGTTAAGAATTATTCCATCCGAACCAATAGCCCAACCAATATTTTCATCAACAAAGTAAATGGCATATAAATAATTGTATATCCCCACTGATTGATTTACCCAGTTTTCTCCACCATCCGTAGTTTTGTAAATTAGTCCGAAATTTGTGAAGTTTTCATTTCCTGCTGCCCAACCGATATTTGGATCAATAAAATAAATTGAGCGAGGGAAAAAAGGTGAAAATGTTTTTGTTATCCAACTAGAACCTCCATCTGTTGTTCTTAGAATTGAACTCTCCCAAGGTTCGCCACCGATGACCCAACCAGTATTCTGATCTATAAAAAAAACAGACCGGAGAAATCCACTCAAACCTAGATTTATCCAATTTGTACCACCATCGGTCGTCTTACCTAGATGTCCAAAGGCCCTATCGATTCCTGCAACCCATCCAGTATTTTGATCAACGAAATGAATTGAGTTTAAAGCCCCTAATCCTATAGTATCTTTAATCCAATTGTTTCCAGTATTCGTAGTTTTTAGAATTATTCCAACATCAAAATCACCCCAGGCGAATCCACCACCTACCCAGCCAATATCCTGGTTTACAAAATAAATAGAGCGATAATATCCAAGTGTATCGACTAAATGAATCAGCCAATTTTCACCTCCATCTGTTGTCTTCAGTATTATTCCTTCACCAGTTGGATAAATAGACCCAACACTGATAACACTGTCTTCATCAATTGCAAATACGTCATACATGGTACTATTCTGTGCAGGATTGTTTTGCGAGAACCACTGTGCTTCAGTTAAACCTGTAAAGCTGATAAACAGACTTATAGTTGTAATTAATAGTAGGTTTTTTCCCGCTAGGCAGGATTTTGTACAACTCAACATATCGACCTCCGTGCGAATGTTAATATGATATTGATTTCAGCTAAAAGCTGATCCCGCTTAGCGGGAAATATCTCAATAACAATAAACAAAATCAGGGGCGTGTTTATCTACCGATTTTGTTGCAAATTACATTGAATTTGTTGTAAACAGAATAAAAAGGAAGCTTAAATTGATTTGGTTACTTGAAATGCTGTTTTTCGTATTCTGAAGGTGAGACCCCAAACTGGTGCCGGAAACTTTGTGCAAAGTTTGCCGGATTACTGAATCCAATCTCCAGGGCAATCTCCGAAATATTCCCAAATTTTTCTTCGATTAGTTTTGCGGCTTTATATAATCTTATCCTGCGCGTTAGATCGCCTGGCGATTCGCCGATTAAACTTACAAGTTTTCTGTGCAACTGGGACCTGCTTAATCCAATCTCATCAGCTAACTTGTCTATACTGAATCCCGAATCAGATATATGACTGTCTATTATTTCTAATATTTTTTTCAAAAACTTTTTGTCAATCGATGTAATGTTTTTATTATCTAAATTGACCAGTCCTTCCTTCTTAAAATGTTCTCTAAGCTTCTTCCGCTGATCGATTAGATTTTTTATCCGTACCTGTAATTCCTCAGCATCGAATGGCTTCATAATATAATCATCAGCACCCATTTCAAGTCCTCCGATCTTATCCTGCCCTGATGCTTTAGCGGTTAAAAGAATTATTGGTATGTGGCTGGTTCTCTCATCTGTTTTTAGTTTTTCACATAGCTCAAAACCATCCATCTCTGGCATCATTACGTCACTTACAATTAAATCAGGACTACTCTGCAGCGATTTATGAAATCCATCATTTCCATTTACGGCTTCAATAATTTTGTAGCTTTCTTCAAGATATCCTTTTATATAATTCCTTACATCCACATTATCCTCAACAATAAGCAATAAAGGTTTTCCTGCCTTGTCGGCAGACAGACCTGTCTCTGTAAATGTTTCAATATCAAATTTCTCTTGAGCTTTAATTTCATCATTAAATTCAACTTCATCTATTGTTAGAATATCTTTTTTCTCTTCAACTTTTTCTTCAATTATCTCTTCCGGTTTCAGATGATCTCTGCCTAATGGAAGTCTGATTACAAAAGTTGTTCCCTTGTCTTCTTCACTCTCAACCGCTATTTCTCCCTTATGTAATTCTACAAGCTCTTTAGTTAGTGCCAATCCAATTCCGGTTCCTTCATGTTCCCTGGTATGACTGCCGTCTACCTGATAAAAACGATCAAATATATTATCAACCCGTTCTTCTGAAATGCCTATGCCTGTATCGCTAATGGAAATCTCCGCGGAACCCTCTTCTTTTCCCCCTTTAGTAAAGGGGGAATTAAAAGGGGGTTTGGATTTGATTTCAATTTCAACACTGCCACCTTCCGATGTAAACTTAAATGCATTTGATAAAATGTTATAAATTATTTTCTCTACTTTATCTTTATCAACGTATACTAAAAGCTCTTCTAAATCTGAATTAAATTTAAGTGCTATCTTTTTTCTCTCAGCTAAAGATGCAAATGAAAATACCAATCCCTTTAAGAACGGAATAATATTTATCTTAATTGTTTTAAGTTCCATTCTACCTGCTTCAAGTTTAGATAAGTCAAGCAACTGGTTTACCATTCCATTAAGTCTATTAGCGTTTCTATGGACTAACTTTAATTCCTCTTTTACCTTTGTGTCATTTATTTTATTCATAATCTGTTTTACCGGTCCCAGTATTAATGTAAGCGGGGTGCGGAACTCGTGGGAGATGTTCGCAAAAAAGCGTGACTTCAATTGATCAATCTCACCCAGTTTTTCAGCATGCTCGTGCTCTAACACTAACTGATGTTTTAATCTCTGGCGGTTCAAATAAAATCTTGTTACCCCGGTAAATAAAGAGACGGTGAATATAACATACAGTATATAAGCCCACCATGTTGCCCACCATGGGGGGTTGATGATGATCGAGACAGAAACACCTTCTTCATTCCATACACCGTCACAATTGGAACCTTTAACACTGAAAACATACTCACCCGGATCAAGATTAGTATAAGATACATAGCGGCGGGCAGCATCAGTGTAAACCCAATCCCTGTCAACTCCTTCCATTTTATATGCATACTGATTTTTACCAGGAGCCGTATAATCTAAGGCTGAAAACTCAAAGGAAAGAATATTTTCATAATAAGGTAATTCAATTGTTTTGGTTTCAGTGATTGTTTTTTTTAGATAAGAACTATCACCAATTTCTACAGGCTTGTTGTTAAGTTTGAAATCGGTAAGCACAATTCTTGGAGGATTGGGATTATCTTTAAGACTATCTGGATAAAAAACTGCAAGGTTATTCATTCCTCCATAATAAATTTTACCTGATTTGCCTTTATGGAAAGCTTTAAATCCAGAGGATACCGAGCGGTAGTTCTTTAAACCGTCTCGTTCATCATATGTTCTGAATACTATTTTTTCCGGATTAAACTTGGCCAATCCAATCTCAGTTCGTAACCAAAGATTCTTATGGTCATCTTCTAGAATAGAGCAAATGGAATTATCGGGAAGTCCATCTTCCTTTGTAAATGGAATAAAACTCTCCTCTTCGCGATTAAAGAGATTAAGACCATAATTGGTTGCAATCCATAATCTTTTCTTGCTATCTTCAAAAATATCATGGATGTAACTACTTGATAAACTAATCGGGTTTAATGGATCATTTTTATAGCGTACAAATCCCTCTCTTCCATTTTCTAATTGAATCATTCGACATAGCCCGTTAACAGTTCCTACCCAAAGATTATCTTTACTATCCTGATATATACTTAATACAAAATCATTACTTAGACTCATAGAATCTGAAGGATCATGCTTATAGTTTTTAAAAGTCCCACTGTTCCTATCAAATCTATCCAATCCTCCATCGTAAGTGCCAAACCACATTATTCCTTGTCTATCCTCATAAATCGTAAAAACAAGTCTCCCACCAAGAGAATTATTATTGTTTGGATCATATCGATAATGAATAACTTGATTTGTTAATGGATCAATACGTTCTAATCCCTTTGAGCCCACCCATATATAACCAGACCTGTCTTCGTAAATATCACCAACATTATCAGAACCAATACTAATTTGTGCAGAGGAATTATAAACATAGTGAATAAACTTTTTGCTTCCACTAATTAGGCGGCTGATACCGCTGCCCCATTGTGCTACCCATAGATCGCCGGACCTGGCTTCACATATCGCCATCACTTTTCCGTCTCCTAAACTGGAAGCATCTTCAGTGTCATGCATATAATGTTTAAAAGGCTTACCCCATTTCGATATCATGCTAATACCGTTATCAAACGTCCCTATCCACAGGTTACCATCTTTATCGTCATAAATTGCCTGAATTGAAGAGCTGCCAATACTCGCGGCATCCCTGCTATTATGATTATATGCAGTAAAACGTTTAGTATCTCTATTAAATTTGTTTAATCCTCCTCCACTAGTTCCTATCCAAAGTTTACCGGATTGATCCTCATGGATTGTCTCTATAAAATTATTGCTCAAAGAGGAAGGATTCTCAGAATTAAATAAATAACGATCGAATTCCGCATTTTCTATGTTGTACTGAATAAGACCACCCCAAGCCATTCCCAACCATAAATTTCCGGCTCTATCTTTATAAACTTTATTAATATGTGGTTTATTATCGACAGCAGGGTCATTAAACGGTAGCTTAGTAAATTCACCTGTCTCGGTATTAAAGCTAATTAATCCATTTCTCGTTCCGAGTAATAACCTGTCTTTTTCTATTTCACTAACTGACATAATATAGTTATCACTGAATGCAGGTTTAGGATCCTCAGGCTTTGGGATAAAACGTTTAACTTTTCCGGTGGCAGCATCAAATCTACAAAGACCGTACCCGGTAGCAATCCATAATGCACCTGAATTATCTTCTATGATTTCATAAATAATATTTTGGAGGACGTTGTCTATACTATCATCATTAATTACGTACCGTGTGAAGTCTTCTGTTTCCCGATTGAATTTGTTCAAACCGTACATTGTACCTACCCACATCACACCTTGCGTATCTTCATACAATGTTGTAATAACACCGAGTGTATATATCTTAATCTTGTAACCGTCCCAGCGATTTATATTTTTATTTGTACCAAACCACATAAAACCCCGGCTATCCTGCAGAATAGCATATACAGTACTGCTGGATAAACCGTCTTCTACGGAGAGGTGTTTGAAATTTATTTCATCAAATTTGGTTGTAATTGTTTGTGCTTGCAGGGCGAATGCAATCAGAGTGTAGAGAATAAAATAATTAACTATCCTAACTATGAATCGGTCCTTTTTCATAAATCCTTTTTATGGATATGAAAGTGAACTTACTTCTCTAGGAATTTGCGAGGTGAGAACAGGATACTAACTGAAAGTTTTGAATACTATAACTCGCATAAAGTTACAGAAGTAAACTAACAACTTAAAATTGCTGATAATATTTTCGATAGTCAAGAGAAATAATCTTAAGAATTAGCTACTGTTGGTGCGTAACAAATAAAATGGCAGTATTTAAATCTTTCTTACTTCTTCTAAAATCACAATAAATGCCAATTATTTTCAACCAGAGATTTTATTATTTGCTTTCCTCTATGCCCAAAAATCGGATGGTTTTCTTTAGAAAGTCTATCTGCTAATTTCAGGGCAATCTCTGCTGTTGGAATATTTTTTTGTTTTGATTCTTTGATTACTTGTATTGCCCTGTTGTGGATTGAGTGTTCCCAATCCCTGCTGAAATGATTTTCAATCAGCAGATCATTATTGATGTAACCATATTGCTCATTGGCACATGTAACAATTCCCATTCGATTGGTAAGAAAATCAGGAACATAAACTATTCCTAAATCGTGAATAGCTTTTCCATCCCTCTTCATATCTTCAAGCTGATTGTTTGCTGCACCACAAATTATTATAGCTTTGAGCATTGGGATTGTTTTCGAATTCAGATTTGCTCCGGTTGCATTTGGCGAAAAGATATCACAATCTTCACTGAAGATGGAAAGATCTTCTCTTTCAACTAATCTGCACTCAAGATTCGCTCCAGCAAATTTTTTCTTAACCGAATTAATATGATCAGGATTGATGTCAGTTCCGATTACTTTTTTCACTTTCTTTTCAAATAAATATTGAACTAAAGGTTCGCCAACATGCCCAAGTCCCTGGATCGCAATTGATTTTCCTTCAAGAGTTCCCGTTCCTAAAAATTCCAAAGCTGCTTCCATTCCGGAAATTACGCCTTTTGCTGTTGGAGCAGAGGGATTTCCGCTTCCGCCAAATTCCGGGGGGATGCAGGTTGTAAATCTTGTATGAGAAAAAACATTTGCCATATCTTCAACACTTGTTCCTACGTCTTCTGCAGTTACATAACATCCATTCAAAGATGACATAAACAAACCATATTCTTTATAAATTTTTTCTCTTACTTCAGGATTCATTTTATCATATTTTGGATTATGAGCAATAACTCCTTTGCCTCCACCCCACCATAAACCGGCAAGAGCATTTTTGAAAGTCATTCCTGCACCAAGCCTGAGTCCATCTCTAAAATAATCTTCTATAGAATCATAATTCCAATAACGTACACCGCCCGCAGCTTGTCCCCTGTTTGTTCTATGAATAAAAGCACCGTGTATCATATCATACTGATCAGAAACTTTGCAGAACCATCCTTCATGTTCGATAAAATCTCTCTTATCATTTGTAAACAAATCTGCTATAGGTTGTAAGATGGGATGAGAGGCTATGAGACTTTTCTCTTTATCATCATAAACAAAAAAGAATTTTTTAATATTCTCTTTTTTAAAAATTTAATAAACTCTTGAAGTGAAAGCGAGAGCAGGTCAGGTTTGGTAAACATAAATCCCCCACTATTGAATTATAAAATGCTGTTAAATAAGATCAATTTTCTCCGTAGGAACTGAAAGTCTATCAACAATATTACTTTCATTAACTATCACTGCGCTAAGTTTGTTTCCGGAACATGCTGCAGTATCAATATAAACTGTATCACTCGCTTCATCATAAGAAACTTCCTGAAACCTTGTATGACCGACAACCTGGAGTTTATGGAGGTTTAACAGTTTGTCCCTTGTCCATAAAATTCCGTGATCACTATTTAAATCTCTTTCGATAATGTTTATCAACTTCTGTTTATCTGAAAGAGGATGCTTACCGAGTTTTCTTGCGTAATGACTTGAAATTCCTGCATGACATATAAAACAATCACTTAAATCAAGAATCAAGGGTGCCTTAATAAGAAAATTAAGATGCTTATTCATTTCATTGAAACGGTTGCTGTAAGAATCCAATGTAGTCTCGGATCCATTAAACACCCAGGATCTTCCAAGCATGCTGCTGGGATGTTTTATAAAATAGTAAAACATATAATCGTGGTTGCCGGCTGTGAATGTAATTTTATTTTTCTTCACGAACTCAACAACTTCATAACTATACTTACCCCTATCCACAAGATCGCCTACTGCACAAACCGGAATATCAGGATACTTCTTTAAAATAAGTGTATAAAGCTTCTTAAGCGTATTAAAACAACCGTGTATATCCCCGATTACTGCTACCATTAGATGTGTCTTGTTTCTTTAGCGTACTTTGTTAATTCATCACGAAATTTTGGATGTGCAATTTTTATGAGTTCACGTGCTCTTTCTTTTAAAGATTTTCCGAATAAATGTGCAACACCATACTCAGTGATGACATAATGAACATCCCCTCGTGAAGTAACAACCCCGGCACCGGGATTTAATATCGGAACAATTCGTGAAACTTCTCCATCTTTAGTAATTGAAGGGAGAGCAATGATTGGTTTGCCGCCCTCTGAGTGAGCTGCTCCTCTTATAAAATCAACCTGCCCGCCAATCCCGCTAAAAATTCTTGTGCCGATTGAATCTGCACATACCTGACCTGTTATATCAATTTCAATGGCAGAATTTATGGCAACCATTTTTTTGTTCTGGGCAATTATAAAGGGATCATTTACGTATTCCTGCGGATGAAATTCTATAACCGGGTTGTTATCTATAAATTTAAAAACTCGCTTCGTACCAAGCACAAAACCGACTATTATTTTGCCGGGGTGAATAGTTTTTTCTTCACCATTAATAATACCTTCTTCAACAAGGTTAACAATTCCATCCGAAAACATTTCAGTATGGATGCCAAGATTTCTTCTATCGCGTAAATACTTCATAACTGAATCAGGAATGGCTCCAATTCCCATTTGCAGTGTGGAGCCGTCTTCTATTAATTCTGCTGTATTTTTTCCGATTGCATCATAAATCTCTAGCATCTCCTTGCTGGTATTTGGATCAACCTGCGGAAGTTCCTGTATAGGCTCAGAGTATTCAACGATATGATGGATTTTATTTATATGAATAAAACTATCGCCAAGACTTCGCGGCATTTCACTGTTGAGTTGAGCAATTATAATTTTTGCTTTTTCGGCCGCAGTTTTTATTGTTCCAACATCAACTCCGTAACTGCAGAACCCATGTTCATCGGGAGGAGATACATTTAGAAACGCAACATCAACGGGAATAATATTTCTCTTAAAGAGAAGTGGTACTTCCGAAAGAAAAATAGGAATAAATTCTGCTCTGCCCTCATGCACTGCTTTGCGAACATTTGCGCCTGTAAAAAATGCTTTGTGTTTGAAGTGATTCTCCATCCCGGGATTTACATATGGGAGTTCTCCAACAATTAGAATATGATATATGGTTACATTTTCTAATTCATCTTTCCTTCTAACCATAGCACGAACAAGTTCAAGAGGCACTGCACATCCCGGCTGGATGACAATATTATCTCCTGATTTAATTTTTTTTACAGCCTCATCCGAAGTAGTTAATTTCTTACTATAAATATTATAGAGATTTGCGGGTAAATTTTTTTTTCTTATTTCTTCAACAGTGAGCATAAAATTTTATTTTTCTTTTCTTCTTAGTGTAAACAATAATGATTCTCTTGATATTTTTTAGTTAGTTGAGAAGATATGTAGTTTCTTATATCCAACTTCAAACGATTCGGCAATTGATTCATTTGTGCAGGATCCATTGTAAGTGCAAACTCCTCTTCCTAATCCTTCGTCTCCCATCAAAGCATGAGTCAGCCCGTTATCCGCTATGTCGTGCACATAATCAAGAACTGCATTATTCAAACCATAACTGGCAGTGCGAGCAACCAGTGCAGGCATATTAGGGACACAATAATGAATCACATTATGCATGGTATAAACCGGATCAGAAATTGTTGTAACTCTGCTGGTTTCAACACATCCACCCTGATCAATTGAAACATCAACTATCACAGCGCCTTTTTTCATCTCTTTGACCATCTGTTCGGTAACCAGATGCGGCGCTTTTTCTCCTTTGATTAAAACTGCTCCTATCAGAACATCCGCAAATTTCACACCACGCGATATGGTATAAGGATTTGCCATAACTGTTGTTACGCCTCTATGAAACTCAGTTTCTATTTGTCTCAGGCGAGCCAAATCTTTGTCAATAACTATAACCTGTGCACCTCTTCCCAGAGCAGCACGGGCTGCAGTAATACCTACCACACCTGCACCTAAAATTACTACTGCGGCCGGAGCAACACCGGTAATTCCGCCAATTAAAATTCCTCTTCCGTTTTTAGTAAAACTTTCCAGGTATCGCTCGGCAATCTGGATTGCAAGTGGTCCGGCAATTTCACTCATCGAGTGAAGAATCGGCAAACGAAAATCCTGCTCAATTAATTCAAAACCTATTGCTGTAATTTTTTTGCTTATAAGTTTTTCCAGGACATTTTTATTACCCATTGTAAGCAGTAAAAAAGAAAAAAGTATCTGGTTATCAACAAGCATTTCAGATTCATCTTCTGTAACCGGCGATACTTTAATAATCATCTCGGACCGGCCAAATATTTCTTCCCTGTTGTAGACGATTGTGGCACCCACTTCGCGATATTCCTGATCTGTAAAGTGGCTGGCATCGCCTGCGCCGCTCTGGATATAAACGGTATGACCAGTTCTGATTAATGAATCTACCCCAGCAGGCACAAGAGGAACTCGCTTTTCTTCCCAGCGAATTTCGGTTGGTATTCCAATTCTCATAGTTCTAACTTTTTATTTTCAAAACTACCCATTAGCAAAAATATATGCAACCATAATCGCTTTCAGCCTTAAAAAACGGGCGAAAGTGGTGGTTTTCCCAGGAGAACATTTATAACATTTTTTACTGCAAGTTCAGCCATTCCGTCTCTGGCTTCACGAGTAGCGCTTCCAAGGTGAGGAAGAACTAATACATTCGAAAATTTCAAAAGTTCAGGATTTAAGTTTGGTTCGTTTTCAAAAACATCTAATCCGACAGCCATAAGTCTGTTTTGTTTTAATATTCTGATAAGCGATTTCTCATCAATTATTTCTCCACGTGTTGTATTGATTAGTATCGAATTTCCTTTTAACTGAATTAGTCTTTCATAATTTAAGTAATGATGAGTCTTAATGTTCAATGGCAAATGAACAGATAATATATCAGAATTTTCCAACAGATATTTTAGTGAAACTTTTCTAGCACCAGTTTCCTTTTCGAGCTTTATATTTTTTTTATTATCAACATAGATAATTTTAGTTCCAAAAGATTTTGCACGTTTGGCTACAGCACTACCAATTCTTCCGGCACCGAGTATTCCGAAATTTTTATCCTTCAGTTCCGTACCAAGAAGTAGTTTTGGTTTCCATCCTTTAAACTTTCCTTTTCTTAATAAACTTTCACCTTCAATTAACCTTCTTGCACAAGCTAGTACAAGAGCCATTGTGAGATCGGCTGTTGATTCAGTTAGTACATCAGGAGTGTTGGTTACAATTATTTTTTTCTTTTTCGCGTAATCAATATCAATGTTGTTGTAACCAACAGCATAGTTTGCTATTACTTTGCAATTCGGCATTTGGTCAATTACTTCTTTGTCAATTTTTTCAGTTAGAAGAGGAATGAGTGCGTCACAGTTTTTTATTTTTTCGAGGAGAAGTTTTCTTGGGATAGGTTTGTCTTTTTTATAGTAGTCGAATGATATTTTATTCCGCCTCAGCAGCTTAAATGCTATTTCAGGAAGCTCCCTTGTAATGAATACTCTCATAAAACGAAAAGAGGAATTGTATGTTTAACTAAATAACAACTTCACAATAAATAACGCACCGAGAATGCCACACGCATCAGCAATCAATCCAACAGGAAGTGCGTGCCGCGTTCTCTTAATATTCACTGAACCAAAGTAAAGCGCTAATACATAAAAGGTGGTTTCAGTACTGCCATAGATTGTTGATACTAAAATCCCGATGAATGAATCCGGACCATACACAGCAAGATTTTCTGACATTATTCCAAGTGAACCGCTGCCTGAAAGCGGACGCATTAAAGCCATCGGCAATGCTTCTGCAGGCATTCCAATTAAACTTGTTACTGGTTTAAGAATTAATATCAGCCAATCCATTGCTCCGCCGGCTCTGAATATTCCAATTGCAATTAACATTGCAACCAGGAAAGGAATAATTTTTACAGCGATATTAAATCCATCTTTGGCACCTTCCACAAAACTTTCATAAACTTTAACTTTTTTAAATGCACCATAACCGATAAAAACAATTATCAACAACGGGATAGCGAGCTTTGAAATAACGCCGATAATATCTTTAAATCCTTCAGCAGAAATAAAAGAAAGTAACTCTCCAACTGAAGTCGCAAGTCCGGATAAAAAAAATAAAATTATTACCAGTATTGTCAGCGCAAACAAACCAAAAAACTTTAAATTCTTTTTGAACCAATTAAAGAAGCTGAATGATTCCAGGTAAAATTTTTCAAAGATTTTTGCTGCTGAAATTCCTGCGATTGTTGCACAAACCGCTCCAAATATTGTTGTTCCAATAATGATTGCAGGATTTGAACTTCCTGATGCGGCACGAACTGCAATTGCAGTTGCCGGGATAAGAGTAAGTCCTGCCGTATTGATCGCAAGAAAAGTAACCATTGAGTTGGAAGCGGTTCCTTTATTCGGATTAATTTTTTCCATCTCTTCCATTGCTTTTAATCCGAATGGAGTTGCCGCATTTCCCAATCCAAGCATATTTGCAGAAATATTCATGATCATAGAACTCATTGCAGGATGATCAGATGGAATTTCAGGAAATAATCTTTTAGTAAATGGTCTGAGTGATCTCGCAATAATCCTTATCAAACCAGCTTCTTCAGCAACTTTCATCACCCCAAGCCATAAAGCCATAATACCAATTAAACCCAAAGCGATTGTTACTGCTGTCCCTGCATAATTAAGTACTGCATTGGTTACATCACTCATTTTAGCAAAGGAGACTTCTTCAAAGATAATTTTGGACTTGAAAGAATTTGCACTTACCTGTTCATACAGTTTTACTTTTCCAGTCAGATCACTTTCATCACCTGAGGACGCAGCCATTTCACGCCAAATTGCGGGAGAACTTTCATCAACTTTAATTGAAATGAAATCTTCTGTTAATTCTTTTTTATAAACGACAACTGCATCAGCATTAATATCCGATTCAATTTTCTGTTTGTAAAAACTGGTGAATTGATTTGCAGAAATGTGAACTACTGAGGCTAACTTACCTTCAGTTAGTGAATCAACATTCTGCTCAAAAGTAAGTGTGATATCAAGGGGAACATTATTTCGGTATTTGTCAGAACTTTTATTAATGATGTCAGTGGTTAGTGCAGCACCAACACCGAGTAATATTAAAGCAACCCATATGTAGTTCAGCACAATTTTACCCGAAAGATTTTTTTAGAAAGGTCGAAAGTATAAGGTTATCTTCAAAATACATGGCATCAGAAACCAATTTCATCAAAAGCAAGAAGCTCTTCCGAATCAACAAAGACAAGCTTTCCGTTTGTTTGAGATTCCTTTTCTGAAAGAATGAGTTTCCCGGAATATTTCTCAATAAAACTTTGAGAAACGCTTTTAATAGTTTTTTGTTCTTCAGCTTCACGAATAACACCTGTTACAACTATCGAAAAAAGCCTGTACAACGGATCTTTTTTCTCGATAAGTTCTTTCGTAGCATTTTTATCTTTTAGGATAGTAAACTTAGCCAAAGCATCAAACTTAATTGTGCGAAGCAGTTCTTCATTATCTAAATAAAAGAAAATGTTTTTATTCTGATAAACAAAGTTGGTTGCAAATTGAGCAAAACTTTCCTTCTGAAGTGTAATAGAAACCACTCCACCCTGCGCCGAACTAAGTTCCTTCTCAACGAGCGGGAGATCCCTGATTACCTTAACTTTTTTATTCATATCTGATTTTTCTAATTATGTTTTTATACAATTTGAATCTGCATCTGCAAAGATACAATTACTGCAGGCCATCAAATTTGAAGAATAATTGTTTTTTCTGATTGCCTGTATCATCGCTTTAATGTTCATTTCGGTTTTCTTATCAGCTTCATCATCATAGTTGATTACATACGGGTTACCAGGAAATTTAATGAAGATGATTCTGCCCTCAATCCGGTACTTTTTGTTAAAAAGTCTGGAAATAATATAAGCATAAAATTCCAGCTGGGGTAAATATTTATCAGTTCTGGACAGGATTTCATCCGCTGTAATATTATCAGTTTTATAATCAACTATTATCAGCTTTTTATCATCAATAATCAGCTTATCGAGTATCCCAAAAAGGTAATAATCTTCAACTTTCAAATATGCTTCAAATTCATTTCTGTAATTTTTGAAGGAATTAATTAATTTAAATTCATCCGAATCAAAGAAATCACCAAGATCTTTTACAAAATCGTTTATCAATGATTCAGAGCTACTGCTACTAAAATTATTATTCATCCGAGATTTAATAAAATCAGTAGTGGCTTCTCTGCTTAGATTTTTTCTCAAATAATAGTGAACCAGTTGTCCCTTGTATTTTGAAAATTCATTTAGCCGGGTTTCATCGTCAAATAAAAACGAATTCAATTCGTTTCGATTATAATCTTCCTCAGATTGAAACTTGTTTATTGATTTAAACTTTGAATTCATTGTGACCAGATCGCCGAGTTTGTAGTTATACAATAGATTGTATTTTAACGGGCAGCTAATAAATGTGGAAAATCTTGTGGCGGATATAACCTCTCCCTTTGAATGGTCTCTGACTTCAGTTAGCAACAACTGCTTTTCATCCAGTATGGAAAATATATTTTTTCCAATAGAGTCATTTCGGACATTTATATTTTGTGCTGACTCAATCTGCCTTGTTACCGGAATGGTTAAAGTAATAGGCTCAGAGTTATTAATAAAATTATCTGCTGCTTTTTGTAAATATGTAAGTTTACCTTCAAGAACAATTTTCTCATTCATCAAATCCAATTTTAATCCTGTATTCAGCAAAGCGGAAAAGGAATTTTTTCTGAATGACTTTCCGTCATCGGTTTGAGAAATAAAAAGAAAATCTTTTGCTCTTGTTAGTCCAACATAGAGAAGCCGCTTTAATTCAGCAGTGTCTTTTTTTGTTTCAATCAGGTTATAAATACCGATAACCGGCGCTGATCGATACTCTCCAAAATAATTGTTATTTACAGGAACTTTTGTGAGCAACCCAAAATCTTTATCAAAGGTAATTGACTTTGCTTTAACTTTATTTACGGGAGTTGTGTCATTACATTTAAATAAAAATACTGCAGGATATTCCAAACCTTTGGCCTGATGAATTGTGAGAATATTTACTCCATCACTTCCTGCCCCGATAGGACCTTGCGCTTCATCTTCAGAACCTGTGATAGCATCTTTCAGAAATAATACATAATCATAAAGTGTATTAAACTCATCAACAAAAAATTCATTCGTAACAGAAATTAGTTTATCAATATTTGAAATTTCCTGTACACTATCTATCCGCGATGAAATAGTCGCAATGAAATTTGACTCCTTCAAAATTTTTCTAAGCAGCCAGGAAATATTAACTCTTTTAGCAAGTTCAAGGTTTTCATCAAGTAGTTCATAAATTTTTTTCCACCCAGCTTTTTTCGAAGCAGCTTTAAGTTTTTCCCACAAAGATTTACCATTAAGTAAGGACAGTTCAAATATGTCAGTATCTGAAACAAGAAAGAAAGGTGAACGCAAAACGCCAATCAATGCTGCATCATCTTTATCATTTAATAGAAATGAAAAGTAATTAAAAATATCACTTATGCTCTGTTTTTGATAAAAGCCAGTTCCACCCACAAGATTGAATGGTATTTGATATTTTATAAAAACTTTTTGCAATTCAGAAAATGATGCACGCTTTCGAACCAGGATCGCAATATCGCTCCAGGCACTGATTCTATTTTTCTGTTCAGATTTAAGAATAAGAATTTTTTTAGCAACCAGTTCCGCTTCAGTGATTTGCTCACCATCAGCAATCAGAAATTCTACTTGCCCCGGAAAATCATCTACACGTGCACAGACGAGGTCTGAAGAAGCAACTTCATTAAAGAACAATTTAGGAGAATTAAACAATTCCTTAAATAAAGAATTAACAAAAAAACAGATTGCCGGAGCCATTCTAAAACTATCCGGAAGTGTGAGCAGCGCGTCATCACCACTAATACTTTTTATATTTGTTTTTGTTTTAGAAAAAACCTGCAGCTCGGCATCACGAAACCGGTAAATGCTTTGCTTCTCGTCTCCAACAATAAAAAGGTTTCCTTTTCTCAAATCATCAACAAGAGGGAGAAATATTTCATATTGAATTTCATTTGTATCCTGGTATTCGTCAACCAAAAGGTATTTATACTTTCCCGAAAGTGATTTCCTTACCCATTCGTTCTCAAGAAGTTTTTTTGTCTTGATGAGAATATCTTCGAAATCAAGTACGCCCAATTCTGATTTTTTATTCTCATAAGCTGACAAAACATCCTGAAAAATGCGGATCAACGAAAGAGAATATTTGGTCAATTCTCTTTCAATTGATTCATGATCATCGGTTATCCTGATCTCACTCAACTGATTGTAAAAATCTTCAACGATCTGAATTGAATCCTGAATTTCATCCCTGACCCTCGTTGGAAGATAATCCCGGGTTCGAACAACACCACCCGAAGTTAAAATTTTATTTCGTAATTCTTCCAACTTTACTAAGATTTTAATTTCATCATCGGTATCAATTAGATTATTTAAAGCTGAATTAATTTCCGTTGCCGATTCATTTTTATAATTGCTTTCAAGCACTTTATTATTTATGATATTCAGGTGTTCAAGTGCGACCAACAATTCTTTTTCGAATACAATCTTTAGATTAGATTGAAATAACTCGTACATCAGAATAGTAATTTCATCCCCGGATGCTGAGTAATATTTATCAATCAGATACAAAATATTTTTTCTTTTACTCACCAGGCCTGAAAGTTCACTAACCAAAATTGCTTTCGAACCAAATAACCTGATTAATAATTTTACATCCGATTGTTCATCAGAATCTTTTAACAATCTTTTCAATGTGCTTTCAATTGATAAGTCAATCAGCTCGGAAGCTTTCTTCTCATTTATCGGAATGAAGTTAGCATCAATTGAAGCTTCAACGGGGAATTCTTTTAAAAGATCAATGCAGAACGAATGAATTGTAGATATCTTGGCAGAAACAAGCTGCTTTCTGATTTTTTCCACGCGAGTTTGAATATCACGATCAGCAGAAGTCAAAAGTAATTTATTTAATTCTTCAGAAATTCGTTTGAAAAGTTCCCCTGCGGCTTTTTCAGTAAAGGTTATAGCTGCAATCTGGCTGAGTGGAGTTGAAGTATTTATGATAACTTCGATGAAACGCTGTGAAAGTACAAATGTCTTTCCGGATCCTGCATTTGCAGTAAGCGAAATTGATCTTCCAATATTAAGCGCCTTACTCTGATGAGGAGTTAGAATACTCATATCAGATTTCTTGTCTTGATATTTTCACCGGTATCTTAATTCTGAATTCAGTTCCAGCCGCTGTCGAGGTGAATAATTTAATTTCGCCGTTTGTATTTTCAAGAAACCTTTTTATGAGTTTTAAACCGAGTCCAAGACCTTTATCCTTCGTGGTGAAGTTAGAATCAAATATTTTATTCTGATTTTCTGGTAAAATTCCTCTGCCGTTATCTGAAATTATTATTACTGCAAAATCGTTTTGGACAGTCAAATTGATACTAATAATTGCAGCTTTTGCCTGAATGGAATTTCTTATAAGGTTAATAAACATTCTTCTCATCTGTGAAGCATCTGATTCAATGCAAACCTTTTCAACTTCTGAAGAGAATTTGATCTTGGCTTCTTCATCTCCGAAAAGATGAACTGTATCCTTTATAACCGGAATAAGGTCAAATTCTTCGAGCTTAAGACTTGGCATTTTAGCGAAGGAAGAGAACTCAGATGCAATTAGGCTGAGACTTTCAATCTGGTTAAGAATTGCCTGCGAAAGTTTTTTAAGAATTTCATCGAAGTCTGTTTTTTTATCTTTGTACGCTGCAACAATCTGCTGGACAGATAACTTCATTGGAGTGAGAGGATTTTTAATTTCGTGAGCAACCTGTTTTGCCATTTCTTTCCAGGCACTTTCGCGTTCAAGTTCGGCGATATCATTTTGATTTTTTTGAAGTTCGCTTGTCATTGAATTAAATCCATCAAGCAGTTCCTTAAGCTCACCTTTTTCTTTATTTGTAACCTGGACACTTAAGTCTCCCTGCGCTACTGCATTGGTAGCTCTTGTAAGCTGTCTTATTGGCGATGAGATCTGGTTTGCAAAGAGATTACTTAAAAGAGTAATAACTATTACTGCAAATGAATAAACTCCAAATAAAAACACATCTGCATCAACCGGTGAATAGAAGAGTTCAATTTTATTGAAGGCATCGTTAACACCAAGTATAAAAGGCTTGTCTCCAAAATCTATTTTTCGATAGTATGCATCATAAACATAGTTATCAATTGCCTCTTTCGTCAGGGCTTCGCGAAAACTCAAATAGTTAAGATTGTAATGGACTTCTGATTTTAATTTTTCAGGGATCAAACGATTATCAAAATATTCTTTTTTTGAGCTGTAAATCATTTCAGAATTTTCATAAATAGTGAAAGCAATTTTCAGCTCTTTTCCAGCGTTCTCAAATGCAGTTAAAAATTCCCGGTCAGGATGTTTTTGCTTCTGAGCTTTAATGTGATTTTCTAAATATTCTGATCTTTTACTCAGTTCATTAAAGATGGCAGTATTTGTTCTTTCCCGAACCACTTCCCGGTTATAAACTGCAAGCGCGATGATGGGTATTATTGAAATAAATAAAAACGCACCCAGCAGTCTAGTTTTAAAAGTGTACTTAAGATTAATGTATCTGAAGATCATAAGAATTATCACGAATACCAGGATGAAGATTGAATGGACTATAAATATTTTAAAAAAGTTGTAGAGACTCCATGTAATTTCTTTTTCTTTTATTGAGACGGCAGTTGTTTTCTTTTCACCGTCAAAATTAGTGTTCAATATATAGGTGATATAATCTTCACCGTAAAATGAAAGATTAGCCCAGCCATCTCCATCAGGAGATAATTCAACTTTAAATATTTGTTCCCTCTGTTCTTTTGAAGGGAAAATATTTCCTCTTACCCGAAGCAGCTTACCGTCAGAAAATTCAAAAATACGAACCAGGTTTAAATCAACTACCGAACCTAACGCAGCTTTATTGGATTCAAGAAAATCTGGAAATTCTGAAGCACCAAGGTTTTCAACATTAAACTTTGCTGCAACTGCTATGTAACCTGCAATGATGTTATTATTTTCTACAGGAACAACTCCGGCAAAGCTGAAACCAATGTTAGATGATGATTCAATTTCGCTGATAGAAACACCGTCTTCATTTTTTTTCTTCAACAATTTCTTATAATCAATTACTTCATCGAACCCAACAGTAAACCTTCCAAGCAGATTAAAATTTCTGTCAAAAAGCGTAAGTTCTGAACTTAGAGATTCCCTTTGAAGTGAGCTATTGCTCCAGGCAATAAATGATTCCGAATCATAGTTTGAATTTAGTTTGTAAAGAGAAGATATAAGTCTATCGTTTTGCATAGAAGTTCTTAGAGTTTCATCAACCAGGTAAGAAAGAAGTTCTTTATTCGCTCTGTTTACTTCATAGGCAATTACTTTTAATGATCTTTTTTCAAGTTCAAGATTAAAATAGTTTAGCATCGATATGACAATAACTGATGCTATCAAAGAAGAGTAAACAATAGTGGCAGATATGTGTTTATTCCGAAAAGTAAAATTTCCGATGACAAGAAAAATCAACGAGATAAAAGCAAAACACATTATAGGAGTAATTAAAGGTTCGGGCTGCTTCAGGAAAAAAATAAAACAAGTTAACTGAACGAGTGCAAACAAATTCAGAAATTGAAGAAGTGAATGCCCTGTTTTCAACAGCTTAATAAATTTCCCGATGAGAAGAATAAAAGAAATTAGAACAAACACTGAAGCAAGACCTAATAAAAGAATATTTAGGTTCATGATCACTGTTGGCAAACTTGGAATTAAATCAGGTTCTTTGAAGTAGCGAATGGTAGAATCAAAAACTACACTTTTGATTGATGCAGCCAATCCTCGCAATGTATAAAATGCCAGAATTGCAATGAGAGGTGAAACGATAAATTTTATTATTGTAAATTTTCCGGAATCCTTTTCTTTAAAATATTCGAGTATGTAAAAAAAGAATTTTATCCCGATAATCAGCAGAAATAGGTTTGTTACAAAAAACTCAATTGGTGTTTTAACAATGCCACTCGCGAATGTTGAAGAGAAATAAGATGGATCAACAAGCGGTCCGTCAATAAATTTTGCAGGAAAACCTGTCCAGTAAAAAATGAAACGTAGTGCCGCAAAATAAATTATTAGTGCTGCCATTCTAATTGATTTCCATTTGATTGTATGGAAATCTGATTTCATACCAAGAGTTAAAAAAAACAGACCGATCACTAATAATAAAATCTGAACCTGGGTTGCGGTTTCTTGTATTTCAGTTATTTCAAAATTGCGTGAAGGTTTAAAAAAACTGGCAAGCCCAATTTTACTTTTATGAGAATTCAGCAGAACAACGGAATGTTTTCTACCATCCTTTTCTGGTTGCGCATAAGGGTCGTAATAAACATTAAATAGTGTATTGAATTTATTTGAGAGCTCTTCTGAGAAACTAACTTGATTATAAAATTTATTCTGCATCGAATAGTACTTCTCTATCGGTTTACTGAGGAGGAGATAGAATCGGTCACCGTGAAGTATCACCGTATCAATCAAAGTCAAGTAGGTTATTAGAGCAGAATTAAAAAAATGAACTTCATTTATTGGATAAACAAACGGAAAAATTTCATCCTGATTAATGGCTATTAAATTATTCCAGGCAATTATTTTACCGTTTGGGGCAACAATCTCAATTGAATAGTCAGAATAAACTTCGCTGTTAACTAAGGATAATAAATTTCCATATTCATAATTTACGGTTACAAGAGTATGATGAAGTTCATCCTTAATCCGCTCTTTGGCTGAAAGAAGACTTGATTCCTTTTCTGATAGTAAAGCTTTGATCCCATCTTCAACCTTACTGATTTCAATGAATAATTCAGTATCCCAATCAGATTTTTTTTGCTCGATAAGGAGCGGTGCTACCAATCCAACAGCAACTATCAGAGCTAAAACAAAAAAGACGATAGCAAAATACTTTCTATCGCCTTTGAAGTATGATAATATTTTTTTGCCCATTAGTTAATCGAGAGTTGCGTTATATACCATTTGCTTCCAACTTTACTCAAAGTTACGTATACGTGAGCTACTTCTCTCCTTCCTTTCTTCTCATAATAATAATCACCTTTACCATAAGAGACTGCGCCTTCAGTTTTTGTTTCTTCCAACCTGAAAGAGACTACATGAAATGAATTAAAGAAATCTTCCATTATGTAATATGCCTGGTTGGAAGAATAATAACCATTAACTCCATTAATAAGACTCAGGTAAGGCTGAGATGAAAAGTAGTTTGAAAATTTTTTCACATCATTATTTGATATACCTGATTCAATGTCATGAAAAATGATAGACTGAACCTTAACATTTTTCCCTGTTGAAATACTTTGCTGAAGATTTTTATCCTGTGCGTTTAAATTTAAAATGTGAGTCGTTAAAAAAATAATTGTGATATTAAAAAATAAAGTCTTCATTTGCCCGAAATTTAAATAAATCCTAATGATAAATCTATAAAAAGGAATGGGGCTTGCGCCCCATCAATTTACCTAATCCACTGCTTTTCGATTGGTTTTCTTTTACCGTTGACCGAAGACTTTAATTGTCTTTCACCTTCAACTAATTGATAAGCCCAGTCAAATACAACTCTTTCGTTAGTAATATTCGAAATACGAATCTTTGCAAAATGATTATTCCATGTCCAGATTACGTAAGTATGACCTACTATCGCAATTGCATCTTTTGTAGTTGACCAGCCAGATGTCGGTGCAAAAGGTATATCGTAAATATCGTTTGTAGGACCCATATCCTGAATATCGGTATCATCATATACATCTAAGTAAAATGTGCCTTGATAGTTCTCAAAGAAGAAATCCACATATTGAGTATCATTATAAGCTACAACCGATTCAAGCACAAATGAAAATCCTGAATTGTTCGGGAATCTACGAAAGTCAAATATTGCCTGATTAAATCCTTCAGGTCTTGCTGTGGCATAAATTACATCTTTACTTAAATCACTCTCATTGCCATTGTAATCATAAGCGGTTACGGCATAATAATATTTACTGCCGTTCACAGCGCCTTCATCTATGAAGTAATTATATGCTGAAGAACCAATATTTTCGTATGTGCCATTATAGGAATAGCTGAAGTATATATTATAACCAGCCAGATCAGGATCCCTATTGTCTAACCAAGTCAAATCGATTCTGTCATTTCCGACATATACTTTGATTCCAGTTGGTGCTACCGGAGGAACGTTGTCAACAATATATTCGGGTTCGTTCACTTCACAACCTGTTAAGTAAACTATGACTAAAATTGCTGCAAAAGATTTAATTAGATTTTTCATTTTGGTTACCTTTATTGTTTTCTCTTAAGGTAAACCCAAATGAAGTGCCACTAGGTTATCTTCGAAATCTTGTTGAAAAGAGCGAAAATCGAAATATTTTCGTCTATAATACTGGACAGGCCTCTAGATAAAATTAAGCACTGCATAAGTCAATCCATTGATCATCAACAAACATTTTATTTCTGTTGATGACGGCGAGTGCTTTACCGGTGAGGAGTCGTTTATTGAAAGGTGAGTTCTTTGATTTACTTTTGAATTTAAATATATCAACCGTCCAGACCAATTTTGTATCAATTATTGTAAAATTAGCAACAGACCCGACTTCAAATTTTGGAATTGGCAGGTTGAGAATTTTCCGAGGATTAATAGATAGTTTATTGATTAGTTCTTCTATGCTTAGTTTATTTTTTTGAAATAATTCTGAAAACGATAAACCAACGGTGGTTTCAAATCCAACAATACCATTTGGTGCAAATTGAAATTCAGATTCTTTTTCTTCAATGGAATGAGGAGCGTGATCAGATGCAATGCAGTCAATTGTACCATCTTTCAATCCTTTGATGATTGCATCTATGTCGTCCTGAGTTCTCAATGGAGGATTCATTTTCATATTCGTATCATACGTCTTTAAAGCGTCATCAGTAAGTGTGAAGTGATGCGGTGCAACTTCAGCAGTTACTTTGATCCCTCTTTTCTTTGCATCACGAACCATGTTGACTGAATTCTTCGTACTGATATGCGCGATGTGAACTCTTCCACCTGTGTACTCTGCCATCAAAATATCTCTGCTAACAATAATGTCTTCGGCAACTGATGGTAATGCCGGAAGCCCCAGTAAAGTAGAATTAACTCCTTCGTTCATAGCACCATCTGCAAGGGATTCATCTTCACAATGTTCAATGATTGGGACATTATACATACTTGCATATTCCATAGCTCTTCTTAAAACAGATGAAGTTTTAATTGCAACGCCATCATCTGAAAACGCAACTGCCCCAGATTCCACTAATTCTGCCATCGGAGAAATAATCTCTCCTTTCCGACCAACACTGGCTGCTGCGACGGGATAAACTTCCACTAAATGATTTGAAGCCTGATCCTTAATAAATCTAACTACCTCGGCGGAATCAATTGCCGGTTCTGTATTTGGCATACAAGCGATGCCGGTAAATCCTCCGGCTGCGGCACTGTTGCATCCGGTAATAACGGTTTCTTCGTCTTCTCTTCCCGGTTCTCGTAAATGAACGTGCATATCAAAAAAACCCGGCGCAACAATTTTTCCAGAGAAATCATATTCTTTTGCTTCTTTGATGTCGCCGTTATTTAATTCGCCTATTTTCGATATAACTCCATTATCAAGAAGGATTGAAACTCCTTTAAGATTTATTTTCTCTTCAGGGTGAATTACATCAACATTTTTTAGTATTACTTTCATAGATATTCTTTTAGTTTAAAGTTCCAAGTAAATATAAAACTGCCATTCTTATTGCAACACCATTTGTTACCTGATAAAGAATAATTTGATTTGATCCATCTGCTACTTCTGAAGAAAGCTCAACACCACGGTTTATTGGACCCGGATGAAGTATGAGAATATCTTTTCCGTTTTTGTCTAATCTTTCCCTGGTGATACCGAAGAACTTAGCGTACTCTCTTATCGATGGAAAATATTCCCGTGCTTTTCGTTCGAGCTGGATACGAAGGACATTCAGCACATCATTCTCCTGAATTGCTTCATCAATATTGTAGATAACATCAACACCCAAATTTTTAATATCCTTCGGAATCATAGTTGATGGACCGCAAACTGAAACTTTTGCGCCCATAGTTTTCAATCCAAAAATGTTGGAAAGTGCAACACGACTATGTGCAATATCCCCGACTATACAAATTTTTAGCCCTTCCAGTTGACCTAATTTTTGCCTTATGGAATACATATCAAGTAAAGCCTGCGTAGGGTGTTCATGAGTTCCATCACCGGCGTTAATAATGTTTGAGCTGGATATTTTTGTAAGATAAAGTGGCGTACCGGCGGCAGCATGCCTTACTACAACCATATCAACTTTCATCGCCTCGATATTCTTTATTGTGTCTTTGAAAGTTTCTCCTTTGCTAACACTGCTTCCGGAAATTGAAAAGTTTATGGAATCTGCCGATAATCTTTTTTCAGCCAGTTCGAAAGAAATTCTGGTTCTGGTTGAACTCTCATAAAAAAGATTTACAATAGTTTTGCCCTGCAGTGTTGGTACTTTTTTTATGGGTCTTTCCAGAATTTCTCTGAATGTGTGTGCAGTGTCGAGAATCGTCTGGATATCCTCCTTTGGAACTCCCTGCAATCCGAGTAAGTGTCTGCTTGATAGCGGCATATTCAATCATCCTTCCTATCTATTTCAATCAAATAGATTGCATCTTCTTCATCAACCTCAGTCAAACGGACTTTTATTTCTTCGTTTTGAGATGTAGGAATATTTTTTCCAACATAGTCTGCTCTGATTGGGAGTTCACGATGTCCCCTGTCAACAAGAATACATAATTGAATAGAAGCTGGACGCCCTAAATCCATAATCGCATTCATTGCTGAGCGAACAGTTCTGCCCGTATAAAGAACATCATCAACAAGGATTATATGCTTTTCATTTATATCAAAAGTAATATCTGAAACTGAAACTTCGGGCTGTTTGATTCGCATTCGGAAATCATCTCGATAGAGTGTTACATCAAGTACTCCAAATGGCAAATCTGCACCATCTATGCTTTTCATTTTAACTTGAATCCTTCTCGCAAGAAACTCTCCACGCGTTCTCATTCCCATAAGAACAATGTCCTTTGAGCCTTTATTTTTTTCTAAAATTTCGTGAGTAATTCTGGTGAGGATTCTATCAAGACCTTCGCTATCAGCGAACTTGGTTTTAATTTTCATACAAAAAAACCTCCTGAGTTTGTTCTCGTGGAGGTGCACATAATTGGTTTTTTCATTTCCTTCTCCATCTCTCCGGATAGAATTAAAGGTTAGTAAATAATTTCTTCTGGTCTAACTTACAAAAAAAATGAGGTAGAAAAAACCACCATAATAATTAATAGAAAATTATATAAAACAGAAAAGGGATCGTATTTCAGATCCCTTTTCAATAATTAGAATATTTGATAATCCAAATTATTTAACGTGGAATTCAACTCTTCTATTGTAATATCTGCTTTCATTGTCTGAATCCTTGAATAACAACTGGCTCTTGCCTTTACCAGAAGTTGTTAATCTGTTAGCACCAACACCCTTAGCTATAAGATATTTCTTTACAGCTTCAGCTCTCTGCATCGAAAGTTTCTCGTTATACTTATCAGAACCAATCTGATCAGTATGACCCTGAATTTCAACATTCACATCAGGATGTGATAACAAAATAGCCGCTGCATTATCAAGTATCGGATAAGATTCTGATTTGAGAGTAGCTTTGTTAAAGTCGAAGTTTACGCCAACAAGAACCCACTTGTCTTCCATTTTAGCAGGACCCATACATTTCTTAACCATTTCACAGATTCTGTCATAATCAACTTCTGTTGGTACAGTCTGATATCTTCTGACAATATCTTCAACTTTGTTGTAATCAACTTCACCAATACCCGTGTAAATCTGGCAATACTTCGAAGGTTCACCTTTACTGAAGTAATATAGAAGACCAAGATCAGCGTGAATCCAGGAGTCATTGGAATTGCCGCCAAAGAAGCTGCCACCAAAGAAACCATCTTGACTACCATCTCTGGTATCTCTGCCATCTATTTTACTGTTACCCATGGTGTGATAGGTACCTTCACCACGTATTTTCCAATCTTCACCGACTTTTATTTCAATTCCTGCACCGATGTTAAATTGTGCACCGGTGTTAGATTCACCATCAAGTTCACTCACAACAAATCCACCTGAACCATCATCCCATCTGGCGTTTTCAGGTTTGTTATAGTTTACGCCAATACCGGTTACCAGAAACAATGACCATGGTTCGCAAGGATTGAAGTAGTAAATAAGATCAAGATCACCAGTGATCATATTGTTAGTAACATATTCACCATTACCAGCTCCATTACTTGCATTATAATTTTCATAATATTGAGCTGCTACATGGTTATATGAACCTTTAATTCTCGAAGCAACATGTTCTGACCAGTTTCTTTGAATCAGGATATGACCTCCATAAAATTCGCTGGTATTTAATGATGCACCATTTATTCCAACATACATTGGATATGTAAAACCAAACCCAAAAGCCCAGGAGTCAGTCGCTACGGACCTGTCCTGCGCGAAGGAGTTACTCATAAAGAGTAAAACAACACAAAGCGAAAGAATACTGAATAATTTTTTCATAAAGATACCCTCATATAGTTGTGATAGATTTGTTTAATAAATTCATTTTATAAATTACTATAAGTCAATATCCGTTAATTACGGGCTACTAAAATATTACAATAAATAAATAAAAACAAAGATTTTAGCCAAAAGATTCCTTAACCTAAGTCAATCTATATACAATAATCTTTCCAAGAATTAAGATATTCTTTAGTGAATTTAATCGATTTAACTTATTTTTTGCTGGTAAAATTTTCCATAGTGTAAAAAAATAAATCGGGGTGTAGCGCAGCCCGGTTAGCGCGCTTCGTTCGGGACGAAGAGGTCGGGGGTTCGAATCCCCCCACCCCGACAATTTTGAGTTGATTTTTTATATTAACTAAAAGCCAACACCTGCACCAAAGCTTATAAAAGGATCTCCTGATTCATACGGTGAATTTTCGTCGTTAATTACATCAAATAAAACCTCTACAAAAACCCATGTATTAGGACCTACATTCTGACTAAATCCTCCTCCTAACAACAGGTAGGGAATCCAATAACGCTCTGTGTTGTATGTATTATCCGAAGTATTAAAAGAACTTATGTTCTCATAACTCCAGTACGCAAATTCTGCGTGAGCATAAATCTGAGGAATAATCCTGTAGCGGCTGAATAAACTAGCTCCGTAGTTACTGGTTGCAAGCGACGGAAAGGGTTCGTATCTGTCATCATTTATATATGCATATCCAATTTTTGCTCCTAAAGAAAGTTGTGGCGTAACCTTGTAACCCACCAATGGATAAACACCTAAATAGAAATAATTATTCCAAAAGCTGAAGCCTACATTCCCACCATAATACCATCTGTTTTCTTTAGGCGGGGTATTTTGAGGAACTTCAGTTTTGACCTCTTCTTCAGTCTTAACTGAATCTACATCCTGAGCTATTGATAATGAAGAAAAAGTTAAAATCAGAACCACTAAAAAGCTTTTCATTTTATCTCCGTAAATAATTGGTTAAAAACTCTATGCTAAAAATATACTTTATGGGTCAATTTACAAGAAAATGAATTTGTAGAAGTCTATTATTAAGATAATACGTAATTTTAGTTTTTCACCCACAAACAATTAATTTTGAATATAGTAATAATTTATTTTCACTACTGTATTATTTAATTAGGAGATATCCAATGGCTGTAAGTCTGAAGAATAAAAGTTTATTAAAACTACTTGATTTTTCTACAAAAGAAATCAGGTATTTGCTCAACCTGTCAATAAAATTAAAAGACGAAAAGAAAAAAGGGAAAGAGAAGAAGAAACTTAAAGGGAAAAATATTGCACTTATTTTTGAAAAAACTTCCACCAGAACACGCTGCGCATTTGAAGTTGCTGCATTTGACCAAGGTGCTGAAGTTACTTATTTAGGACCAACCGGCTCACAGATCGGACATAAAGAATCAATGAAAGACACTGCAAGAGTACTTGGAAGAATGTATGATGGAATTGAGTACAGAGGGTTTGGACAAAAGATAGTTGAAGAGCTCGCTGAATTTGCAGGAGTTCCTGTTTGGAATGGACTCACGGATGAATTCCATCCAACTCAGGTTTTAGCTGATTTGTTAACGATGGAAGAACATTCAAAGAAAAATTTGAACAAAATTTCTTATTGTTATCTCGGCGATGCAAGAAATAATATGGGAAATTCATTAATGGTTGGCGGTGCAAAAATGGGAATGGATGTTCGGCTTTGTGCACCAAAAGAAAACTGGCCGGAAGAACTATTAGTAAAAATGTGTGAAGAGATTGCAAAAGAAACCGGTGCTAAAATTACTCTTACAGATAAAGTTGAAGCAGGAGTAAAGGGAGTAGATTTCCTATATACAGATGTCTGGCTTTCGCTTGGTGAGCCGGCAGAGAAATGGGAGGAAAGAATCAAACTGATGAAACCATACCAGGTGAATATGGATGTTATTAAGCTAACGGGAAATCCAAAAGTAAAATTCCTTCATTGTTTACCGGCATTCCATAATCGTGATACAAAAGTTGGTGAAGAGATTTTTGAGAAATATGGGCTTAATGGAATGGAAGTAACTGAAGATGTTTTTGAATCAAAGCACTCGATTGTTTTTGATCAGTCTGAAAACAGACTGCACACAATTAAAGCGGTTATGGTTGCTACACTCGGTAAATAAAGTTTTGAGTTGGATTTTCATTTTCAATTCATCAACTTGAAAATCCGGTCTTTATTTATTTTGTTTTATTTCGGATGCTTAACAGAGCCGCTGTAAAACAATTCACAATCATTGCCCAGAACATCATCTACTAAATTTGTAACCGGGGCAAGAATAGTACCAACAACTTTTACTTTTCCAAGAGTTGGTGAGTTCAAGTCCCCATTTATGTTTTGGCTAAACACACTACAACCGTATTTATTAAGAAGCGCTATTGTTAAATCTAAACTATCCTGCGAAAAATTAATCAAACCTTTTGAAGCTATTCTGTTCTTGTAGGTAGCAAAAGCCGCATCCTGAATTGTTAAGATACCATTATCAATTTTCCAGTTGGAAACCATATTTGTGATCTGCGAGTATTCACCCGGATTTGTAATTAAAATACTCGCATAATCAGAACCTTTGGTAACCGCAATTCCAACCGGTCCGGCAAGCATAACGGCACCAAGATCAACTAAATTAAAATTTTGGCTTCGCTTGAATTTTTCTATTAGCAAATCTGCATCCATTCCATTGAAGATGAGATCTTTCCCGGTGAGATTAACACTACCCTGAATATTTTTTACAATGGTTTTCCAATCAGAACCGTTCGAAGTAAGTTCCATAGATAGACTGAGAGGACCAGTCACCAATGTATCCAACAAAAAGGTCGCTAACATTTCTTCTGCATAAAATTTATTAACTTCATAACTAATTTTATATGATGGGGATTCAGAAAAGGGTGATAAAACCATATACGATTCCCCTTTTGCATTTTCTCCAAAAAACCTGACTTGATTCGATTCAATTTTATATGTTCCATTCCTGACGATAAAATCTACTACTATGTTGTCGAGGTTCAATTCACTCGATTGAAATTCTGCTGCCTTAAATTTTCCTTTACTTGATAGTGTAGCGAAAGGGTTTGGGTCTGAATCATCGTTGAAGTAAACATCACTTAAATACAAATTAAGAGATTCGGTGGTAATAGTATCCTCCGAAAATTGATAGAGCAAATTCCCTTCCTTAAGTTGAATGAATTTTAAAATTGTGGAGTCTACCGGGAATTGCAATTCAATGAAGAATGAACCTGACAGTTTCCCAGCCATAGATTTCGGGATGGTATCATTATCATCATAAAATAAGATAGATGGGGAAATATTTGTAAAGTTTGTTTTTGCTTTGATATAATATGGTTGAAACTTTGAATTGTTGTACTCACCGGTAAAATTAAAATCACCATCAAGAAATTTTGTTTTGAAATTATCATATTTAAGATTAAACCCTAATATGTTTTCGCTGATCTTAAATATTCCCGAATTAATTTTCAAAGGAGGAAGAAAATTCTCAGCGGTTGCATCTAATTTTTTAATATCAAACTCGATTTCCGGGAACGATGTAAACTTTGTTGCCTTAGAGGTCGTGGTTTTAGCAATCACCGAAACATCTACATCCAGGATTCTATAATTGAAGTCTCTTTTAATTGAAGGATCAAAGGAAAGAAAATTAGGTAAGTCGAACACAGATGACTTGATTTCCAGATTGCCAACAATATCCTTCTCCACATCAAAGAGTAAATATTGAAGATTATTTACAACACCATTGATCAGAAAATCTGTGTCCTCGGAAAGAATACTAAGATCGCTAAAAAATATATCATCATTCTTTCTTGAGATCACGCCGTTGACTTTGTCAAGAACCAAAACGCCAGGTACTTTAACACCAAAATCTTTAAAAGAAAGTCTTCCATCATTTATTTCTGCTACAAATTTTTTCTCTTCAAGAAAATATTTTCCTTTAATCCTGTCCGTCAATTCTATTTTACCTTTTAAATCTGAAATTGAACCAAGTTTGAACAATTTATCCAAATCAGTTACATCTGCAGAAAGAAATACATTAAAATCAATTTCGGGTAAGTTAAAATTGTGAACGGAACCTGAAAGCATCACAAATCCATCAGGCAAATCAGCATAAAGAGTATCTAATATCAGCCTGGAATCAGACCAATTATCGGATTTACCAGATCGAAAGAGTCCCCGAAGATTAAGATTTTTAATTTTTCGTTTAGTGATTGGATTAGTCAATTCAACATCATTAAGTCCGAATGAAATTTCAGTTAGAGGAAATTCAATAAAAGTTTTTCCTTTAACAGAACCGTTAAAGAAAAGATTACCGGATTTAATATTCTTCACTTCTTCATCTTTTAAAAAAAGAGATAAGATGCTGAAGTCTTTATCTGAAACGAAGACAGAAAGATCAACATAGCCCTGGTTTTGTAGATCGAAAATTCCGTTGAAACTAAATTTTGCTTCACCAATAGTAAAACTTCCCTTTTCAAGTTGTACAAAAACTGAATCAGTATCTACTTCAAGCTCGGATTCAAAATTGATTTGTTGATCAGATAGCAATAGCTCGTTGTTCTTTATCAACGAATCAATATTGGCATCAAGATTTAGAGAGGAAACAATTATGTTTTTTTTGTATGAGAAACCTGATTGAAGTTTATTAATCTTCAACTGAATTTTGTTTTTCTTGTATTGATTTTCTGCACATAATAATAAATCAATTATTTCCAGATTATCAATTTGAAGATTCAACTCTGATTTTGATTTTGTAATCTTCTGTGACTGCGAATCTGAAGTATCTGTCAATATATTATTATCTGTAACAAAATTTTCTGAAACTGATTCTATTTTTAATGCTTTTTCAAGATTTGTCTGACTGTCAGGATAGACGATAATATTCAAACTTCCGCCCTCGATTGTAATTTCCGAAGCATTGATATAAGAAGAAAACAGATCAACAATGTTTACTGAGAAGTAAGCTTCTCTGAAATTTAGCACGGGCAGCTTACCAGCATTTACTGATGAGTCTTTGCTTTCGTCAAGAGATAAATCAGAGAGATTTAATGTGGCACTGGGAAAGTGCTTGAACGGCGTGAACGATAAATCAGAAAACGAAACTTTGCCATTGATTTTTTGATTAAGGCCGGATAAAAATGCTTTGCTTATATCATCCTTGTAAACCAGAAACAGGATAGACATGATTGAAAAAAATAGAATCATCAATGCTGCAAGAGAGAAGAAAGACAGCAGGATGATTTTAAGAATTGATTTTCGTTTTTTGGGTTTTGGAGTACTCAATTTTATATCTTTAATATGCCATACAGCAAAGTTAATCATAATTCTTAATTGAATTTATTAACTATCAGAATGCCTGATTAATATCAAAGTAAATTCCATTAGATCCTTTTCCAAAACCAACATCCATTCTAATTTCCACTTTTTCAAGTTCATCAAACCTGAATCTAATTCCAAAACCGTAAGTAGGTTTTACTGTTGATATGGTTATTCTTCCTACTGAAGGAGCGACATCACCAAGACCTGCAAAAAGAATAATGCCAAATCTCCATACAAGTAAAGGCATCCTGTATTCAGACTGAACTACATAATAAGTTTTATCTCTGTATCTACCCATGATAGTCCCTCGCATTAACTTGCTGCCTCCAAGCAAGCCTAAATCATAAAATGGCGGAGTTCCGCCTTCGCTAAGTAAATATGCTTGTGCAGCAAGTATATGATCTGAAGTTATATTCCAATAGTGTCTGAGATCAACGACAGTTTTGCTATAGTTAAAATCGCTTCCAATAAATTCAAAAAAGTTAGAAGTGTACACCTCATAATAGCCGCCTCTCGAGGGGAAGAAATTATTGTCTCTCGTATCCCAGGCAACAGCTAATCCCAAACCTGATGTTAATCCCCCTTCACTTCCAACAATTGTTGTGTCATTCTCAAGCAGTAGATTTCCTTTTGTATCTGCAACAGACATATTTCTTATCTCATAATTAATTCCGAAATTTAATCTGTCATCAATAAGTTTTGGCTGAAGCTTAACCTGCGCCTGAATATTATCCTGAAGATATTGATCATTTTCAATTTCAGGTGAATCATTTCCAATACCATAATATCTGTCAAAGATTGAAGCATAATTAATTTTAGACCATATCCTTAGTTTATCATCCATAAGAAAAAATTCCGGAATGATAGTAATATCATATTGACCATTTACAGTGTAATAAAAAGAAGGTGTAATGCTTGATGATTTTGCGTTTTGTCTCTCTGCTAGTTTGAAGTATACAATTCCTCCGCCTCCAAAAGCTAAACTAGTTTCAGGAGAATAAAAGATGTATGGATAAGCAAACCAATCAACTCCGCCAACACCAACTGTATCAGGAATTTCAGTAACTGATGAATCAGGATTTTCTGTTTGGGAAAATATTAGAAATTGAATAGATATTATCAGAAATAATACTATTGAAAGTCTTCGCATAAAAATCTTAATGTTGTAAAAATTGTATTATTAAAATACGCAAAACAGAAGAAAGTAATATTTCGTGCATTTATTTTATCAACTAAATACTAGTTACCTCAAGTTTCGTTTGTTTAATTATTTTACATAAATTCCATTCCAGAATCATTACTATTACTACCATTCTTTAAGAAAATTTATAATTACTAAAAGACTAAGTATGAAACACCTTTTTATTAGTACAACCATTATACTGCTATTTCTAAACGGATGCGGGAATGATACTCAACAGCAGGGCGGAATACCTGAAATTCTTTTATACAAAACTAAAGCTGAACGCGTTCCGGTATATCAGGAATTTGTCGGTGAAGTTTATGGGAAAAAAGATATAAGCATCCGTGCAAGAGTAGCAGGATATTTAGAAGAAATTTATTTTAATGAAGGGACCCAGGTTGAAAAAGGTAAGCTGCTTTACAGAATCGAAAGCCAATTGTATGAGCAGGATGTAGCTGCAAAACTCAGCGGACTTGCTGAAGCCAAAACCATCCTTGCAAATGCTCAGAATGAATTAAACCGATACATCCCACTTGCCGAAGTAAATGCAGTAAGCCAAAGTGATCTTGATGCTGCTCAAACAAATTATGAGGCAGCAGTTGCCGGTGTTGATGCTGCAGAAGCAAATCTTAAAGCCTCAGAAATAAATCTTGGTTACACAAAAATTTATTCTCCAATTACAGGTATAATTGGCAAAACAAAAGCCAAAGTTGGTGATTTTGTTGGGCAAAGTCCGAATCCGGTAATATTAAATGTTGTATCTGAATTAGATGAAATTTTAGTTGAATTCTTTTTAACCGAAACAGATTATTTACGATTTGCCCGAAGGTATATAAAAGAGACTGAGGGAAAGGGTGACAAAATTAAAATTAAAACGGAAGGTCCCCCGTTACAATTAATTTTATCTGATGGATCAATTCATAAAGAAGGAGGCCGACTAAACTTTATAGATAGAGGCGTGGATCCAACAACGGGCGCAGTATTAGTTCAGGCATCGTTTCCGAATCCAACGAGACTTATTCGACCCGGGCAATATGCGAAAGTTAGAGCTCAAACGGATATTATTGAAAATGGAATTCTTATCCCTCAAAAGTGTGCTATGGAAATTCAAGGCAAATATTCTGTTTACGTTATTAATAAAGAAAATAAAGTTGAAACCAGGCAAATCGATGTTGGTGCTCGCATATCAGAATTCTGGCTTGTTAACAGTGGACTCGCTCCTGATGAAATGATAGTTTTAGATGCACTACAAAAAGTTAAACCCGGCATGGAAATTAATCCAAAAGTAACCGCGTTCGATAGTAAATCAACGGGACAAGATTAAAGACTATGGCTGAAAACAAAGGAAATTTTTTCGTACACCGTCCTATTGTTGCTATTGTAATTGCAATAGTAATTGTAATTGTTGGTCTTGTTTCATTGATGGGTTTAGCCACCGAACAATATCCAAACTTGACTCCACCCATTGTTGAGGTAAGAGCAAGTTACACTGGTGCGAATGCAATTAGTGTTGAGCAATCTGTTGCTACTCCATTGGAACAGGAGATCAATGGTGTAGATAATATGATTTATATGAAATCTACAAATGCCAATGATGGATCAATGGTTATTCAGGTTTCATTTGAAGTAGGTACAGATCCTGATATGAATACAGTGCTTACGCAAAACAGAGTTTCTGCTGCTTCCGCAAAGCTTCCTGCTGATGTAACAAAATTCGGTGTTACTACTAAAAAGTCATTACCCAATATTATGCTGGCAATAGCGCTGACTTCTGATGGAAGATATGATCAAGACTTTTTAGGCAACTATGCGTTGATTAACATTAAAGATCAATTGGCAAGAATAAAAGGAATCGGAAGAGTTGATGTAATGGGTGCTGCTGATTATTCAATGAGGATCTGGGTTAAACCTGACAAGTTAGCGAGCATGAGTATTACTGTTCCGGAAATTCTTAAAGCCATAAATGAGCAAAATATTATTGTCCCGGGTGGTAAGTTTGGTGCTGAACCTGCACCACCGGGTACCGAATTCACTTATACAGTAATATTACCAGAGCGGTTTAACTCAGCTGAAGCTTTTGAGGAAATTGTTATTCGTACAAACTCAGATGGTTCACAGGTTAAAATTAGTGATGTTGCATCAGTCAACCTCGGAGTGGAAACCTACAACATGATTCCGCGAATGAACGGTCAAACCTGTGCTATTATTGCACTTTACCAGGCTCCCGGATCAAATGCGGTTGAGCTGGCTCAAAATATCATCACTGAAATGGATGTACTTGCGAAGGACTTTCCTGAGAGCGTTAGATATGATGTTGGACTTGATTCTACATTACCTATCACTGCAGGAATTAGAGATATAGTAGTTACCTTAATCATTGCACTATTGTTGGTGATATTGGTGGTATTCATTTTTATTCAGGATTGGCGGGCAACACTCATTCCTACACTGGCTATTCCTGTATCGCTTATTGGTGCATTCATCTTTTTTCCGGCACTTGGTTTTACCATTAATGTATTATCATTATTAGGATTGGTCCTTGCTATCGGAATTGTAGTGGATGATGCCATTGTTGTTGTGGAAGCAGTACAGGTGAATATTGCTAATGGGATGAAGGCAAAAGAAGCTACTCTGGATGCAATGGCAAAAGTAACAGCTCCGGTTATTGCAACTACGCTTGTATTAATTGCAGTATTTATTCCTGTTGCTGCAATGGCTGGTATTACCGGAATTTTATATCAACAGTTTGCAATTACTATTGTAGTTTCTGTAATTGTATCATCAGTCAACGCGTTAACACTTAGTCCGGCACTTTGTTCACTTTTATTGAAAGAGCCCAAACCTTATGGTGGTCCATTAGGATTGTTCTTTAAAAAATTCAATGGTGGAATGGATAAAAGTACGGATGCTTACATGAGTTTTACCAATGTTGTTTCTCGTAAAATTAAACGTGGGATAATATTCCTGATTATAATGACAGTTGCAGCAGTATTTTTTGGTAGACTTGTACCTGGCGGATTTATTCCTGAAGAAGATATGGGTTACTTCTATGTAAATATTCAATTACCAAATGCAGCTTCACTTCAAAGAACCAGCGTTGTCTCAGAACAAATTGAAAAAATTCTTCTTGATTATCCGGAAGTGCAGTTTGTATTGAATGCAACAGGCTATAGTATGCTCACAGGATCAAATATTCCTAACAACGGATTTATGTTTGTCACTCTCAATGACTGGTCAGAAAGAGATTATACAGCTAAGGAAATGATAGACAAAATAAATGCTCGTCTTTCAAAAGAAATTAAAGGTGCTCTGGTATTTGCTTTTGGGCCACCTGCTATTCCCGGTTTAGGTAGCGGTTCTGGTTTTAGCATTATGTTACAGGACCGGGCAGGAAATTCACCAGAATACCTAGCAGTAAACACGATGAATTTTTTAAAGGCAGCAAATGAGAGACCTGAAATCGGAGTTGCATTCTCAACCTTCCAGGCAACCGTACCACAGCGATTCATGGATATCGATAAAGAAAAAGCACTTAAGCTGGGTGTTCCGCTTAATGATCTTTATACAACTATCGGTGCATTTATGGGTGGTGCATACGTAAATGATTTTACTCGCTTTGGTCGTTTGTATAAAACCTACATACAGGCAGAACCCCAGTACAGGGTAGATGAAAGCCAGATAAATAATTTCTTTGTTAGAAACAATAATGGAGATATGGTGCCGCTTGCAACAATCTCTACTATTTCCCCCATCTCGGGCCCTGATTATACCAACAGGTTCAATTTGTACAGATCGGTGGAAGTTACAGGAGGACCAGCGCCGGGATATACTTCTACAGATGCAATGACTGCTCTTGAAGAAGTGGCAGCCGAAGTGTTGCCGCAAGATATGCGTTATAGCTGGAATGCAATGTCTTTCCAGGAAAAAAAGGCTTCCGGCTCGCTCGGTATCATTCTTACATTTTCGCTCATCTTTGTGTTTCTTATTCTCGCTGCTCAGTATGAAAGTTGGTCACTTCCATTTGCAATATTGTTGGGAACTCCTTTTGCAATATTTGGTGCCTTATTCGCACTCTGGGCTGGCAGGTTAATCAGCCCGACTTTTGAAAATAATATTTTCGCCCAGGTTTCTTTTGTTATGCTCATCGGTATGGCGGCCAAGAACGCAATCTTAATTGTTGAATTTGCAAATGAAGAATTCAAAGCAGGAATTAGTCTTTTTGATGCAGCGGTCAAAGCCGCAAAATCAAGATTCAGACCTATTTTGATGACAGCGTTTTCATTTATCCTTGGTGTATTTCCATTAGTTGTAGCCTCAGGTACAGGTTCTGAAGCACGACAAGTAATGGGCGTTGCTCTTTTAGGAGGAATGACTATCGCGACACTACTCGGTGTATTTTTCTATCCGATGTTATTTATATTTATTGGGAAAGTTGCCAAGTACGAACAAAAGCGAGAGCTCATGGTTTCGACCCAAACTGAGAAATCAGATGAATAGAAGATTAAATAAATTCTCAGTTGTTGCACTTTTCTTTTTGGGAATCATCCTTTATTCCTGTGCTGTCGGTCCTGATTTTCAAAAACCTGAAACACAGGTACCTAAATATTTTACTAATTACGATTCACTCGCTGTTGATACATTAGTAAATTTAAAGTGGTGGGAAATTTTTAATGATCCAATACTTGATACACTTGTTTTAACGGCACTGCATGAAAACAAAAATGTAAACATAGCAATTTCAAGAATTGAAGAAGCACGTGCAAACCTTGGATTTACTGAGGCTGATATATTTCCAAGAGTTGATTTACAGGGAAGTGCAACACGTGGTACTTATGTTGGCGGAGGTTTAAAACTAGATTCTGAATCGAATGGATTTTTTATAGCACCAGTAGTTAACTGGGAAATTGATTTCTGGGGAAAATTCAGAAGAGCTAATGAATCTGCACAAGCTCAATATCTCGCATCAGAATTTTCTCTAAGGAAGATTCAAATCAGCTTGATTTCAGAAGTTGTAAGTACATACTTCCTGCTGCTTGACTATAGAGAAAGATTGAAAATCTCGGAGAATACATTAAAATCCAGAATGGAAAGTTTAAGAATTATCCAGGAACGGTTCAATAAAGGAACAGTTCCGGAAATAGATCTTAACCAGGCACAAATTCAAAAAGAAATAGCTGCTTCAACAGTTCCATTGTATAAACGACTTTCAGTACAAACGGAAAATTCTCTTAGTATTTTACTAGGTAAACTGCCAGCTTCAATAAAATCCGGAACAGGTTTAGAAAACCGTGATACACCACCAGATATTCCAATAGGACTACCATCTCAATTGCTGGTAAGGCGACCGGACATTGCTGAATCGGAGTATCTGTTGCAAGTGCAAAACGCTCAAATTGGTGTTGCTGTCGCAAAAATGTTTCCTGCTATCAGTCTCACCGGATTATTTGGTCTTGCAAGCGATGATCTATCAACAATGACTGTTGGAGACCCTGCGTGGTCAATAAGCGGAACATTGCTGGGTCCGCTGTTTAACTTCGGGAAAAATACAAGTCGTGTTGAAGTTGAAGAAGCACAAACTCAGCAGGCACTTTATCAGTATGAATATACTGTAATAAATGCATTCCGTGAAGTTGAAGACGCATTAATTGATGTACAAACTTACAAGGAACAACTTGAGGCACTAACCAGACAATACGTGGCTGCAAAGAACGCAGAAAAGTTATCACGAATGAGATACGATCTCGGTGTTACCAGTTATCTTGAAGTTTTAGAATCGGAGAGAACATTATTCAACGCAGAACTTCAACTATCAGAAATACGGCAGTCTACTTTCAACTCGTATATAAGATTATACAAAGCCCTCGGCGGCGGTTGGATATCTAAAGAAGAGTACGTCGATACAAAGAACGAAGAAATGCAATCAAAGTAGTTGATCAGTAAATAAACTCGGCAAAGGATAATTTTAGCTTCGTACAATTCACCTTTCTAAGGTCTTCTATTAAAGAGATGATTTTGCTTCGGCCAGCTCTTTTAATTTTTCCTCACCTACTTCCGGATACTTTAAATCCAGTGAAGCAAGAGTATCAATTACCGCAGCAGCAACAACCAATCTTGTAAACCATTTATTATCAGCAGGAACAACGTACCAGGGAGAATCTTTTGTGGCCGTATTACGAATCATATCTTCGTAGGCTCTCATATAATCATCCCAGTAACCACGCTCTTTTGCATCAGCGGAAGAAAACTTCCAGTTCTTATCAGGGTTATCAATTCGTTCAAGAAATCTTTTTTTCTGTTCTTCTTTGGAAATATGAAGGAAGAACTTCCTGACAATGACTCCATTTCGTGTTAAATATTTTTCAAAGTTTCGGATATCCTGAAAACGTTCATCCCAGATATGTTTGGTTACCAGCTTTTCCGGTAATTTTTGTTTATTGAGAATTTCCTTGTGTACTCTCACCACAAGAGTTTCTTCATAATAGCTTCGATTAAAAATTCCGATCCTTCCGCGCTCGGGCAATCGTTTCATACATCTCCACATAAAATCGTGATCGAGGTCTTCACTGGTTGGCGCTTTGAACGAGAATACCTGGCAGCCCTGAGGATTTATTCCGGACATAACGTGTTTTATTGCACCATCCTTACCAGCAGCATCCATAGCCTGAAAAATTAGCAGAACTGACCATCGATCCTGAGCATATAGTTTATCCTGTAATTCAGCCAGTAACTCAATTCCGTTTTTCAATGCTTCCTGAGCTTTCGGTTTATCTTCTGATTTTAAACCAAGAGTATCTTCCGGATCGATGTTTTTGAGTTTGAATGCTTTACCGTCAGTAATACGAAATGGTTTTGCTATTTTTTTTGCTCTTTTGATAAATTCTTTTTTCTTCATCGAATAACTCTGTTGTTTAAGTTTTTAAATGCGATTAGTTAGAAACTGCTACTGCAATATTACAGCATTATATTTTATTCGCTGGGATTTAGCGAAAAAAATTAAATGAACGTGGGTTTCTGAATTATATTTACTGAGTCGTTCTTTACAATTTCGAAAAATAGCTACAATAACTGCGTTACACCAAAGAATAAAAGCAATAGGAATTAAATCAACTAAAAATAATACCGTATTTTAAATGCAGTTAGTAAAGTTTTAATTTTTTGATCACTCTTTTTATAATTCAGATTCTGGTAAGTATTTTCAATCCCGATATCAAAATCCTTGTGTCCTGTATATCCAATTCTGAATCCTAAAGCAACTACATTATCAACTTCTTCACCGTTTTCAGAAAATTTATTATAACGAGCACTCACCAGAATGCCTATTGGAAAATGAATATATTTAACATTTAAGAAATCTATTGAAGCAGCAACTGCAAGTCTGTAGTTTCCTCTTTCTTTATTTTCAAAAGACTTCGACACCCCAAATCCTGCTACGCCTAGTACCCCAAACCAATCAGCAGGAGCATAAGCATAATTCACGTTGATAAATGTTTTGGGCAAAGTTTGTTTCTCAAGTAGGGAATTTTTTGCGGAATCGATAGCACCCCCATTCTCATAAACCTGTTTAACAAAGTCATAAATCGAGTAAACAGCTACCTCACTTGAGCTATAATCAATACTTCCTGAAAGAAACATTTTATCGTTCTGCCAGATCCTGATCTTACCGCCGAGAGTAAAGGTGGTTTGATAAGAAATTCCGGAAGTAAGAATTGTGTAAGCATTGCTGCCAAGTCTTCCTGATCCACTATACCCAATATTAAATGCAAGCCAATCATTTACAGCTAACTGAAATTCAAGTTCTCCGGTTAGGTAGGATATATTTCCCGAGAGTGTATCAAAGACTTCGCCCTGAAGATTTTTAACATAAGTTTTCAAGTCTAATGCAGTACCGGAACCCGCATTTAGTTTTACAAAAGTGTTAATGAACGGATCCTTAACAATATCGGATGGAATGAAACGAAAATTATTTAAAATCGGTAGCATTTTATGTGTCTTCAGGATGGTAGAATCCTGGACTTCCTGAGCTTTTAAACAAAAATTTATGGATATGAAAATTAAAAGTATTGAATTGGTAAAATGCTTTGTTAAATTCTTTCTCATAGCATTCCTTTCATCTTTGAAAGTAATTAGTTCATTTAATTAATTACGTTTCTGATTTTAGCTAATAACAATATTGTATTATCCCTCATATCCAAAGTAACATTTTTTTTGGTGGAGCCTTATAAAAGCTGCGTCACACCAAAGAATAAATTGAAGTTATTGTAAATTGCTTTACTTGTACCTCGTGTGCCGAATAAAACCATATCATCCGGCATAACTGTACCAGTTGGGAAATTAAATATCTGGGGAAAGTCAGACCTTTGTCCGTGACTGTATTCAAACCCTATTCCAATAAAAGTATTATCCATTTCAATAGAAGTACCGGCTGTGAAATGATAAATATTGAAGTCAGTAAAACCAAGATACAATCCATCAATGTCTTCAATATTTGCATTGCTGAAATCTGTTCTGAAAGCAGCGTATCCGGTAAATTTATCATTCAGTTTTTGTTCAACAGCTAACCCCACATTAAAAACACTTTTCATTGAATCATGAATTCTTAATAGTTCTGCACTATCCACAGGTCTTACTTCAGCAGGATTATTTAGAATGAAATCACCACTTTCCGGCTGCATAACTACATAGGTAGATAAAGGAGCAAACCACTCCATCGCAAGGTGAATCAGTGTTTCATCTGAAACTTTATATTCGAGACCGGCAGCTATTGAGAAAGGTGAATGATAATTTACAGGTAAACCTTCCTGCCTGTCAGATGCAAGAATATCAATTGGAACACCGGTAGTTGAATCAACAAAAACGTTATTTGAAGTCAGATTTGCATAGTCAGTACCTCCACTCGCTCGTTTTATGGCAAAGCTTGGAGTTGTTATTGTTCCACCTAATTTCAGATCATCCCATTCTGCTGATATTCCAATCTTTGCTGAGAATCTGACAGCCCAATAGTCAATATCAATATAGACATCTGAAGATGCCGTACGCTGATTGGTAGTATCATAAGCTGCATAGGATTCATATCTTATTTTTGTTTGATCCCTGTATGCACCTAATAAAGTAACCCCGATTCCAACGTTGTCGGAAATCTTTTTTGCATAACCAAAACCGACAGTTACTTCAGAAAGTAAAACATCAATTTTTCCCTGGTTAATAAGGTATTCATCACCTTCAAAAGTATTAGGAAATCCGGGTTGCGAAGGTGGTCTTGTTTGAATCACATCTGCATAGCCCTCATACCTTTCAGATATTCTTACGTATGAATACCCGGTACTATATATCATATAACTAAAACGATTAAGAGAATCACCTAAAAACGGAAGGGGGCCTGCTAATGAAGCTGGATATAATGACACTCGGGTATATCTTGAATCAATGCCAGGTCCACCGCCATCCAGGAAACGGAAATCTTTAATGCCATACATATTTAAATTAAAGCTCATACCATTTTTACTGATGAAACTTAAAGCACCCGGATTGTAAAAAGTTGCACTATAATCCCTGACACCACCCACAGCAATTCCGCCGAGTAAGGCTGTTCTTCCGCCAACAGCCTGATCCCAGTACTGTCTGTCCTGTGCAGTAAGCTGATAAAATGTTAAAACAATAAAAAGTAATGTAATTTTTGTTTTCATAACAGATTCCTCAACGGAAAAAAAAATGCCGACTGATGCATAGCTATCAATCGGCTAGTTACTAAATAACTATTCTTATTTACCGCCTGGTTTTTTAGCAAGTGGTAAATTTGCTGCAATACTTAGATCCAATATTAATTGAATTTGATTTTCAAGCTGCATATACTTCGCTGCTACTGTTGGAGTTAAGGCTTTAGCAAATTTTTCATAATATTTTTTATTAAGATCTAATCTGTTGTTCAGGTAGCTGAATGAATTTTTAATCAGCTCATCAGCTTTTTTATCACTAAGACTATCATAGTTAGCTGCAAAATCCTTGATGTTAGCAATGCGCTTATCAGATAATTTTGAAAGCTCATGCTCAAATTCATTATATATTGGCCAGAACGCCTGCGATTCGGTTTCTGTAAATCCCATAGTCTCAGTTATGATAGCTTTTTTATCAGTTTTTAATTCTGATTTTAATACTTCAATGTAACTGTCTGTATCCTGTGCAAATACATTAGTAAGTGCAAACAAGAAAGTGAATAACATTAATTTTTTCATAATTATTTCCTTTGTTAAGTAATTGAATGATAGATTAAATCTAAATTAAGGCTCCCAAACAAAGCCGGCATTAACTTGCCAATAGGAATGATTTATGGTTGTCCCAAAAACATCCTCGCCTGTTAGTGCATAGTTATATTTTCCATTGAGCATGATACCAAAATCTCTTTCGACAGGAATTACTACGCCTGCTTCAGGAGCGATACCCCATTCCCAGGAGTCATCTTCCCAGGCAAATACACCGATTTCAAATCGCTGATTCATTACATATCCGCCGGCATTTAAACCAACGTAAGGTCTTATTGATTTTCTTTCACCGAAATAATAATGAATGTTTGCCATAATCGGGAACGCATTAAGTGTACGATCTGAAGTTCCGGTTACTGCACCATTATCGGTTTGTGTTGTTCTGGTTGATCGTTCATATAAAACGTTCCAGCCAAAGGATAATCCAACGCTGTAGGTACGGTCAATCATATACCGGTAATCAAGTCCAATACCCCGCCAGCTTATCTCTTCTATTAAGTTTTGAGTATCTCCGGTTGGAAAAGAAACCGAATATGTAAAAGCACCATACCATTGCTCTTTTTGAGCGTAAGTTGATCCAAACATCATCAAAACTAATGCGGATACGGCAAAAATCTGCCAGAATTTAAATTTTATAATTTTCATAGTTGTAACCTTTAATTAAATCTTAAATTTTTTATTAACTAATTATTTTTCTATAAATATTTATTTATTGAGGTAAGGTGATTGTGCAAATGCCTGATCAATACCATCTAAAACACGGCTAGTGATACCTGAATTTGTATCTTCAAGAATTCCGTTCAAAGCAGCTACCCATAGCGCATTTTTAGATTCAGTTGGTTCAATCATTGCTATTAATAAAGTTCCGATATCATAGGTATAATATACAGGATAACACCAGCCATAATATGGATAGTACCAGCTATACCAGGATGAATAACAACCTCCTGAAACCCAGGTTGACTGGTTTGCAAAAGCTACCACTAAAACATCCGGAACATTTGACGAATCTGGATTTGCAATCTCATCAAAACCAGCACTCTCTAAATTCGATTTTATCCTGTTAAGAGCCTGTTGATCATTTGCACCCGGATCTACAACCGGATTTCCTTCATCGTCAAGGCGATAGATTTGATCAGGTATTGAGTAAGTCATCTTTGCTGCAAAGTTAGCATCTTTATCGAAATATGTTGCGATCAGATCAGTGTCTTCTGCTGTTATTGCTTCCCCTGGATAACAAGAATATAGAACAAATGCTAAAGCTGAAAATATTATCATTAGGCTCAGCGTCGTTCTGAGAGACATTTTATGATAGATTCTTTTCATAGTTATTTCCTTTTTTTTAGTAGAACATGTGTGTTTATTTATTTTTTAATATTTGACTTAAAATTTAATCTTTTATTGTTTCACTTTTAGGGTCATTAATCCACGCTTTGAGTAATGTATAACTGACAGCAAGAATAACAGGACCAATAAATAATCCTACAATTCCAAAAGCTATCAAGCCGCCAATGACACCTGCGAAAATTAATAAGATGGGTAAATCTGCTCCTCTTTTAATAAGAAACGGACGAATAAAATTATCTGAAAGTCCAACAATGATTGCCAAGATTAAAAGTACAGTTCCCCAAACAGGATCACCAGATGCATACTTCCAAATTACAGCAGGCAACAAAACCGGTAATCCACCAATTTGGGTTAGTCCAAGAATGAACATAATTGCAGTAAGTAATCCTGCTCTCGGTACTCCGCACACTGCCAGGCTGATCCCACCTAAAACAGATTGGAGTAATGCTGTTATTACGACACCCATTGTTACAGCTTTGACAGCTTGTCCGGCTAAGGTTACAATTGCATCACCTCTTTCCCCTGCAAGTCGGATTGCAAATTTTCGAATTCCATTTACAGCAACTTCACCTTTAGAATAGAGTACTCCGCAAATTGCAACCGTTATCAGAAAATGAATCATAAATAAACCAAATCCTCCAGCCTGTGAGACGAACCATTTTAAAACATCGTCAAGGAAAGGAATTATTTTTTTAATTATTTCATCATTATTTAAGGATGCAAACTGATTCCATCCATTTGCTATTTGTGAGCCTACGACCGGAAGTCCAACAATCCAGTCCGGTGCAGATTGAACACGTAAACCTGAGAGTGAATTTATCCAACCTGTAATCTCTCCTGCATTCATAATTACCGTTCCGACTACCATAGCAATCGGAACGAGAATTACCATTAAAATAATTAATACCATTACAGTTACGGCTAGTCCCTTTTTATTCCAGAGCAGCTTCTGCAATTTCAGCATAAAATTGTAAGTGGAAATAACTATTATTGATGCCCATATCAGCGCAGCAACAAAAGGCATAAATACCCAAACACTTCCGACAGCCAGCAGAAGAATGAATACAACGCTGATTGTAATCTGTGTTAAGTCTTTTTTAGAAAGATCGTTGTTCATATTTTTTCCTATCTGTTTTTTATATTCAAACTTTTGCTAATTCATCTAACCAAAGTGAATCTATTTTATTTGACTTCATAAAGATACTGTATCTATTTTTCTATCTTCTTCGTCCGCCGCCTCTGTTCATACTTCCTGAGGTATTTGATCTTTGCTGATTATAAGTCTGAGTCTTCTGGTTACCTCTTTCCCGCGATGTTTGCTGCCGGTTTAAGTCCTGCTGATTTCTTTCGTAAGTAGATTTGTTTTTACTCTGATCAACACCTGACCAGTTATTCCCTTCCCGCGATTGCCACTGGTTGTTTTCATTCTTATAAACATTTCCTTGCTTATCAGCATAAACATTGTTATTCGTGTTTACTCTGTTTTTTTGCACATCACCTGTTGACACGTTATTTCTTTGATTGTCCATCGTGGAAACATTGTTTCTTTGCTTGTCCATAGTAGATACTTTTTCTCTGTTCATCTGCTTATCGTTTGTGCTTACGTTTCCTCTGTTCTCACGATTGTAAACATTTCTGTTCCCATCACCATGCGGATTAACTCTCGGATTGTTTTGTCCATACTTGTAACCAGCATAAAATCCTGATCTTCTTCCGTCGTAATAACCATGACTGTATCCGTGGTGATATCCTCCAGCACCCCAATACCCACCATGGTAAGGATAGGAATGATAGCTGACTGACATCCATCCATAAGGACTTCCATAGCTCATTCCAAATCCAAAGCTCCATCCAGTATAAGGATTGTAATGTGCTGAAAATCCGTAAGTAACAGGTCGTGGATAATAATAAGCACCATAATAAGGTGGATAATAATAACCGGTTCCGTAAATAACAGTGCCGCCATAAGCATAGCAGCCTGTGTAACCCGGGTAATATCCAACGTACACAACTTCAGGAGTTGAGTCATAAACATAAACGTATTTAGTATTGTAAACCGGTGAGTCCGGTGTCATTTCATAAATTTCATCGGGGATTTCAGTAGAAACTTTCCATGGACCTTTTGGATTAGAAGCTTCGAACCAAATTGCATTGTCACAGCAATAATATTTATCAGAATATTTTAAAACACTTTTATCAGTATTGACTGCGTATTCAAGATATGAGTTTGATAATTGCTCAAACTTTGGTTCGCCATCATAAGTAACTTCCAATTTAGTACTGCGATCAACTTTTGCAGTTTGAGGAATTTGAGTATCGAGTATTGCATCTTTAGATTCCTGAGTTCCGGGAACATTCGCAAGCACGTTTCCCATTTCTGAGTCAGGAGGAATTTTTGCAAAATCTTCAGGTAGTTTTTCTGGTTCCATAAAATTCCAGGCTCCCTCCAGAGATTTTGATTGAAACCATCTTCCGGAAAGAAGAATGAAATATGTTTGCGTGTTTATATCAACAATAATATCACTATCAGTATTTTTAACAAATAGAAGAGAAGTTCCTTCAATAGATCCTAATTCCGGTTCACCGATTGTTTCTATTAACTCAGCAGGTTTTGTTTTTACTATAATTTGAGGCTTTATCTTAATTGTATCTGGATCAATATCCTTATACTCATCAGGATTTTTCTTTAAGATAAACTCAATCAGTTCATCCGGTATTTCGCTTGTGAATTCATATCCATCATAAATATTTTCTGATTCATACCAGAATACCCCACCTTTCAGATAATAAACTTCATCCCAATTATCTTTTATTATAAAAAATGGTGTATTGATTACATATTCAAAATCCGTATCCTCCAGCTTTTTGAAAACGGGTTCACCGTCAATGGTTATGAGTGCTGCAGGATAATTTACATGAATAATTTCAGGCGGATCGGTTTTGAAATTTTCTTTGGAAGTTCCCTTATCTGAATCCAGGCTGGCAATTAACTGATCAATTGTAATGTCTAGTTCCCACTTCGGGATTTCTTCTGCTAAAAATGTTTTAAGCTCTTCAATTTTAGTTGAATCCTGGTTTGGAAACTTAGCATCCGTAACCACCACTTCGTCAAGTGAAATTAACCTGGTATCACGGTCGGTCAGAATTTTGGTTTTCACCCATACTGCTCCAAAAATCGGGTCTGCCTGCTTTGGAGTATTAATCATTATAGCTGCACGGAAATCCAGAGTAATTTCATCAAAGGATTCAACCTGTGGCTGATAAAATGTAACATCCGTACCAGATGAATGTTTAATTACCTTCGGCCATTCTTCTGCAAAAAGATTGAAACCAAATATTAAAAACAGCAGCAAGATTTTTATTCTGTTTTTCATTTCTCCCTTAACATCAAGTTTAATATCCATTCTAATCAAACCAACCTAACTTCTTAAAATAATGATACAAAGCCACACCTATAAGGACCATAGATCCAAGGGCGAGTGGATAACCAAACGGAAAATGCAGCTCTGGCATATTTTCGAAATTCATTCCCCAGATACCGGCTAAAAGTGTAATTGGCATAAAGATCATAGACAGAATGGTTAACCTGCCAAGCCGCCGGTTTGTAATCTCCTGAGTATTCATATCCAGTAAAGAGCGCATTAAATCAAGACGACCCTGCAGCCAATTTAGTGAACTATTTGTTGATTGTAGATTGACAATTGCACAGTTTAAATAGTCCAGTGCGTTCTCAAAAATTGATGAGGTGTTATCCGTTTTGATGATCGACTCAATGATAGGTAATTGACCACTAACAACTGATTCGAGGATCAGAAGTTCAGATTGTAAATCAGATATATCCTTCACTTTAATCAGATTGGCTCCTTGATTCATTCGTTTCTCAAGAGTCAAAATCTTTTTTCTTAATTCAGCGGTACTTTGCAAAGAGTCTAGTGATAAAGCAATCATTATAGCGGAAACAAGACCGGCAATAGAGTTGTCTGGAAGCCAGGTAGCTGACTCCTTCAAGGAAGAGAGACGCTGAAGCCGGACATCGCCTTTATCGCGTAAAATTAGAAGAAGGTTTTTGCGCATAAGAAGAGCCACATATTCTAACTCAGCAAAATTCTCGATAATTTTATGAACGGGGATTACCATGAATGTGAGATCTTTCACCGGGTAGAAACCGGGACGATCACGGGCTTCGAGGCAAAGACGTCTTGCCAGATCCTTGACATCAAGCTTTTCTAACTCCTTTTCGAGCTCACTAGTTTCAAAGTCCTGTAAATCGATCCATATATTCGCATCTGACATTTGAAGGTCTTTAACTGCACTTTCATAATCCATGGGTTGGAGTTGCAGCTCTTCACTGATTTTAAAACAGTTTTTAATCATTAAGCTTTTCCTTGAAAAATAAATATGACAGATACTTAAATATATTAATCTTAAGCCCGCTCATTCCCAAATAATTTACTTCAAATATCTTATTTATTTTGTCCAATGTTTGTTAAAAATCAGCTGCGATTGATAGCATAAAAAAAACATCGTCAGTAAATAGATTATAAAAATAACCTGTGAATTGTAAGTTTTTATATGAAGCACCAAGTATTAACCCTCGATCGATTTCCACATCTGTTTTATATAATCTTGTTCGCTGACCACTTATACCAAACCATAGCCAATCCAAAGGTGAATAAGTCAGATCGGTCCAGCTATATAAAAAATTATTTTCACTTGATTCTAAATCAAATAAATATTCTGACTCGCTATAAAATTCAAATCCATAAAAATTAAAGGTGAATTCCAATCCCGGAGCGATTCCGTTCGTTCTTCCGACGGCACCGCCAACCATAGGGGTAATAAAATATTCAAAGTCCTCCCCACCATAAAAATTATAACCAATCCATCCTGAAAAAGTTTTTAAATCTTCATAATTGTATCTTGCCTCAAGATGCAGATTACTTTTATCTGCGGTAATTATTGGAAGCAAAACAAATGGGTCAGTAAAATAAAGATCGGTTTCAACTGCCAAGCTCCATTCAGAATATGATGATGTATCTTGAGCCTGACCGAATGTGAATGAAGACCAAGGTAGGTTTAAAATCAAAATCGAAAAAAAGAATATTTTTTTCATCCACCTAATGCCATTGTTAAACCAACTAAAATAATTCCGAGAATCATTAAAAGCGCTCCTGACCTGCCGGGATGAAAGCCAGAGTATTTTCCAACTTTATAACCACCGGCAAAGAGAACAAATAATGCAATTCCGTTTGAGGCTCTAAGCGCTAAATTGGCATCATTAAAAAGTATGAATGGCAGGGCAACTGGGAATGTACACGTGAAGACAAGAATAAAAATTAGCAGTGCAGCTCTGAATTCATTAACGGTTAGTAATTTACTATTAGGAATATCATCAAGCTTAATAATTCTGTCTTTAAGTTGATCAATCTCTTCCGGTTTCAAGATGGCTGAAATTATTGGCGGCAATTCATCCTGCAACAGATTCCTTGCAACCACTTTATCCTGAATTGATTTTAATTTTTTTAAAACTGAAAAACTATGTCCCCTTGCAAGTAACTCGCCCATTAAATAAAAAACTGCATCAATAATTCCCCAGGCAAGATTACACCCTAAAGCTGCCCATAAGAGTACACCAATTTCTGCCCGTCCATCAGATGTTACACTTATAGAACCGGTAAAAGTAAGCACCATAATTAATCCAAACAGAACTTCTGAAATCCTGTCGATTGGATCTAATACAGAACTGTATTTTTCCTTTAGTCTCTGCCAAATATTTTTTTTATCCATTTGATATATCAGTAGACAAATATTAAACCGATCGGCACATAACCCATTAATTATTATTGTTCGGTTTCCTGCTTTTCAAACAATGGCAGATTTGCAGCGATACCAATATCTAATACCAGTTGAATAGCATGCTCTAACTGCATATACTTTGCAGCAACTGTTGGCGTCAATGCTGCAGCAATTTTTTTATAATACTTTTTATTAAGACTCAGGCGGTCCTCCAAAAAGCTGAAAGAATTTTTTATCAATTCATCAGCTTTCTTATCAGTCATGTTATCGTAGTTAGCTGCGAAGTCTTTGATATTCTCAACACGTTTATTCGCCAATTTTTCCAATTCATATTCAAATTCATTATAGATGGGCCAGAAAGCTTCTGATTGCGTATCAGTAAACTCCATTACATCAGTAATTATTTGTTTCTTACCAGTTTTCACATCTGATTTGAGAAGTTCGATGTAACTTTGAACATCCTGCGCAAAAGAACTTGTGACTGCAAATAAAACAAAGAGCATTAGCATCTTTTTCATTTTATTTTTCCTTTCATTTATGTTGAAGTTAGTTGAATATAAAGTTTCATTTTTATCTTTATATGCAGTTTTAAGACCAATGAACTTCTAATTATTTAATTAGAATTTGGTTTCAGAATCATATCCAGTTAATTCAAACTCAATTTTATCAATAGAATTAATTTCTTCTACAGAAAATAATTTGATCAAAACTTTATTTTAAATTTTCCTTTTCCCATGCTCTAACTTTAGCGCGGGCTTCATCAAATATTCTTTCATAATTTCCTTTACTTGCTTTATATGTTACTTCTGACCCAACTGCTTTCCACAGCCTGTCATAAAGTTGGTAAACTTTAAGCTGTTTTTCCTGCTTGTCCGGAGCTACGTTATCAGTACCAAATAAAAATCTATCAGGATACTTGCTGATTATTCTTGCAGTTGTTTCAAGAGATTTATCATTATAGTCGAGCCATTTAGCAGTTTCATCCCAGGACAAATCAAAGTAAAGATTATTGTATGCCGGATCTGCAAGCATTTCTTCGAAAAGCTGTCCCATATTTTCAATTGGTTTGATAATCCTTCCTAAACCCAGATGCGCCCAGATGATAATAGTGTTTGGATGTCTTTTTATAAGGTCCTGAAAGCCAGTTACATAATTTGGTTTGCCCGGTTTCGGAAAAGGATTGTCGATATCGTTATGTATTAAAACAGGTAACCCGACCTCTGCAGCAAATTCAAAAATTCTATCAAGTGCCGGATCTGTTAAACTGGCTACATCACCAGAAATTTTAGCTGATACGAATTCCTTATGGATGCTGAATTCACCAATGCCGGTGAATACTCCAGGAAATGTTACTAGTACTCTTTTAATATGATCAGCAGCATACATATCTGTAACATTAAAACCGATGATCATAGGATCGAGTCGTTCCTGTTTTTCTTTCGGAAGGGATTTGTACTGCATCGCAATATATGCATCGCAGAATGAGTAATAGTACAATGGTGCATCTGTATCGAGATAATATGTTGGAGCATTTTCTCCGGTTACACGGTTAGACCACTGCTGCTGAACCGGAAGACCAAACACAGTCGATCTTCCGATTTTATCACCCATTATTGAGTCCACATAAAATTCCATCCCAATGCCTTCCTGAATATAGTTCGTGAGATGAAAGTGAGAATCGTGGAATAAATACTTATCATTGGATTGAGCTTTGGTCAGTACCAATAAGCCCAACGATAAAAAGAGAAAAAGTGATAAGTAAGTTGATCTAAAAAAGTTTATCATATATTTATTTTCCATTTGAATATCCTGTTCTTATTTTTTAATAAGGTGTTTTATCAAATTAGAATATCAATTCCAGTAGATAAAGACATTCCGTTGAGCCCCCCTAAATAAAAACCAAATGATGATGATGCCGCAGATTTATTAACAAAGATAACATTAAGGTTTAAGCGCATGCTGCGCGTTCCTGCAGGGTAATAACTCATTCCACCAACTACTTCAGAGGGTTTCATTTTAAACTGATCAAAAATCTGCGTGGTAGAAGCATAAACCTGAAGGGCTTTAGGAATTGCTTCATAAGAAACAGAAGCGTAAAAACCATGGTCATAAATTGAACTTGGTATTGAATTCAACTCAGGTAAAGGACCAAATGCATCAAATTTGGAAAGATTTCTGAAATAATATTCGACCTGTAAATGCAATCCGTTATATTTTACTCCGGCATCTACGGATAAAAGATCAAAATTTACTTTTCTTACAGTCACACCATCTGCAAGAGCACCGGTTTCAAAAAATAAACTGCCATCAGATAGCTTAACCTGAGTTTCATTTGGTGCAGAAACATTATCAGGTGTCTGTCTATCCTCACGCATGTGAGTATACGATGCACCAAATCTTGTTGCAACTTCCTGGTGCAATTCAAAATCGCCATATCCGCCTCGAGGACCGAATTCACCAGTTGTAGGCATCCACCAGATACTTGCGCTCGTTGAGAGATCTTTTGTCAGCTGGCTTACTGTAGTACCAAGTATGCTAAGGTTATTACCAACTGTAAAATTATAATAAAACCTTGGCAGTACTTCTCCTGTTACAAAAGCGCCCATAGTAAATCCGGGTCTGAAAAATTCTTCTGCCAAAACACGGTCGCTTGACAGGAAATAAGGCCAGGCTCCCTGCATTGAACGACTTCCAAGATTGGGTACAATACCTATTGCAACATTAATTTCTTTCTGGAAAGAGTACCGCATGTATCCAAATAACAATGTTTGATTAGTGGATGCAAGCGCCCAGACCGTAAGGCAATAATTAAATTTAGGAGTTAGGAAGAAACCTGAAAACCATAGCATACTTCGATGCCACGTTATATCCTGTCTTGGATCAACCGTTTTTTCACGACCAAGGTGATCAAGAAATTTTGGATCATTATCTACCTGGTTAACATATCTTGCTAATCCATACGCACTGATGTTCAGACTTCCTAAGCGTGTTTTTACAATTGTGAATCCTTTTCCTGGAGTAAATTCTCCTGCTGTTGTATTCTTAAGCACATCATCAGTAGCAGTAACTGTATCTACTTTCGCTTCCAGATCCTGTGCTGAACTTTTACCGGAAAATAAAACGATGAAGCTTAAGCAGAGAAATAAAGCCGTAAGTACTTTAGAGTTCAGTGATAGAAATAAACTCTTCATAACTAACATTCCTTTCTTAATTTCAAAATGGATGAGGCCGCCTCAAAAAACTTAGGTTGTCTATCTGCTCACTATAGCGTAGTCGTTAGGAGAGAGACTAAAGACTATCACATTCACTACTAATTATTCACCCACTCTAATGACAGAAAAGGCTACTCTTTTTGACAAAAAGTTTTAAGACAGCCCCAAATTGTTTTTTCATTTTTCAAGTTGAATGAGGCCATCTTTAAATTCAAACTTCTTCAAACTGAGTCCCGCTAAAGCGGGAGGAGGCTTACTCAATTTGACATAAACAAAAAGTTTAAAGATAGCCCCATATAATTATTTTAAATTTTCAATTACTGCTTTGGTTGAATCAAATATGGATTAACTTTTAATTGTTGAATAACATAATTGATTACCAATTGAGCTTTAACACTATTGCCCGCTTTATCAAGCGGTGGAGAAACTACACCTATTCCAAACTTGCCGGGAACAACTGCAACTATACCACCACCAACGCCGCTTTTAGCCGGAACACCTGTATTGTAAAACCAAATACCGGCATCATCATATAGTCCTGCTGTTGACATAACGGGAAGTGTGTACATAACTGTTTCCGGCGATACAACTTTTTTCTTTGTTACAGGATTAACCCCGCCATTTGCTAATGTTGCACCCATTGTTGCAAGATCTTTAGCATTAATATTTATCGCGCATTGTTTTGTGTAGATATCGGTTGCTTCAACGGGGTCGAAATACATTCTACCATAAGCAAGAAGAAGATGAGCAATCGCCTGGTTACGAAGATTATCTCCTGCTTCGCTAATGTAAACAGGAACATTAAGTCCAAGCTGTCTTCCTGCAAAATCGCTGTGAACCTGAAGAATACTTTTCCATTTAGCTGAAGAGTCAGCTCCGTTAATAAGACTGGAAGCAGCAATAGCACCCGGATTTACCAACGGATTAATTTCTTTTCCTCTCATTCTTTCAATGGCAGTAATAGAGTTAAACACTTCACCAGTTGCATCAACACCAATTTTATCCTGAATTGCCTGATGACCTTGCTCTTCAATAATTTTAGCCATTGTAAATGCTTTGGACACACTCTGGATTGAAACCATAGATTTTATGTCACCGGCAGTATAAACTTGCCCGTCAGTAGTAACGATTGCGATACCAAAAATATTCGGATCAACCGTAGCCAGTTCTTTAATATAATCAGCATTGGCGCCTTCTTTTACATCTTTGAATTTGGTGTAAGCATCGTTAAGAACCTTCTCAATGTTTGCTTTTGAAAGGTCCTGTGAAAAAACAAATACCGGACTTGATAATATTAATGCAACAAGCATTACTGCAATCATTCTTGTATTAACAAATAACTTTTCCATTTTTTAGACTCCTATTAATTATGAATTAAAAAAAATTAGAATAACATTTTATGCGAAAAATTATACTTGAAGGAGAACTGAACTTTGATAATGTCAGCCGTCTTCAGATAGTCATCAGGATACATTTCATCATCTTCAAGATTATTAAAATTATCCCGGTTACCCCATTGTACTTCAGCTCCCATCATTACATTTGGGACAGGATAGTAGAGTAAATTTACAAGAGCATATTGTCCCATTTTAAATGCATCAAAGCTTTGACCGTTGGCGTTATCAATATTCAGCATAGAGTAACCAATTGCTGTTGAGAATTTCTCATTCCAGTTATGATCAAGAAAAGCAACAGCTGAAAACATTGGTAAAGCAATACCTTCTGCCGGAGTTGTAGTATTTGTAGAATCTATTTTAATACCTATATCTACCGGTGCATCGTTCATATAGTTCTGTATACCTTCACCATAAACTACGGCAAGTCTCAACACATCATTTTTAGAAATTTTTATGTTTGAAGTAAGATTTAATCCCCATCCAATAGCATCACCACTTAAATCGAATTGACTAGCCATTTGATCAACCCATTTTATATAACGAACTATACCTGCCAATTCAACATAACCCCAATCATGACCAGAACGGTATTCAGCTGAAAGATCTGGAACAGGAAATCGTGAATTGATTCCTTGAAGCTCAACGTGACCACTATAATCACCCTGATCTGCGCTGGCTCCCGGTCTTTCAAGTGCAAAAGTCAAACGTGTATCACCTTGAATAGGCATATAACGAAATTGAATATTTCGGAAAAATACCATTCCGTTTGGTCCCCAATACTCAAGTGAATTTGGGAATACATCTATATCCATGAACGGTGACCAGTACTGACCAACACCAAATTGACCAAGCTCTCCATAAGCATGGCGCAGACGGATTGTTGTTTGACCAGCATCGCTACCTGTTCCGAACAATTCCCATTCAAACTGTGTGAATAGTTCACCGAGTCCGGTTTGTGTGCCACTTTGTACTCCGAAACGAGTCTGTCGAACACCGAAGTATGCATTACCGTCAGTGCCGTACTCATTTTTCATTGTAGGAAGTTTTGTTGGTCGTACAACATCGTACCAATCTGGTTGGATTTGGTTAGCATTATAACCTATATCGGTCATAACGTGGCCGTAAAGCTTGAACCAGTTTTTGTCGCCATCCTGGGCTAATACTAAAATTCCCAGGAATAAAACAAAGATTGCTGTGAAAAGAATTTTCATATGGAACTCCTTTTTGATTGTGATGAATTATTATTAGTTGGTATTTGAATATCTAAATTGTATTTAATTATATCTATCAAAGCTTCACTATCAACAGGTTTGCGAAGATAAGCCAGCACACCATGATTTTTTGCAGCAGAGCGGGATGTTTGATCGTCATAAGCGGTCACAATAATAACCGGCAGATGCAATTTTCTTTTATCCAATTTTTGTAATAAGGTGAGTCCATTCATTCCCGGTAGGTGCATATCGAGTATTAGTAAATCGCTCGCCCCTGCTTTGTATTGTTCTAAAAACTCTTCTGCACTTTCAAAGCTTCTACAATCATAACGTGCAGATTTAAGAAGCATCATAAATGCATCTCTCACATTCTGATCGTCATCAATAATATATATCATAGCTTTATACGCTTATTTAGATTTTAAATTCCGGACTAAACATAACTTTTAAGAAAAAGCGTGTAAATAGGTACTTAGTCCTATATAAAAAGTTCGGTGATGATTAAGATGAGGTCAGAAAAGTTTAATTAGAGTGATTAATTACAGCTCCTTTTATATTTAATTTCTCCGCAATGTAAATCATTTCAGCAACTGATTTGACTCCAAGCTTTTCAGTTATTTTTAGGCGGTGATTTTTTATTGTGTGTTCTGCAATTCCTAATTCTGCTGCAATTTGTTTATTGAGTACACCGGTAATTACATAGCAAAAAATTTCATACTCCCTTGCGGTAAGGGCATTAATAAGTGCTTTAAATCTGTTTATGTCGTTTTGCTTTGTTATAAGTGCGTTGCTTCTTTCAAAAGCTTCCTCTATTGCTTTAAATAATTCTTTGTCATCAATCGGCTTTTGAAGAAAATTAATTGCTCCCTTTTTCATTGCTTCAACGCTCATGGGAATATTACCTTGCCCCGAAATAAAAATAATTGGAAGACATTCAAACTTTGTTTCAATTTCTGCCTGAAGCTCGAGACCTGTTTTCCCTTCCAGAAAAACATCGAGAAGAATACAGCCAGCACCATTGTAATTTTCTTTTTCCAGGAATTTTTCTGTACTTGCAAAAGTTTCCACTTCATAACCGGTTGACTTCAACAAAAGTGAAACACTCTGTCTGATTTCCTCATCATCATCTATTAAAAATATTTTGGAGTCTTTATTATTCATCCTTAATAATTTTCAGACTGAATGAAAATTTTGCACCACCACCAGAGATATTCTCCGCCCATATTTTTCCCTGGTGATCTTCAATGATTGATCGGCAGATTGACAGCCCGATTCCCATACCTTCTTTTTTCAGAGTTAGAAATGGCTTAAAAAGTTTTTCTTTTATGGATTCATCAATTCCTTTGCCTTTATCCTGAACTGAAACGATCACGTCATCATTCTCAATGGAATCAGAAACAGTAATTTCCTTTTTCGATGCTTTAGTTTTATCCATAGCATGTGATGCATTGGAAAATAAATTAAGTAAAACCTGCTGAATCTGAATGCGGTCGGCAAATATAAAAATCGGTTGATCCGATAAACTGACATTTAATCTGGTATTGTGTTTATTTGCTTCACTTTGATAGACTGCACTAACTTCATTTATTAAGGAATTAAGATTTGTTTTTCCTTTTTCCCTGCTTTCAAGTCTTAACATTCCCCGTACGCTGCTTAAAATTGAAGCAGCTCTTTTATCATTATCAACTATCTTCTGAAAAATTTGTTTTAACAGATCAGGGTTTGCTTCATTTGAATTAATGAAATTAATTCCTGCCTGTGCTGTGCTGAGAATTGCCGTTAATGGTTGATTTAATTCGTGCGAAAGCGATGCCGTCAATTGACCGAGTCTGAGGCTTCTGTCTTCATGCAGAAAGTCTCGATACCGGCTTTCGGATTCGATTATCTTTCTTGTCATGAGTTTTTGGTTTCTATTCAACCGTATCAGGTTAACAATTAAAAGTGTTTGCAGAACCAGAAACAGCAGAACAACTCCGCCAATCCATTTAAATCTTTCAACGAAGGAAATGTCTTCATACAGAATTGTGCTTCCTTCAGGAATCAAATCTGAATTTACCAGATTCCATTTTTTTAACTGCCTCCAGTCAAAAACATATTCATAATAATCTTGTTCAGTTACTATTAATGAATTTGGATCTGTCCCATTAAGAATTTTTACAGCTGCTTTACCAACAAATAGTCCTACGCTCGCAAAGTTTGCTATGTAACCTCCGATTGATCCTTCACCAATACCCATATCACTGTAACCAAATACTGGTGAATCAGATTGCGAGCAAATTAACCTGATTGCTTCAGGATTGTGATACTCAACAGAATCAGCATCTAAGTTAAATGATCCGACCAATACGATACTCTTCTTTGGTAAATGCCTCACAATGTTTAGTATATCCTGCATTTTAAGATCGGTTACATAGGAGACTTTTTTATTTAATAGATTTTTTTCTGCCCAATTTCTGCTAATGTTAAGGAATAATTTATCAAGTGGTGAAATACCAGCTAAGAAATAAACCGAAGAAGTTTCAGGGAATAATTTCATGTCAAAAGCAATTGATTTTGCAGGGTCTATCTTCATATTTACTATTGTGGTCTTATCATTCAACCTCAGATCTGGAACAAATCCATAATCTGAAAAATCCAGATCCATTGAAATCGTTGGTAAGTCAAGCAAATAACTGTCGGCAAATTTTTTAATCGTGGGAATAGCATTTATTCCAAAACAAATTAATAAATCCAATTTAATTTCTCTGTACTTCGCATTGTATGAATCAAATAGTTCATTCGGAAAATTGCCATTCGGATACCGTCGTAGATCCATATACTCCATGTGAAGGTTATAGTTTTCACCAAACTCTTCATTAAGTTTTTCTTTTATCCCCTTTAACAAAGGACCGTATGCCGGTTGGTTTGGGGCAAGTCCAAATAAAATAAGTATAGTTTTAGTTTCGCCATTTTGCTGTGCGGTGATAGCTGAGAAACTAAGCAACGTAAGTAAAATTACTAATGATATTATTTTTAATTTGAGTATCATATTGTTCAAGACTGAATTAAATCTGAAGCAGGTAAAAACATCACAATCGAAAAATAAGAATTTTTAAGTGAAAGTTCTGAAGCAAAATCAGAATGAAATTATAAAAAATGCTGATTTATTTAGAACGATTATTACCCGATAAATATTTTCCAATGAGGATACCAATGATAACTGTAAGATATATCTGTCCGAACACTGCCAGAAAAATTGCTAGTGTTCTTGCCGTCGGCGAGATTGGAAGTACATCACCATATCCGGTTGTGGTAAATGTTATAAAGCTGAAATATAAATACTGATGAATCTGACTTGAGTAAATGCTATCTATTGAGAACGCAGCCGGGTTAAAAAACTGAATTACGGCCGCCAGAAGAGCACCACAAAAACCAAACAACATGTAAACCGCTACAGCGCTAAAAATTACTTCCGAATCAACTTCTTTATTTTTTATAATTCCAACCAAAAGATTAATGGCAACAAGAATGTAAAACAAAACAAACACTATCCTGTTAACAAGTTCCAGGTATGGATCGTGAATGATTGCTGTAAGTAAGGTCAATACTATTATTAAATACCCAATTGTTTGTACTCTTTTAAATTTAAAACCGCTTTTCTTAAGTGTCAGTATCGATGAAAGAAGTATCAAACTCAGGAAAAGAAAATTAAAATAATTTGCAAAAGGTGAATTCCAATAGAATGGAGAAAAAAGTATCAGAAGCAATATGCTTACAATAAGAGTAATCTGTGAATGATGCGAAAAAAAATTTAAGGTCTTTTTAAACATTTTTCATTCCGATAATAAATAAAATATTATAATATCATTTTTAATTTAGTTCACAATCACAAACAAGATACTGCCCAAAGGACGCATTTGACTAAACAAATTCTTCATCCTGTTAATCAATATACCCCATCCTTGAAATCTCAGCAATTACTTTACCGCTTACAGCTTTAACTACATCGCCGGTATTTTTTGGTTCAAAGGATTGTGACTTTGCACTCCAGATTAATTTTGCATCTTTTGTTTCATAAATATTTGTTCTCATATGAACAATTTTTTCTTCAGCTAAAAACTCTGAATTAAAATAGAATGATGCAGTTGAAGCGTAAAACCCGTAGAAACCAACGTAAACATGGGATGAACCAGCACCACCATAAAGTGTTTTATCGGCGCTCTCACCGCCTTCAATAGCAACAAGCACTGCATCCACGTTTTTATCCTTAAAGTATTTTTCAAATGTTTCTTTATTCAGCTGTTCACCTTTCGGAAGTTCCTGCCAGGCCATCAGCACTTCTATTTTATGATCAATTAATTGAGATCGAAATTCATTTTCATAGACTTTACGTTTCCATTCATCTTTTGCAAGACCGAGCACTAATATTTTTTTAAATTCTTTTCCTGCAAATGATTCATCCACATAAACGTCTGTCATCTGTGTAGATGAACTGCACTTATAGCTAATTACCATAAAAAGTAAACCTAAAAATACCCTGATAAGATTTCGCATTTTAAAATTCAACCTTTCCTTATTGTACCGGAACTTTTGAAAAAATTTTCAATCCAATTATCCCGATTACTATTAGCATAATAAAAAATATTCTTATGAGTTCCTTTGATTCACCAAACAAAAATATACCAAGTATTGCAGTTCCAACTGCTCCAATACCCGTCCATACCGCATAACCGGTTCCGATTGGAATTGTTTTTACTGCTGACGATAAAAAGTAAAAGCTTAAAATCATCGTTGCAATTGTGATGACACTCGGCCAGAGTTTAGTAAAACCTTCAGTGTATTTAAGTCCGATTGCCCAGCCGATTTCAAACAGATCCGGCAATGAAAAGATAAATCCAGGCCATTTTCTCTCTTTTTATTTTTTTGAGAACTAATATAGCAATATTGTTTTTTAACCAGCGTATACAACTAATTAGTTGCAACCTTCGAGCCTGCCTGTTCGGCAGACAGGGTTGCAGGCTGATCTGCGCCACTTTAACCTCGAAGGTTCTGTCTACAAATTAACTTTTGCTTTATTCATTAAGCATTTCTATCCTGCGTAAGCAACTTTTAGTTTTTTATGATCGAGAGCTTTTGCAAGTGCAAAATCTTCTTCAGTAATCTTTCTCTTCATCACCATAATAGTTATGCTCAACGCTGTCTTTCATCAGACTTGATTGAAGAGCAGTTGAAGAAAGCACTTTCAAATCCTCCACAATAAGATTCGTTTGATCGTTTACATCAACTTTGCCTGTAACAAGATACGGTCCCAATGAAAGAGTAAGTTCCGCAACCCGGTAATAAACTTTCGGAAAGATGACGGCTTCAAATGTTCCGGTGAGATCTTCGAGCGAAAGAAATTTCATTATCTCGCCGCTTCTTGTTTTTATTCTTTTAGAAGTCATATACCAGCCGACCATCTTCACTCTTCGTCCTTTGTTTCGTTCCATATCTTTTGCAGTCACAACTTCCTTTTGGTTTATCCACTCCCTGAAAAAATGAAGCGGATGACGAGTAACCATATAGCCGAAAGCTTCGTATTCCTCTTTGCAAATTCCGGCGAGAGTGTAGTTCAAATCTGTTTTAACTTCTTCTTCGAGAGCAAAAGTTTCGCTCAGGAAAAGATCGTTGTAACTTTCCTCAATAATTTTTCTGCGATGGATGTAAATATCAAGCAGGCGAAGCAATGTTGGTCGCGTTTGTTTGAAGCATCCCATTGCACCACAGCGAATCAGCATAGCAGTTTCTTCGTAAGCAAGTTTTGTACGGACAAGAAAATCTGCCAGCGAAACATACTTCCTGTTGCGTTTTCTTTCCTCAACAATTTTTTCGATTGCGTTGTAAGAAAGATTTTTAATAGCCTTCAAACCCACACGAATTGCTCTTCCCTTCCCAACATATTCCTTTTCACTTTCATTAATTGAAGGAAGTTCAATCTTCAAACCCAAACGTTTTGATTCTTCGACGTAAACTGCAGCAGAATAAAATCCGCCGCCGTTGTTGAGAACGCTTGCCATAAACTCTGCCGGATAGTGAGCTTTAAGAAATGCAACCTGGTACGAAAGCAAAGCAAACGATGCGCTGTGTGCTTTGCAGAAAGAATAACCTGCAAACGATTCAATCTGTCGCCAGAGTTCTTTACTCTGATAATCGGTTAATCCTTTCTCGCTGCAGGAAATAAAAAATTTATCCACTATGCGTTGCATTGCATGGTGCGAGCGCATCTTTCCGCTCATTGCTCTCCGAAGAAGATCAGCATCTTCAAGACTCAACCCTGCAATGTGATGAGCAACTTTAATTACATCTTCCTGGTAGATCATTACACCGTAAGTTTCGCCAAGATAAATTTCCATTTCGGGTACAAGATATTTTCTTCTGGATGGATCTTTGTGCCGTGCGATGAACTCCTGCATCATTCCACTTTCCGCAACACCGGGACGAATAACAGAACTCGCCGCAGTGAGCATCTCAAAAGTTTCAACATCAAGTCTGCGTAAGAGTGAACGCATTCCCGGCGATTCAATATAAAAACAGCCGATAGTTTTTCCTGAACGTATCAATTCTTTTGTTGCCGGATCGTTGAAGAGCATTTCAAAATCGAAAATATCGAAATCAATATTGCCGGTGTGTTTTGGTATCGGCGGATAGAGAGTGTGTATCTTTGCCTGTCCGCGCCATTCCGGTGGAATTTGGTAAATTAGTAAATCTTCAGTTTTTGAGTGATTTTTGAACATATTATAGTGAACATTTGCACACTAAAATATAATCTTTTAAAATTTAATTACAAGAGGGAAATTGATTGCGGATTGTAGATTTCGGATTTCAGATGTACAAATATAGAATAAACTGGAATGCTATTCAGAATTTGATATCAATATCTTGCGTTCAATTAGCACACTTTTGATTCATCAAATTTTATTTTGAAACAACTGGATTGAACCAGACAATTTGTTTATTGAAGAAATTCAATCACTTTCAAGTATGGTCTGAGAGTTGCATAATTAACTTAGCACAACTTCTTTTAAGAATTAGAATTGTGATCATACAACAACGATTGGCTGTTCGGTAAATTTTCCGGGCAGCCATTTTTTTTGCGCTTTTGATATTTCACAATTGACAATTATTGATTTACTTTTTATTCATTTGAGTGTTGCGTTTTGGTTTTAAATTATTTTAGTTTCGGTAGGTGTTTATAAATTGTAGGAGACATTATGCAAACAGATGATGTTTTAAATTGGATTTGTCAGTATTGTGGTGAGGAAAACCAAATTTGGGTTGATCTCACAGTCTTGCAAAATCAGGACTTTATTGAAGACTGCGAGGTTTGCTGCAGACCAAACAGGATTTTAATAAAGCACGACAAGGAGAACGAAGAATATATTTTTGTCGAGTCCCGAATAACTGATGAATAGTTTTCTCAGACAAAAAAAATCAAAATCCTCTTTGTGAATAACGAAAAGAACTTAATTACTGAGTGCTAAAAACTAGTCACTCAATTCTTAATCTCTCCCTCAACCTGATAAATGTTACATTTTCTTCATCTTGTTTTCGGACCATTCCAAATACGAGGGCAACATTTAATACAATCGATAATATCAGCAGGATTACTAACAGCATCATAGAACCCTCCGAGGTTGATAATTATAAATAATTAACTAATAGCACCTCCTCACCTCAAAAATATACAATTCTTACACTATATTCCAAATTAATCCATGATCATTCTTAAAAACGAAGAACTTTCATCATCATCATCATTCGATTTTTTACTTGATTCTTTCTGCTCCATTTTCTCTTTTGCCCAGCTGTAACGTGATGCTTTTTCAGAAAATGAATTTTCTGTTTCTTCATTCTCAGGTTCATCCGGTTGTACAGGAGGAGTCTTCATTCTGAGTATTGTCGGAACATCCAGATCTTCCTTGTCAACATTTGTTGTATCGAGAAAATTAAATCCGCCCCTGAAACTTAACTGTTCGCCTGTTTTTTTGGTTTGAGATTTAAAATTGTTTTGCGCAAAAGATTTTCTTGCACTGTCAAAGCCTGTTGCAATTACTGTGTATGAAACATAATCGTTCATATCTTCTTTTCTAACGCAACCGAATATTACATTAGCTTCTTCACCTGCTGCTTCGAAGATTACGTTGTTGCCTTCATTAATTTCCTGAAGTGTGAGGTTGCTTGAACCTGAAATATTCAGAAGAACGCTCTTTGCCCCGCGAATGTTTACACCTTCGAGAAGAGGACTGGAGATAGCTTTCTGTGCTGCCTCGATAGCTCTGTTCTCTCCGCTGGCAATTCCACAACCCATTAAAGCTTCTCCGCTTTGATTCATAACTGCACGTACATCAGCGAAGTCTACATTTATCAATCCTTCAACAGTAATAATATCTGCAATTCCTCTCGTTGCTTCATACAGAACTTCGTTTGGTTTATCGAATGCAGCGAAAGCATTAATATTCCCGTCAAGAATGCTAAGTATTCTTTCATTTGGAATTACTATTAAACTGTCAACATGCTTTCTTAAATCCTGAATCCCCTGATCAGCATTCAGCATCCTGGTTTTACCTTCCCATTTGAATGGTTTAGTAACAATACCTACAACTAACGCTCCAATGCTTTGAGCAACGGATGCAATTATTGGAGCACCTCCGGTTCCGGTTCCTCCCCCCATACCTGCAGTGATGAAAACCATATCGCTTCCATTGAGGACTTCGGCAATTTTTTCCCGGTCTTCTTCAACGGCTTTTCTGCCAATGTTTGGATCAGCACCCGCACCCAATCCACGGGTTATGTTTGTTCCAACTTGAATTTTATGGTGAGCTTTACTGCTTTCCAATACCTGGGCATCAGTATTAACAGCAACGTACTCAACACCTTGTAAACCTCTGGTGATCATACTTCCCAGAGCATTGCAACCTCCTCCGCCGACACCAATAACTTTTAGAACAGCAGACATTGGTTTTTCGCGATCGAGAGTGGCGAACTTTATCATGGACCCTCCTGTGTTAGGTTTATTATAATTCATCAAAAAATTCCTGTACTCTTTTTACAAATAGTTTAATTGTGTTCTTTGCTTCTTTTTTCTTTTTTAATATTTGATAGTCACTTGATTTGCCACCGGGAATCCCGCGTATCAAGCCTGCAACAGTAGCAAACTCCGGACTTTCAATTTCATTTGATAATCCCTCACCGAGTTCCTGCGGAACTCCAATCCTTGCAGGTAATCCAAAAACTTCTTCCGCCAGTTCCGGGCATCCGCGCAGAAGTGAACCGCCGCCGGTTAAAACTATTCCAGCTTTTACTTTATTCTTGTACCCTGCACTTCTTATTTCGTTATCAATCAGCGTAAATAATTCTCTCATCCTCAGACTAATTATTTGAGTAAGCAGACTGATTGGGATTTTTGTATTTCCTCTGGCTCCAACACCTTTAATTAAAATATCTTCATCTTTAATTATTGCTGTCTCAATTGCATAACCATATTCTTTTTTAAGCTTTTCTGCTTCTTCTGTTACGACTCCTAATGATTCTCTTATATCATTTGTAACCTGGTTTCCTGCTATACCAATAACTTTTGTATGCTTAATAGATTTTTTATGATAGATTGCTATATCTGTAGTTCCTCCTCCGATATCCAGAAGAACAACACCAAGATCTTTTTCACTATCTTCGAGTACCGATGTACTTGAGGCAATTGGCTGAAGGATATAATCTTTTACTTTTAAACCAGCACGTTCAACAGATTTTTTAATGTTTTGAATCGCAGGAATAGATGCCAGTACAACATGATTACTTGCTTCCAATCTTGAGCCTGACATACCTATTGGGTTTTCTATTCCCGGCTGATGATCAACAGAAAACTCTTCTGGAATTATGTGAAGTATTTGTCTGTCAGACGGAATTCTGATTGTGCGAACATCGGCTTCAAGTCTTTCGAGATCTTTCTTAGTTATTTCTTTTTCTTCGCTGCTGATTGTTACATAGTTCCTGTGCCTGATGCTGGTAATATGTTCACCTGCAACACCAACATTAACAGAGGTTATTGTTAAGCCAGCACGGTTCGATGCAATTGACATAGCTTCTTTTATTGCTTCGGCTGTTTTACCAATGTTTGCGACCAAGCCTTTGTGCAATCCTTCCGATGGTGCAATCCCAAATCCAAGTACATTGTAAAATTGTTTTCCTTCTTCTCTCTCAGCAATAACCGCACAGACTTTTGTCGTGCCTAAATCAATTCCCGCTATAATTTCTTTTTTCATCCGTTTGCCAACTCTGTTTTTCTTTTTCCAATAAATACTTTGTTTTTGTAGCGAAGGTCCAGATACTCTACTCTTTCATAAATATTATCTTCATCATCCAATTGTTTCCAGAGATCTTTCAGAATAAGTGCCTTTCGTACTTCATCATTTTTACCAAATAGAACGGGAAATCGAAATCCTGTAAAAGTAAGGATGACATCTCCACCCTTTCTTAAATTAAGTTCTGCAAGATTTTTTCTGACGTTCGTGTCACTCATGCTTATCGCATCAATAATCCTGAAAGCAAAATGGATATCTTTATCATCGAAATATTTTTTCCCGTTTAAATTCATATTTGAGATAACGGGTAAATCCCTGATTTGAGTGGGGGGGAAAAGCGGAAGCGTTTCAAAATCACTGGTTATGAGTTTTAATTCATTCTTTTGAAGCAGAACGGCTTTTATCTCTTTCTCTCGTAACTCAACCAGGATTGTGCTTATACCATCGAATTCAACTTCCGCTTTTCTCAGGTAGGGATGTTTTTCAATTTTAGTTTTTACTTCTAACAATGTAAGATTACTATATTTTGTAGAGTCGCTCAAACCGGCATAGCGCAAATACTCTTTCGCCGGAAGCAAACTGTTTTCAGTTATTTCTATTTTGTTATAAATTTCTTTGTGGCTTGCTTTTGATCCGGTAATCATCAGGTAACTGAAGCCGATGATCAACACTAAAAAAACAATCAGACCAAAAAATTTGCTTCTTCGTTCGCTCAATGTTTTTCCTCCTTAAGCAGTTCAACAAATTTTTCACCGTACTTCCAAATATCACCAGCACCCATCGTAACTATTATATCATCCTTTTTTACCATTTCCATTAATTTTTTCGGGATATCATTTTTATCGGGAACATATATAACATTTTTATGTCCATATTTTTTTGTGATGTTCGCGATCAATTCACCGGTTATACCTTCGATTGGTTTTTCTCTTGCTGGGTAAATATCCGTGCAAATAAAAACATCGGAATTAAGGAATGATCTTCCAAAATCCTGATAAAAATCTTTTGTTCTTGAAAAAAGATGCGGTTGAAACACTACAATCAATCTTCTGTCCCACGCTGCCCTAATTCCGGCAAGCGTAGCAGAAGTTTCAGTTGGATGATGAGCATAATCATCAAGCACAAGAATATCATTTTTGAATTTTGTTTCGAATCGTCTGTAAACTCCTGTGAATTTTTCTAACGCTTTTTTGATGATATTAAAATCAATTCCAAGTTCCATTCCTATCGTAACAGCAACAAGTGAATTCTTAACATAATGCTCGCCTGGAATGTTCAGTTTTATTTGTCCAAGCTCTTTACCTTTGTAAATAACATTATATTTACTGCTGAACCCTTCAAATTGAATATCTATTGCTCTGACATCAGCCTGTGTGGTAGTACCGTAAGTAAATATTGTTTTATTGATTGATGGAATGATATCCTGCAGTGCAGGTTCATCCAAACAAATTACAACGAATCCATAAAACGGTACCTTATTCGCAAATTCTATGAAAGCAGTTTTAATGTCGTCCAGATCTTTGTAAGTGTCGAGATGTTCTCTTTCAAGCGTTGTTATCGCTGCAATTGTTGGAGTAAGCTTTAAAAAAGTTCTATCGAATTCATCTGCTTCGACTACTATAAACTCGCCATTACCAAGACGGGCATTAGTTCCACCAAGCCCGCTTAATTTTCCACCGACTATAATTGTAGGATCAATTCCGCCTTCAGTAAGAGTCAGCCCAACCATCGAAGTCGTGGTTGTTTTCCCGTGAGTACCGGCGATTCCAATCCCGTATTGCATGCGCATAGTTTCAGCGAGCATTTCTGCACGCTTGATAATTGGAATATTTCTTTCAGCAGCCGCTCTTACTTCCGGGTTATCCGGAATAACTGCTGAAGAATATACAAGTACGTCGGCTTCCTTCACATTCTCAGACGAATGACCTTCATAAATTTTTGCACCTAGTTCTGTCAGCCTGTTTGTAACTTCCGTCAGATGTAAATCGGAGCCTGATACTTCAAATCCCTGGTTTATAAGTATCTCTGCGATGCCGCTCATCCCGATACCGCCGATTCCAACGAAATGTATTTTCTTAATACTCTTAAACACTGCTTTTTTCTATTTTAGATTTTAATTCTTCTATTCTAAGTAATAATTCATCCTGGTTTTCATAATCAGAAAATCGAATTATTACCGGTCTGACTCTTCCGTTAACTTTTATTCTCGCCGTTCTGAAAGCCGGTGAGTTGCTTGTTCTAACCTGCCGGGAAAATTTTATTTTTTTAACCTGTTCAACTTTATATGCTTTTGATTTGAAACGGTCTGCAAATACAATCCCCTCATCTGAAATTTCGATGTACATATTCCTGATAAGGTTATAAACCAAAGCTGCGACCGACACAATTAATATTATTGCAAGAAAATATAAAATCGGGTCGCGTGTAATAAGCGTAAACGAATCTTCAACAAATTCACCTCTTATAACGCCATAAAGAATCAACACGGTGAAATAAATAATTATTGATTTATAATAGAATGACAAATTGTATTTAAATATTCTTCTCTTTTGATCGCCGTTACTCATACAGCCTCCGCAAATTTTATTGCGTTTTGTGCTATCACTTTTGCAGCATCGGGTTTCGCCATTGCCAATGCTTTCTTTCTTAATTCAGAAAGATTTATTGCTGAACTTATTGTATCGAGTACATTCCTAACCAGATCATTCTTCAGATTTTTATCTTCGATCAGGATTGCAGCACCATAAACAGATAATGACTTTGCATTATGGTATTGATGATTTTCCGCAACATTCGGTGATGGAACAAGCATAGCCGGAATTCCCAGATTCAAAAGTTCTGCTATCGTTGTTGCACCAGCTCGTGCAAGAAGAAGATCACAAGCCGAATATGCTGCATTCATATCTTCTATAAAGTCATAAACTTTTATTGTATTCTTATTCATCTGCTTAAATTGGTCAAAATAATTTTTTCCTGTCTGCCAGATAACCTGAATACCGTTTTCATTTAATATGTTTAAACTTTCTGCCATTGCTTCATTTATTGTTCTGGCACCAAGACTTCCGCCAAGCACGAGCAAAGTTTTTTTTTCAGCAGACAGATCAAATTTTCTTAAAGCATCTTCCTTTTTCATTCTGCCGAGATTTTTTCTTACCGGATTTCCTGTTAGATGATGAAGTTTTTCTCTCCTCAAATACTTTTTAGATTCCTGAAAACTCAGATGAACTTCGTTTGCATATCTTTCAAGTAAACGCGTTGTCACACCCGGATAACTATTCTGTTCGATGAGAATTATTTTAGCTCCCATTACAGAAGAAGCCCAAATTGCCGGGCCAGCAACATACCCACCCGATCCAATTGCAACTTTGGGTTTATAGGAAATATTTATTACAAGAGATTGGATCATCGAAACAATTAATTTTAATGGGAACAACAAATTTTCAATATTAATTTTTCTGGAAAATCCTTTAATCCAAATTGACCTGAATTTAAATCCTAGTTTCGGAACAACTTTTCCTTCAATCCTATCCTTCGTGCCTATAAATAAAATATCAGCTTCCGGCTTTATTTCTCTGATCTGCTCAGCAACTGCAACTGCCGGAAACAAATGCCCGCCGGTACCGCCGCCAGCAAATAAGAACCTGTATTTGTTTTTAGTATTACTCATTTATTAATTCCCCGAACCGGATTCTGGTCAGGCACATAAACAACACCATTCTGCCGCATATGATTAGTAAACGCAATGTTGATCAATATCCCAACACTAATGCAAAGAAATATTAATGATGTGCCGCCGTAACTAATAAATGGTAAAGGAAGACCTGTTGTTGGAAGAACTCCTGTTGTTACAGCAACATTTATAAAAGCATAAAAGACTATAGATATAGTGATTCCAAGTGCAAGCAATTGCCCGAATTGATCTTTAGTTTTTTTAGCTACCAAAATTCCGCATACTAATAGAACCAGATATGCAAATAGAACAGCAATTGCTCCAATCAGCCCTAATTCTTCACCGAGAATTGCAAAAATAAAATCACCATAAGCTTCGGGAAGAAATAGATTACTCTGCATACTATTCCCAATGCCGACTCCAAATATTCCACCGCTTCCAAGACTATACAGTGCCTGCTTTACCTGGAAATTCAAATCACCGCCGTTTAAAAAAGAATTAACAAAAGAAAATATTCTTGATCTTGAGTGAGGGTAAATCATCGCTGCTATTCCAATTACAACTCCACTAATAAGAGTCGAGATAAGAATGTGCTTTAGCTTTGCACCACCTGCGTATATGATTGTTAATGAAATTAAAATCAGCATAATGCCGCTGCTTATGTTTGGTTGAAGCAGTATCAAACCGGAGATACCTATAATCCAGATAAATAAATACAAAAATCCGTGTCTGTAATTATCAATCACATTAGCTTTAGCTTCTAATAAAAGTGCGAGATGAATTATTAAAACAAGTTTGGCAATATCAGCCGGTTGAATTGAAAATACTCCAAGGTTCAGCCACCTTCCGGCACCTTTGATATTAGGTGCAAATAATAAAGTGACCACAAGCAGTATAGCGGTAGCGATAATTGCGGGTTTACTCAATCTCCTATAATATTCATATGGAATGAAAGCGAAAAGAATAATTGCTCCAATTCCTAATAGAACTTTAAATAGATGCGAGTTGAATAAATAGAAAACACTATCAAATTTAAATACGCTGTAAGTGCTGCTTGCGCTCAACACAATAGTCAGCCCTAATAACATAAGTACGAACGTATCAAAGAAAATTGTAAGTCCTAATTTTTTCATTATAGTTTGTTAACTGCCTCTTTAAAAACTTTACCGCGATGCTCGTAATTATTAAACATGTCAAAACTTGCACAGGCAGGTGAAAGCAGCACAACATCACCGCTTTTTGCTTCCCTGCTTGAATTTTTTACTGCATCTTCAAGTGATTTTTCAATTTCAACTTTTACATCATTATGAAAAAAGCTAAACACTTTTTCTGCTGATGAACCGATTGCGTAAATCTTTTTTACTTTATGAAGAACGAGTTCTTTAATCTGGTTATAGTCATTACCTTTATCCTGACCACCGAGAATAAGAAAAATAGGTTCATCAAAACTTTTCAAAGCATACCAAACTGAATCAACATTCGTAGCTTTTGAATCATTAATGTATTTAACACCATGAATCTGTTTTACAAGCTCTAACCGATGTTCAACACTTTCAAAGGTTTGTAATCCTTTTACAATCAGTGCGTTATCCATATCAAAAGCTTTAGCGGCACAAATAACTGCCATAGCATTTGCCAGATTATGTTCGCCCCTGATATTAATATCGCTTCGCGAACACTGGAATTCTTCATTGCCGTTTAATTTGAATATTACTCTTTCGTCCTGAAAATAACAGCCATCAGTTTGTTCTTCGCTAAGAGAGAAATAAACTGATTTACTTTCATGATCTGACAAATATTCCATCACAGGTTTGCTGTCTTTATTCAGTATTAGAAAATCCTTTTCATTCTGGTTCTCATATATTCTTTGCTTTGACCGGGCATATTTTGCAATACTGTTTTCATACCGGTTCAAATGATCCGGAGTTATATTTAATATCATTGCTGCTGCCGGCTTGAAATTATCAATCAGGTCAAGCTGAAAACTTGATACTTCAAGAGACACAAACTCACCTTCTTTCACATCAAGTGAGATTTCACTAAAAGCCAATCCAATATTTCCTGCAACATGAGTTTTGTAACCGCAGGTATTAAAAACGTGTCCGCATAAACTTGTAGTAGTTGTTTTACCATTTGTTCCGGTTATTGCAATGATTTTTCCTTTACAGTAATGATATGCGAATTCAACTTCACTGATTAATTTAATTCCTTTAGCTCGAGCGTTCACCAGCACTTGTGAATCGTTGGGAACACCCGGACTTATAATCATGAGTGCAGACTCATAAACTCTGTCCGAGTGTCCCCCGAACTCAAAATTAATTTTTTCAATTTCGAGTTGATTCACTGCATCATATATTTTTTCCTTCGGGCTAATGTCACTAACAAATGGATTTCCACCAAGCCGTTTTACAAGTTTGGCTGCACCAACTCCACTTCTTGCAGCACCGATTACCGATATTTTTTTTCCTTTGACTTCCATTATCTGATCTTGAAAGAAACAAGTGTAACTATAGCCAGGATAATTCCAATTATGTAAAAGCGCACAACGATTTTGGGTTCGGCCCACCCAAGTATTTCAAAATGATGATGAATTGGCGCCATCTTGAAAATCCTTTTACCCTGACCAAATTTTTTTTTCGTGTATTTGAAATAAATTTTTTGAATAATGACCGAAATTGTTTCCATAAAAAAAACGCCGCCAAGAATCGGGATGAACAATTCTTTTTTAATTAATACAGCCAGTATTCCAAATGCACCTCCAAGTGCAAGTGAGCCTGTATCGCCCATAAAAACCTGGGCCGGATAAGCGTTATACCAAAGAAAGCCTAGTGAAGCACCAATAAGTGCCGCTACAAATACAGTCAACTCACCTGAACCGGGCAAATAAATTATATTCAGATAGTCAGCAAAGATTACATTTCCACTTACATAACTCAGGAGAGCTAATGCAAGCATAACAATTGCAATCAATCCAATCGCTAGCCCATCCAAACCATCTGTTAAATTCACTGCATTTGATGTTGCAGTAATAATAAAAATCACGACCGGGATATAAAAAATTGAAAGATCCAGATTCACATTCTTTAGAAATGGAAAAGTCGTTAACGAATTGTAGTTACCAAATTCAGGCGAAAAGTAAATCACGGAGCCCACTATCAATCCAATAATAACCTGACCGACAATTTTGTATTTACCAATCAAACCTTTCGGAAATTTCTTGACTACTTTTAAGTAATCATCCAGAAAGCCAACCAGACTCAGCCAGACAGTTCCGCCAAGAATTAAAATAATATAGATGCTTGTCAAATCACCCCAGAGCAAAACAGGAGCAACTGCGGAAAGAATAATTATCAGACCACCCATCGTTGGTGTTCCCGCTTTTGACCAGTGCGTTTGTGGAGCGTCTTCTTTCTTTACTTCACCTATTTGATATTTCCGCAGGCCCCGAATAATCTTTGGCCCTAAATAGAATGCCATAAACAATCCCGTGATTGCGGCCAACGCAGATCTGAATGTCAGGAACCTGAAAATATCAAATCCAGGTGGTGCGTAAATCCTATTTATGTATTCAAATAGATAGTAAAGCATTAGTTCATAATTTTAAATCTAATTGCTGAAACAAATTCTTCCATCTTCATACTTCGTGAACCCTTGACGAGTATAACTGAATCATTAAAGTTTTTCTCGTTTATAAAGTCCAATAATAGATTTCTTTGATTAAAATGCTTTGAATGCAAATTCATCCGGCTTAATTTTTTATGCAGATGTTTCATCAACGGACCAATCATATAAACTTCGTCAATTCCAGAATTTTCAATAACATCTTTTAAGCCTTCGTGAAACTTTATTCTGTTACTTCCAAGCTCAAGCATATCTCCGAGTAAAAGAATTTTCTTTTTGAAAGTTTTAATTCTAGCAACCAACTCAATGGCGGCTTTTATTGAATCAGGATTTGCATTATATGTATCGTCAATAAGAATAAAATTTTTATATCGCTGAACATCGAGTCTACCCGCTGATGCTTTTAACCTTTTAACTGCAAGTTTAATTTGTTCTACAGATAATCCCATTTCCAATGCCACAGAACAAGCAGCAAGAAAATTTTTTGCACTCTGTTCTCCGTAAATGGGTAAGGTAATTTCAAATTTTTTCTTTTTATATTTTATTTCAATTACTGGCTTCCCATCTTCGGTATAATATTTTAACTTTCCCCGAACATCTACGCGCCCAGAAAATCCATAACTAATATGCTTACCCTGCCTGGAATGTTTTTCTTTGATCATCGGGTCATCATAATTGAGAAATACTTTACCGTGATTCTTGATAGTTTCTTCAAATAAAAATGATTTTTCCTTCCACACACCATCTCGTGTTTTCAAAAATTCAAGATGAGAGTCCCCGATATTCGTAATCAAGCTAAATTCTGGAGAAGCAATCTTAGAACTGTAAGGAATTTCACCAAAGTGATTTGTTCCCAATTCAGCAACGAGTACCTGATGCCTTTCGTTTGTATTGAATATAGTTAACGGCACGCCAATATGGTTATTATTATTAGCTATGGTTTTGTTCACTCTATATTTTTCAGAAAGTAATTCTGCAAGCATATTTTTTACTGATGTTTTACCTGAACTGCCGGTTATCCCGATCACTTTTGCTTCTAATTTCTTTCTCCAGATTTTTGCTAATTCACCTAATGCAATCGTTGTATCTTTCACAGTCACAATAGGAATTTTCACTTCATCAAAAAGATTAATATTTTTTTTATCTATCAAAATTGCTGATGACCCATTCTTAATGGCATCTTTAACAAACTTATGACCATCGAGCCTTTTTCCTTTTAATGCAATGAACAAAGTATTTTTTCGAATTATTCTTGAATCAATTGATATGTAACGGATACTTTTAAATTTATCGGGCTCATATATTACCGCTCCGGGTACTTCAAAAATATCGTTAATATCAAGTTGAATTTTTTTCAAATTCCCAGATATTTTTTTGCCATTTCTCTGTCAGAAAAATGATTTCTGATACCATTTATTTCCTGATAATCTTCGTGACCTTTACCAGCAATAAGAATAACAGAATTTTTACCGCTCTTTTTTATTGCTTCTTCAATTGCTTTTTCTCTATCTTCAATCACCTGGTAATTATCAGTAGTAATGCCGGATTTAATTTCCTCAATAATCGTTGACGGATTTTCATTTCTTGGATTGTCAGAAGTTACAATAACTGTATCACTCAGTTCGGTTGCAATCTTACCCATAAGAGGACGCTTAAGTTTGTCCCTGTTTCCACCGCATCCAAAAACAGTATGAACAGGATTTTTCTTTCCGGTGATTTTCCTTATTACCATCAAAGTCTTTTCAAGGCTGTCAGGAGTATGAGAATAATCAATAACTATTTTTCTTGTTCCGTTTGGAATAACTTCAAATCTTCCCGGCACTTGTGGAGTAGTTGAAATTCCTTCAGCAATAACTTCATCCTTAATTCCTGAAAGTTTGGCGGTTGCAAATGCTCCTGCTGCATTGTATGCATTGAAGTCACCGACTAATGAAGTTTTTAATTGATACTCTTTGTTTTCATATTTGATCGTAAAGGAAGTACCTGAGAGTTCACAATTAATGTTTAGAATATTGAATTGTGAATCAATTTTAGCCCCGAATGAATATTTCAACGCCCGACAATTTTTTATTACATCAACACTATGAAGGTCATCCGAATTATAAATAGCAGATGAAGAAACAGGCAGAGAGTCGAATAAGATTTTTTTCGCAGACAGATAGTTTTCAAAGTCTCCATGAAAATCAAGATGTTCCGGAGTGATATTTGTAAAAACAGCAAATGAAAAGTTCAGGCCATGAACTCTCTTTAAAGAAAGTGAATGGGAAGAGACTTCCATAACAGCAAAATCACAGCCAGCATTAATCATCTGATCTAACATTTTGTTGAGATCATTAGATTCCGGCGTGGTTAGCTTTGCATTAATTCTTTCTTTTCCGATATAATTGGAAATAGTTCCCATCAATCCCACTTTATATCCTGCGGTCTCTAAAATATTTTTTAAGAAGTACGAACTGGTCGTTTTCCCGTTAGTTCCGGTAATTCCTATCAGCCTCATTTTTTTTGAAGGCTCATCGTAAAAAGCATTTGAGATTTCAGCCAATGCCTGTCTTCCATCATTAACGACAATCTTAATGGCATTAAAATGATTTACAAGTGAATCAGGAACTGATTCGCTTCTTTCAACAACTACTGCTACTGCTTTATTATTTAATGCATCCTGAATAAAAAAATGACCATCAGTGTTATACCCTTTGATTGCCAGGAAGACAGATCCATTAACCACTTTGCGGGAGTCGTATTCTACTCCGGTAACTTCTCGTCCCGGCGGGTTACCAATTACCTGCACTGCTTTAATCTTATTTAACAATTCACTCAGAAGCATTAATAAATCCTCGCTCCTGTTGAAGTAATTTGCGAACAAGTAAGTATGCAGGTTTTTCTTTTTGTTAATATTTGACCTGGATTAATGCTTTGATCTGTGACAACTCCTGAACCTGAAATTTTCCACAAAATTCCAAGTTCATTTAAAATTAAAAGAGCTTCCTTCAGTGTTTTTCCCCTTACATCGGGCATTACATTTTGTTGATTGCTGTATACAAATGTGTTTCTGCCTTCACTTAAATTTTCTTCCTGAGTTGATTCATTAAGAACAATATTGTTCTTTGAGTTCTGAGTTTCATTAACGGTAATTTTTATCTCGCTGCCTGGAGTTAAATGTTCATACCTTCCTTTTTCCAAATTAAATATTCTTGAAAGAATATTTTTGAATACCGGTGCTGCAACTAATCCGCCATAATAATGTCCTTTCGGTTTGTTTATCAGGACATAACAAACTAATGTAGGATTATCAGCGGGGTAAAATCCTACAAATGATGAATAGTATTGTGTATTTGAATATTTACCTTCTACAATAATTTTTGATGTGCCAGTTTTACCACCAACTGCAAGTGAATCAATTTTAGCTTGTTTGCCTGTTCCTTTTTCAACTGCACCAAACAACATATTTCGTATCCGTTCTGAAGTACGCTCGGAGATTACTCTTCGTACAACAACCGGGGAATATTCATTGATTGTGTTTCCGTTTTTATCAACTTGCTTTTTAACTAAGATTGGTCTATAAAGAATTCCGCCGTTAACTAATGCGCAAAATGCATTTGTAAGTTGGAGTGGAGTAACTGATATGTTATATCCGAATGACATGTAAGTTTTAGTCAACTTTGACCACTTATCAAGGTCTACTAACTTGCCGGTAACTTCTCCGGGTAAAGAGATTGAAGTGAATGTTCCAAATCCAAAACTTCTCACGTACTGATAATATTTTTCATCACTTATACGCTGAATAAGTTTAGCAACGCCGATGTTGCTGGATTCTTCCATTATCTCCCGGACGGTTAGAGTTTCAAACTTATGCGTATCTCTTATATAGTTGTTTCTGAATTTGTAAACTCCATTTTCAACGTTTATACGCTCACTCTCATTGCAAGCCTTTTCCTCAATTAGTGCTGCAAGTGTTATTGCTTTAAATGTGGATCCGGGTTCGTAAGAATCAGTAATAGCCCTGTTTTTTCTTTCGAAGTCATCATACTTCCAGAAATTGTTTGGGTCAAAGTCGCTGATGTTTGCCATCGCAAGAATTTCACCTGAATTTGGGTTCATAATAACACAGGTCGCTGATTCACCCGAAGTTAACTTTAAACTTTGCTTTAGCTCTTCTTCCACTATTGCCTGATATCTTTTATCAATAGTCAGATAAATATCATCACCCGGTACAGAAGCTCTTGTCTGGTTTTCTGAGATTGATATAATATCACCCATAGCATTTTTTTCAACCATTCTGAAACCATCCGTACCTCTGAGCACATTATCAAAGCTTTTAGAAATACCGTTAACACCTTTGTATTCATTGTCAACATAACCAAGCACGTGTGAGGCAAGTGAACCGTAATGAAATACACTCACCGGGTCTTCGACAAAAAAGAAAGCCGGATTCTTGTATTCGAAAAGATCTAGTGACTTTTCGAATGGAACTTTTTTCTCCAGACAAATAGTTTTTCCACTTGATTTCAGCAGGTTTAAATAATGGCGTTTACTTTTCCTCATTACATTAGAAAAGGTAGTTGCCAGTTTATTCTTCTCTGAAGCTGGCAGCATCCGGAGATCAACAAAAAATGAATAATCATTACGGTTGTAAACTAAAAGCAGTTCATTGCGATCATAAATAAATCCTCTTTCAGCTTGCACAGTCTGCGTATTGGTTTGCTGTCTTTTTGCGAAGTAACTAAGTTCATCGCTTTTCACAATCTGAAGGTTAACAAGCCTGTAAACAAGTGCACCAAAAATTAGTACAACAAAAATCAGAATTAGCAATACACGCGCGTTATTCATTCGCTATTCCTGAAATTTCTGATAATTCGGCAATATCATCTCTGGATAATATTATTTTGTTATTTGTATCGGATGAAGCGTCAACCAGGCCAAGTTCAAAAACGGCATATTTCTTTATCAGATCTGCTGCCGTAAGCATCTGGTAATTTGCTTTCATCGCTATAGAAATAGTTTTTTCAGTTTTAATCCGGGACTCTAACTGGGCAAGTTCCCGTTGCAGCTCTTCGTATTTTAACCGAAGACCCTGCGCAGCAAGAATCATGATAGTTACCAAAACCAGTGCAGACGCAACTAAAAGTATTAATGGTTTGGAATTTTTTTTCATATTCTTTCAGCTATCCTCATTTTCGCGCTACGGGCTCTGTTATTATTTTTTATTTCCGACTCTGAAGGAGTAATAGGTTTCTTTGTAATAATATTCAATCGCTTTACCTTGTCACAAGTACAGATTGGTGCATCAGGTGAACATATACAGCTAAGACTT
>CAVORE010000011.1:0-390063 GCA_963698525.1 uncultured Ignavibacteriaceae bacterium | reverse complement strand
GTCTTCAAGTGTTGGTTTATTAGTTCTAAATTCGTGAACCTGCCTGACGCGCCTGTCCGGTAGGCAGGGCAGGCAGGTTCACGAATAGTCCAACTAATCTTTTAAAGCTTCATCAACATTACTAAACTGTTGAAAGATTGTATCAATTTTTATTTTGGAAAAAGTTTCTTTGATATTATCAGGGACACAAGCTAACTTAAAGGATATTCCTTCGTTCGTTGCTGTTGTATAACCATGAATTAGGATACCAATTCCCCAGCTTGAAATAAATTTAACTTCGCATAAATCTATAACAATATTTTTTTTATTTTTTTCAATGCTTAATCTTATGGCCTCGTGAAAATCGTTCGCTTCGTATCCAAGCATCATCTCACCTTCAAGGTTTATGATAACAGCATTTTCGGTTTCTCTGGTTTTTACTTTCATTTTAATTCCCTTAAACTGTTTATGATTCAATTTAAATTAAATATTATTTCACTTTGAAAACAACAAATGTAATATCATCGTCCTGTTGCCTCTGTCCGCCCCACATATCACTGGTTTTTATAAATTCTTTGATTATTTCATCTGATGTTGAGTCATTAATTCTTTCAAGCAATTCTTTTCCTTTATCCCAACCTAATATTTCTTTCTTATTATTCATCCTTTCAGCAAAGCCATCAGTAAGTACTACAATAATATCACCTTTAGAGAGTTCGCGAGTGTAAAGTCCGTAATTAAAATTGGGAAACCCACCCAGAGGTGGACCAGCAGATTCTATTTCCATAATACTTTTTGTACTTCTTTGATAATATAGAATTGGGGGCATACCTGCTCCAATTACCTGCAACTCATTTTTATTAATCCTTATAAAATGAAGAGACATATACATTGGCGCCAGTTTCATTGAAGCGATAGAATTGTTGAATTGAGAAATAATATCATTTAGATTCTCATGAGCAGCAAGATTCTGAAACAATCCCTTTGTTACACTCACCATCATTCCGGCATTCAAGCCGTGTCCTGTTGCATCTCCAACTACGGCTGTTAAAATATTATTTCCCGACATATGAAAATCATAATAGTCCCCTCCGACTTCTGTTGCTGTCTTCATATATACCGCAACATCCAGGTTTGGCAAAGTAGGGACATCTTTTGGAAGCATTGAAAGTTGCAGTTTGCGGGCTTGTTCAAGTTCCTTTGTCTTTCTTTCATTTTCCGTTCGCTCTAATTCCGCCTGTAGCTGCAGTTCAGCATTTAGTCTTTCCTGTTCAATTTGTTTGTCGGAAAGTTCTTGAACGGTCACAATTTTTTCTTCCAGATCGCTTTGAGTTTTGCCGTAAGATTTTGCAAGATAGATAGCCATAAATATGGGAAGTACAGTAATCGTCAATACCAGTGTGACAGAAGCAATTGACTCCAATACAGATTCTGGAAGTAGAGGAATAATAAATATTAGTCCTAATACGAATACCAGGAATAAAATAGCTCCAACTGATAAAATCCATATATTATCTACTTTTCTAATAATACCTGTTACGAAAACTCTGATACTTTCAATCGTCATTATCGAAATTATTATAGCAAAAGGCATCATATTATCAAAAATTCCTATTGTGCCAAAAAAAGCAAAAACATTAATGACGATGAAAGCAATAAAGAAAAGCCAGAATAATTTAATAATCCGCTTATAGACAGATTCGTAAATGAATAAGAGAAAAAAAGTAAAGACTAACGAAAATGCAATAAATTGTACTATTCTATAAATAGCCACAAGCTTCAGAGCTGGATTTCCTATAAATTGTAAATCAGTCGAAGCTGACATTAAAAAGATTCCGAAAACAAAAAGCGCAAAGTAGAGATTTTGTTTTTGTTTCAAATAGAAGAAATAAAGTAGAAAAAATATTAGGGAGAATGCAAGAGTAAATCCGTTTATTCCCCAATCGGTTGAAGTTCTTTCTTTTTTAAGAACAAGATCTGATTCAATATTTCTATTGAAGTCAAAAATACTTATAGAAAAACCTAAATGGCTAAAAAACTTATTATAAAAATATTCCCAACCCAGGTGACTGTGATTTGAATACCTTACAGCAATTGTATAAACCGTGCTTGTATCAAATGAAAAAACAAATGGTGTATTGCTTGGATCAAAAAACTCTTCGTCTGCTTTATTATCACTAACTTTTCCAAACGTAAAAATCCTTTTCCCGTTAAGAAAAATCTCAGAAGCGCCATCTTGATGGATATAAGCTCCAAAAGTTTTATTTAAAAGAGTTGAATCAATTTTTATTACCTTTCTGAACCACCCAATCCCATTCCATTTTTCTGCTTCTGGATTCAACATATCCATCCAGGGATCCACTAATTCCCATTCACTGTCATCATAATTTGGGTCTGCCCTCAGAGTATCGTCACCTGGGGAATAGCGCCATTTAATCTCGCCTACAGGTAGCGAACCAGGAGCAGCTAAATAGAAGCCGAAGCTTCCATAGAAAGTTCCAGTCATTAAGGATTCTTCGGAAATAAATAATGTATCATCTTGCTTATCCGAATTAGCAAAAACTTGTGAAACAATCACAACGATAAGGATCAGATGTTTATAAAATAGTCTTTGCATTTAGTCTATAATAAATGGATTTTTTTAGAAGGCAGTTACAATTTTACAACAAATTGGGTATCGAACAAATAATTTTTTGGAAGATTTTGATTTATAGAAACTCTAAATGAATGCTCATTGTTAAATAACTTTTCAGCAAATAGATAATTGACAAAAAATGAAAGTACTTATTGCAAATCAGACAATTTAGTCTTATTTTATCTGAGGCAATTATTCAATAATAAAAACAATTATTCCTAATCAAACAAAGAGGGATGCTATGAAAATTCTAAACATTTTCCTTTCAACTGTTTTAATTTTTAGTCTAATTTCTTGTGGAGATCAAGGTTCAGATTCTTCAACAAAAGAATCAAAATTTGAAAATCTCCATGGTCAAGCCGGAGTAGTAGATGAAGACTCCGCACCAAACATACTTCAAATTGCTATTAGTTCTCCCGACCATACTACACTGGTTGCCGGAGTTCAAGCAGCCGAACTGGAAAACGTACTTGCTAATCCAGGGCCACTTACAGTGTTTGCTCCAACTAATGCTGGGTTTGATAAGTTACCAGAAGGTGCGCTAGACGATTTGTTAAAACCTGAAAACAAGAATAAGCTTGCTAGAATAATTACTTCTCACGCAGCTCCAGGCACATTTGATATTCCGTTGTTGAAAGATGGATCTAAATTATATATGGCAACGGGTCAATACATTGATGTTGAAGTAAAAGATGGTATAACGTACGTAAATGGTTCAAAAATTTTAGCGACCGTGGATGCTTCCAACGGTGTTGTGCATGTAATTGATGACGTTTTTCTTTTTGCAGCTAAGTAGTATATAAAGAGTTTAAATATTATCCCCTTCGTGGTTTCCACAAAGGGGATTTTTATAAATGATTCTAATTAATCTGAATTCGATCCCTGAATATTCGTAAGATTACCTTCAATGTTCTGTCTAAACCATACTTGCATTACCTGGAAACTTTAAACAATTTTCAATTGTTTCCACTATAAAGAAAACTTAAATTTTATATGTTGGAATCAGAACAATTTTGTATTTTTGTAATTGTTAATAGTAAAGATTTGTTATAAATAATCTTATTTATGAAGAGACTGCAAGAAACTAAAGTTAAGAGAACAAATTCCGATCAAAAGACTATAATTGATCTAAATGATGTTCGTATCGGTGAAGGATATTTTACCGTAATTGCCGGACCTTGCGCTCTCGAGAGTGAAGAAATTGCTATGGCAACGGCAAGAGCAGTTGAGCAATCTGGTGCAAAAATTTTCAGATGTTCTCTTTTCAAACCACGTACTTCTCCATACACATACCAGGGTTATGGAATTGATGGTGTTAATCTTTTAAAACTTCTTCATTCTGAAACCAATCTACTGCTTGAAACTGAAATTCTAAGTACAGACCACCTCGACGCACTTGCCGGCGAAGCAGATATCCTAAGAATAGGTTCCCGGAATATGGATAACTATGAACTGCTAAAGGCGGTTGGAAAAATTAATAAGCCCGTAATTCTTAAAAGAAATATGAGTGCAACCCTGGAAGAATTTCTTCTTGCTGCTGAATATATTTTGTCAGTCGGTAATGAAAAGGTAATCCTTTGCGAGCGTGGAATAAGAACGTTCGAGACTTATACAAGAAATACTCTGGATATACTCGCTGTTCCTGCATTAAAAGAATTGACACATCTGCCCGTCATAGTTGATCCTTCACACAGTACTGGTAAAAGCAGTTTGGTTCCCGCAGCAAGCAAGGCCGCATTAGCAGCCGGTGCTGATGGATTAATGATTGAAGTTCATCCAAACCCGGCTCAATCATATTCGGATGGTCAGCAATCGCTTAACCCTCAATCTTTTGATAAATTGATGAAGGAGTTATTTGAAATGGCAAACCTTTTAGGTAAAAAAACTTCTTTACCTGTTCTCAATTAATTCTTTAAAATCCTGCTGACTTCAAAAAATCATTATGTTATTTTATTATCAGAGATTTATTAATAACCACACTTTTTATTTCAGGAATTTGATTGAACCAATATCAAACCAATAATACATTTTTTGCACAAGTTCTTGGTAAAATGGAGGAACTGTGCGAACAGGAATTGGTTGAACTGGGTGCAAAAAATACTAGAGTAACCTACCGTGGAATTTATTTCGAAGCAGATCTGTTAACGGTATACAGAATCAATTACACTTCCCGAACGATTACAAGAATATTAGCTCCACTAAAATCTTTTCGATGCAGAGATGCAAACTCAATTATGAAAATGGCAGAGAAAATTGCGTGGGATAAATTGTTTTCTTTCAATCAAACTTTTGCGATTACATCATCGGTTTCAAATAGTTCAATAACTAATTCTCTATATGCATCACAAGTTCTTAAAGATGGTATTGCAGATTATTTCCGTTCAAAATTTGGCAAGCGACCAAATGTTGAAACCATCAATCCTGATATCAGGTTTAATCTTTTCATTGAAAGGGACAATGCTGTTTTAAGTTTAGATACCTCAGGTGAATCATTACACAAAAGAGGATACAGGCTTCTCGCCGGTGAGGCTCCGATGCAGGAAACTCTTGCCGCAGCGATAGTTCGACTCAGTAAATGGGATGGTGAAAAATCTTTTCTTGATCCTATGTGCGGATCAGGAACAATTTTATGTGAGGCTTTGATGCACTATTGCAGAATCCCTGCTCAAAAGCTAAGAAAGAAATTTGGTTTCTTTAACCTTCCTGATTTCAACAAAGCTGCCTGGGAAAAGTTAAAAAGTGATGCGGATAGCAAAATACGATCTTTACCAAAAGAAATTATCAGCGGAAGCGATATATCCCAGACAGCATTGAAGGTTGCAAAAGAAAATTTATCAAGATTACCGTTTTCTGATTCAATCACACTCTCTGCTCGTCCGTTTCAACATATTAAACAGTTTGAGAATGGAGTTTTAGTAACGAATCCACCATACGGAATGAGGCTTGGGGAAAAAGTTGAAGTGGAGAATTTGTACAAAGAACTTGGAGACTTTCTTAAATTAAAATGTAATGGCACTTCGGCATTCATTTATACCGGTGAGCCATCATTAAGAAAACACATCGGCTTAAAAACTACCAGAAGAATCCCGTTGGACAATGGAAAACTTGAAGGTGTTCTGCTGCAAATAGATAGCTATGAAGGCAGCAGAAAGAAAAAATACCAGATAAGTGAATAATTTTTTCTTCACAAAGAACTTATAGAACATCTGCGCTGAGAAGATTTTCTTTTCTTCGGAATTTTATAAATGCAAATCTTAACAGTACTTAACATTTTTTTTGAGTGTCAAAAACATTTGAAAAATTGACGGAGTTATCTTGTTTGAAAGAGTCAAATCATTTAGTTTTGCGGATTCAATTTCAAAAGTAAATAATGGCCGCTCAACGTATTAGATAAATCTCAGGTGAAGAAAGGCCCTTCCCTGTTTAATTATAGTAAAATAAAAAAAGAGGAGAATGAAATATGTTTTCAACTAAAACAAGAATTCTTTTAATTGTGCTTTTAGTATCCAGCATTAATATTTTTTCGCAGGATAAAGATGAAAAAAAACTCGGGTGGTTTTTTGAAGGAAAATTAGCCGGACTTTGGACAGGTGGTAACTCTGAATCTTTTACCATCGGATTAGGAGCAACACTAAAGCATATCTGGACAAATTCTGAATTAAGATTTGATTTAGGCGGAACTCAAACTCAATCAACACTAACAACTCGTACGGCGGTCGGAACTCCGGAAAGCTACGAAGTAAATGAACAATCAAAGACTGAAAAGACAGCAGAAATCATATTCGCAAGAGCCAGATACGATTATAATTTTACTGAAAATTTCTATGCACTCGGAGGAATAGATTGGCTAAGGAACCGGTTTGCAGGTATTGATAGTCGTACCTTAATAGCTGCGGGTGTTGGTAATAAATGGGTAGAGAATAATGATGTCCGTTTCAAGACAGATTACAGTTTCACATATTCATTTCAAAATGACGTTGTCGAAAATCCATTTGCTAAAACTAAATTCCCCGGTGTCCGTTTCGCTTACGACTTCTGGTATAATCTAACGGCATCAACACAATTTGAAAGTATTTTTATCGCAGACTGGAATCTCGATAATACTGATGATATTAGATTTGATTTCTACAATGCACTGCCGATTAAGATAAGTGAAATGTTCACACTTAAACCTTCACTTCAATTGCTGTGGAGGAATGATCCATCTCTAACCGAAGTTGGTTTGATTGCATCAGATGGAACTTCCACGGGTTCAACAGTGTTGATTCCTCTTAAAAATATGGATTCACTTTTTTCTCTGACACTGGTAGTTAGTTTATAATTTTACTTTAAGCCCGGTTCTTTACTCAAAAGAAATATTTCTTGCACGGTAATCAATCGAGATGACAATATTCAGAAGGCCCACAATGTAAGTCGTGGGCTTTTTATCTAAATACAAAACTACTACCGGCAAAGTATTATCAAGCAGTTGAAGGATTAACTTTTTACGTAGAGTTAGTATTGAATTAACATAACGATAAACTGACTGAACTATTTATTTCATATATTTGTTTTAATACCATTCAATTTTAATCAACTAACTTTCATTATTTAGGAGGCAACAATCATGATGAAAAAATCATTCTTCATTTTATTTTTCTTTTCTTTTGTGTCTTTAATGGCACAGGAAAAACCAAACATTCTGGTAATCTGGGGTGATGATATTGGTACATGGAATATCAGTCACAACAACCGTGGAATGATGGGCTATCAAACACCAAATATTGACAGAATTGCAAACGAAGGTGTTGGTTTTACAGATTATTACGCGCAGCAAAGTTGCACTGCCGGTCGTGCTGCATTTATTGGTGGGAATGTACCAGTACGGTACAGGAATGACTAAAGTAGGCTTACCCGGTGCTGAACAGGGCTGGCAGGAAACTGATGTAACCATGGCTACAGTTCTAAAGAGTCAGGGATATACAACCGGTCAGTTTGGTAAAAATCACCAGGGAGACCGCGATGAACACCTTCCAACAAATCATGGTTTCGATGAATTTTTGGGAAATCTTTATCACTTAAATGCAGAGGAAGAACCTGAAAACGAAGACTACCCTCGTGATATGGTTTTACAGAATGGAAAAACATTCCTTGAGACTTATGGCCCTCGTGGCGTAATTCATTCTTATGCTGATGGAAGAATTGAGGATACCGGTCCATTGACAAAGAAAAGAATGGAAACGATTGACGATGAATCAAGTGATGCAGCTATTCAATTTATAAGAAATGCTGTTTCATCAAACACACCATTTTTCGTTTGGTGGAATGGAACGAGAATGCATTTTAGAACTCACGTTAAAGAGGAACATCGCGGAATTTCAGGGCAGGATGAATATTCTGATGGGATGGTTGAACACGATATGCATGTAGGAAAGTTCTTAGAACTTTTAGATGAGTTGAATATCACAGATAACACAATTGTAATGTACTCTACTGACAACGGACCACACTATAATACGTGGCCTGATGCAGGAACAACACCTTTCCGTAGCGAGAAAAATTCTAACTGGGAAGGTGCATATAGAGTACCCGCATTCATAAAATGGCCGGGGAAATTTCCTGCTGGTGTTACACTTAATGGAATTGTGTCTCATGAAGATTGGCTTCCAACTTTTGCTGCAGTTGCCGGTGCACCGGATATTAAAGAGCAGCTTAAAAATGGCGTGACACTAAATGGGCGTACTTACAAAAATTACATTGATGGTTACAATATGATAGATTATCTGAGTGGTAAAGTAAAGGAATCTCCACGCAAAGAATTTATATATGTAAATGATGATGGACAGGTCGTAGCACTGCGTTATATGGATTGGAAAGCTGTATTCCTTGAGAACCGCGGAGTAGCTTTTGGTGTTTGGAGAGAACCTTTTACAGAATTACGTGTTCCTCTTCTTTTCAATTTAAGAAGAGATCCATTTGAAAAAGCACAACATAATTCTAATACATATAATGACTGGTTCCTCGATAGACCATTTGTGATTATACCTATGCAACAATTTGTTGGTAAATTCCTGATGTCAATGGTTGAGTATCCACCAAGTCAAAAACCCGGATCTTTTAATCTTGAAGGAATTCAAAAGAAAATTGAAGAAATGAATTCTGGCAGATAATTATTAATCTTGTAGCACATCTTTTAAAGTCCGTAATCTGAGATGGTTACGGACTTTATTTATTTTTAGTAATTACTCTTAACGGGAATAACGCTATGAAAAATAAGAATAGATCTTTACTGGTTTTATTTACTATGTTTTATTTAGTTATTCAATTAACCGGTTGTAATGAACAACATTCATTAGATCCTCTCCCTTCCTGGAATGAGGGAAAGAGTAAACAATCAATTATGGATTTTGTTAACGAAGTAACAGATCAAAACTCTCCGAACTTTGTTAAACCTGAAGACAGAATTGCAACATTCGACAACGATGGAACACTCTGGTCTGAGCAGCCATATTATTTTCAGCTTCAGTTTGCACTCGACAGAGTAAAAGACTTAGCGCCTGAGCACCCTGATTGGAATGATAATCCTTTATTTAAAGCTGTATTAGAAAATGATATTAAAACTGTGCTTTCATTTGGTGAGCACGGTTTACTTGAACTGGTGATGAATACGCATTCTGGTATGACGACAGAAGAATTTGCACAGATTGTTAAAGACTGGATAAACACAGCAAAGCATCCTAAAACAAATAAGCTATATAAAGAAATGGTCTTTCAACCAATGCTTGAGTTACTGGAATATTTAAGAGCCAACGAGTTTAAAACATATATTGTTTCCGGTGGAGGAATAGATTTTATGCGTCCATGGACCGAAGAAGTTTATGGTATTCCTGCAGAGCAGGTTGTCGGTAGTTCTGGCAAAGTAAAATTTGAAATGAGGAACGGCGAACCAGTTTTGGTAAAACTTCCGGAAATAATTTTTATTGATGACAAAGAAGGCAAGCCCGTTGGTATCCATCAGTTTATTGGAACAACACCAATAGCTACTTTTGGAAACTCTGATGGTGATCTGCAAATGCTTCAATGGACTGCTGCCGGTGATGGTAAAAGATTGATGGTTTTTATTCACCACACGGATGATGAACGTGAATGGGCTTATGATAGAGAATCATCAATCGGAAAATTAGATAAAGGGCTTGACGAAGCTAACGAAAAAGGTTGGACGGTTGTTGATATGAAAAATGATTGGAATAAAATTTATCCCTGATTACTTAAGGGTTCAAAACTTTTAGTAACTTTTGGATGAATTTATTCTACTCAATTCAATTGATACAATTTTCAGAGAATGATCATACAAACTATTACTTGAAGGTTTTTATTAAAATTTTTGCTTTTATTCTTACAACATTATCCGCATTAATTATGCTTACCTTTTGTACAACTCCACCAAAAAAGCAAGCACAATTTGTCGGTGGAAAAGAGTGTATTAGCTGTCACCAAAGAGAATATGAACTCTGGAAAGGTTCCGATCACGATAGAGCAATGATGATTTCAAACGACTCGACAGTGCTTGGTGATTTTAATAATGTCGAAGTTGAGCTCAGGAATAAGAAACACAAATTCTATAAACGTGACGGAAAGTTTTATGTTTTTACTGAAGGTATCGGTGGAAAGATGAGTGAGTTTCAAATTACTCATACTTTTGGTGTTCGTCCTCTTCAGCAATATTTAATTCCATTTGAAAATGGCAGATATCAATGCCTGCCGATTGCCTGGAACTCAGAAAAGAATCGCTGGTTCGATATGGCTGGAATGGTTTACTCCGAAGAAGAGTTAAAACCGGATAGTTGGTTCCACTGGACAAACCAATCACAGAACTGGAATGGTATGTGTGCCGAATGTCATTCAACAAATCTTCAAAAGAATTATGATCTGGAAAACGATTCTTTTAACACAACATGGTCTGATATTAATGTAAACTGCGAAGCGTGTCACGGTCCCGGTTCGAATCATCTTGATTGGGCAAAACTCCCGGAAGGCTCGCGAGAATATGATGGAAATATGGGATTAGTTTTAAAAACCAGCGAGACAACTTCCAAACAATATATTGAAGCCTGTGCACCGTGTCATTCAAGAAGAACCTCTTTCGCTCCGAATGAACATACAGATCCCGAATATTATAATCTTCATCGTCCACAAAATATCTCTCCCCCGCTCTATTATGCTGACGGGCAGATACTCGATGAAGTTTATGTTTTTGGTTCATTCACTCAAAGTAGAATGTATATGCATGATGTAAAGTGTAACGACTGTCACGATTCACACAGCATCAATTTTAAGTTTGAAGGAAACGCACTTTGCACACAATGTCACCGTCCGGAAGAATATGACACTTTTCAGCATCACTTTCATAAATACGCAAATGAAAAAGGTGAGATGGTAAAAAATAAATTTGATGAAATGGTTTCTGTTGGTGACGGAGCATTGTGCAAAACCTGCCATATGCCCGGCAATTATTATATGGGAATTGATTTCAGAAGAGATCATAGCTTCAGAATTCCACGACCTGATCTTTCAATTAATTACAATGTTCCGAATGCTTGTAACGATTGTCATGCTGATAAAACTTTTCAGTGGTCTGAGGATTATATAAAGAAGAATTATGGCGAGAAAAGAAACTCCAACTATGCAGATGTATTCTCTGCAGCTTACTACGGGGAAGAGTACGCAGATACAAGTCTAATCTCATTAATTAATAATGATTCAATCCCAGAAATGGTCAGAGCAACCGCAATTAGTTATTTATCCGTTTACGAAAATTCCAAAGCAGATTCAGTGATTAAGGAAATGCTCTCTAATATTGAACCTTTGGTTCGTGAAAGAGCAATTGATGCTTTCAATACAAATGATGCCCGTCAGTTAATTAGAATAATTTTTCCTTTATTAAATGACCAAATAAAAATGGTACGAATTGCCGCTGCTTCAAAACTTTCTGTTATTGACAAAGAATTTTTCACCGAGGAACAATCCATAAAGCTGAATGCAGTTCTCGATGAATATCTGCAAACATTAAATTATACGGCTGACTTCCCAACCGGCAAATACAACCTTGGAAATTTTTATTCAAACAAAGGTGACTATTTCAAAGCAGAAAAATTTTATAAGTCAGCGATCAACCAAGACAAACAGTTTTATCCCGCGAAATCAAATCTTGCATTGCTTTATTATAACCAGGGAAAGCTGAACGAAGCAGAGAAACTTTTTCTTGATTTGATTAATAATCATTCTGAATATACTCAAGGTGAATATTACCTCGGATTGTTATACGCTGAACAAAAGAGATACAAAGAAGCAGCAGAAATTCTTGAGAAAGCAGTAGCAAGAGCTGATGGAAATCCAAGAATCTATTATAACCTCGGACTTATTTATCAATATTTGAATATTGCTGTCAAAGCGGAGTCATCATTACTGAAAGCCAATTCATCATCACCAAATCAGTTTGATGTAATTTACGCGTTGGCAGATTTTTATATTAAATCAGGTAATTATGTCAAGGCGATGAAATATGCTGAGGAGTTAAAGAATCAGTTTCCGTCCAATCCTGCAGCAGAAGAATTGATCAAATACCTGAACACACTTTCAAATCGCTGACACAACAATTTCTTAATCTGTCTTTCCTGTTTTCAATGCTTGATAAACAGTAAGAATCTTGTATGTTAATTATTACTAAATAATTACTAACTTGTCCTCATCAATAAGACACTAATCTAAATTAACTCATATAATATCTAAGGAGCTAGAACAGATATGAATAAACTATTGTTCGTCATTCCATTTTTATTTCTTTTGGTATTTCTGACTGGATGTCAGGAAAAAACAGATCAAACTGGTACAACTGGTGAACTTGACAGAACAGTTCTACCAATCAAAGAACCGGCACCACCAACTTTTACTGAACTTGATGCACGTGACGTATCAGCACCAAAACGTTTTGAAGTTACTGCTCCTAAAGGTGCACCGAATGTAGTAATAGTTTTAATTGATGATATTGGATTCGGGCATTCAAGCGCTTTTGGCGGCCCGATAAATATGCCGACACTAGACCGGCTTGCAAATAACGGACTTAAGTACAACAGATTTCATACAACAGCACTTTGTTCACCAACAAGGACTGCATTGCTAACAGGATATAATCATCATTCAAACAATGCCGGTGCAATTATGGAAGTTGCAACTGCATTCCCCGGTAACACAGGAATAAGACCTCAGACAATTACTCCTGTTGCTGAAGTACTTCGTCTAAATGGTTACAGCACAGCAGCATTCGGAAAATATCACGAAACTCCTCCCTGGGAAGGATCTGTTTCCGGTCCTTATGATCGCTGGCCAACAGGATCAGGCTTCGATAAATTTTATGGATTTATTGGCGGTGAAACAAATCAGTGGCATCCAATGGTTTATGACGGAGTAACAAGAGTTTATCCGGATGTTGAATCTCCCGGTTATCATTTTACAACTGATATGACCAACCAGGCACTTGCATGGATAAATACTCAGCAATCTTTAACACCTGATAAACCATTCTACGTTTATTTTGCTACAGGTGCTACACACGCTCCGCATCATGCACCAAAAGAATTTATAGATAAATACAAAGGGCAATTTTCTCAAGGCTGGGATAAGCTGCGTGAAGAAACACTTGAACGACAAAAGAAACTTGGAGTCGTTCCTCAGAATACAGTGCTTGCACCAAAACCTGAAGCAATAAAGGATTGGGATAAACTGACTGCTGATGAAAAACGGCTTTTCGAAAGACAGATGGAAGTGTTTGCCGGATTTGCTGAACATACAGATTATGAAGTTGGAAGATTAGTTGATGCATTAGAAGAAAGAGGTGAACTAGATAATACTTTGTTCTTCTATATTGTCGGAGATAATGGATCTAGTGCAGAAGGTGGAATGATAGGAATGTTCAATGAGAATACTTATTTCAACAGTGTTCAGGAAACATTAGAAATGCAGCTAAAACTTATTGATGAACTAGGAACGGAAAAAACCTACAATCATTTTGCAGCAGGTTGGGCTGTGGCAGGAAATACTCCTTTCACCTGGACAAAACAAGTTGCATCTAATTTCGGTGGAACAAGAAACGGAATGGTTGTCCATTGGCCAAAAGGAATTGAATCACAAAATGAAATTCGTTCTCAGTTTCATCATGTAATTGATGTTGCTACAACAATTTATGAAGCAACCGGAATCCCAGCTCCCAAAATGGTAAACGGGATTGAACAAAAACCTTTAGAGGGTGTGAGCATGAATTATTCTTTTAATGATGCTTCTGCAAAAGATAAAAGAACAACTCAATATTTTGAGATGATTGGTAACCGTGCAATATATCATGACGGTTGGTTTGCAGGAACAATTCATAAAGCTCCGTGGGAAGGTGCGCCAAGAAGACCTCTTGCTGAGGATGTTTGGGAGTTATACAATGTGAATGAAGATTTCAGTCAAGCTAATAATCTTGCAGATCAGAATCCTGAGAAGCTTGAAGAACTTAAAAAGAAATTCATGGAAGAAGCAGAAAAGTATCATGTGTTACCGATTGATGATCGTTCAATTGAAAGATTTGACCCGGTAATTGCCGGTCGTCCTGATCTAATGAATGGCAGAACGAAACTTGAATTATATGAAGGCGCAAAAGGAATTCCTGAAAATGCTTTCATCAATATCAAGAATACCTCACTTACAATCACCGCAGAAGTAAATGTTCAGGCAAATGCTTCAGGAGTGTTGGTTTGTCAAGGTGGAGATTTTGGCGGCTGGTCGTTTTATATGCTTGATGGAAAGCCAAGTTATACATACAACTGGGTTGGATTGGAATTGTATACAATCAACTCTTCGCAAAAAGTCTCACCCGGAAAGCATAAAATAAAATTTGATTTTGCTTATGACGGCGGAAGAGGTGCCGGTGGCAATGGAACTATTTACCTGGATGGAAATAAAATCGCGGAAGGAAGAATAGACAAGACAAACAGCAATACATTTGGTATTGATGAATCAGCGGATGTTGGTACTGATGAGAACACACCTGTCTATCTGGGATATCACAAGAAAGAAAAATTCACAGGTAAGATTGATAAAGTAACAATCGAAACTTTGGCGAAGAAAGATTAACTTCTTCCTATAAGATTTTAAGCCCGGATTAATACTTTCGAGTATGATTCGGGCTTTTTTTATAGGACTAAGTGCCTATTTATTGAATATTTATTTCCCCTTATCTTTCAATGAATTTTCACTATTTTTAGTAAAGCTTTTCAAATAAAATTACATTTTGAGGCAGTTTAATGTTTAAAAAAATGATACTAAAACTCTTCCTTCTACAACTGTTCATTTTGTACAGTACTGCGCTTTCACAGCAACTAAGTTTTCAGGAGAATACATTCTTCTACCCCCACACCTATCAAAACGGTCAAATTGTTAGTTCGCTTGGTATTGCACTGGCAAAACTGCCGGAAGATGTTGTGGAGACTGATGATGTATTCAGAGCCCCATTGTTTTCTTACCGATTAAAATATGGTTTCCCGGAAAACTTTCTAGCTGAAGGAAGTGTTGAGTCAAACATAGTAACTTTTAATTTTATGCTTGGTCCAAAATGGAATTATCAAATTGATAAGTTGGGGTTTTCATTAGGAACAGATTTATCCTTCTATTTCGGCAAGCTGGAACAATTTGGATTCGATACCAAGTTTAATGGATGGGCTTTATATCCCAACATCAGTGCGGGATATCAATTCGAAAAGTTTACTCTGTCCATAAAATCTGAGCTTGTATTCAACCTTGCAGAACAATCCATAAACGGTGATTCAGAAATAGAAAATGACTTAGATTTTTTTAATGGTTGGACGATTGGAGCATACCTTGAGCAGCCTTTCTGGGGAGATAATTATGTTGTGCTTGGTGTAAGATCAACATTTCTTAAATTCTATTACCCGATGTGGGCAGCATTCTCAACATTTGACAGGGCTTTCTATATCCCTGAAGCTACATTTACATTTATCTTTTAAAGACAATGATTATGAAAAAAATATTAATACTATTTGTAAGTCTGCTTCTTTTTTACTCCTGTAATAATGAAGTAGATGTAGTTACACCGGTTGTTGACCCAAGCGGATTTCTTGATCAAACCTATCCCCTTCCTGACAATGTGAAGCCAGTTATGGAAGGCGTGTACGCAGTAACTATTGGCAACGATCTGCTGGGCGACCAGGTCGTGGTTAAATGGAACCGTGACAGGTTATCAATTTTTGCAGGAAAGAATGGAGGTTATATAGTCCTAGAGAGCGGATACCTTGACTCAGTTCTTTTCTTTTTTGGTTACTGGAGATACTCAACTAACACTGAGTCTGGTGCAGTAACTTTTTATGTGCCGGCGAATGAAGGAGGGAGTGAAATACTTTCCGGAGATACATCTTTTTCGACTATTAAATTTATCGGGGAATATGGTGTCGGAAACGAATTAGCTGCAAATCCTTTAACTTTAACTTATAAACGACCATTCAGTCCGGAAGTCAAGCAAAATAATTTTGATATTCTAGCTCACAGAGGCGGCGGAAGAAATTCTGATTACCTTGGAGTTTCTGAAAACTCAATAGAGATGATAAACATTGCAGAGAGATTTGGTACAACCGGGATTGAAATTGATGCACGGCTATCAAAAGATGGAGTACCATTTATTTATCACGACGGCGACATTAATCTTCGGCTCACTCAGAAAAGTATAATATGGGGTGATATCGAAAGTTTTACCTGGGCTCAGCTCAGAACTTTGGTTACTTTGAGAAACGGAGAAAAGATACCATCATTGCGTGAGGCTCTAGAATTCACGCTTGAACAAACTAATATTCAGGTCGTTTGGCTTGACACCAAGGATGTAGATGTTGTTGCTGAATCAATTGAATTGCTTACAGAAATTAATGAGCGTGCGGTGCTAATGGGAAGAGATTTAAAAATTTATCTCGGTATACCGGCTGATGATATTTACACAAAATTTCTTGAGCAGCCAAATTACCAGGATGTTCCCAGCCTAGTTGAACTTTCTATTGATCAGGTTAGAGAAGCAAACGCTTTGATTTGGGCTCCGAGATGGACTCAAGGAACTCAGACATCCACTGTTCAGCAAATGCAGGCAGAAGGAAGAAAAGTATTTACGTGGACACTTGATGACGAAAATTATATCGAGCAATTTATTAATGAAGGACAGTTTAACGGAATCCTCACAAACTATCCAACTATAGTTTCATACTATCACTACATAAAACAGTAGAGAAAACATTATGCGAATAATAAAAATATTTATAGCCATTGTTGCAATATCTTCTATAGCCATTGCGCAAATTGACGACAAAACTTATTCATTATCGACTGAATTAGGTGTTGGTTACTCGAGATACTTTACAACAATGGATTACGATGATCTCAATCAAAACGGTTTTTCTGGAACTGTCAAAGTGATGTGGAATCCGGAACATTTGTTGAGTATTGGACTAGAGACCGGCTATCAACAATTGTACTCACTTGATGTTAGTGATTACGACACAGAATTTGGAAATACTAATGTTTCAGCTTCAATGCATACTGTTCCGATCTTCATTGTATTCGCAATGAAGATTTTACCAAATATTAAACTTACTGCAGGATCCGGCGCTTATTTACTTTTTAACTCGGGTGAAGCATTTGGAGATGCACTTAGCAGCAATCAGATTAGTATAGGTGCACACACCGGAATTTCTTATACTTATCCTATAAATAATTCAATGGCTATTGGCGGAGAATTACTTTATTCGTATTTCTCAAAGCTTCAGGATCAGACGGTGGCAATACAGTTTTTATTTGTGTATGATTTTTTCAGATATTAAGAATAAATAACAATTAAAATAAAAGGAGCCCAACTATGAATTCAACAAAAATATCGTTCTTAATTTTTAGTTTAATTGTCATCGCTATTTTAGCGGGATGTTCAACAATTTCAGTAAACCAGGATTATGATCCTGCTTACGATTTTTCAAAACTAAAAACTTACGGTTTTATTCCTATCACGGAAGAAGCTGGAATAGATCAGATTAATGCTACCAGGTTAGGTGATGCTATAAAAGCAAATCTTACTGAAAAGGGTTATACACTTTCCGAGAATGCAGATTTTGGAATAGCTTTATTTTTTACTAAAGATACCAAGACAAGTATTCAATCCACCGGAGGATATGGTTATGGCTATGGCTATGGTTACAGAGGTTATGGTGGAATGGGCGGCAGTACATACGTTACTCAATACGATGAAGGAACACTTGTTATTGACTTTGTAGATATGGCAAAGCAAGAATTAGTCTGGCGTGGTGTTGGTACCGGAGCTCTTAGTGACTCTCCCAGCGTAGAAGAACGAGCGGAAAATATTAACAATGCTGTCACTCAAATATTGGCTCAATTTCCACCGACAAAAACTGAATAAGAATTTTTATTTTAAGTTCAAAAGAGAAAGGATAATATGTACAACATTATTATTTCCGCTTTAACATTCATATTAATTTTTGCATTCGATATTTCTTCTCAGTCAACTGATTTAGTGAAAACAGGAGTAGAAAAGTATCAGAGTGGTGATTACCAGGGTGCAATAAATAATTTCACTTCCGCGCTTCAAACCACAAGCCTGGATGAAACAAAGCCGGTGATGCAGCAATCAGATAAAAACTACACCGAACAGACTGATAAAAGCTACATCAGAGAAACTGAAACGCAGACTATGACTACAACAGAGAAACAATATGTTCGTGAATCAGAAAAACAAACAATGGAAACATCTACTAAAAAATATTACTCCGAACCTATGAACTATCAAGGTGACGAACCAGCTAAAATTTATCTTTACAGAGGCAGGACATATCTTCAGCTTGGTAATAAACAAGAAGCATTAAATGATTTTGATAAAGCCGTTAGTTTAGATCCCACACTTTCAGATGCATATTTCAGAATGGCACTCGCTGATATGGACGTAGATCCTGATAAAGCCTGCCCAAATCTTTTGGCAGCCATTGAACGTGGTCATAAATCAGCAAAAGAATTATATGATCTGATTTGTAAGGAGTAAATAGTTCAAAATATTTTTAATTAATATCTTAGATTAAACACAACGGAAAGATTACTTATCTAGTAGAAGAAACAAAGATTTATTTTTATAAATATGAAAGAAGTCATCTCTGTACAACTGAATCAGGCAAAACGTGACTTAATAATATTCATATAAAGATGCAGGTTAAAACTACTTGCATCTTTTTTTTATATTTGTGCGTATTGATTTTTTATAATTATTAAGGCAATACCGTATGAAATTCTTCAACAACTCAAAGCTAATCGTGACTTCATTCCTACTTTTAAGTCCAGCTCTTCAGCTTTATTCTCAGAACAGTGTTTATTCTTATTCAGATTCTGAGATTTTAGAAATTTCAAAAAATCACCTTGAACTGAAAAGCGCAAATGAAAGCTTCCGGAAGAGTCTGGCATTCAAACAAGACTTAAGTAGAAAATGGGGTAATATTAATTTGCCTACGGAATTGCTCAACGATGATTTCAAACCCTGGGAGTCAGAAAAACATTTCTGGCTTGGTGTTAGCGAGGTCGCAATTCTTGAGTTCATTCCCTGGGCACTTGCAAAATGGATTAGAACCTGGGAAGACCCGGCAGACAACTGGGCAAATGTTTCTGCAGATACATGGTGGAGAAATCTTCAAAGTGGATTTGAATATGATGGGGATAATTTCTTAACAAATAACTTTTCGCATCCGTACCACGGCGCCTTATTTTTTAATGCTGGCAGAACAAACGGATATGACTTCTGGGAATCATCTGCCTTTGCACTATCAGGAAGTGCTGTCTGGGAATTTTTTGGCGAAACTTTCAGACCATCATTTAATGATTGGATTTATACGGGAATAGGCGGCACAAATCTCGGTGAAATTCTCTATCGGTTATCATCAATGGTTACAGATAATCGTGCTTCCGGGTCTGACAGAGTCTGGTCAGAAATTTGGGGAACTATCCTTAATCCGGTTAGAGGATTTAACAGAGCAATTACTGGCGAGATGGGTCAAAATTTTGATAACCCTTCCTGGAGCAGACCAAAGGATTTTCTTATTTCATTTGATGGTGGAGCAAGATCTTTAGATATTAATGGTGATAAACAATATCGCTCAAAAGAAGTTGAGGGACTTTTCACTTTGAACCTGGTTTATGGTGACCGTTTTAAAGCAAAGAAACCTTTTGACTTCTTCGGATTTGAGTTCGCAATTGCTTCAAATCAACCACACTTCACAACTATGAACAGTACAGGATTTTTGTTTGGCTGGGAATTAGAAAAAAACAAGCATCGTTTCGATGTTAACCTTGATTTCAATTTTAATGATTTAATTAAAGAGGAAATTTCGGGAACTGACACCACTTACAAAGGATTTTTATTTGGGTCAACTCAGGTGTTTCCTCACCTCTCTTCAATTTTCCCGATAGGTGAAAAAACTAATATAGTTACTCGTGTTGGAATAAATGGAATGATGATGGCAGCCACTCCGAATGACTATTACATTGATGTTGAAGGTAGAGCAAATGATTTCGGTCCGGGTGTCGGTACTAGAATTTATGCAGCAATCCAGAATGGAATCTGGAACTACGTGAGCATTCTTTATTACGGTGCATGGTTATGGACTCAATCTCAACCAGATAATTCAAAGCATCATATACATTTCCTGATTCTTGAAGCACAATATCCGCTTACAAAATACTTTTCGATTGGATTTAGTACCGGCGTTTACTGGAGAAACAGTTACTACGAGCCCTATGAAGGCATAATCAATCATGTAGAATACAGCAGAGGAACCAGCGAAGTGTATAGGAATCATCCGATTGCAAGATTGTTTTTTAGAACAGCTTTAATTGATTTTTAATTATAACAAGAAGAAACATAATTTCTTTATAAGGAAATTTATTATGAAAAAAATAATTTTAACACTAATAATACTTTTGTTTTTTGGTTCACTCCTCACAGGTTTTGCACAATCTGAAACTTACCTCAAAAACAGAATTTTTATCGAGGGATTATACTTGAGAAATCTTGGAAACTTTGGAGATGTCTGGTCAAATGCCTCCGGTGGATATGTTGGTTATGGAATCGCTTTCCCGGATCATAATTATTTAATGATGAGAACAGGTTTCATAAACAATAAACTAAAAGATGAGCTCAACACTCAGGAAAGTACTGAGTATATTGATGCATATTTAACAATGGTTCCAATTGAAATTGGCGGACGTTATTATTTTATTGATAATATGTTTATGCCTTTTGTGCAGTTTATGACTGGTTTAAATTTAGTTTTTGAAAATGAAGATCTTGTTGGTGAAAACGAAGCAAAAAATCTTGTTAAGTTTGCATGGCAGGTAGGGTTTGGTTTAACGTTTAATTTTATCAGTAGCCTTAGCCTGGATGTCGGTGTAAATTACCAGTCTAATTTCTATGACGATGATGCTATGAATACCGGTTTTGAATACGCTTTTGGATTGGGTTATGCATTTGGTAACTGATTAATGGAGATGCAAAAGTAAGTGAGTGAAATAATAAATAGGACTTCAAAGACGTTCCAGGTGATGGTAATCCTGGCCAGCTTCATCATTATAGTTGCTGGTATGCATGCTGCGGAGTCTATTATTGTTCCATTCTTGCTGGCATTATTCATTGCAATAGTAGCTTTACCACCATATCTTTGGCTTCAGCAGAAAAAACTCCCAAGAGCACTCGCATTAATATTTATAATATTAATATTTCTTGCATTCATTTTCCTGATTGCTGTTCTTATCGGAACCTCAGTTACAGACTTCTCTTCGAAACTTCCATTCTATGAGCAAAAACTGCAGGACCAAACCCACGTAATAATTGCATGGTTAATAGAAAAAGGTTTTATTGAATCTGACTTCGAAATTTCAAATGCATTCAACCCGGGTGTAGTTCTTAAACTTGTTGGAGATGCTTTCAACCAGGTCAGTAATTTATTCGCAAACGGCTTTCTTATTCTTTTAACTGTTATTTTCATTATGCTCGAAGAAGCAAGTCTTCCAAAAAAAATTAAAAAAATGTCTCTTGACCCGGAGGCTGCACTCTCACGAATTCAAGCTGTGACATATAATATTAATAAATACATTGCTATTAAAACAGTTATCAGCCTTGTGACAGGCTTACTTGTATATATACTTCTATTAATTGTTGGAGTAGACTATCCCCTGCTCTGGGCTGTACTTGCATTTGTGTTAAATTTCATTCCAACTATAGGATCTATTATTGCTTTAATTCCACCAGTACTTCTAACAATAATCCAGATTGGTTTCGGTGAGGCAATTATAGTATTAGTTGGCTTTGTAATCATTAACACAATTATGGGGAACATTCTCGAACCAAGATTTATGGGAAAGGGTTTGGGTCTCTCAACGCTGGTTGTGTTTTTGTCTCTTATTTTTTGGGGATGGGTGCTTGGCCCAATTGGTATGTTACTTTCTGTTCCATTAACAATAACGATTAAAATAGCTCTCGACAGTTCTGATGAAACCCGCTGGCTTGCTGTTCTGTTGGGTCCTGAAAAAGCAGAATAGTTTAGTATTTTGTACTATGTTGATTAAATTATTTCAGTATACCAAGATATCTCCTGCAATTTTCATAATTCTTATTTTGAATATTCCATCATTTGCGCAAAGGACGGATGTGGTTATTTTAAATAATGGAGATAAGCTAACGGGAGAAGTTAAATTTTTAAGGGTTGGTATTCTTACTTACAAGACTGATAACATGGAAACCGTGGAAATACATTGGAATAAAATTAAAAGTATTAATACCAAAAATTTTTTTGAAATTGAAGTCGCAGATGGCAGAGTTTTTTTTGGTTCAATTGAACCTTCTGTAGATGAAGGAATGATGATAGTAAAAGGTGTAACGTTGGAACATAATCTATTTATGAAATATGTTGTCAGGATAAACAGAATTAAAGAATCTTTCTGGGATATAATTGAAGGTTCTGTTAAGTTGGGTTTTAGTTTTACCAAAGCGAGCAGTATCGGACAAGTCAGCCTGGGTGGAAATGCTAAATATCGAACTAAAATTAATCTATCAGAATTAGCACTGAACTCAGTTTTAACAACTACAGATGAGGAACTTACTTCGAGTAAAAATGATTTATCATTCACCTATCAACATAATCTCCAATATCAGTGGTTTGCGGCCGGTATTGCATCACTCCAGGAAAATAGTGAACTGGGCATCAAGCTAAGAGCATCGTTAGGAGGTGGAATTGGTAATAATATTTTCCAGTCTCAAAACCAATGGTTCTTTACTATAGCTGGTGTATCTGTTAACAGAGAAGCAAAGACGGATCAAACTGAAGCGATATACAATGTTGAAGGATTACTAAACGCTCAGTACCAGTTTTTTAAATACGAACATCCTAAAGCAACATTATTAACTTATATTTATATATTTCCGAGCTTGAGCAATTTAGGCAGATTCAGGTTTAATTATAATGCTGAATTAAGCTGGGAGATGGTTATAGATTTTTATTGGGATCTAAGTTTCTATTTTGAATATGATAATCAACCTCAGTCAGAAGATGCCTCACAATCTGATTACCGAATTGAAACATCGCTTAAATACGTCTTTTAAGGAGTAAGAATATGAAAAAAGTAATTCTAATCTTAACAGGAATTATTCTGCTTCAAATCGGACTAGCAGCACAGGAAAATAATTACTGGAACATTCAATATGGAACACGATCAACCTTGCTTGGTGGTGCAGTTGTAGGAAGCGTTTCAGATTTAAGTGCTACATTCTACAATCCCGGTGCTATTGCTCTTTTCCCCGATGTTAAATTTATATTAAGTGCTCAAGTTTACCAGCTTGATAACTATACAATAAAAGATGGAGCAGCAGAAGGCAAAGACCTGGACTATTCTTCAATTGTTCCCTCCCCCAACTTTATTGCATTTGATTTTGACTTTGACTTTTTAGGGAATGATCGTTTAGCATTTTCAATTTTAACAAGACAGAATTTAGATCTTGAGTTTTCTACAAGAATTATTGATTCACTTGAAGTAATTACAGCATCACCCGGCAAAGAGAGTTTTGCAGGAGGAATAAATGCTGAAAAAAAATTCAATGATGTATGGGGTGGAATTACATACTCCACTAAATTGAGTAAGACGATTGGTGTAGGAATTACAGGGTATATCTCATATCGAAGCCACAAAGCATCAAACATTACAATTCTTGAAGCACTTCAATCAAACGGAGAGATTGCGTCATACACTAATATTAATAACTTTAGGTTTAACAATTGCCGTACTTTGTTGAAAGCCGGTATTGGGTTTAATTTAAATCCTTTGACCATTGGGTTGACAGTAACTTCACCAAGCTTAAACATTTTTGGAACCGGTTCGGTAGGGACACACTTTTTTGTTTCAGGAATAGATTCCAACACTTTTAATAGCAATTATCAGGAAGATATTAAATCAAAATATAATTCTTCATGGGCAGCAGGATTTGGCGGGGCTTATAATTTTGGAAAGATTAAACTTCATTTTAGTGGTGAATGGTACGATGCAATAAGCAAATTTGATGTGCTAGATACTGAACCTTACATTTCTCAAAGTTCTGGAAATGTTTTAACAAATGATCTTACTCACGAAGCAAAAAGCATTATTAACTACGGTGTTGGATTAGATTATTTTTTGACCGATAGCCTTATTTTTTCAATAAGTGTTACAAGTGATTTCTCAGCTTATGTAGACAACACTACCACAAATCTTGCTTCCTACTCAGCCTGGGATTTAGTTCATATAGCTGCTGGTTCAACATTTCCGATATGGAAAACAGAAGTTACAGTGGGCGTTGTTTACTCATTTGGTTCACAAACACAAGAGAATAATATTAATATTATTCCGGGTAACGATGATAATTCACTTGGTCGTCAATCGGAATTCCAATATTCTCAAATAAAAGTATTACTCGGGTTTGAACTCTAATAAAATACCAAACACTTAATAAATGGTTCACAACTACTGCTATTTTTTTCTATATTATTTAAGGATTTTTGATATAAGTTTATATTTTCAGATTCTATCATAAAATTATGCTAAAAAAACATTTAATATTTCTTTCTCTTTTGTCAATCATTTTTTCCTGCTCATCGGACTTACCAATAGTACCTCCTATAAATACTACTCCAACAAATGAATTTCATCTTGGAAAATTTGTCTGGCGGGATTTAATGACAGATGATATTTCTCTCGTTAAGAAATTTTATTCGGAATTATTTGGCTGGACATACCTCGATGTTGGTCATTCAGATAATGATTACACAGTTGTATTGCACGAGGGGAAACCGATAGCCGGGATGTTTACGCTTAGGAATGTTGAAGAAAAAAGCAGATACTCACAGTGGATCAGTTATCTCTCTGTAACTGATATAAACCAGGCGGTTAACTACACCAAAGCAAGCGGGGGGAAAATTTACAGGGATCCTTTCGATCTTCCAAATAGAGGAAAGGTCGCTTTTGTATTTGATCCACAAAGTTCTGTGCTGGCATATGTCAAATCCAGCAGCGGTGATCCAAAAGATGTTGATCCTATTTATAATGAATGGTTTTGGACTGAATTGTGGACAAACGATGTTGAAATTTCTGTAAAGTTTTATACAGAACTATTCGGATATAATTATAAAAAATTTGATACCAAGGCAGAAAATAAATATCACGTCCTTGAAAAGGAAAACCGACCAAGAGCAGGTGTTATTAAAATTCCATTTGAAAATGTTAAACCCCATTGGATGCCTTACATTGCAGTGAAAGACCCATCAGAAATTGTAAAGAGAGTTGAGCAGTTGGGTGGTACTGTTTATTTAAGTACTGAAGGAATTGCAGGTAGTAATGCAGCCGTTATTGCCGATCCATCCGGAGCTGTTTTCACCGTTCAGAAATGGCCGCTTGAAAAAGGTGAATTTAAAGAGGTGAATGAATGAAACGCAAAATTAAAACTTTTATCTTCTGCATATTCTTATTAATCATTCTGACCATTTCAGGTTGCGGTACCGGTAATGTAACCGTAGGAGTTGGGGTATATGCACCCGGAGCCTGGGTTGGTCCATACGGACCCGGATATTATCCTCCTGTTAGAGTTGGTTACCCGATCTATTAAAATAACATTTATATTTATCAGACACTTTAAATTAATTCTTATAAAATCGGAATAGATAAATGCAAAAAATACCATTCTCTCTGATGCTGATCTTTACTTTTCTCACAGCCATTTTCGCTTCCTGTTCATCAACAAAAACTGATATCATCGGCGAGTGGCAGGACGATAGCTATCAAAAAGGAAACATAAATAAAGTACTCTTACTTGGAATTGTTAATAAAGAGAAACCTCTTCTGAGAAGAAATTTTGAAGATGGAATGACACGAGCATTTCGGGATGGTGGTATAAATGCAACTCCTTCAATGGATCATATGCCTTATGATGTGGCTATTGATTCCACAACTTTCGAAAAATATTTTAATGAACTTGAAATTGATGCAGTTGTTGTTTCAAGACTTGTTGCTGTTGACGAAGCCCGTGATTACAAAGCAGGATATCTTTACACAATCCCTTATAATTCTTATTATGGATTTTATGGTTATTATTATGCCGGTGTCTCAATGGCGAATAGTTCGGGATATCTTTCCAAGGAAGTAGTTGTTGTACTTGAAACAAATATTTATGAGACTTCAAATAAAAAATTAATCTGGAGCGGTGTTTCAGAAACAGTTGAACCTGATAAAGCATCCGATGTGATAAACTCTTTTTCTGATGAGCTTGTTGGAAGGCTAAAACGTGAAGGCTATTTCAAAAAATGATCGTTAAATTTTATGGGACTCGCGGCTCTGTTCCTGTTTGCAGCCCGGATTTTCAGGAGTTTGGCGGTAACACTACCTGCCTGCAAATAAGAGATACAGAAACAAACAACATTGCCATCATTGATGCAGGAACAGGTATAAGAGAATTAGGAAAAGAATTAATCGAAAGTGGTCATAAACAGGATGAAATTTTTATAGCGTTTACTCATTTCCATTGGGATCATATTCAGGGATTCCCCTTCTTCGAGCCTGCATTCAATGCAAAGCAAAAGATTAATTTGTTGGCATTAGGTTGGGGACAGAGAATAAGCTGCCTTAAAGATATTTTCAAGACTCAGATGCAAAAGGAATTTTTCCCTGTGCAGCTTGAGAAGATGGGCGCAAAATTTAAGTTCATGCTTCATAAAGAAACTGAAAGAGTATTTACAACTCTGGCAATAAAGCCAAAGCCTGTTGTGGTCAGAGCCAACAAACATAAGCACCCGGGTGGTGCGTATGGATACAGAATTGAACTTGATGGAAAAGTATTGGTGTTTTGCACCGATGTTGAACACGAAAAATCAATTGATAAAAATGTAGTTAAATTTGCAGAAGGTGCTGATCTTTTAGTACACGATGCTCAATTCACTGATGAAGAACTGAAGAAGAAAAAAGGTTGGGGTCACAGTAGTTTCAGCCAGGCAATTGAAGTTGCTGAAAGAGCTAATGTTAAAATGCTTGCATTAACACACCACGATCCAAATCATGATGATGCTTTCCTGAAGAAAATGGAAAAGAAGTGCCAGGCAATATTTAAAGACTGCTTCCTTGCAAGAGAAAGAATGGAAATTGTATTATAACGGTCAACTCAACTAATAAACAGGAGCATAAATGAAAAAGTATTTACTGGTCACTCTTTGCTTCATAAGCTTTACCTTGCCATCATTTTCACAATATGGCTACGGAACCGAATTAACCGGAAACCTTTTAGTTCCTTTAGGAAAAAATGCTGATGATTATAATCTTGGTTTCGGCGCCATGGCAGGTTTCTATTATGACATAACAGAAAATTTCCGACTTGCCCTTGTAATCGGATATTTAAGAGCTGGAATTAACGAAAGTAAGATCAACGGGGATTTTACCAGTGGCGGTGAACAAGGTAATGTTAATGTTTCAGGTCACGTTGCTTCTATTCCTGCATTGCTCAGCTTAAGACTGGTTTCACCCGGCCCCGGTATGAGGATTTACGGTCTCCTTGAAGGAGGTCTTTACACGTATAAAACCAGCATCAGCGGCACTTATACATTAGCTGGCGTATCAACGCCAGTAGACGATTCGGAATTCAGGAGTGAAACAGGATTTGCTTTTGGGGGCGGAGTAATTCTTCCGCTGCAGGCAGACTTATCTTTAGATATAAACGTCCGCTACCACTGGATAAATGACTCTGAATATTCTGATATTACAACAACGGATGGAACTTCTCTTGCGAACAGTAGGTTACTAAGTTTAGGTGTTGGTGTGAACTGGTTTTTTACATTACCAAAACCATAATTAAATTAAATCAGTTTTTTAAAAGATCTTTTATAAAATTATAAATTAAACAGGAACATATATGATTAAATATCTTTTAACAGTAATTGTTTCAATTGGTATACTTACAGGCTGCTCTACAGTTTCTGTAACGAGCGATTATGATAAAACGGCAAATTTCACTTCTTATAATACCTTCACTATTTATGATGACGTAATTAAAGATAGTGAGTTAGAATCAGTCCCCTTAGTCAAGAAAAGAGTACTTGAAGCTTTAAGAAATGAGATGCAAAAGAAGGGATTTACCATGGTAGAGGCTGCAGAAGCAGATATAACTATTTTTGCTCATGCAGGTACAACTGAAAAAATGAATGTTACGGATTATGGCTATGGTTATGGAGGATGGTGGGGACCGAATCCGTATGGTAGAGATATTGATGTTTCTTACTACAAAGAAGGCTCGTTGATTATTGACTTTGTTGAAAACTCTAAAAAGGAATTATTCTGGCGTGGAATAGGCACAGCGGCTTTGCAAGATGGCGGAACTCCTGAAGAAAGACAGGCATTCATTGATGAAGTAGTTGCAAAAATTCTTGATCAATACCCGCCGGTTGAATAATTACACGATATAAAATGCTGCTCAATCCCGGGCAGCTTTTTTATTTAGTCGATATTTCTACACAATATTTTCTTTTCGTCTTAATTTATGAAATCAATTTAGCTTACATATAAACCGCATAATTATTATCTTTGAAATAAAAATTAGAATAGAAAATTATGCACATTTATTTCAAATTATTTACATTCTCACTTCTTTCATCGTTAACTCTGGCACAACACCTTGGGAAAGAAAGTACACTCAACATCTGGCCAAATTTCAGATTATTCCCATCTAACGTTGACCAAACAGAAGTATTCATTGTCGTTCACCCCTCGAATCCTGATATTATGTTCGCATCTGCTAATACAATTGTATTCAATCCTTTTTTTATCAGCGAAGGAATTTATGTTACCACAAATGGCGGCAATAACTGGTACGGTTCGGATACTTGCAAAGGACAACCAATAAACTTACATGGTGGAGATCCCGGTATAACTATAAATAAAGACGGAACATTTATTTTAACACGACGAGGGTTTTCACCGGGTTTATATTCACATTTTTCAACTAACTATGGCGTAGCCTGGTCTAACCAGAAAACTATTACGAATGATGATCTTGAACGAGCAACTATGACTTCAGATGTTCATCCTTCAAGCCAATATTTTGGAAGAAGCTATGCTGCCTGGGTAAAGTTTGCACCACCATTTCCTATTAATTTTGTTTTTACAAATGACGGCGGTGTTACCTGGTCAAGTCCTGCTCAAATAAATAATCCTATTCAAAGAAGTTCAGGTGGTGATATAACAATGGGGCCTGACGGCAACGTATTTGTTTGCTGGGCTGGAGTAACTTCAGTATCTCCCTTTACAGAAGATTTTGTTGGTGTTGCATTTTCAACAAACGGTGGATCCAACTGGCAGGTCACTGAGAACGCCTTTGACATGAATGGAATAAATGGACTTCTCACACAGAAAGGAAATATCCGCGTTAACGGTTTACCAAACATTGCCATTGATACAACAGGCGGACCAAGAAACGGCTGGATTTATATCATAACTACTCAAAAGAATTTGGCTCCTGCTGGGAGTGATCCTGATGTAATACTCAATCGTTCTACTGATGGTGGACAAACCTGGTCTTCAAGAATCAGAGTTAACCAGGATGAACTGAATAATGGAAAAATCCAATACTTCCCTGCTGTGCACGTTGATAAGTTGGGTGGATTAAATGTGATTTTTTATGATGACAGAAACACTACTTCTGATTCTGCGGGAGTGTTTTTAGCCCGCTCAGAGGATGGTGGAAATAATTGGCGTGAGTTTCAAATTAGTGATAAAAATTTTAAACCAGTCCCGATTGGCGGACTCGGGCAAGGTTACCAGGGAGATAATATTTCAATCACATCTTCAAATAATAGACTATGGCCTGTGTGGATGGATAACAGAACCGGCATTTACCAGATATGGACCGCTCGAATAGAAATATCAAGTGTCGATGTTGAACAGACTCCGGAAATAATTTCTCAATTCAGTCTTGATCAAAATTATCCAAATCCTTTTAACCCCAGTACGAATATCAGATTTCTGATTTCGGAATTCGGATTTGTCAGCTTAAAAGTATTTGATGTTTTAGGTAATGAAATAGCTACACTTGTTAATGAAGAGAAACCGGCAGGCAGTTATCAAGTTGAGTTTAGTACAAATGAATTATCAAGCGGTATTTATTTTTACCAGCTACAAACCGGTTCTTTTACTGACACAAAAAAGATGATTTTACTCAGATAAAGAGCATGTTATTTGAGTAAAACCATCTTCCTAACTTGTGTAAAATCATTGACCTTTAAACGATAGAGATAGAGTCCAGACGATAAATCCTTCGCATTTAATTCGATGTTGTGTTTACCCAATAATTTATATTCATTGTTCAATAGTGTCCGGACTTCCTGACCTAGGACATTGAATACTTTCAGCGTCACATTTCCTTCGATCGGCAAATTAAATTCAATTGTAGTAGAAGGATTGAACGGATTTGGATAGTTCTGCAATAGACTATAATATCCAGGTAAGCTTTCCTCGTATTCAACAGCCGTTATTCCATCAAAATCATCATTTTTTCTTGGAATCAGTTTATAATTATTTGAACTAAATGATAAAACACCTGTAATTGAAAGAATAGTATCACCTGTTTGGATATATATTGGAATGGAATCTTGACCTACTCGCCAAAAATTATGATAATCATGAGTACCGCCTTGTAAAGCTATTCTTGTAACTAAATTGCTCGTAATAGTATCAGAGATAAAAATTTCTCCAAAATTATAATTATCTGGTGGTGAATGAGGACCAGGATAACCATCGGCATTTTCATTATTGACGACGACATTGTAATACTTAATTAATACTCCTTCCCATTGTTCAGCTTGTACACTTCCATTTGAAAGTAAATTTATCTCCGATATTGAAAGAACTTCTGCATGAGGTAAAGAATTTCCAGTAGAGTGAATATTTATTTGAGATGGGCTGTTAATCCCATAAATCTGTGTAAGACCGTAATTATCATTAACGATACCTGTAACCGAGACATCGTCCCCTCTTCTGAGTCCAAAAACTTCATTGCCGACAATATTAATTCCGCTCCATGGTCCAATTCCATTCTGGATGTAAACTTGTGGTTCGGAAATTATTCCAGTCTCGTCACCCTTGATATCTGTTGTATCTGCAGTAACAATTCCTCTAACCGTTACCTCGTATCCATTATAACCGCTTAACCCACCTTCAAATTCACAATTAGATGAATATCCACTACCAAAAGGGCTGTACTGAATATCTTGAATTGTGAGTTGTCTATTCAGTACCAAAATAGAAATATTTTGAATGAGTTGTATCGGTTGGGTTGAGTATAAAATTAGTATTATTATCAATTGCTTTAATAAAGAAATCAACGAACGAGGAATCGTTAAAAGCAGGAATAGTAGCTTGCCAAATATTCCCGCTTTGCAAAGTCATTGATAACTCATTGTATTCACCATAATTTTTTCTATAATAGAGATTGACTTCAGTAACGTCCCCATCCAGATCCACCACATCAGCAGTTACTGAAACAGGCATACCGAAACCGACTTCTACGATATTACGTTTAACATTTGAAATTATGGGACGATATTTATACTTAAAAATCCCACCTTGCTCGCCGACAGCGTAACCTGTAAGTGAATCAGTAAATACTATATCGTATAATCTTGAACTATCCGGTGTCAGTATTTAGTCCAACCATACCGTAATCAAAAGTAGCAACGAAAGATTCAGACTGAGGCACGACGGCCCAACCTTCATTCTCAGTTCTGAATGACAACGCCAATGCCTGCCCATAAACACCTATCTCATAATAAACCCAGGAAATTCCGGCATCTGTTGATTGCATAATTCCCACACCAAAATAATCAGGATCGCCGCCAATACCCATAACATTAAGAGAATCAAAAAAGTGAATATCCCAAACTTCATCTGGCGGAGAATATTGTCCATCGAGCGGAACCCAGCTCTCTCCTCCGTTAATTGTCCTCCAAATAACCCCGGCAATATCGAATCGACCGCCACATGCAAATCCGTATAATTGATTATAAAATTTGAAATCTATGACAGGGAATTGCGAAAATGCTCCCGAGTCAATTGTAGCCGGTTCCCATGTTAACCCACCATCTGAAGTTTCCAGAAATTGTGCCGGTACCCCGCCTGCAAAACCTTTCAGCGTATCGAGGAAATATATCCCGCGCAAAAAAACATTTTCCTCTCTGTATTGTTCAACGCTCCAGTTTTCTCCTCCATCGGTGGTTTTTAATATTTCAGTACCATAAAATAAATTATCCCCGGCATCAGCCCAGGCTAAACCCCAGGCGCGGTTATCATCAAGGAAAAATAATTTCATAATTTTACTTGTGGTATTCGACTGCTGCTGAATCCAGTTCTTTCCTCCATCGCTTGTATAAAAGATTGAACCGGAATCACCTGCAACCCATCCCCTTAAGCTGTCAGCAAAATGAAGTGTTCTTAAGAAATTTTCTGTAGGACTTTCAATTCGCTCCCAAAAATTCTGGCCGAATGAAAAGCGAGTAAGAAATAACAAAAATATTATTAAGTAAATTTTCTTTATCACGATCTGTAAACTGATTAAAATATTCATCAAAAAGATAACAAATAATGAAATAAAATGATTCACAAATAAATATCCTTAACACAGTGCAAGCCGGAGTTAAAATTTCTCCTCTAAAAATAAACGCCTTATTGAGTATATTTGCTGCAATTATTTATTAACATATTTATGGAAAAAAGATGAAAGTATTATTCCCTATTGTAATTTCTTTTATGATCTTATTTGGATGTGCAAGTGAAGATAAGCAGGAGTTGACCGAGCAGGAAGTTATGAAGAGTGAGGCTCATATTGCCAAGGTGCTCGATAAGATTCAGGCAAAGGGTTACACTTATCTTCAGGTAACTGAAAACAAAAATGATTATTGGATTGCAGTCCCAACTATGGAAATAGAAATTGGTGAAACAGTTTACTTTTCTAAATTTATGGTAATGGAGGACTTTAAAAGTGACAACATAGATAAATCATTTGATGAAATTTTATTTGTCGAGGATGCGCGTAAATCCCCCACTCCTGATGAAATGAAGAAAATACATTCCGGCATTCTTCCGGGTGAAAAACAGAAAATTTCAATTGACCCGATCAAAGATGGCAAAACTGTTCAGCAGATATATAGTGATAAGACGGCGCTGAATGGTCAGATTGTTAAGGTTAAAGGACAAGTAGTAAAGTTCAACAAGCAAATAATGAAAAGAAACTGGGTACATATTCAGGACGGAACTGGAAAGGAAAATGAATTCGATCTTGTTATCACATCTGATGAAGAAGTAAAAGTTGGTGATATAATTGTTGCAGAAGGAAAAGTTTCTGTGGATAAAGATTTTGGTGCCGGTTATTTTTTCCCTGTTATAATTGAAGACGCTCAAATCGAAAAACAATAAGCAGAGTAGATTTTCACTACTCTAATAATGGCCCGATATCAGTTCCCGGTTCTAGTATAAAAGCAACCGCGAATGCAAGGACAGAAATAATTAAACCGTACATAAAAAATGTATAGCAAATTCTCAGCTTTTTGTATTTCTGTCCTAGCACCTGACCGAGATAATAAAAATCCATTATCATATTGTCATAAAGAAATTCTTTATCTTTCATCATCTCTTTCATCCCCCAACTAAATTCCTTCAGAGGCATTTTATGGAAGTTACCGAAGAATAGAAGATTTACTTTTTTCTCTTTTATGTCATCCTCGGTAAACATCCCTCTTGATACTTTTGGACGTGTTACCAGTATTGCATAAACCAAAGTAATAAGACTTGTGATCGTCAATAATGCGGTAGGAATTATCAAATGCGGGTTTGTATCCAGTTTTCGTACCATTATACTGACAATGATAGTAAGCACAAGTGTATTAACACTAATCATAATGTTGGCTTTTGTATCTGCCATCGAACTGAAATCTACGTGAGTTCTTACAGTATTCCGAAACATTGTTTCAATGGAACGACCGGCATCCTTTTCCTTAGCCTTAATCTTATCTTTTTTCTTTTCACTTTTTATTTCCGCAGGTATGTTACTATTATCTTGTTCCATTTTTTTGATGATCCTTTTTAATTTCTTTTCTGTCCTAATATAATTAATATTTTTTTGAGTTTGGAATTTCTCTTTTGCATAATCTGTAAAAAACTTATGTTGTTCTAAAAATATAATATTATTTTTATTCCATTCTTTTTCGGGAATCCCGCAGCACTGCAATGCTTCTACTTCTTTTTTATATAACTCAGTTATTGATTCAAATTTATTTGTACCAAGATGATGAAGATCGGCATCACAGATGATTTCCTCAAGGAGATTTTTGGGTTTGCGTGGCATTCGCGTTGCGTTAATAAGTGCCACAACTTTTTCAATGCCTTCCGCAGGATAATTATTTTCCTTCAGAAAATTAGTTGCCATCTCAATTCCAACATCTTCGTGTCCCTCACAAGTCTTTATGTGCCCTATGTCGTGAAACCAGGCAGCAATGCTTAATGCTTCCCTATCCTTCTCATTAATTTCTGTTGCGGCAGCTATCTCTTCAGCAACTTTAACAACCTCCGCAGTATGTGTAAAATTATGATAGTATGCCTCCGAGGAGCCTTTATTACGAAAGGTTTTTCCTACGAATTCCTTTACCTTGCTTAAGATTCCATTATTCATTTTTAATTCCTTAAGTTGATTTGTTTTAGCAAAGTAAAATTTTCTATTTTTGGCTCCATTTCCCTTTTTATTAAAATGTCAATTATTTACATCAAAAATTAGATTCAAATTCTATTTTCTATGGTGATAATCATCACAATTATTTAATATTACCCGATGATTTTCTTAATATCAAATCATTAGTTTTGTTTGTAAAATTAATCTAAACTTTAAACAAAATTTGAACTAACATAATGAAAACAATCTATCTGGCCAGACATGCAAAATCGTTTTGGGGGGATCAGAGTATTCCTGATTTTGATCGCCCACTGAACAAAAGAGGTAAAAGAGACGCACCTTTCATGGGTGTGGTACTGAAGGATAAAAAAGTAAAAGTTGACTTAATAGTCTCCAGCCCGGCTAAAAGGACAAAAAAAACTGCCATCGAAATTGCCGATAAGATTGGTTATCCTGGGAAGAAAATTTTATATAATGAAGAACTCTATGAAGCTTCAGTAAATACTATTATTAAGATTTTAAAAAAATTAGATGAAGGTAATAATTCAGTCATTCTCTTCGGGCACAATCCGGGACTTACGTTATTAAATAATTTAATTTCAGATTACTATCTGGATAATATTCCAACCTGCGGAATCGTAGCGCTGCAGTTAGACAAAAAATGGAATGTGCTGGAGAAAAACACTTGTAAATTTTTATTTTTTGAATACCCGAAATTACATCTCAAATAGATTTAGTATTAACCAAAGATTTGAACATTTGTAATCAAAAACCGGATAAAATCTAGTATGGATAATACGGGAAAGACACACCACTCAGAATTTATTTATTAAAACCCCATCCCTAAACCTAAATTAAAAGTAGTTCTATCGGGTGAGAAAGCAATATAAGTTGAACCGATAATTGCTGAGTTAAGATAGGACACCCACAAACCTACACCATACGATGGATGCCATAAATTGGAATCGTCATCTTCAATAAATACTCTTCCTGTTTCCGCAAATAGATTTATTCCAATTTTACTTTTTAGAAAAAGGTTTAGTGGAGTTACGGTAAGCCTCAATTCTGCCTGTCCAAAAAGAGCAGCATCCCCTGAGAATCTTTTATTGTTATAACCTCTCAAATCATTTTTACCGCCAACGGTTGGACCTGCATAGAAAGGATATTTGCCAAATACTTTGCTGCCTCCTGCTCTTAGTGCAATTGTGGAAAATTCTGAGAATTCAGGAGTAAGGTAAGTTCTTAAATCAAATCCTGTGAGATAAAATGTTTCGGGGATGTTATAGACTGCCGGAAATATTTTTCCATAAAAATTCAGCAAGTAACCGTTCAAAGGAAATTCCTTATGGTCTTTACCATTTAATTCTAAACCGAAATGAATACCAAAAGGATTAATTTCACCTAAACCATATTCACCATACCTAAAACCGGAGAGCAATGTGTCATTCTGAATTGAAGTTTTTGTATGGATAAAGGAAATACCGAAACTCCCGCTTACTTTATCTGTGAAGTTATAAAACATTGTTGGGAAAAAAGTGACTAATGTTTGATTGGTTTCGTAATAATTATTTTTTTCTAACTCAGCATCGTAAGAAGTTTCATTGCCGTAGCCAAAATATCGAGTAACAAATTGTTCAGTTGCGGTTAAAAGTATATTTAGTCTTCCACCTTGCAATACAGAATAAAAATCAGCATCATAAGCAGCAGCAAAATTCCCGAACCGGGTAGCGTAGCTCACAGTGAACTGCTGCATAAATTCCTGAGGTATCATTCTAAAATTATATTTGTTCAATTGAATACCTGCACCGATGGTTAATCCATAATCTGTGTCCAGACCAATAATAGGAACCGGAAGCCAATTGTGTCCCCTATCGAGTTGCCTCGGTTCATATTTTTCAAATTCATCATCCGGATCCGGCCACTTTGAATCATCATAGACAGTCCCTGCACCTTCACTAACTTTAGTTTTATTACCACTATCGTAAAAGTAAGTTTTACATTCCGCTGAAGAGAAAGGAGTTACACTAAGAAAATAACCATTTACAATAGACTCGTCTATAAATTCATCTTTACCTTTTCCCCCAATAATCCTGATGACAGGTCCGTCGGATATTTCACCGAAGATATATGCTTTGTCATCACCATCATTCATGTAAATTCGTAAATCAACAGTAACCTGATTATCAAAAATTTTATAAAACAGAAATTCTCCTTTGGGATTACCGCTATCTTTGTCTTTTTTATAAATTGAAACTATTGTCCGGAGATTGTCAATACGGTTTACTTCAACGTAATCGTTTTCATCACTACAAAATACATCAGCATATTTGTTTACGAGGCCATAGAATTCATCTGAAGCCCACTGTAGATTGTCTCTTCTCATTTTCAATTTGAAGGCAATCTCATCAGCACAGATTTCATAAACTTCAGGTGGAAGCTTTTTAACGGCACTATCAATTACATCATCAGTAATTTTCGATTGTACAAAGACTGTAATTGAATCCCAGCTTTTTTTATCAAGCTCAGTTAATACACGTCTATCAAGAAATCTTCCATTCCAGGTAAGATCTTCAATTTGATTGTAATCTTCTCCAAAATGAGTGATCTGAGGAACAATATAATCTGCAATTGCAGGGAACAGACCATCATATTTCGAAAAAACCTGATCCCTATCCCGTGGAATCGGCTTCCAGATTTTTTCTTTCTTGCCATTAATCAATTCTTCATATTTTGCCCATCGCCACTGATCCATATGCCTGTCCCAATCGCCAAGAAGGATATCCATCAACCGGGCTGTTAGGAATTTTTTAGCGTCAATTTTTTGGCTCCGTTTTTTTGCCAGGTGATCAAACAGTTTATACGTTCCTTTCACATCAACAGCATCTTCAAATCCTGGTTCGCCAGCTTCGCCTTCGGAAGGATGTTCTTCGATAAATCCAAGCATATCTCCAAACTCTTTCCTGAACTTTCCAAGATTATCATCATCAGGAAGAAAAACTAATTTTGGCTCTGCGTCAAGAATATTAACTGCATTGAGCAGCGGAACAACAACAAGTGCTGCAAACGGATTTGCTGAACTTATCTGATCCTGCAGAATATCTTCAGCTATTGATTCCTGCAATTCTTCGGGCAAAATTTTAGAGGGATCTTTATCTATCGATCTGAACTTCCAGATTTTACCATCGCTTCCTTTGAGCCTGAGCGATTTAGTTTGCATGCCGCCGCCTTTTTGAATTGGAGTCAATCCCCCGTCAAACTCATCAAGATTCAGAATTTCTACTTTGGCAGGTGTAGTCCAGACTTCGCGCCAGTGTTCACCAAAAAAGAATTGATAAAATCCACTGGCTTCGTATTTCTCACCGGGAATAATTGTTATATATTTTTTGTCAATCATTTCCTGACAAAAAATAAAGGACTGAAGTATGAGAGAAAATAAAAATGTAAAAATAAATTTATTCAAATCAGCACGACGGTCTTAATATTATTTTTATGAGTAGAGAGAATAAAAACTAATCTAAAGGTAAATTCATACGTTGAAGTATTTCTTTAAATCTTGGATGATCATGAATTTCCCTCCAATACCTTCCATTAATGAAGTTCAATCCACCAATCCTTTTGTCAATTGAACTATTTAATAGATTAAAAGCGGTATCCATTTCGCCTAAACCCGTATAAATTATTGCCAGATCCATGTCAGTCGGCAACTGATCCGAGTTTATACTTTCAAGCATTTTGATATACTCTTTAGATTTTTCCGGCTGTTCAAGTTTAGCATAAGCATAGCCTAATCCAGCAAGTGCTTTAATTTTATATGCCGGATGATCCAAATTCTGAGTAAAAATTTTCATAGCCTCATCATACTTAGCTGACTTCAAATAAATCCAGGCAAGGCTGTTCCATGTATCTCCAAATTCTGGATCAATTTCAATTGTTTTATTGTGCTGATCAATTGCACAATCAATTTGATTATTATTAAAGTATGCGAATGAAAGTATATAACTGATGGAAGCATTTAACGGATCAAGCTGATGTGCGAGCTCGGCTTCCTTCAACGCTTTTTTATGATAGCCAAGAGTCGTTAAAAGCATTGCATAGTATTGATGAGTTTCTGCTGAATTAGAATTCATTCCGAGAGCTTTAATAAAACATTTTTCCGCACCTTCCCAATCCCAATCATTAAAGTACATCACCATACCAAGTGATAGCAGTGTATCAATCAGGGTAGGATCAATTTCAAAGGATTTTAGTGCGTATTCTTTTGCTTTTGAATAAGCTATTTTATTAGACATAAAACCTGCTGCACCCAAAAAGACATAGCAAGCAGATAAACGAGCATAAGCCAAAGCAAAGTCGGGTGATTTATCTGCTGCTTCCTCAAAATACTTTATCGCATTCTGCATAAAATCAGGCGACCATTTATTCCAGTTGTATACGCCTTTCAGATATAAATTGTATGCATCAATATTTTCGGTGGGAACTTTGACAAGGGACTTAGAAGTTTTAGTAATCTGAATTGTTTTTTTCAACTGATCAACAATTGAATTTGCGATTTCATCCTGCACTTTAAAAATATCTTCAAGATCTCTATCAAAAGTTTCAGACCACTTATGATAACCATTTTCCGAATTAATAAGCTGCGCTGTTACACGAACACGATTTCCATATTTACGAACACTTCCTTCGAGTACTGTTTTAACTCCAAGTTGTTTACCTATTTCCCTTATATCTGTATTTTTTCCCTTGAATGCAAAAGAAGACGTTCGGGAAGTAACAAGCAGACCTTCCACTTTGGCTAAGGCATTCAAAAGTTCTTCAGTAATGCCATCGCTAAAGTATTCATTATCTTTTTCAGCACTAAGGTTTAGGAATGGTAAAACAGCAATTGAATTATCAGAGACAGCAGATTTCCCTTCCAATTGTCCCGGAGTTGGAAGAACAATTCCCTCTGTCTTTATTGCATAAAGTTTGACGGGATATTTAACATTTTTGAGTTCATATCTTCCTAAATACACGGAAGTAATTGCATTCTGATTTTTTAATTCATCGTTGATCTTATCGGAAAATAATACACTTCCGGGCACAGCAATGTTTTCGATTCTGGATGCTACATTTACTCCATCTCCATAAACACCTTCATCATCATAAACCACATCGCCTGCATGAATTCCAATTCTTAAAGGCACTTTTGGATCACTTTGAAGTTCTTTCTGAATTTGAGTTGCACAAATGGCAGCTTCAATAGCACTGCCAAAAATTGAGAGCGTTCCATCCCCATAATATTGAAGGATCTGACCACGATGTTCAAGTATCAATCTTTCCAATACAACTCTATGCTTATCCCGTAACATTTTCGCTTGCCGCTCGTTCTCCTGCATCAATGCTGTATAACCAACCATGTCAGTAAACATAATTGCAGCGAGCATTCGAATCTCTTTCATACTAAATAAAAATCAGATATTAAATAAAATTTTAAAGAAGTGAAAAGAAATTAAAGGACTAATCGGATAAATGCAATTATATATTGATCAACGGAAAAATGAAAAATATTTGTGAAAGGAAGAAACTAAGTTCTTCCCTTCACCATTTGTAATATTTACTTTTTCTTTGCACCAGCTTCTGCAACTGCAATTGCAGTCATGTTGATTATATCATCAACAGTTGCACCACGCTGCAGTACATGTATGGGTCTTTTCATTCCCATTAAGATTGGTCCGACAACTGAAGCCTGACCAATTCTTGCCATAAGTTTATAGGCAATGTTCCCTGAATTAAGATCAGGGAAAATCAAAATATTTGGACGACCTTTCAGACTGCTGAATGGAAATTCTTTTTCAATTATTTCTGGAAATACAGCAGTGTCAGCCTGCATCTCACCATCTATCATTAATTCTGGCCTGAGTTTTTTTACTAAATCAGTTGCCTGTTTAACTTTTAATGACTCCGGGTATGGAGCACTTCCAAAGTTGCTGAATGAAAGCATTGCAATTTTCGGAACTACATCAAACTCTTTTGCAGTATCCGCAGCAGATATTGCAATTTGAGCAAGTTGCTCTGCTGTTGGATTAACATTAACGGTTGTATCGGCAAAGAAATAAACATCCTGTTTTGCGAAAACAATATATAAGCCCGAAACAACTTTCAATCCCTCTTTCATACCAACACAATGGAGAGCCGGACGAATTGTTGTTGGATAACTTGTAGTCAGACCGCTGATAAGAGCATCTGCTTCACCAAGATCAACCATCATCGAACCAAAGTAATTTGGTTTTTTCATAAGACTTAGAGTGTCTTTTAAAGTAGCGCCTTTTCTTGAACGCTTCTTGAAAAACGCCTCAGCGAACTGAGTTAATTTTTCACTTGACTCAGGATCAATTATTTGAAATTCTTTTGGATCAAACTCCAGTTTCTCAATAACTGATTTTATAACCTTTTCGTTTCCTAATAATATCGGATAAGCAACATTGTCGTTATAGACCACATGAGCAGCCCTGATAATTTTTTCTTCTTCACCTTCAGGGAAAACAACCTTAACAGGTTTCTTCTGAGCTTTGTGGATCATAACGCGAATCAACTCTTTAGAAAGTCCAAGTCTTTCTTTCAGTCTCTCTTCATACTTTTGCCAATCCATCTCCTTAATTTTGGCTACACCTGTTTCTATTGCTGCTTTAGCAACTGCAGGAGCAACATACCAGAGAACTCTTGGATCAAAAGGTTTTGGAATGATGTATTCCTTTCCAAAAGAAAAATCTTCACCCCCATAAGCTCTCAACACCATCTCCGGTACTTTCTCTTTAGCCAGTTTAGAGAGAGCCATTGTAGCAGCCATTTTCATTTCATCATTTATCGCAGTTGCCCTCACATCCAGAGCACCTCTGAAGATAAACGGAAAGCCAAGAACATTATTTACCTGATTGGGAAAATCGCTTCTGCCTGTTGCCATAATTAAATCATCTCTGACAGATATTGCCTCATCATACATAATTTCCGGATCCGGATTAGCCATTGCAAAAATTATAGGATCTTTTGCCATTGATTTAACCATATCCTTACTCATAACTCCGCCAACTGATAATCCAATAAAAACATCTGCGCCTTTTACTCCATCAGCAAGCGAAGCAAAACCTTTCGTCTGTGCAAATTCCTGTTTGTATTTATTAAGATCATTTCTATCCTTTGTAACGCAGCCTTTAGTATCGAACATCCAGATATTTTCTCTTTTAGCACCGGCCATAATGTATAGCTTACAGCATGAGATTGCCGATGCACCGGCACCATTCACTACAATTCTTACTTTATCAATTTTTTTACCAGCCACTTCAACTGCATTTATCAATGCAGCGCAAGAAATTATTGCAGTACCATGCTGATCATCATGGAATACAGGAATTTTCATCGTAGCTTTTAGCTCTTCTTCAATTTCAAAACATTCCGGTGCTTTAATGTCTTCGAGATTTATTCCTCCAAAAGTTGGTTCAAGTATCTGAACTGTTCTGATGATTTCTTTTGTATCGTGTGAATTGATTTCAATATCAAAGACGTCAATGTCAGCAAATCTTTTAAATAAAACACCTTTACCTTCCATAACAGGTTTTCCTGCTTCAGCTCCTATATCACCTAAACCGAGAACGGCAGTACCGTTTGATAATACAGCAACCAGGTTTCCCTTCGCTGTATACTTATAAACATCTTCAACATTTTTGTGAATTTCTCTGCAAGGTTCTGCAACTCCCGGTGTGTATGCAAGGGAAAGATCACGTGAGGTTAAGCAAGGCTTTGAAGCTATAACTTCTATTTTACCTTTTCTCTCTTTAGAGTGATATTCCAGCGCTTCTTCTTTACTGATTTTCATGTATAACTCCTGATAAATTTTTCATATTTATAATTGAATATTTAAGATTAGAATGGAAAAATAATTTGATTTCTGTTACTCATTGGAATGAATAATTGCTTCGATGAATGATATTAAATCCAAATAAATTACATCCCAAAATTACTTCAATTTCCTGAATTAGCCTAAATAAACGACACTATTTTGCTAATTAGTAATTAACGATTAGCAACTATTAAGACCGGCTTTCTTTCGCAGAATCTTCGATTAGTTTATGTGCAAGTTCTTTTCCCAGGTATAAATCAATAAAGTAATGAAGAACGTATAGAAGTGGAGTAAGAAAAACTGCAACTGCAAACTTATAAATGTAATTAACAACACCTATCGCTAAAACGAGGGATAGATCCCATCCTGCTCCAAAATAAAATGCAATTAGCAAAACAACGAAGCTATCAATGAACTGGGAAACAAGAGTTGAACCTGTCGCACGCAGCCAGATTTTTGAACTTCCTGTAAATGATCTTAAAAAATGAAATATATAAACGTCAACCAATTGTCCAATTAAAAAAGCAACAAGCGAGCCTGCAATTATCCATAATCCCTGTCCAAAAATGGCATTAAAAGCTGTGTCCATATTTACAATTCCGTGAACAGTGTTACGCTCAATCCAGAAATCGGCTGGACTCAGCCCCATTGCAAAATAGACCATCAGAAAAGCATACGCGATTAATATGGCCGCAGTAAAGGACATAAATCTTACACCTTTACGTCCAAAATATTCATTGATGATATCAGTCATTATAAATACGACAGGCCACAATAAAACTCCAGCAGTTAAATTGAATGAAAGATCACTTTCTCCGAAAAAAGAAAGATTAAGAGGCTGAATGCCAAGAAATTTTTCTAATGAAAATATTTTAACACCAATAAATTCTGCCAGGAGTGCATTTGCAACAAAGAATGATCCCAGAATATAGAACAGTGTATTACTTTTATCCCGCATTTGATTTTCTGCTTACTATTATTTTGAAGAGCAATATATAAAAAAAAGCGGTATCGTAAAGGATACCGCTTGCGTGGAGAGAGATTAGGTCGGTCAGTGCTATCTTTTATTTCTTTCTTTTGAGTTATCTTTCTGTGTTGATCGATCAGTATTCACCTTGGTCTCAACGTTCCGATTTTGCTGCTGGGTATTTCTGTTTTGCTCTTTAACTTCGTTCCGTTTGACCTGATCGTTATTTGTTACCCTGTTATTCTCTCGTTTAACCTCGGTTTTCTGTTCCTGCTTTTGCCTGTTCAGATCAAATGATTCATCAGTCTTAATTCTGCTCTGATCTTTTACCTGGCTTTCATTTCTTGAGCTTAGATGATTGTTTTTTCTCTGGTTTACATTTTGATTGTTATTATTACCAGTTTCTTTCTTGCGCTGTTCAATGTTATCATTCTTCCTGATTTCATTTACATCAGAGTTTTGTTTAGTCTCAGTCCGATTTTTATCAAAAACTTTATCAAAACCTTTTTTAACATCATTTCGTGTTTGATCGTTCTTTCGGATTTTTAGATTTCTATCATTTGATTTGTTTTCTCTTTTTTCAGTTGTAACATTTTCTCTTCTACCGATCTGCACTTTATCTACTTCTAAAGAAGTTTTTCTATTTTCACGTTTAATTTCCATTCTGCCCAGATCGTTTCTTACGAGTTCTTCTCTCTTTAGGTCAAGGGTGCGGATTTCATCTCTGTTGCCAAATCCATCTCTTTTCAAATCTCTCGAATCACGAACTCTGGTTATATCGCGTTGCTTTATTTCCTGTCCTGAACGTGTCCTGACGTATGTGACATCAATTCCTCTATTTTGAACTCTACCATTTCGATAGGAATAACCATGTCTGTACTTGTACCACTATGTACTCTGTACCTGTAACCCGGTTCTACAAAATAATTATAGACGTAAGGATCACAGAAATAATTGTAATTCACAAAGTGCCAATGATGATATGGAGTGTAGTAAGCATTAGAAAAGTAAATACCTACAGACACAGAGAATACAGCATAAGGATGCAGCGGAGCCCAGCCAATGTAGCTGTTATCGTATCTCCACTCGACCCACGCAGGCGCCCATTCGTAATCTGGGTACCAAAGCCATCCATAATAATCATCATAGTACCATCTGCCGTAATGGTATGTTATAAATCCGAAAGGTTCGTAGGAATCCCAGTACCAGCCATCATAAGTCCATACCCATCTTCCCATTTGATATGGCAGCCAGTCTACACGAATAATTGTGGGTCTCCAGACTACTACGCCGTAATCGACTTCAATCCAGCTCCCGTATGGAGCCAATTCAGAATAAAAATATCCACCCACCCCGTGAAATTGTCCTTTTGCTTCTGTATTAAAAGTTAGTGCTGCAAAAAGAACTACTGCAAAAATTATGATCCGTTTCATTTTACACCTCTCTATTAAGTTTACACTCAGTAAATTCCAATGATGGTGCCATCTAATAAAATTGGATTTTGTTTGAAATTGAGCGATAAAGAACGTTTTTGTGTATAATTAATTAGACAGGAAAAGAATGCAGTGTATTGTGAAGAGTTATCTTTTAACTTTTCTTGATTTCCAGATGTAATTGCCAAAAGAACCGGCCAAACCTGTGAAGATTATATAGGGAATCTGAAAAACTTCAGCGATAATAAAATAACCAAGGCGAAGATCGTTGAACAGAATTTTTTTTCCTTTGAAAAGAATTTTGAATTCATAAATAATTTTAAGAAAAAGAGATAACAAAAATGAAAACAGAAATATTTTATTGACCGTTATAGAAAGAAGTAATTGCGCAATCAGTCCAATATAAAATGAGTAAATGAGGATTAGTTTCAACACAAGACTTTTATCGCCGTAAAACAATCCCTTGCTTGCCCATCTTTTTCTCTGTTGAAAAAAATCACCTATTGTTTTGTTAGCAGTTGTTTTAACAATTGCTTTTTTATCAATACAGAATTTCACTTTGAAGTCAGAATCTTTTGAAATTTTTTGCATTAACAGTTCATCATCACCAGACGATAAATTCATTTGATCTTTGAAACCACCAACTTCATCAAATACATTTTTCTTGTAAGCAATGTTCGCAGCATTACAAATTGTTGGATGCCCGGCGCCGATCAAGCCAGCACCGCAAAGAACTAATCCGGCAAACTCCAGTTTTTGAAATTTTGCAAATAGTTTTTCATCATTTTCAAACTCAACAGGTCCTGATACAAAACCAGTTACTGAGTCAAATGTTTGCAATAAAGAATTCAGCCATTCTTTACTATAGACACAATCTGCATCGGTGGTCACAATAATATTTCCATTTGCATTTTCTATCCCAAATCTCACTGCTCTTTTTTTATGAGCATTTTTAGAAAATTCTTCCGGTACCTGAAATTACCCGAACATTATTCACTGTAATATTGTTTTGCAGCAGCTCCAGAGAGTTATCATCAGAAGAATCATTAACGTAGACAACTTCAAACTTTTCTTTGGGATAAATCTGTGATTCTACGGATTTAAGATTTGCGAGAATATTTTCTGATTCATTTCGAAATGGAATTATGACAGATATAAATTCATAAGGAATGGTTTCATTTTGATTTTGCTTTAATTTCCCTAATCCTCTGAATATTTTCTGAAGAAAGAAAACATAATGCAATAAAAATATTGTAAATACTATGAGTAAAAGAAGTATGACCGGTGAATCAGCTACCATTTTTCCTAAGAAACATCCCAACTCCGATTAAAGCAGGAATGAGCAGATTAATAATGAAAAGTAAAATTGAAGAATTGAAACCAACCGAGGCCGTTTCACCCATTTGCGTTAGAAAAAACACCGAAGCACCCTCCCTTATACCAAGTTCACCAAATGAAATCGGCGGGATGATCGTCTTTACAAACATGATGAGGTTTGCTGCCCAAAGGTAATTCAGGAAACCATGATGATTTGAAAATGCCATGACAAGCAATGCATACTGGATAAGAAAACAGGAATAAAATAAAAATGATATTAAAAGCATTTTATAGAAATACTTCCTGTTCAGACTTTCAAATATCCTTAACTTATCCAGAAAAGTTTTTAATCTGGCAGCAGTATTCAGTTTTGAAAATAAAAGACTATTCCAGAATCTGTTACTAAGAAGAAGTAAAATAAGGATGTAGAAAAATGTGAAGATGACAATGAATAGAGCCATAACAATATAAATCGATACTTCGTAATAAAAATAAATGAACAACAAACTTGAAACTGAACCGAGTAAAGCGACCATAAGCAGAGGGAAAAATTTATCAATTAGCGTAGCGATTGTAACCTGTACAAGTGATTTATCCCTGAATTCAATTCCCCTGCCGAAATACTCGCCTATCCTTAAAGGAGTAATTATACCTGCAGAGAAACCATAAAACAGAGATCGGAATATTTTTGAGTTCTTGCTGACTCCAAGAACTTCAGTGGACGTTAATTTCCACTTGGCAAATTGTAGATAGATATTCACAACTCCTAAAAGCAACACAATGGAAATTATGAAAAGGTTGGCTTCATTGATTGCAGAGATTATCTTATTGTATTCAACTGAATTTATGAGATAATAAAGCAAACCCGCCGCAATGATCATCTTCGCGGCAATTACAATTTTGCTCTTTTTGAGTGCCCGGAATTTAAAAATATGTGAAGTTGTGTTCTGGTCAGTCATAAATATTTTATTGCTCTATCTCAAATATATTAACTTTTAGACCTTCAGTGCAGTTAGTACACATTGAAACTGATTTCCTGCCTGAAAGAACTTTCTTTCTGAAATGAGTGTATTTATCGGACTTCCAAACGTCACCAAAAGCTCTTCCGTTGACAATACCTATTTCATTTTCAGCATCTTTATCAAAACAACACGGAACTACCTTTCCGTCCCAGGTGATTACAGACGTTCTCCATAAAGCAAAACAATGATTTTTTATTTCATTTTTTATTCGGAAAGATTTGTCCTCAAGCACATATCTTCTGAACTTTTTATTTGATGGAAGAAATTTGACTGCATTTTCATAAGAAGAAATCTGCATTGTTTTAAATACTAATTTATCTACGCCGACTTCTTTACAGTAAATTTTAACATCTTCCATCTGATGTTCATTCTGTTTCATGACAATGAACTGAAATTCTACAAAAGGCTTTTTTAATCCTCGTTCTTTCTTTCGATTGACTAATGATCTTAATCCATGATCTGCTTGTTCAAAAGTTCCTCCAACACGATACTTCTGATAACTTTCTTCATCAAGTCCATCCATGGAAAAAATTAGTTTATCAGGTGCATTATCAAGAACAAAATCGACGTTATTTTTGTTCACAAAATGTCCGTTTGTACTGATAGATATATAAACTTTCTTTGACCGGGCATAACTTATCATCTCAGGAAGATTTTTATTTATATATGGTTCACCCTGGAAAAATAACTGAACGTAAAACCCGGTAGAACTTATCTCATCAATTAATTTTTTGAAATCATCTGTTTTAAGTAAACCTAAAGGGCGGGTCAAAGCACCTAATCCGGAAGGACATTCAGGACATTTAAGATTGCAATGATTAGTCGGTTCAATTGAATAGGATAGCGGCATTCCCCAAACAATCGGCTTCCTTAAAATTCTTGAAAAGTAAAATGAACTAAGTATTTTTACAGCGTTTGCGGCTCTTTTGACAGTTAAGTATTTGATTAAATTTATTTCCAACGATTAAACTAATTTGTGAAACTCAAAACAAAAAATAGTCAAATGACTTTTAACCTGAAAGAATTCCCTTTTTTAAAATAGCTGTTAAAACAGTATCTTTCGATCTACAAACTCACCATTTCATTCACTGAGGAGTAAATGTATATTAATTTTAGTGACATACCGGGACATCAAAATCTTTTCCTGGATTATCTATATGAATTCGATAACGTTGCAGATTTCTATGCCAATGACTTCAGGAATAAAGAGAATTACCTTAAACTTTTTAAAAGTATTTCTGAAAGTAACCGAAATCTATCCCCGGAAATAAGTGAAGTAATATCGAGACAATATTCTCAACTCACTCCTTCAGATCTAACTTCACAAAATATTAAAAAGTTATCTGATAAGAAGACACTTGCCATTGTAACAGGCCAACAGCTCGGCATTCTCGGCGGGCCACTATATACTTTCTATAAAATAATTACAGCAATAAAATTAAGCCGATTTCTTGCCGAAAGGTATGATGACTACAACTTTGTCCCGGTTTTCTGGCTCGAAGCAGACGATCATGATTTCAATGAAGTCAGATCAATTAAAGTTATTGATGAAGGCAACTCTCTTTTAACAATTGGCTACAAGGAAGAGTTCGAAGAAGATGATTTAAAGCAAAGTGTTGGACTGATAAACCTTGACGACTCAATAAATGATTTCTTTGAAAAACTAAATACCGGTTTAAAAGAAACTGAGTTTAAGCCGGCTATATATGAAGCATTAAAAAGTTTTTACAAAGAAGGAAAATCCTTTAAAACTTCGTTCAGAGATCTTGTATTCAATTATTTTGATAATTATGGATTGATAATTTTTGATCCACAAGATGTTGAAGTTAAAAAAATACTCAGGCCCGTTTTCAAAAAAGAAATAACTGATTTCAGGATGCATACTGAAAAGTTAGTTCACGTTAGTGCAACACTTGAGGAATTGTATCATGCACAGGTCAAAGTAAAACCAGTAAACTTATTTCTAAGAGTTGATGAAGGACGCTACTCCATTGAACCAGTTGAAAACGAATACAGGCTGAGAAGAAAAAGAAAAAGTTTCACACAAGAACAATTGCTTGAACTACTTGAAAATGAGCCTGATAAATTCAGTCCAAATGTTTTATTAAGACCAATTTGCCAGGATTATTTATTCCCGACAGCTTTTTATATAGGCGGACCCAGTGAGATTTCATATTTCGCACAAATAAAGCCATTGTATGATCTTTATGAAATTGTTCAGCCAATAATTTATCCAAGATCTTCAGTGACTCTTTTAGAAAATTCAATTGCCAATGCACTGGAAAAGTACTCTGTTGAAATAAATGACATTTTCCTCGATGTTGAGAGCGTGAAGAAAAAAATAGTTAATTCAGTTGAGGAAAGTTCTGTTGATGAGATGTTTGATGGGATTGCAAATCAGATAGAATCATCGTTTGATCAGCTTAAAGAAAGATTATTGGATCTCGATAAAACAATCGCTGATTCAAGTAACAGGTACAGGGATAAAATACTAGGCACCGTTAATGAGCTAAAATCAAAGGCCGAGAAAGCCCAGCAGAAAAAATATGAAGTAACATTGCGGCAAATTGATCGCGCTGCTGTTCATCTTTTCCCAAATTCAAATTTGCAGGAACGCGAATTAAACTTTGTTTATTTTGTTAATAAATATGGGGAAGAGTTTCTAAAAAAAATCTTTGAGGAATTACAGATTAACAAATTTGAGCACCAGGTTATTAAAATTTAGCGGGATATTGATTTGAGCTGATCCATAAAATTTGGGTTGGATATGGAAGCCGATTCAAACCCTTCAACTTTTCCACCACTTTCAAGAAGTGATGATAAAATTGCAAATGCCATTGCAATCCGATGATCCCCAAAGCTTTCAAATGGTTCTGAAGTTTTCTTTACATTTCCTGAAACAGCAAAGCCATCAGCATACTCTTCAACAGCCAGTCCAAGTTTTGTTAAGTTATTACAAATAGTTTTTATCCTGTCAGACTCTTTTACTCTTAATTCAGAAGCACCTCTAAGATCAAAAATTCCATCTGCAAAAATTCCGGCTATGGTTAGAATTGGAATTTCATCAATTATTAATGGAATTATTTCTTTTTCAATTTTCACATTTTGAAGATTGCTTGATCCTACCAGAACATCACCATAAACTTCATTATTTGACACTCCCCTTTCCTCGATATCTATTTTGCCACCCATTCGTTTAAGTATGTTCAGACATTCCGTTCTTGTTGGATTTAATGACACTTCTTTAATAAGAAGTTCTGAATTTTTACTAAGCAATGTCAGAACGATAAAGAACATGGCTGAAGAAATATCACCCGGAATAAAATATGCCTTAGCTTCAGGATAATTATTTTTCGAAATGATAGAAACAGTTTTTTTTTCTTCCTTCAAAATCTTTAAACCTAAAAGATTCTCAGTGTGATTTCGCGTCGTGTTGGATTCTACAACTAAAGTCTTTTCATCTAAATGTAACCCAGCAAGTAGAATTGCACTTTTGACCTGAGCGCTTGGTAAAGGTAGAGTGTACTTGATTGCTTGCAGATTTTTTCCTGGAAAAATATTTAATGGAAGAATACCATCAATACTAACAATATCGGCTCCCATTTTTGACAAAGGTTCAACAACTCGTTTCATTGGTCTGGACGAAAGTGATTTATCTCCTGTAATACTGGATTCAAAATTTTGAACTGCCAGAATTCCCGTTAACAATCTTGCTGTTGTTCCAGAGTTTCCTGCATTCAGCGGCTTCAATGGTTTTTGATATCCTTTGAATCCCTTTCCGTTCACTATAGATTCATTTGAATTATTCCGGATATCAATTCCCAATGCATTAAGACAATTTATAGTTGACTTAACATCATCACAATTTGAAAGATTTCTGATTACTGATTTCCCATTAGCAAGAGAAGCAATTAGCAACGCACGATGAGAAATAGATTTGTCACCCTTAAATGAGAGAGAACCTTTAACTTTGTTTATCTTGTTGAATGATTGAATCATCTTAACGAAATCATTTCTTTGACCATTCTTCAATCAGCATCTTCAATTCCCTTGGACTCATTTCGCTTTTATCGTAAAAACCTTTTATGCCTCGTTGTCTCAAAGCTTCATAAACAGAAATTGCCGCAGAGACAGAAACATTTAAGCTTTGTACCATGCCGTACATCGGGATAAAAAATCTTTCATCTGCCAGCTCTTCTGATTCTTTAGATAAACCCCTATGCTCATTGCCAAAGACTATTGCAGTTTTTTTTGTAAAATCAAGATCGTAAAGATTTTTTGAATTTGTTTTAAGCGAGGAAGCGTAAATGATAAATTTTTCTTTTTTCAATTGGTTATAACAATCCTCTACCGATTTAAACTTTTCCCGTTCAATCCATTTGTATGCTGAAGCTGATGACTTTTTACCAATCTTAGGAAATTTCTCAACGTTATAAACCAATGACACTTTAGGAATTCCGGCTGCGTCACAGGTTCTGAATATTGCACTTACATTATGCGGGTCGTGAATGTTTTCCATAACAACTCTCAAGGATGGCTGTCTTTTGGAAAGCACCCATTTAATTTTTTCAATTCTTTTTTCAGTTCTGAAGTATAAGTCAGTCACTTTTGTAGAAAACTAATTTATAAACGGAATGATCTTTTACTCTTCTTGCTTTATCAAGCTTGAATTTTTTGATATCAGTTTTGAGGTAGAATGCAGCAAGTTCAAGGATTTTGGATAAAACCTTTTCCTCATCGTGAGCCCAGCTTTCGCATCCTGATAAAGAAGGGATTTCAGCAGTGTAGCCATCATTAGTTTTTGTAACAATTATATCGAGAATCACTTTAAACTTAAATCAATAATTTGATTCACTTTTTTCTCCGGAGACTATCTTCACACTTGCGCTGGCCCCGATTCTGTCTGCACCCGATGCGATCATTGCTTCTGCATCTTCCTTTGATCGGATTCCGCCGGCCGCTTTAACACCAATTGAGCTTCCGACAACATATTTCATTAAAGCAACATCGCCGACTGTGGCACCACCCTTGCTAAAACCTGTTGAAGTTTTTACAAAATCTGCTCCTGCTTTTTTACATATCAGGCAGGCTTTTACTTTTTCTTCGTCAGTTAAAAGAGCTGCCTCGATAATTACTTTAACAAGTACACCATTGCGCTTTGCTATTTGAACAACCTGAGTAACATCACTCTCGACAAATTCGTGATCTCCAGCCTTCAATCTTCCAACATTTATTACCATATCAATTTCAGTTGCACCATTTTGGATAGCTTGTTCTGTCTCAAACCTTTTAACTTCAATAGTATTGGAACCGAGAGGAAACCCAACAACTGTGCAAACCCTTACATCTGTCCCTTTTAACATTGAAGAACATAAAGAAACATAACCGGGATTAATACAGACAGAAGCAAAATGATATTTTTTTGCTTCCTCGCAAAGTTCTGTTATCTCTGCAGGAGTTGCATCAGGCTTTAACATTGTGTGATCAATTTTAGAAGCAATATTTTTATCCTTAATTGAATTTCCGACACCCATTCCCGCAGCTATCCTGGATGCACCAACGTCAACAATGTTCTTTACAGTTTTTGGCTGAGTGATTACATTGGTTTCCCATCCCTTGCAGGAATCACCATAACAGTAATAATCTTTTAAAACTTTCTCAAGAAATTCCTTAGAGACGTCTTCATCCGAAATTTTATGAATTACTTTATCTGCCATACTTCAAAAACCCTTCATAAGTATTTTTTAATAACATCGCAATTGTCATTGGTCCAACTCCACCCGGCACCGGGGTGATGTACGATGCTTTTTTTGAAACTTCATCAAAGTCAACATCCCCAACAAGCCGATAACCTTTATTTGCTGACTTATCTTCTACCCTGTTTATACCTACATCAATAACCACAACACCTTCTTTAACCATATCTCCTTTTACAAACTTCGGAGAACCCATTGCTGCGACAAGAATATCTGCCTGCTTCGTGTAGTATGAAACATCCGGTGCTGCGCTGTGGCAAACTGTTACAACAGAATTTGCAAATTCCTTTTTCTGCAGCATTATATTTGCGATTGGCTTACCGACAATATTGCTTCTGCCAAGAACAACAAGATGCTTACCTTTAGTTTCAATATTGTATCTAATAAGCAATTCCTGAATTCCTGCCGGTGTGCATGATCGGAATGTCGGTTTCCCAATTACAAGATTTCCTACATTGATTGGATGAAATCCATCCACATCTTTTTTTGGTGAGATCGCTTCAATGACTTTATCTTCATTAATATGTTTTGGTAAAGGGAGTTGGACAAGGATTCCGTTATATTCTTTGTTTTGGTTGTATAATTCTATGAGTTGAAGCAATTCTGATTCTTTCATGTCGGCATGATGTTTTTCGGTCTTCGCCTTCATACCTATTTCTTCACAAGCTTTTGCCTTATTACGGACGTAAATTTCTGAGGCGGGATTATCGCCAACAAGAATAGCTACTAATCCTGGAACTCCTTTTCCGGACTCTTTTAATTTTTCGATATCAGATTTTAATTCGTTCCTGATATCCTGGGCTATTTTTTTACCGTCAAGTATGATCATAGTAATAATGTATTAAATAATTAATAGAACGCTGATTTCGCTGATTAAGCAAATCATCGCAGATAAGTTCAGTGAAAATTAGTTAAACCTGTCTGCCGGCAAGGCAGGTCTGTGTCACCTGCGTTCTATTAAATTTCATTACTTCTAATAAACTCAGGAAATAAAATTCTTTCTATTTGTACTGTTTTACCTGAACCTGTATCCACTTTCAAAAAGAGACCACAAAGATGAACATCATTTGTCGCTGCCTCATACTTCTGCGGTGTTTGATATAAAAATCTGTTCACTGCAGCTTGCACTTTCATTCCTATCACAGAATCATATGGACCGGACATACCAACATCGGTTATGAAGCCTGTACCTTTGGGCATAATTCGTTCATCTGCAGTTTGTACATGAGTATGTGTTCCAATTAAAGCACTTACCCTTCCATCCAGATAATGCGACATTGCAATTTTTTCTGCAGTTGCCTCCGCGTGAAAATCAACAATAATTACTTTTGTTTCTGTGTTGAGTTTATTTAAAACCCAATCGGCTGAACGGAAAGGACAATCTATGGCAGCCATAAAAGTTCTTCCCTGCAAATTTAAGATGGCAACCTTTCCTTTTTTCGTTTGAGCTATATAATATCCGTTTCCGTAAGTTCCTTTAGGATAGTTTAACGGGCGCAGAGCACGTGGTTCTTTCTTTAAATACTCCTGTGAAAGATGCTTGTCCCAGGTGTGATTGCCACCTGTAAGTACGTGAACACCTAATTCAAATAGCTGATTACCTTCTTTATCGGTACATCCTTTACCGTCCGAAGCATTTTCACCGTTGGCAATTACTAAATCGGCTTTGTATTTCTGAATGAGTCCGGGCAGCCAGGTTTGAACTAAGTCCATTCCCGGTTTTCCTACAATGTCACCTATGAAGAGAATATTGATTGTGGGCATATATGTGTGAATTTTTAGTGCAAAATATATCTAATAGTTAAGAGTAAATATAAAGAAATGGGCTGTGAATATGCAGAGATACAATTTATTGAAACTATGATAGAATAGCTTTAGTTTTAGTATATGTTTACTTCAGAAATTCCATCAACTTTATTAAAAGATACCGAATTTTGTGTACTCGACGTTGAGACTACAGGACTCTCAGCAAGAAACAACCGCATAATCGAGATTGGTATCGTAAAAGTTATTAACCTTAAGATTGCTGAAAAGTATTCTACTTTAATTAATCCCGGTTGCGATATACCTTATTTCATAACACAATTCACCGGTATTGCAAACAGTGATGTGAAATACTCACCCGGCTTTAATGATGCTGCAGAGGAAATAGAAGAGTTCATCGGCAATTCTATAGTCAGCGGACACAATTTAAGTTTTGATGAAGGTTTTTTACGATATGAATTTATCAGGAATGGATTTGAACCATTAAGTAATCTCAATGTCTGCACGCTAAAGTTAGCAAGGAAAGTTTATCCGTCTCTCAAAAGCAAATCCCTGACGTCAGTCACAGCACATCTGAAAATAAAAAATAAAGATTCGCACCGTGCACTTTCAGATGCAGAAGCCACGGCACAAATCCTCATCAAGCTTATAAAAAAAATATCAAAGGAAAAAGGAATTAAAACTCTTCAGCAATTATTGGAGTTTGAATCATCAATTGTTGCTTCAAACCAGATGATAAAATTGCCAAAAGGAGTTCACGACTCACTTTACTCTCTGCCCGATACACCGGGCGTTTATTATTTCCTTAATAAAAAGGATGAGATAATTTACATTGGTAAAGCAAAGTCATTAAAAGACAGAGTTCGCAGTTATTTTGCAGCAACCACAGTTGGAAAACCGAAAAAAATTGTAAAGCAAGCGGCAAAAATCAAAACTGAGATTACCAACTCTGAACTTACCGCACTCTTGCTGGAGGCTGAAAGTATTAAACTCATTAATCCCAGGCACAATCGTCAATTAAAAAAATATGGAAACAAATATTTCATCAGGATAACAAAGACCAATAAATTTCCAAAAGTAGAAATCACTACTAAATTTGATTTTGACGGCAACGATTATTTCGGATTGTTCATATCGCGCAAAAAAGCTGAAGTTGTTCAGGATATAATAGATAAAACTTTTGCTTTGCGTGAATGTGATGAGAAAGAATTCAAGAAAGGGAAAAAATGTTTCCTTGCGGATATAGAAAGATGTACAGCTCCCTGTATTAAAGATACTGATCCGGATTATTTTTATGAACTTGAAAGAGTTTATGAATTCCTGTCCGGTGCAAATCAATCAGCATTGAATCGGATGTTGAATAAAATGAAGGACTATGCCGCAAAAGAAAAATATGAAAAAGCTGCAGAAGCAAAGCATGTAATTGACCTGATGCTTTCGCAGACACATAAATCATCACTACTTTCAGAACCTATTAACAAAGCGAATGTGATGTTTGAAGTTTCTGAGAGCCTAAATATGGATTATATAGTCTTACTTGAAGGTAAGTTTTTTATAAAGAAAGATTCTGCGAAAGTAAATGATAGTTTTGAAGTTGCGTTGGAGGATTATTATTCCCAGACCAGCAGAATTGACATTAATCCAACCGAAGAGGACCTGGAGAAAATGAAGATATCACTTAACTGGCTTGCAAAGAATCGGAACAAGGTCAGGATTTTTTATTTGAAAGATTTTAATTCTAAAGATGAATTATTTACTGCAATGAACACGCGTCAAGGTTCTTCAAAAAAATCAAGCAGAAACTTTAACCTGAAACGACTGGCATTACAAAGTTCTATAGATGAATAAATCGAAAGCAAATCAATTAGACAGAATTCTGAGTAATAAAACACTTGGTTCATCAGAATTAGTTGAACTCTTAAACGACTACTTTCTTTCTATCCACAAAAATCAAACTGTAATTTCTCGAAGCATAAGTTTAGTAAAGATAAATCTCGGTCATTTTGAAGATGTAAATTCATACCTCGATCAAATTCAGTCCGTTTTAAAAACGGAAAAGGGACTAATAAATTTTCTGAATGGTTATTCAAAAAAACAAAAGGATAAATTCGAAATTATTTTTGAGAGGATATATCCCAGATTAAATAGCCTGAATTGTGTGATAACTTTATCAAGAAGCGGGTCAGTATTAAATATTTTAAAACTGTGGTATAAGAAGAATAAAAAAATAAGAGTCGTTGTTTGTGAATCGAGACCAAAGCTCGAAGGCCGACTAATGGCCAAATCTCTTGCCCGTGCAGGTATAAAGACTGAATTGATAACCGATGCAATGATGGGCTTATATATCCAGGATGTTGATTCTGCTATTATCGGTGCAGATATAATTTTAAAAAACGGAAATATTGTAAACAAGGTTGGGAGCAAATCACTCGCTCTATTTTGCCGGGAATACAAGAAACCTTTTTTTGTGGTCACAACCAAATCAAAATTTTCATCTTCTAATAAATTCAAGGCGAAAGAAGAAAATCCAAAAGAGATATTGGATAATAGAATTAAAAATCTCTCAGTAAGTAATATTTATTTTGAAGTGATTGAAAGAAAGTTCATTACAAAAATTTTTACAGAATAAGATTTAGCGAATTAAAAAGTAATAAAATGTTTACTTCTTGAATTGAATCGAAGAGTTAGTAAAATTGCTGAAGTAGTTAAACCAAGCAGTAAACCAATCCAAACACCCTGAACACCAAGATCAAAAGTAAATCCGAGGAGATATCCAACAGGCAATCCGACAATCCAATAAGCAATAAATGTTATTGCAGTAGGAATTTTAACATCAGTTAATCCGCGCAAAATACCTATTCCCACTGCCTGTATCCCATCAGAAATTTGAAATAAAGCTGCAATGATCAGTAATGAAGAGGCATAAGAAATTACAACCTCATCGTTAACATAAAGCGTTGGCAAATAATTTCTAAAAAGAATGAAAATTATTCCGGCAAACATCATTATCGATGCACCAAGAAGAGAAGCTGTAAAACCTGCTCTGCGAGTTTCTGAAATGTCTCTCTTTCCAACTGCATTCCCTACCCTAATCGAACCGGCAACTGAAATACCAAGTACAGCCATAAAGGAAATTGATGCCAGGTTTATTGCAATCTGATGTGCAGCTAATTGTTTAGTTCCAAGCCACCCAACCATAACAACCGCAAATGAAAATGCACCGACTTCAAAAAAATACTGAAAGCCGCTTGGCAGTCCGAGAGAAAGAATCTTTTTAATAACCGGCCGGTTTATACTTTTAAAATGGAACGACACATCATACTTTTTGAAAAATTTATTATTCATTACAAAACCCATAAGTGCCAGAGCCATAAATAGTCTTGATGCAAATGTTGCCCAACCTGCGCCATCTAATTCCAGAGCCGGAAAGCCGAGCTTACCAAAGATCAGTATCCAGTTTGCAAATGCATTTATTATGTTTGCCAGGATAGCTATGATCATAGCAGGCCGCATTATAGAGAAGCCTTCAATAAATTGTTTATACGTTTGAAACAGCATCAGCGGTAAGGCACTATACCCGATAATTTTCATATAAGATTCAGCCTGAATTTCTACTTCCAGAGGCTGATTAAAATATTTAAGCATATCAGCGGCAAAGAATACTGCTAAGGCAATGATGAGTGCTAAAACACTATTGACTAAAAGAGATTGTCGAAAATAAACTCCACAATCCTCATACTTATTAGCGCCAACAGCAATCGCCACGAGTGGAGTAACAGCAAGTGAGACTCCTATTCCAATAATCAATAAAATAAACGCCAGGCCGCTCCCTAATGATGCCGCTGCCAGCGGTGCAGCTCCAAGTTGACCAACCATCAAACTATCAACTACTCCCATCATTATGATACCAAGCTGACCGATGACTACAGGATATGCTAATTGAAGTGTGCTAACGATATGTTTCTTTATATGTATCATTTCCTGATAAATGGTTGGTAAAATTAAGCAAATGGAATTGAAATCACGTTTGATTGATCAATCAGGATGGAAAAGAAAAGTCCCGAATAAATCCGGGACTCTTCCAGGGTAGCATGTTTATCTGCTGTCTTGGGGGGATCTCTTTCTTAATTATGACTTCTCAAATCTCTTCAGGTAAGATAAATCAATAATATTAAGTTGGAAATGAAAATTGGATTAGTGGCAATTTATTATGATTGACAAACTAAATGCTAAGTGAAGGAGGAACTGATTTATTGCCAGATGCGCAGTGAGTATAATTCCAGGAAAGCAAAAAGAGAATGAGCGGAGAGGGAGAGATTCGAACTCTCGGTCCCGCAAGCGGGACAACGGTTTTCGAGACCGCCCCGTTCAACCACTCCGGCACCTCTCCTGATAAAATTAATCCGCTTACTACAAATATATGTATTTCTTTTTAACCTCAGTTTAATTGATTCGAATCTAAAATTTTCAAATGTATCTGAATGTTTGTGCAGTATTTAATATATTTGCAAACCAAATTAGGAGAGGTGCAAGAGTGGCTGAATTGGCTACCCTGGAAAGGTAGTGTACTCGCAAGGGTACCGTGGGTTCGAATCCCACCCTCTCCGCACTTATTTTCAGATCACCATTTTATAACAAAAAAAGCCGCTATCAAGCGGCTTTTTTAATAACCATAAATATTTACAATTATTCTGCAGTCAATACTTCGATTGAATGAGTGAGAAGATCTCTTGCATACTTGAAGTTATGACCACCAAAACTTAAATCGTGTTCAACATAGTAGAAGTTGTACATTGCACCAGATAGATAAGCTGGAGCAATCTTTAATGGATTGCTGCTACTTGCATTTACTGAACCTGATGCTGTAATCCAGTTACGATCGCGTAAAAGTGTATGTAAACTATCCAGCAATGTATGTATTTCTGTCTGTGTACCTTCGTAATCTAATTCCATACCGGAACCATGGCAACCTGTGGTTTCGCAACCAGCTACCAATTCACCTTCTTCAGATTCGAGCCACATCGTGTGCCCACCTGCAGGATTTCTTTCCTCAAGTGCCATATGACAGATACCACAACCATTATCTTTAATTGCCTGAGCGTTAGTGTGGAATGAATTTGTGTAGTTCTTTCCCTGAAACTCAAATCCATTTTCACCCATTAACATTAGTCCCTGGACGCCATAGTGTTGATACCAGCGAGACGATGTGATTGTAATTGTATCCGTTGCAGCCATTTTTGTTGGGTCTGGTTTCGGATTTATGCTACGTGGTTTATGACAGCTAGCACAAAGATTACCATTACCATAATCAAAAACAGGATCAGCTGCACCAACAACTCCGGCTAACATAGTAACAGGATCAGTGATACGCAATGAGAAGTCTGCTCTTGAATGAGGTGAGTGACATGCAAAGCACCCGATTGGAGAGGAAATTGCATGCCCGGTAGGTGTTCTTCCAAGTGTAACTTCAACAAAGCCTTCAGTAGTATGACATGGACCGCAGGTAGTGTTGTTTTCAAAATAAGCACCACCGTTTGCGTGCTTGGATTCTAACCATTGAGTTCTGATTCCCCAAACGTAGTAAAGTGTATCATAATCGGGATTATGACACTGTGCACAAATGATTCCTTCTTTAAATCCTTCCCAATTAACTACTGAACCAGGACCTGGATCTCCTGGATCTCCCGTATCACCCTTATCGCCTTTTGGGCCTGCGGGACCTTCAGGTCCTTCGCAAGCAGCGAACATACCTACTAATAAGATCGCTAAAGAAAATCTTAATAGGTTTTTTAACATTTTCATATAAGTACTCCTTGATTAATTATTTATATTAACTATTAGTGAGCTAAAATTTTATATCATTTCCAAAAAGATTTAACAATCCATCAATATGTTTCGATGGGTTAATAATATTTCGATTCTGATCAACAACTCCTCCATGACAATTAGCACAATTTGTACTATTCGGATGACTTCCACCTTGCGATTGTGTTTTTGGTAATGGATTACCAATCCCGCCTCCATGACAACTTCCACATTGAGAAGTTGATGGATCATTCCAAACAGGTTTGTTATCCAAGTTTCCATTCTTAAAATAACCATGACAATAAGTATTTGAACAAGATAAATCTGCTGAATTATAAGTTGGCGTTGGGATATATTGTGGTTGATTTGGATCAATAGGTACACCAGGCGAAGCATCATCATTCGTTGTAGTATTTGCACGAGGATTATTCATCAAAACTTCTGCGGGAAGTTCAGAATCAACGTGACCGGGTGTATAGACACCACCTGGTACATTGTGACATTCAGTGCAAGTTAAATTTCTACCGACGTCGCCGCCTTTAAGATGAATCTGATGTGCACCGACTCCTCTTTCACTTGTTGATGTATTTCCATTCAGATCTTGCGGTGGTGCATTAGAAGTTGAACTGCCGTGACAAGTAGTGCAATTTTCAGGACCACTGACATACGTATGACAATCTATTACAAGTAGGCGATAGCAACTGCCATCAGGATATTCATAATCCCCTCCACCGTATTTTGCGCGTGACAGCTTTGACATGGTATCATATCCCACTGGTTGCCTTTGATATAATTTCCATGAAAGTTTTCACTTGCAGGATCAATTAAACCACTAACATGAACTTCGATTGTAGGATGACAATCGCTAGTGTTACAACCAACCTGTGCTACACCTCCGGAAAAATCTGCAGCATGACATTCCTGGCAATCATACATTCCATTTGGTGAATCGGCAATTGTCTTTGGATGATAATTCGGTGAAGTGGGTGAATAAACACTGTCTCCATGTGTATTTATTTTCGGAACAGAAGGAATATCAGTAGTTAATTCACTGCAAGCTGCAATGAGGAATACAATCAGAATTGAGGAAAAATATTTTAATAAAATTTTTATCATGCTAATTACCGTTTTATTCTTTACATACCGTGACAATAATTACAGAATCCAGATGTTTGCTGGGACATTGGCGTTGCACTTGTATGGCAATTGTAACAAACTGAACCTTGCGTATCGTGCCAATCTCCTCTCTCATCTTTCAAATAGTTTGTAATATGTGTCTTCGGATTTGTACCTTTTATTCCATCGCTATCAAGATGGCATACAATGCATGTTGGATCTGCACCCTGAACATCATGACAGGATACACATCTTTCAATATCTCTTCTTGCCAATCTCGCGTGATCACCACCACCAGTTCCAACACCAAGTGTTTTGAATGTAGGCGATAAATGAGACGATGGAACAATACCACCAAGTGCAAAATCTCTATTTTCAGATTGATGACAGCCTGCACAAAATGTTTCTATCTGATGACATGACTGACATTCATTAGTTTTTCCCTTTGCATCAATACCATGAGAAAATCTGTAACCAAAATCACCATGAACTTTTAATATTGCCTGCTGTTTTGCTCCATCAACTGAATTACTTGGATAGTATGGTGCATAAAAGTCGTCAGGCAAATTCATTTCTGTAATTGAAGTAGTAGCTACATGGCAATCCTGACAAGTCGTGTTATCATGGCACATCATACAGTTCGCATCCATTTCCCAGGCAAGGAATTTATGTGATCTTGTAAAATCCACACTCTTGTGATTTTGCGGCTGTAAATAATTGGTTGATATGTGACAAGACTCGCAAGAATTTGATGCGACCTTAACTTCACTATGACAAGCAGAACATAATTCCATCGGAGGATTGACTTCAGCACTTTCAAAACTGTATTCAACTTTATCCAGCCCTTTATGACACTCAATGCATTGCATACCCTGAACAGCATGAATTTTATGATTGTAGATCAACTCTGATTTTTTCTGAATCAAGGGTTCATAATTGTCATCAATATGACAGGTGCTGCATTCCTGATCATTATCTACTTCGTGACAGTCAACGCAATTATCATGGTCCGGAAGAAGCCTGTCATTAAGAGAAATGCTTTCAGAAACTGAATTATGGCAATCTGCACACTCTACAAGTTCATTGTGAAGTGCATGAGAAAACTTGATGAGTTCTTTGTTTGTCTTCAGAGGATCGGATTGCTGCCCAAGAAAAGCAACGAACAGCAGTAATGTGATACTGATCGTAAAAAGAGAAATGTAAAAATTCTTAATCATAATGCTCAATTAAAAATTGTATTAAACCAGAAATTAAGCTTAAAGAATAATCTCCAGTCATTAGAATAAATTTTGTTATCGATAAATTGACCCTGTAAATCGAAAGAGAGTGTGCTGAATGGCCGCAGATTAGCCCCGGCAAGTACAGAAACTAATTCATTCGAGGGATCATCGGCAGACAGTTTATACCTTGTATAAGAAAATCCTAAAGAAGGAGTCAACAATCCATCAAGCTGAGAAAAAGCTGTGTATAAAGATATCGCATCCATCTCACCAGCATAACCGAAACTTTTTCTGGCTGTAATCGTTCCGAACTGAGATGATAAACCTAAAGTAACCCGCTGTGATCTTTCATCCTTATAAGTTACGTTTGCAAATTTTCCAATAACGGTATACTTGTTATCAATCAAATAGTCAACACCACCTTCAATTTCCCATGTATTACCATAGTCAAACACAGAGAATATTGAATTGTATCTTAATTTTGGTTCTCGATAATTGTAATAAGCATTTATCCCGAGATTTTTAATTGCTTCATATCTTCCTGAAATTTCAAATCTGGATGAAGTTTGAAAATTCAGATCATAATCATATCTGACATTTGCGCTGCCAAATTTCTGTTTGAAATAAGAAACTTCGCCGGAAAGGAATTGATACTGATTTGATTCGTTTTCAATTAGTACGTTTATGGGATTTAGTTCGGGATCTAATCTGACAGCAGTGTAAGATTTGCTTGCAAAATTTTTATTAATATATTTTGCACTAAACCTCCAATCCATCAAAGCTAAAACTGTGAACTCACCGCCTAGCAGATAATTATTACCCCAATCTTCTATAAGTTCAAGCTTCTGATATGCAGGGACATTCCCACCGTAATAACCTAAAATTTTATACCCGGAATAGTTCAATCCAACCGTCGCGCCATCAAACACCCCACCTGCAATAGAATTATATAGCGGCTGTCGGCCTAACTTCAATGAGGCTACATTAAAAATTTTACTAAAGTCAGCATAAAGATTATAAACACGGAATCTCGGATCGCTTTTCTGTTTATTTGCGATATCATATTCCAAATTTAGATTTGATCTGAGCCAGATGTTTTCTTTACCGAAGTTGAAGTAGAGCATTTGATAGGTTCTTGCACTTGTGTTTGAAGAACCAGAAGTATCGAAGCGTTCAAATGTGTAGACAGAACTTGAGAATCTGCCGTTAAGAGATTGCGGGAGACTTGTATATAGAATCCCGCTTGCTAAAATAAACAGTAAAACTTTTTTCATTTAGTAATTAAACTAATTAAAACAACTTAATTATTTTTCCGATACCGGATGCTTAATTTTTGACCACATCTCATCAAAGTTAAACTCAACGTAAGTTGGGCTTTCTGCATTATGACACCCAATACAGAAATCTTCAATCTTATCGTAAACTTTCAAACCATTCTTTACAGACTCTTCCCTGCTTTCCATAACTTTCTTGCTTTTATAATCAGCGCCTGGTCCGTGACACGTTTCGCATTGAACGCCTTCTTCAACTTTAAATTTTTCGGCAATAAATTTAGCATCTACATTGTAACCGGAAGCATGGCATTTCAGGCATTCCGCAGTTTCAACTGCTTTGGTATCAAAGCCTTTATCTTTTGCAATCTTATCTGCCTTTTCCGATTGGAGAGTAACGTAAGCTTGTGCGTGCTTGCTATTCTGCCAAATTGAAAGTTGACTACCCTGCTTTTCAGTTTTGTGGCACATACCACAAGCACTGCTGCCGATAAAGCCGCGCTGTTCTGTTTGAGCAGAGATAAAAAAGAATGGTAAACTGATGAGCGCAATAAGGATTCTGATTAACATGATCCCTCCTAAAAAAAATTATTAATTTGCTAATACTATTTACACATTGTCCAAAAAAAAACAAAGGAGAGCACAAAAATTATAAGTTCTTACAACCCGGCTCTCCTCTGTTACTAAGGAGGCTATGTGCATTCTGCGACAACAATCACACCAATTTTACCCATAATCCATCTGGCTATTTTGATTGTTTTTATATGATAAATTCCAATAATTGAGAAAAGACAATTGTTTTTTCTTAGACATTAGAAAGCGGGATGAATTCCAACTATCTGGCTGAATTTATTTATCGAATTTCTACATCAATGATGAAAGCCTCTTCCGGGCTGAGTTAAAAAATATTAGTACTTTTTAAAAAAAAATTCTATCAACTTAGAAAATTAATTTCATAATTAATGACTTATTTTTACTTTTTTGATGACTCATGAATTATTTATCTTTTCATAAAAGATTTAAAGGAAATTTGATTTTTATGTTTAAAACTATTGTGCTCGCCGCAATCTGCTATATTTCAATATTTGCACAGCAAGAAGAACAGCATGTTTGGAAAGTGATTAACGCAGATGATGGATCAAAATTCTGGTATGATGCTGCAAAACTTGATACAATAAGTGGAGATAGGTTCAACATTTGGGTACTCGAGACTAATCAACCGCCGAAAAAATATGAGGGAATAGAAGGTGATGTTTTTAGATCTAAAACTCTTTACACAATTAATCTAACAACTGTGAAATATGGAATCTTAAAAATTCGATATTATGATATGAGCAATCAGGAAATTTTTTCTTTTGATTATGATAAACCAGTACCACCAGAAAGCATACGGTTTCCATATCCAGTCACAGATAATTCTTTACTCTTTTATCTGTTGAAAGAGTTATACGGTCCAAAAGGTGAGCAATCGAAAAAATTTAATTAATGATTAAGATAAGTTATAATTAAGTTTCGATCTGAGTGTGCAATAGTATTTCTTCCAGAATGCCGGATACCCTCAAGCATTCCGCAAGTTCTCCGATGTAAACAACAGCTTTACCATTTACATGAACTTCGAATGTTTTATCACGTGCTTCAATAAATGAACATTTTGTTGCTTTTATAATTTGAGTAATTACTTCTTCAAAGGTGTGCCAGTCATCATTAAAAAGAATTACTCTGCTGCCAATTCCAATGTCGGTTTTTTCTTCTTCAAGCTTTTCTATTTGAGGAGATTGTTTTACAGGGATTTCCATATTGTGAAGATAAATATTCAATACTACAAATTAAAGAAGACATCACATAGATATTGATTTTCTTTTAAGACATTAATTGCTTTTATATCGGTGCATCCATATATTTTGTATACAAAATAAAGTTATAAAATGGAGATCAAATGAAAATAGTTGCTTGTGTAAGTCATGTCCCCGATACTGCCTCGAGAATTAAAGTAGGTAGTGATGGGAAGACAATTGATCCTTCGGGAGTTACTTATATAATTAATCCATACGATGAGTATGCTGTTGAGGAAGCTTTGAAAACAAAGGAGAAATCCGGAAGCGGTGAGGTAGTTGTTGTAACAGTTGGTTCAGAGAATAGCAAAGAAACAGTCCGTAAAGCGTTAGCAATGGGTGCAGATAGCGGTATCCTTCTAAAAGATGATAATCCAAGAGATTCTTTGGGAATTGCAAAAGCACTCGCTGAAGAAATAAAAGCCCAGGCAGCGCAGTTGGTTTTTATGGGAAAACAATCCGTTGATTACGATAACTCGATTGTCGGTCAATTAACTTCTGAACTTTTAGGATATAATTGTGTTGCGGTTTGTGTAAAATTGGATATTAACGGTGATAAAATTATTGCAGAACGTGAGATAGAGGGCGGACGAGAAATAGTTGAAACTTCGCTCCCGGTTATAATAACCTGTCAGAAAGGATTAAATGAACCTCGTTATGCTTCATTAAAAGGAATAATGGCAGCAAAGAAAAAAACTATCGAAGAAAAACCGGCAGTATCCTATACACCAAAAAGCGAAATTATTAGAATGCACCTCCCTGCAGGAAAACAACCGGGTAGAATTGTTGGAAGTGATGCTTCGGCTGTGCCTGAGTTAGTAAGATTGTTAAAAGAAGAAGCAAAAGTAATTTAAGGAAAAATTAAATGGCAAATAAAATATTAGCAGTTCTCGAACAGAGAGATGGAACAATCAAAAGATCGGGCTTGGAAGTTGCGAGCATAGCCGCAGAGCTTGCAAAAGATTTAGGCACTTCGGCTGATGCAGTTGTCGCCGGAGATGCAATTTCAAACCTGAATGAAATTTCTAAATATGGTATCCAGAAAATCTTCCATCTGAAAAATGATCAGTTATCTCAATACACCTCTTCAGGATATACGGAAGCGATAGCAAATCTGGCAAAAGAAATTGATTACGATATTCTGATTTTATCAAACACAACACTCGGAAAAGATTTAGCACCAAGGCTAAGTGTGAGACTTGATGCCGCTTGTGTTGTTGACTGTGTGAAATTAAATGTAACCGGTGGTGAATTAATTCTTACGAGACCAACTTATGCAGGTAAAGCATTAATTGATGTGAAGCTGCTAAGCGATAAAAAAGTAATCACAATCCGACCAAATGTTTTTAAAGCAAAAGTAAGCGAGGCTCCCTCTTCATCTGAGATAGCAGTTAAAGAAATTTCAAGTGTAAATCTCAAAAGCAAAGTTACATCAATTCAAAAATCTGAAGGGAAAGTGGATGTTGCTGAAGCTGACATGATCGTATCCGGAGGCAGAGGAATGAAAGGTCCTGAAAACTTCCACTTGATTGAAGATCTTGCCGAAGCATTAGGTGCAGCGGTTGGAGCTTCCCGTGCTGTTGTGGATGCTGGATGGAGGCCTCATAGTGAACAGGTTGGGCAAACAGGTAAAACAGTTTCCCCAACTCTTTATATTGCTTGTGGAATTTCAGGTGCGATTCAACACCTTGCCGGTATGTCATCATCAAAATATATAGTAGCAATAAATAAAGATAAAGATGCCCCTATATTTAATATTGCCGATTATGGTATTACAGGTGATTTGTTTGAAATAATTCCGGCTTTAACAAACGAAATAAAAAAATTAAAATAACCGCATATTCAAAATAAAACTTGCATAAAATTCCGTGTGAAATATTAGGACTATCATCAAGCCCTGCTACAGGTGGAGCTTATGCAATTCTTCTTAAAGAGGTTGATGGTAAACGTCGTCTGCCCATCATCATTGGCGCATTCGAAGCACAAGCTATTGCATTGGAAATTGAAGGCATTAAACCACCACGACCTCTTACACATGATTTATTGAAACAACTTACCGATAGTCTTGGAGCAACTGTAATTGAGGTTGTTATTGATGAACTCAGAGATAATACTTTTTACGCAAAGATTATTCTTGAAGTATCAGGATTTTCTCAGGAGATTGATGCACGGCCCAGTGATGCAATTGCATTAGCCGTACGTGCCCAATCACCGATTTTTGTCTCGGAAACTGTGATGGATTCTGCTGCTTTTGTTCCATCTGATGAAACTGAAGATGTTGCGAGTTTAAATACTGTAACCGATTCAGCCGAAACCAAAAAAGCTCCATCAAAGGAAGCTAAGCTTGCTGCACTTCAAAATAAACTGAGAGAAGCAATTGAAGGGGAAGAATATGAGAGGGCTGCTAAAATCCGGGACCAGATTAAAAATCTTACCAGTGAAAACTAATTTTTCTAATTAAATATTTTCTGTCCGATCTTACATTCCATACATCTTTCTCTCACACAATAATTTCTGAATAGTTCGATCATTGCCTGGTAATTTATACTTCTTCTTGAAGCTTTGTGCAATCCAAGTGTGGATTCAACTTGTTCGACAACCATATTTGAACCGTATTGAGTATACAGTGTATAAAGCTGTTTAACTTTTCTGGATTGATCTTTCTTCTCGAAGATATCAAAGTATAAACTTAATATCGGAAGTAAAACATTAACAATAATTTCATCTGCGCGCGATACTCCAATAAAGTAATTCAATTTTTCTTCTGACTGCTTATCAAAATTATAGTGATTAACCCAATATCCCCTTGCTTCAATAATACAGTAATTCCGCAAAATAATATTAGCATCCTTAACTGTCCTGTCTTCATTAAAGAAGTTTGTCAGTGATTTAAAAACATCATTTGCCAAAAAATGAGTGATCAAAAGTCCGCCGCCAGCTAACCTGATAGTTGGAAAATTTTGAGGACGGCTTTTAAAGAAATTCCAATCTTCTTTTGAAAATGTTATCCCATCGTACTTATCACGGACAGAATTCCAGGTTTCAACTAAGTGCCTGAGATATTCGGTTGTCACCTCCTCACGGTATTTTACTTTTTGGGGTAGTAATCCGCTGACATTAAATAAAGCACTCTCACTGATTAGTCCAAAATTGTCACTGGTTCTAAAATTATTAAGGAATTCTATGTTTACAGCTTTTGCCAAACGCTGCATTATTACTTTATTTCTTGAATAACCAAGCGCCTCAAATATCATTTCATAAATTAGCTGTTCCCACAGATTCTTGTCGTCAAAATTTTGCTGCGAATACTTTTTATTATAATAATCCTCTCCAAAATCATATTTAATAATTGGTTCCCTGATGTTCATTTCTTTCAAATAAATCATCTCTTTAAGTCTTTCAAGAAATCGTTTGGATTTCCTGTTGAATCTTTCAATTCCAAGTTCGAGCAAATAATCGAGCTTTTCTTTTTTATGAACGGAATCATTTCTATCAAGACATGGCATCTGAAACTTTCTGTTCTCCTTTTCTGTTTTAACTGCGTCAATCAAATTCTGGTATATATTTCCATCAACAAAATCAAGAATACAAATTGAGTGGATTTTTCTTCCTTCTTTATTAAAAACAAAAGGCTGGTGTTTATCTTTTGAAATGACAATATGAAGTATGACTTTGTTGTACTTCTTATCGAAGAAGTGCCCATGTGTCTTCCAATCTGAATGCCATGAATCTATTTCAATGTCGCCTAAGTAAGTGATATTGCCGAATTTAATTCTTGCGTTCAAAAAGTCCGGACCTGCAGAATCTTTGTTATGTGATCCCGGATCAACTATCTCAATATGCTGGGAATCTCCGACAGTAAGTTCCTTAAAGAACTTTCCTTCTTTCCAAATTTCATAAATATATTTTTCTTTTATGCTCATTGCTGTTGAAAAATACTTAAAATTAAATTTAACATCTTCTTGCTAAAGATATTTTCTTTTATCAATAAAGAAAACACTAAAGCAAAGATTATTATTCAGAAAGGTAAGAAGTGAGAGAAAAATCAAATTAACCGGGAAAGCCTTGAAATGATAATTTATGATAAGGCTCATCTTAAAATTTTGGAAATGACTTGATTCAACCTGGCAAGTTCATTATTAGCCGCCTCAGCAAAATCTTCTCCAAGACTATTTTGAATGATTCCACGGCTGACGTTTATCAGGAAGGAATGTTTGTTCCGTGAAAATAAAAGTGCAGCCACATCTTCAAGACTTCCACCCTGTGCACCTACTCCGGGAATTAAGAGAGGTAAATCTTCAATCAAATCTAAATTGCTTTTCAACTCTGCTAAATTAGTTGCACCAAAAACTAATCCGCAGTTAAGATTTTTATTCCAGGATTTTACTTTTTTAATTACAGACTGATAAAGAAATTCACCCGATTTTAATTGAAGCTTTTGTAAATCTGCTGAGCCCGGATTTGATGTAAGTGCGAGTATAAAATTAAATTTACCTGAATAGGATAAAAACGGCTCTAACGAATCCTGCCCCATAAACGGGTTAAGAGTTGAAGCATCAAATTTATAATGTTCAAAAATTGAACGGGCGTATAAATTGGAAGTGTTGCCGATGTCCCCGCGTTTACCATCTGCAATAGTTAAAATGTTTTCCGGAATGAATGATAAAGTTGCAGCCAGGTTTTCAAAACCATCGTTGCCTTCGCTTTCATAAAAAGCAAGATTTAATTTGTATGCTGCTGCTGATGCTTTAGTTGCTTCGATTATTCTCTTATTAAATTCTAATACCGGATATTTAAATGATGATAACTGTTTAGGAAGTTTTTTCGGATCAGTATCAAGTCCAACACAAATATATTTTCCAGAATCGTTTGCAGAATTAAGTTTTTGTATAGCTTTCATTTAGAATTATCAAGTATAATTTTTTCTTGTTCGGTAAAGGTTTGCAACGATCCCAAGCATCATCATATTTACTAAAAGCGAACTACCGCCGTAACTGATAAATGGCAGAGGAATTCCGATTACCGGAAGAATTCCCACAACCATTCCAAGATTAATAATGAAGTGAATCAAGTAGACAGATAAAATGCCAATTGATACAAGGCTCAAAAATTCATCTTTGGTGTTATATGTTAATTTTAATATTCGTAGAAAAAGAATAAAGAAGACACTGATGACAAAGATGCTGCCAATAAATCCGAATTCTTCACCAATGACACAAAAAGCAAAATCTGTCCATTGCTCAGGAATGAATTGGAGCTGCGTTTGATTCCCTGCAAGAAATCCTTTCCCTGTCAAACCACCTGAGCCAATTGCAACTTTTGCTTGAATTGTATTGTAACCCGAACCCAGCGGATCAGCATTCGGATCTAAAAATGATTGGATTCTTTTTTGCTGATGCGGACTTAAGGCATGATACACATAGTCAGCAAAGAAACCGCTCGATAACCCGATTGCAAATATCGATGCAGAGAAAAAAAGATTCTTTTTAAAAGTGAACAACAAAACAATTATGAGTGATAAAGCAATAAGAAAATAAATCGTACCAAAAATTGCAGCTATTGCCACGAACCCTGGAGATAAAACAACAAAAAGTGAAAACGAGCTAATGCCTTTCCAAAAAAACATCATTAAAATTATACCTATAAATACAATCGAGGTACCCATATCTGGTTCCATCAACACTAATAAAACAGGTGTAAACCCGATCGCAAGTGTAATAAGAATATCTTTGAATGAATCTATGTTTGAGTTGTTCCTGCTAAGGTATGCAGCAATTGCCATGATGGTTGCAATCTTTGCAATCTCCGATGGTTGAAAACCAATTGAGCCGATTACTAACCAGCTTTTTGAACCTGATATTTGTTTCCCCATTACAAGAACTGCCATCAACAAAAGCAATGAAACAACGTAACCGGGGATGGCTAAAGTTTTAAATATATTGGTAGGAAGTGAATAAATTATAAAGAATAAGATAAATGCAAACACTCCCCAAATTACCTGTCGTTGAAAATTTTCCTGAGCAAACGTATTGTTTACGGTTGAACTGTAAATTGATAATAATCCAAATCCGAAAAGAATTAAAGCGGGCAGAAATAGCCCAAAATCAAATTTATCTTTTATGTTATAATCAATTCTCAAACGTTTTGTGCTTTCGGTTTATTCAACTATGGCTAAATTTTCTTCAAAGGATTTACCTTCGCCTTTAAAACTATTTATGTATGCCTGAATAACTTTTTTTGCAATCGGTGCCGCGTGTGTCCCGCCAAAGCCGACATTTTCAACAAGCACTGCAATTGCAATTTTAGGATTTTCATAAGGTGCAAAACCTACAAACCAGGCGTGATCTTTTCCATGCGGATTTTGAGCTGTACCGGTTTTTCCACAGATGGAAATATCTGGTAATTTAATATGTGTGGCAGTACCGTGTCCGTTCACAACCAGGTACATCGCGTTTTTTACTACGTCCAATGCTTCCTGACTAACACCTAAACTTATTTCTTTGTACTCCAACGGAACTAGTTTTTCAGTCTTTTCATCAATATAGCCTTTTACGACATGTGGAGTTTTGGTCTTACCATCATTAGCAATTAAAGCTGAATAAAGTGCAAGCTGCAAAGGAGTAACGCTTACTTCTCCCTGCCCAATTCCAAGACTTGCCATAATACTTCTTGGCCAATTATCTCCGTATCTTTTTTTGTAATAATTTTCATCAGGAATTAATCCGGGAACTTCTTCGGTTAAGTCTCCCCCTGTACTTTTACCGAAACCAAATCTTGAAGCGTACTCTTTCCATTTATCAATGCCAATCTTATAAATAAGTTTGTAGAAAAAAGTGTTGCAGGATTTTTCAATAGCAGTAACTACGTTGATCGTTCCATGATTGCCGTGACATTTAAAGAAACGTCCGAAAGTGAATCCTCCGCCACAAGTTACCATATCGGTTGTTTTCAATATTCCCATATCAAGTGCTGCTATTGCCGAGAGCATCTTAAAAGTAGATCCTGGTGGATGAATTGACATTGTTGCCCGGTTAAACAACGGTGTGAAAGGATCGGTGTAAATACTATCTAAAAAACTTTTAGGTGTAAAATATGAAAACCGATTAAGATCATAATCCGGAGAACTAACGATTGCCAGAATTTCTCCTGTCGTTGGTTCTATTGCAACAAGCGCGCCTCTTTTACCTTTGAATTCTTCTTCAGCAACTTTTTGTGCAGAAGCTTCTATACCTAAAACAATATCGCTTCCTTTAATTGGATTAATATCTTCTTTCCCACCCAAAAATCTTCCGATCTGTCTTTGTCTTGAATCAACTAAAACATAACTATAGCCTTTGATTCCGCTTATTAATTTCTCGTAAGTTTTTTCGATTCCATTATGGCCAACATAATCGCCGGGTTTATATATATCTTTTTCTTTAGCAAGCTGCTCAGGTGAGATTTCTTTTGTGTACCCAAACGTGTGAGAAGCAACTAAGCCTGCCGGATAGAATCTCTGCATTTCAATAATATAATCAACTCCGGTTAGGTGTTCGGAATTTTCTTCATACCAGGCAATCGCCTTAAAGTCAACTCCCCTCCGAACTTTGACCGGTAAAAATTTGGAATAGATTCTGTTTTTTTTCAGAAGATTTTTTATATAGCCAGGCTCTGTCCCAATAACAGCTTCAAGAATTTTATTCAGAGTTGTATCGTAATATGCAGGTGTTACTCTGATTGTGTAAGCCGGAATATTGCTGACCAGCACCTTGTAATTCCTATCGTAAAAAACCCCGCGCAAAGGCTGAAGTTCAATACTTTTTATACTGTTATCGGTAGATTTTTTATCGTAGTCAATTCGATGGAGAATTTGCATTTGAAACAATCGTCCGCCGAGGATTAGCATTGTTGCGATAATTACTGCATAAATTATCGTTCTTCTTTTCAGCGATCCAAAGTTTTCAGTTTTCAATCGAAAGCCCTTTTATATGGTACAATCACCACCAAAATACTAACAACTGATGTATAAATTGCAGGTAGTAATGCATGATTGAGAAGCGCTTGCAAAAAATTTGTATTAAAATCTATCACAGAGAAAAAAGAAAAAATAATAGCATTTACTAAAGCGCTCATCAGCACTACAATTGTGAAAGAATATGTATAAAGATATTTCTCACGTCTTGTCTCACTAGAAAAATATCCGGCTACAAATCCGGCTACAGTTAACGATAACATATTGCTTCCAAGCAGGTTCCCTGAAATTAAATCGTAAAGCAAACCAAAAGAAGCACCTGCAATCGTACCGAATATTTGTCCGTTCGCAATAGAAAAATATACAACTGAAATTAATAAAAGATTGGGAACAACTTCCTGAACCGAAATAAAAGGAATTACCGTAAGTTGAATTAGTACAACCGGGATGAATACAAAAAGGGGTACGATATATTTGAGTTTCATTGGCGGTTATAAAAATTTAGTTCGAGATTATTTTTTTCATAACTTTCCAACATCATCATCACGAATACATTTTCAACGCTTAAAACTTCTTCAAACGGTTTTATATGGATCAAATTCAATAACCCTGTTGTTTCTTCTTCAATATGTGAAACTATACCAACCGGAATCGGAACAGGTACAATTGAACTTATGTCGGACGAAATTATTCTATCTCCCACATCAAAATCATAAGTTTTTGGAACATCAATGATCACCAGTTTTTCACCGTCCCACTTCATTATTCCATTCAGACGGTTCTTTTCATTTTTGACTGTAAGTTTCAGGTCGACGTTCTTTAAAGTCCGGGCAATTGAAAAATTATCTGAGCAAGATTGAATAATGCCAACAAAACCGCGGTAACTGATCACCGGCATCCCGGGCTTTAGTCCTTCATTTATTCCAACGTTAAGTGTGATTGTATTTTGCGTCATTGAGAGAGACTTAGAAACAATTGTTGCCGGGATAAGTGGAAGGGAAAGAGTATCTTTCATCCCAAGCATTCCTTTCAGTTCCCTGTTAAGAATACCTTGTTCTCTGATCCGGCTTAGTTGCATCATTAATTCTGCATTATATCTTCTTAAGACCTGATTTTCATTTTTAAGTTGAGTGATATTTAACAAGTCATAAAAAACAGAGGTAACTGTGGCAAAACTTCCGAACGCCAAAGCCCGAACTTTCTGAACCTGCAGATTATTATTTTGAGTTAGTAGTGATAGGCTTATAATAACCAGTAAAATAAAAACCAGATATTCCCTGAATTGATTCCAAACATTTGAGAGCAGCTTGAACATTAATATCTTCTGTTACGAATAAGAACCTTAGAATATTCATTAAGATTTTCTATAATCTTTCCGGCACCTCTGGCAACTGCGGTTAAAGGATCATCCGCAACGTGAACAGGAAGATTAGTTTCCATTTTTATTCGTTCATCCAGTCCTTTTAAGAGTGCTCCGCCGCCGGTTAACATAACTCCTCTATCTAAAATATCGGCTGATAGTTCCGGTGGAGTACGCTCTAACGTCTGCCGGACAGTATTAACAATTTGTGTTATTGCTTCATTCAGAGCTTCACGGATTTCAACTGAACTTACTTCAGTAGTTTTTGGGATGCCACCGACAAGATCCCTTCCTTTTACTTGAATTGTTATTTCTTCCTTGAGTGGAACTGCGGAACCAACTTCACATTTTATTGCTTCGGCTGTTCTTTCGCCAATAAGAATGTTATGATTTCTTTTAAAGAATTGCATTATTGCATAATTCATTTCATCGCCGGCAATTCTGATTGATTCTTCGTTAACAATTCCTGATAAAGCAATTACCGCAATCTCTGTTGTACCTCCGCCTATATCAATGATCATATTTCCAACGGGTGCGTGGACATCAATCCCGATTCCAATTGCTGCTGCCATCGGTTCTGCAACAAGATGAACTTCCTTTGCCCCGGCATGTTCTGCACTATCTCTGACTGCTCGCTTTTCCACTTCTGTAACACCGCTCGGAACAGCAACTACAACTCTCCTGCTGCTTAAGGCTCCTGCTTTCACTCTTTTTATAAATGCACGAATCATTCCTTCGGCAATTTCAAAATCTGCAATAACACCGTCTCTCATTGGGCGGGTAACTTTTATTTCTTTGTGTTCCCTTCCCTGCATTTCTTTCGCTTTATTTCCCAGTGCAATAATTCTTTTTGAACTCCTGTCGAATGCTACAATGGAAGGTTCGTTTAGTACAATGCCTTTACCTTTCACATAAATAAGTGTATTGGCTGTACCCAAATCAATTGCAATGTCCGTCGAAAAAAAGTCCATTATTCCCATAAATCCTCTTAATGTTTAAAGTGCCGTATTCCTGTAAATACCATTGAAATATTTTTTTTATTTGCAGCTTCTATAACTTCCAGATCTCTTACAGATCCGCCGGGCTGAATTACAGAAACAGCACCGCAATTTACAATTTCAATTAAGCCATCAGCAAAAGGAAAAAATGCATCCGAAGCAGCCACTGAACCGTTTAAATCAAGACCGTGCTCTTCAGCTTTCATCTTTGCAATTTTAGCCGAATCAATTCTTGACATCTGACCAGCACCAACGCCAAGTGTAGCTTGATCCTTTACAAATACTATCGCATTCGACTTTGTATATTTAGCAATTTTCCATGCAAACTTCAGGTCTTCCAATTCCGCAGGCGATGGTTTTTTATCTGTCACCGTGCTCAATTTCGTATCATCCAAATCCAATAAATCTGCATCCTGAACAATCGCTCCTCCGGGGATTGAACGAAAAGTAGTTTTCTCACTGATAACTGATTTTTTCTGTTTGAGTAATCGTCGGTCTTTTTTCTTCTTTAAAACTGAAATTGCCTCTTCAGTATATTCAGGAGCGCAAACAACCTCAAGAAAAATTTCATTCAATTTTATCGCTAACTTTTCATCAACAATTGAAGTGAAAGCAACTATACCTCCAAAAGATGAGACAGGATCGCATTTTAATGCTTTCAAGTAAGCATCAAAGGAATCTGCACCAATTGCAGCACCGGCCGGATTGTTATGTTTTATTATGCTGCAAGAATTAACACCAAGACTTTCTACCAATTCAACTGCAGAGACTAAATCTAAAATATTATTGTAAGAAAGTTCCTTTCCGTGGATGAAATCAAAGTGATCATAAAAATCTCCATAAACACCAGCTCGCTGATGCGGATTTTCACCATAACGAAGTGATGAAGCAAGTTTAAAACTTCTGTTAAAACAATTAGAAGACAGATCCATTTTCTTTTCGAGTGAGTTCACAATATTTGAATCATAATCTGCTGTATGAGCAAATGCTTCAATAGCTAATTTTTGTCTCGTCCGATCACTGATGTTTCCTGATTTAAGTTCTTCAAGAAAAGAGGAGTACTGATTTGGATTGGTAATTACTGAAACATATTTATTATTTTTTGCTGCAGCACGGATCATTGTGGGTCCGCCGATGTCTATATTTTCTATCAGAGTTTCGAGGTTCGCTTTCGGATCTTTAGAGACTTCTTTGAACGGATAAAGATTAACGCACACAATTTCAATCGGGACGATACTATTTTCTTCAGCTTCCTTTAAATCTGAAGAATTATCTTTTCTCATTAAAATACCGCCGCTGATTTTTGGATGGAGTGTCTTAACCCTTCCCTGGAAAATTTCAGGGAAACCAGTCAGGTCTTTTATTTCAGTTGCAGGAATATTTTTTTCTCGAAGGAGTTTAAAAGTGTTTCCCGTAGCAATGATATCGAATCCGCTTTCTTTAAGACCGGCAACGAAATCAACTATTCCTGATTTATCAAAAACGCTGATTAGTGCTATTTTTTTCAATGCATCATATGAGGTTTGTATGAATAAAAATTATGTCCCGACTCGCACCCTATTATTCTCAACAAAGACTTTGCCAAGAGCTATTTTCTCAATGACAAACGGAAGGAGTTGATGTTCAATGCACAATACACGTTCAGCGATCTCCTCCGGCGTTTTAACGTCAGAAATATCTACACTTCGCTGGGCAATTATTCTCCCGGTGTCGTAAGTTTCATCCACAAAATGGACTGTTGCACCTGATAGCTGGGCTGATGAATCATATACTGCACGATGAACGTTCATACCATACATTCCGGAACCACCGAAGGAAGGAAGAAGTGCCGGATGAATATTGATGATCTTATTTCTAAAAGCTTTTACAAAATTCTCAGGAAGTAATTTTAAAAATCCAGCGAGAACCAATAATTCAATTTTAGAATTTTTCAATATAAAGCTAAGTTCATCGAAAGAAATAAATCCTTCCTTCTTACCAACACTAAAAACCGGGATTGAAAATTCTTTTGCTAATTCAAATGCTGGACAATCAATTTTATCACCAACAACAGCTCTTACTTCAACTACTTTTTTTAGTGTTGAAGATTCAAGTATAGCTCGAAGATTTGAACCCCGACCGGAAACAAAGACAGCAAGTGCTAACACAATCCTGTTAAATTATTTGGGCAAAACTACTTAAAGACATTAAATTAATCAAATAACAGCCTGGTTCAAGGTTATTATTCCTGCAGCATGAAGGAGAGAAAGTTCAGTCGATCCATCAGTTTATTTTCGTAATAATAATTTTTAAAATTCCCTGCATACCCGATAAAGAATTCTGCGTCAACAATATTCTTTAATTCCTTACTTGCTCTTGCAGCATAGTAGCATGCAAATGGTTTTACCCACAATTCACATTCATCAAAATTAAAAACTGCCACTGCATACTCAAGTGACTTTTTAAATTTTCCAACCTGATAATAAGCCTCGCAGAAAAATAAAATAGCTTCCGCACGCAAAGTATCTGAGATTGGCTTCTCAATAAATTTTTCCAATGAATCAATGGCAGACTTAAATTTACCTGCATCTATCATATTTCTAATCAGAATAAGATTCAGTTCTGCAGAAGATGGAAGATGGTTAAGGTATTGTTCACCTTTTAGCTTTGCATATTCATCATCATCAAGATCTTTATTGCCGCCGTCAGTTTTATCAAAATACAATATTGCTGATAGCGAATCTCCCTCAAAGAGATGGCTTAATCCAATTTTAAGTGCGGTAATTCCTTTAAAATGGTCATCTGTTGCCTGTTCTAAGAACTTAACATAATAATCTCGTGCCTGTTCATATTCACCTTTTGAATAATGTATATCACCCAAAGACATACCTGCATAATTTTTAAGCTGAATAAAATTTGTATCCTTAGATATTAAAACTGTTTTATAATTTCTCGAAGCGTTCATCAAATCGTATGTTTTCACCTGAAGGTTAGCTAATGCAAAACGGAATAGTAAATTTTTTGGGTAACGGTAATTTAATTCGTTCAATAGCCTTTTAGCCTGAGAATATTTAAGAAGAAACTCAGAGTAAATTTGTGATAGATAAAATTGCGCATCTATCTTTGAAAGTTTTCCTTTCTTTGAAGCTACTTCCAGATAATTTAATCCAGCTTGTTTATCACCAGTCATTCCGGCAAGATTAATTGCCCAGGACCAGGTTTGCGGAGCCTGAGAAATAGCAAAATTAAATAAGCCTTTGCCGGTATAAGCATCATAATACAGACTATCTTTTGCCAATAGCTCATTGTAATAAAAATGAAACTTTCTTGCAGCAACTACCGCATCGAAATAACTTTCGTCCCTGGTAAACGCAAAAGTTCTGTTGGCATAAGCAGAACCAAGAATAAACAATGTAAATTCATCGGAGGAATCTTTTTGTAATGATGTTTCTCCCTTCTCAATAACTGTATCTGTTAATGAGATGAAATTGGTGAGAAACTCTTCATTTTTACTATCAAGATAAAACCACAAGCTGCTTATAGATTTATAATAATAACCTGCAGGATGGTCGGGATAATTTTTAATTATGCCGTTAAAAATTTTTTCGGATGAATTAAAGTTAAAATTGTACAACGCCTCAAGCCCTGAACTTATGTTCGATTTTATATTCGTTTGAGAATAACCTGAGAAATTTGCGCTAAGAGCAATAAGGAATGTAAATATTACAACTTTTATTATGAATGCGAAGGATTTAGAAGACAACATCGTATTTCGTTATAGCAGAGATGAAAACAAATTGAACAACTTTTAATTTCAATTACTATTCTCCTCAATTGAATATTGTATCGCAGCCTTAACGAACTCCCTGAACAGAGGATGAGCGTTGGTTGCTCTAGATTTTAATTCGGGATGAAACTGGCATGCAACAAACCAGGGATGATCTTCCAATTCAATCATTTCAACAAGTTCCTTATCGGGTGATAGTCCGCTAAGTATTAGCCCTTTATCAGCCAGCTTTCTCCTGAACTTGTTGTTTACCTCGTAACGATGGCGATGCCTTTCAGAGATGTAATTTGTTTTATACGCATCGTAAGCTTTTGTTTTATCTTGTATGACGCACGGGTAAGCTCCAAGTCGCATGGTTGCGCCCATTTCTTTAATATCTTTTTGATCCGGCATCAAGTCAATTACATTATACTTTGTTTTTTTAAACTCTGAGCTGTTTGCATTTTTCATTCCGCAAACATTTCTTGCAAATTCAACAACAGCACATTGTAGACCAAGGCAGATTCCAAAGAAAGGAATTTTATTTTCTCTTGCATATTTAATCGCTTTAATTTTTCCCTCTATTCCCCTTTCACCAAACCCGCCGGGAACAAGAACACCTGATACTCCTTTTAATAACTCTTCAAAATTTTCAGATTCACAATCCTCAGCATTTACGGGTTTCATCTTTACCTTAACCTGGTTTTCGGCACCTGAATGTATAAATGCTTCCATTATACTTTTATAAGCATCAAGGTGTGTTATATACTTCCCACAAACTGCAATCTCTACTTCACGAGTTGGATTCCTGATTCCACCAACAAAAATCTTCCCATTCGTCAAGCTTAATTTTTCTTTCAGATAAATGAAGCCGGTTGATAGCAAGCATGTCAAGTTTTTCCTTATGAAGAACAAGCGGTACTTCATAAATTGAATGAACATCATAAGCAGATATCACAGCTTTAGAATCAACATTACAGAATAGAGCTATCTTTTCCCTTATTTCGCGGGCTAATTTTTTTTCTGATCTGCAAATGAGTACATCCGGCTGAATGCCAAGCTCAAGAAGATTTTTTACGCTGTGCTGAGTTGGTTTTGTTTTAACTTCCCCTGCGGAAGCAATGTACGGAACAAGCGTAACATGAATGACCATTGAGTTGGCTCTTCCGAATTCAAGCATGTGCTGCCTCATCGCCTCAATGAATGGCAAGCTCTCAATATCACCAACAGTCCCGCCGATTTCCGTGATAATTATTTCATATTCCCCAAGTTCCCTGAGTCTTACTAATTTTCTTTTTATTTCATCCGTTATGTGAGGAATAACCTGAACGGTTGCACCAAGATAATCACCTCTCCGCTCCTTCGTAATAACTTCATTATAAACCTGACCGGTCGTTGTATTATTTGCACGGGTCATATTTACATCCAGAAATCTTTCATAGTGTCCTAAATCAAGATCAGTTTCGGCACCATCATCCGTAACATAAACTTCACCATGTTGAAACGGGCTCATCGTTCCCGGGTCAACATTGATGTAAGGATCAAATTTCTGGATAGTAACACTGAATCCTCTTTGTTTGAGGAGTAAACCGAGTGAAGAAGCTGTTATTCCTTTCCCTAAAGAAGAAACAACGCCACCTGTGATGAATATGAATTTTACTTTTTTTCCGCGGGGCATTTGGTTTTTTTTTGCTTTCAAATATAGACTAAGGTCAAGTTATAAGCAATTTAAGAACGTCGAAAAATTATTTACTTACAACCCACGGTCACTGAAGCGTATGACTTTTTTAATAAATTATTAAAAATCATTTGGCATTAGGGTAGAATTTTCTTATTCTTACAAAAAAAGAAATAAGAATTGGAATCAGGTATCAAAATATCAGCAATATTTCCCGTCAGCGCAAAAAAACTCTATGACTCTTGGTTAAGCAGTAGAATACATTCTGAGTTTACGGGAAGCAAAACAAAAATTGAAGCAAGAAATAATACAAAATTTTCTGCAGGAAACGGATACATCTCCGGAACAAATCTAATCCTTCAACCATACGGAAGGATTGTTCAAAACTGGCGAACAACTGAATTCCCGGAAGGTGCACCGGATTCTAAGCTGGAAATCCTTTTTGAAAAGCATAACAGTGGCACCAAGTTGACTATCATTCATAATCATTTACCGAATGGGGATGAAAAAAAATATGAAAAGGGCTGGAAAGAACATTACCTTAAACCGATGAAACAATATTTTAAAAAATCAAAATCATCCGCAAAGGCCGGATAGTAAACTGAACCACTTATTATAATTGTTTATTAAAAATAAGCACTAAATAACTGAAGTGATAAAGAGACCATTCTTTAAAATTCTAATTTTTTACTCCCTATTTATTTCACCTGCATTCATTTGGTCTTATAGTTTTCAAATCGACTCACTCTCAAATACCACCAATACATCTTCTGATAGTATTCGAAATAATGTTTTAGGTTACAGCCTCTATTCCGATCTCGAGATGAGCAGGTTATTCTTTTATGAATTTCACGATTCCTTAATTATCCAACTCCACAAAAATTTATTAAGCGAACAGCCAGATCAAAATTTCCTTTTTCAAAGTTCAATGTCAGAACAGTGGCGAATTAATGAACATCTTACGAATTATATTAAATTAAAAAAAGATTTGGCATTGAGTACAGACTTAGGAGTTTTTAGCAAAGTTTTGGGAAATGCCAGAACTATCACAGCTATAATTCTGGCTATTCTTCACGTTATTAAATACAAAAAAGGTTTATACTAATTCTAAAAAGTGCAGCATGATTCTTCATAGAACACCAATAGATTCCAAATAAAAAATACGCTCACCATTAATAATAAACTTGAACTGCCTTCCAAAATTCTGCTATATTTGTTTTAATCATAAGAAGTTTTTGCAAGGTAATTATTGAAAAAAAGTTTTTGGATCTTAATACTAATCGTTGCTGCATTGTGCTCTTCGGCAAGCGCTCAGGATACTACTGAGAGTCTTGCATTCAAGAATAAAAGACCACATCAAAATGCACCATATTTTTACCGACCTGACCTTGCATACCAGATCTGGCAAAAATTCAGATTGACTCAGGAAGCAAATGCAGGCGACCCGTTGGCACAACATGAATTGGGCTTAAGATTTTTACTTGGTGAAGGTGTTCCAGCCGATACCGCACAAGCCGTTTTTTGGATTAAGAAAGCCACCGATCAAAATCTAACTTCAGCTAAGTACAACTACGCAATTTTATTGATTAACGGAATTGGAGTTGCATGGGATCCGTATTCCGCATTTAATTTATTCAAGAGTGCAGCAAATGATGGGATGGTTCAGTCACAGTACGTGGTGGGAATTTTATACACCGACAATCTTACAGTAAAACGCGATTATAACATGGCTTATTACTGGATAAAAAAAGCGGCAGATAATGATTACGAACCTGCAAAAAGTATCGTGGCAAAACTTGAACCGAGAGTTTCGCGGAATGTGGTGGATTCACTTATCAGCTCAACAAATAAAACCAAGGAAATAAATCCTATTCCTGATCCATCAGAAAATCTTACATCAAACCTTGGATTAGTCTTTATTGATTTTGAATCAATTACAGATTCTTCGGTTGCTATAACCGACAGTATGCTCATAGATAACATTGAAATAGTTGGTGCAGACAGCCTCCAAAAATTATTACTTACTGATTCACTTAAAAGTCTGAAGGATCTCGCAAATCCACGCAGCACAGAAATTCTAAATTTGCTGGCAGATAACGGTAGTCCGGAAGCACAATCAATACTTGGTAAAATGTATGAAGAAGGAATTTACTATAAGAAAAATTTAGTGGATGCCGCAGTGTATTATTACCGGGCATTAAGAAATGATTCCCCAACGGGAACTTATCTGCTATGGCAACTTTCACAGCAGTCTGGTTTCGGTGAACTTGTTCAAAAAGAAAGTGATAATGGAAATATCGTTGCAAAGTATTTATGGTATGGATTAACATCCGTTGAGTTCGAACGACGAATTGCAATTTCTGATGCATTGAATTTACTTGATGAATCGGCAAATGCCTATTACCTGCCAGCCATGGTTGAATCAGGATTGAATTATTACTCAAACAGATTCGGCAGGTATAATCCTGAAACCGGATTGAGTCTCTGGAAAAGTGCATCGCAACTCGGAAGTAGTGAAGCCGAAATAAGGTTAATTGCTTCAAGATTATTGGATGAGTTTGGCGGGTATAATAAATCCGATGACTTCAGGAAACTCAAAAAAGCTGCTGATGAAGGCTCACTTTTCGCAATGGTTACAGTTGGGTTATGTTTTGAGCAGGGCTTAGGAACCGCTCAATCAAAATCCGATGCAGTAAATTATTTTAAGATGGCAGCGCAACGCGGCAACCGGTTTGCTTATGGAGAATTAAAGAAAATTTATGATGAGATGAGACCGCCAGATACCCAATTTATAATTTCAAATTGAATTATGAAAATCAAACCTAAACTCCCTGAATGGGGCACAAGTATTTTCACAATCATGTCCCGGATGGCAGTAAATCATAATGCAATTAATCTTGCACAAGGTTTTCCGGATTTCAACTGTAATGAAGAACTTCTGGAATTGGTTCATCACTTTCAGAAGAAAGGATATAATCAATACGCACCTATGCAGGGAGTTCTAAACCTTCGCAAATCTATCTCAGAAAAAATTGAAAAACTTTATGGCAAACTGTACGACTTTGAAAACGAAATAACGATTACCGCAGGAGCAACACAAGCTTTATTTACTGCTATAACTTCAGTTGTAGAACCAGGTGATGAAGTTATTTTATTTGAACCTGCTTATGATAGTTACGTTCCGGATATTCTTTCAAACGGAGGTATTCCAGTTTACATTCCTCTGAATCCAAATGATTATTCATACAATTGGGATTTAGTACGAAAGAAAATTTCCAATAAAACAAAAGTCATAATTCTAAACTCACCGCATAACCCAACCGGAAGCTTGATCACTCAAGAAGACGTTAATGAGCTTGAGAAGATTACAAAAGGAACTGATATTTTAATTGTAAGCGATGAAGTTTATGAACACATCACTTTTGATTATAAAAAACATTTTAGTCTTTCAGGTTCGGAAGAACTTGCCAAAAGAACATTTGTTATTTCTTCTTTTGGAAAAACATATCATACAACCGGATGGAAAATGGGTTATTGTGCTGCACCTGAAATTCTAACTAAAGAATTCAGAAAAATGCATCAGTTCATTGTGTTTTCGGCTAACACACCAATTCAATATGCATATGCAGAATTTATGAAGCAGGAAGAAAAATATCTTTCGCTTGGAAAATTTTATGAGCAAAAGCGAAATGTTTTTTTGAACGAAATTAGAAATACGGAATTTAAAACAAAACCATGTGACGGTACTTACTTTCAGCTTCTGGATTATTCTTTAATATCAGATAAGCATGATATGGAATTTGCCGAATGGATGACAAAAGAAATTGGTGTTGCTGTAATTCCTTTATCTCCATTTTATGAAGACAAAAAGAGCAGATCATTAGTCAGAATTTGCTTCGCCAAATCTGATGAAATATTAAAAGATGCAGCAGCAAAATTTCAAAACTTACCGACAAAATTATGAATCGAATCGAACAATTAAATCTTCGGAAAAAAGCCGCATACATTTCATTAGCAGTTGGCATCGGAATGTTCATCACAAAGATGACTGCTTATTTTATTACAGGTTCTGTTGCAATTTTTTCCGATGCAGCAGAATCTGTTGTTCATGTTGCTGCAACCGGAATGGCATTGTTCAGTATAATACTCAGTTCTAAACCTGCGGATGAATCACATCTTTATGGTCATGGAAATGTTGAATATTTTTCAGCCGGAGTTGAAGGATTTTTAATTGTGTTAGCTGCTGGTTTTATTATTTACCAGGCAGTGCTCGATATGATTGCAGGACCAACTCTTGAATCACTCAGCATTGGTGTTATATTCATCAGTGCTGCAGGAATTATTAATCTTGGACTTGGATATTATTTAATTAAAACAGGCAAGAAAACCAATTCGTTAACTCTCGTTGCTGATGGAAAGCATGTTCTCACAGATGCAATCACAAGCATTGGAGTTATTGTTGGAATTACTCTTGTTATCATAACTAAATTTGATTTGCTTGATCCACTACTGGCAATCATAGTGGCATTGAATATTTTGTTCACCGGTTATAAACTTATTCGTGAATCTGTGGCTGGTTTGATGCTTGAAACAAATCCAGAAGTTCTTAAGATTATTTCCGATAAACTGATTTCTATAAGGAAAGATTACTGGATTGATATTCACGAACTGCGCTACTGGCAATCCGGAGACAGAACATATATAGATTTTCATCTTACTAATGCCCTATTATTTCACGATTGAGCAATCGCACAAAGAAGAGAAACGAATTGATGAAGAGCTTGAAAAAGAATTTCCAAACCTGCCTGCCGACAGCAAGTCACAAATAAAAATCCACTTCGATTATTGCAACGTGAACTTTGCAAATTCTGCGGTTACCAAAAGTGTGAAGTCCGCAAAGAAGAAAAGAACAATCGATTTTGAGTGGAATGTTGAGAAGTCAGCGGGCAAAGCGGTGTATAAGATTATGGGGTAACGAAGTTGAGCATAAGACGAAATCACGCATAACAACTTTGCTTTTTTAAGCGATAACGTGATGTATTATTGGAAAATATGACACTATTCCAATTCAAATCTACTTTAATTAATTTTCAACTACTTCCAAAATGAAATATATCATTAGCATTAAATCAATTTGATGATTCTGTTTTTTTATTTGGTCGCATTCTAAGATCAGAATAACAGAATCAAAGTTTCATAGAATCCCTTTCCTAAAAATCCATAGAAATCCTTCTGATCCCCTATTAACTGCATAAAAAAATTCAAGTGGTTCCAAGTTATTAATAAAAATACCAATGCTTTCACCGAATATCATTTGAAGGAAGTTAATTTGTTTATTCTCCCAAGTCATACCATAATCAGAAGATAAATAAAACTTTTCAGGAGAGCATAATATAATCGTATTACCCATTTCGGAATCTGTTGTATATACATACGATCCACTATTGTATTCCACTAAAATATTTCCACTATATCCATTATCTATAGAACGAATAAGACGTAAATTTGTAGCCCCATCCCAATTATAATCTTGAAAATAAACTTTTCCCCACTCATCAAGATGTACAATTATAAAATCAGGACCTGTATTAGAAATTATTATTTCTTCCCAATTTATTCCGCTATCTGAAGATCTGAAGGATTTATGAGCTCCGATGTATAATTTTTCCGGTGTTATCGGATCAATAAACAGTTCAGGAGAGGTACCAGAGGGATCTTGGATACTAGAAATCAATTGCCAGTCTGTTCCTAGATTAGAAGTCTTAAATATATGAAAATTACCTTCTCTGTTTATTGCATAAGCTGTATTTTTATCGTATGGATGTATTACTAGCGAGGTTATATAACCACCCGGCGTGTTAACTGATTGCCAGCTTAATCCTTCATCCTCTGTTTTCACAATACCTATAGTGTTGACTTTTGCCAACATAACTTCATAATTTGTTCTGGATCGGGTTATGATATCTATATGGGCAATGGAATTTAAATTAAGTCCTGAGTTTCTTTGTTCCCAAGTTAACCCATTATCATTTGAAAAAAATATTCCTTGACCATTCCGGGTTCCAATCATGATGGATTTGGTAACTGGATTATAAGACATTGAACTGATTGGATACATCATACTTAGAAGTATTTTCCATTCAACAAAGACTGGTATTGAATCTTTTGCTAAAACATTTCCTGTACTATCTTTAACAGTTGCCGAAATAAATGCAATGCCAAGATCCTTTAATCTAATAACACCTATTTCATCTACTGTAGCTACATTTATATTTCCTGAAGACCAATAAACATTAAATATGATTGGATTAATACTCAGTTGATAAATGTTTTCAGTTGATAAGTGCAATTCTCTCGGAAAGATTCGTAAAAATAATTGCTCAGCAATTACAACAGCCGTATCCTTAGCAAGTATTTTCCCATTTTCTAAAGCTAATTCAGCAATTATTGATACGGTTCCACTGTCTTTTATTTCAGCATTCCCTTCACTATCCATTATCACGATAGTTTCATCCATTGAATACCAATTTATTTTCATAGAATCGGAATTGTCATTTTTTTGTATTTCGACTGTGAACAGAATCTTTTGACCTACATAACCATAAAAAATCTGGGGTTGAATAGTAATGGACACATTTTGTTCCGGCGCTGTAGGATTCTCTTTACAAGATTGTATAAGTATAACAAAGAGATAAAAGAACAATACAGCACTGAGTGGTATGTAATGCTTATCTGTCGATTTAAAATTTGAGAATAATATCATTGAATATTTTTTCATAACTCTTATTTATACTGCACGGTATTATTAAATAAAGAACTCATATCCGTCATAGCTGGACAGGTATGCGTACTGGTGCATATCTATATGCCAATTGTTTTTATATCTTCTTAAAATCTTAAAATTTAAAAATAGGATGTGCATATTTATCATCCTTGTGTAGTTCAGTCTAAATTACATTTTAATCGAGTTGATATAACGTAAACTTAAATTATTTATTTGTTTAGTTCAATTGCGTATTAGCAAGAAATACGAGGCTAGGGCGGAGGCTTTCAGAATGGAAGATGGATGATGGTTGATGGTTGATGGTTGATGGAAGATGTGATTACCTGACTCTTGATGCAGAAATAGCCAATCGTTGTTCGTAAATCAATTTTCTGCATTCGGTAAAATCTTCGGATCTTTCACCTTTGTAAGTATCAGCAATCCAACTATAAAAAAGAATGCAATGGAGATGATTGCAATTCGTTGGTTACCGGAAAGAAAGCTAACCAATCCAAACACCAAAGGTCCAATTATCGCAGAACTTTTTCCGAAGAATGAATAAAACCCAAAGAACTCTGTTTTCTTTTCTGGTGGCGTTAGTTTGCTCATAAGACTTCGACTGGTTGACTGGCAAGAACCCATCGCAGCACCTGCAATTAATCCAACAACATAAAAACCTGTTTTATCATAAATAAAATATGCTAGTGCTACTGTTACAAGCCACATAAAGAGTGAAATTACAATTGTTCTCTTCTGCCCAATTTTATCTGCAACTATTCCCAGCAAAACCGAGCCTGCAATTGCGGTCGTTTGAACAACAATGAAGAAGACAAGTAGTTCCATTTCAGAATATCCAAGAGTTGTGCTTGCATAATTGCCTGAAAAGAAAGATAACTGTGTTCACTCCTTCAATGTAAAAGAAATAAGCTACAAGAAAGATGGCAAGGTTCTTATAATATTTAAGATGTGTTAATGTTGACCAGACTCTGCTGAATCCAATTGCTGTATATGACTTTGTTCGTTCAACTTTATTTCTGGTTTCTTTTAGAAAGAAAAATAATGGGAGTGAAAATAAAAAGAAAGAATAATGCAGCTACCGGAAAAGTTTCCTTTAATCATCGACGCTTCAATAAACGGAAACACAATAGCCAGTGTTGCCAATGAACCAAGATATCCCATCCCGAAACCATAACCGCTAACACGTCCGTAATTTTTTGGTGATGTAATTTCAGGAAGGAAAGCGTCATAAAAAACGAGTCCTGCTTCAAAACCAACATTAGCAAGCACAAAAAGAAAAATTCCCCAGAAAATTTGTCCGGGTCCGATAAAATAAAGTGAAGATGTTCCCAGAATACAAAGAAGCGTAAAGAATACAAGAAATCTTTTTTTGCCGGCATTATTATCGGCAATTGCACCAAGCAGAGGCGAAATGAATGCAGTTATGATCATTGCTATACTTGTGCTGATACTCCAATATAAATCACCAATTGCCTCATTTCCTGCAACTGTTTTCTTGAAGTAAACAGCATAAAGAAATGTTACAACAATTATAGAAAAAGATGTGTTGGCAAAATCAAAGAGAGTCCAGACAAATACTCTGCCTTTTTCTTTCATGCGTTTTTACCTTGGGGGAATAATTGATTCTTCAACTAATCCCCTGCCTGTTTTGTTCAACTTACCATCCTTCTTTTCTTCGGCAAGTACTGCATCAAGTATTCCGTTAATGAATTTTGCACTTCCGGCAGTGCTGTAATCTTTTGCTATTTCTATTGATTCATTGATTGACACTTTCGGAGGGATATCAGGGAAAAAAAGTAGTTCACAAATTCCTATCCGGAGAAGAATTTTATCTATCAAAGCGATTCGGTTCATCTCCCAGTTTGTTACCCGCTGAATTATTCGTTTATCAAGATCTTCAATGTTTGAGAGAACTTTTCGAATTAGTTCCTGAGCAAAAGCTTTGTCTGTTTCATCAGCAACTTCACTAAGGATTTCTAAAGAGAATGGTTGAAGAGATTCGTTATTCATTTCATAAGCGTACAGTATCTGAAGTACTTTTTCTCTTACAATTCTGCGTTTTGATTTATTGGTCATTTTTAAGAACAAGATAAAATTCTGTTAGTTCGTATATAATTCCACTGCTAATATTAAAACTGTTTACTACAAAGCAAAATTCCAGAAGTTAAACAGAGCAATGCATTCCCTGATTTTAGAAATAAATTTATCTTTAAACTCCTGCTTATGAGTTGATTCAGCAACTTTAACATCAAGATCATAAAACTTACTAATTTCAATTGCTCTTGGAAGATGATAAGCATCGGAGATAATAATTATTTCAGCAATTGAATTTTCATCTTTAGCATAAATAATTACTTATCCATCTTATCTGGTCGCTTGTGGAAGATGTTGAGGTTTCATACTCAACTTTTGAAGTATCAACTCCATTAGCCCTGGCATATTCAAAAGCAACTTCTGATTCCGGTAATTCGCCGGGTGCTTTACCGCCGGTGAGAACAATTTTTCCTACGAATCCCTGTTCGAGAAGTTCCAAAGATCTATCAACTCTGGCTGATAAAGTTGGACTCGGGATATTTCCTTTCCAAACCGCAGCACCTAACACAACGGCAACGTTTCGATTGTTTTTATTTAGTATCCACCTTCCTGAAGCATAACTGACATTATCAATATAAATTAAAATAGAAATAAGAAATACAGATAAGATCAAAATTGTGCCAAAAATATTTTTAACGATTGATGATTTCTGCTTTCTGAATACTTTAGTCCACAAATAAATTAAAAAAGAGAAAAGCGTGATCAAAAAAAACAAAAAAAGCAGCCCTGTTAAAATTTTATCTGCCGGCTGATCATAGAAATAAACACCAGATGATATTATCCTTACTTTAGTAGATATAAATGCTATTATTATCAATAACCAACTGGTGATTACATATGATGTTAGTATTCTTTTTCCTGGCTTTGACCCGTTCATCCTTACTATGAAATAAAAACTGGTTATAATTCCTAAATAAAGCAGGAGATTAATTGCGTTACCGGTTTTTAAAATTGAAAAATAAGATAGCTGAAGATCCTGATTCAAATATTTGATGACGAACAGAAAGACCAGTTGTGCGATCAATAAGATTGATACTATTATAAAATATTTTTTATGGGTGACCTTTGTCATTACAGAATTAATAGAAATAGTCTTTATAAAAGTGCAATTTATAGTTGGAAGTAATTTAAATTCAGATTATGATAAATAATTGGTGCAAAAAACACATTTAAAGCTAATCAAGGAGTAACCAAATTCAAATAACATTTGAAGGTTTCTAACGCTAAGATTTAAATATGATTGTGTGATTAATTAGAATAAAAAAAAGGCGTCCGTTAGACGCCTTAAAACTTTACTGCAGCTTGAATATAATTGGAATGGATACCTGAACTTTTACAGGCTTGCCTCTTTGCTTACCGGGCTTAAATTTCGTTTTTGTAACCGCATTAAGAGCTGCCTCATCGCAGCCAGCACCAATACCTTTTAAAATCTGTGCTTTGGTAACTGTGCCCGATTCATCAACAAAAGCAAGAACATAAACTTTGCCTTCAACACCGGCTCTTTTGGCAATTTCAGGATAAACAATTTTTTCCTGGATAGCTTTGATTCCACCAATCGGTTCCGGCATTTCTTCAACAGCCACGAAGTAAGTTGGTTCTTCCTCTACTTTTTTCTCTTCTTTTGGAGGTGGAGGTGGAGCTTCCATTTCTGCTTCCAGATCTATTTCAGTATCACCAATTTCAATATCTTCGAGAACATCATCACTCGGTGCTTCAATTGGAATAGGTGGCTTTGGCGGTGGAGGCGGTCGGTTTTCCTGTTTAGTCTGTTGAATATCCTCAACCGTGAAAAGTTCCTGAGGACCATCCAGCTTAGCTTCATCGGATTTCATATCCGGGAAAAATTTAAAAGCAACAATCATTACAGCAAGAGCTATAATTAGGCTGATCTCAAAAGTCTTTTTGTATTTCGATCTTAGGTCAGCGATTGGATTTTTAAGTTTCATTTCAGCTCTCCTATAAAAGCATTTTATTTAATGAAAAATTACTAAATGATATTTGGTTTGTCAACTTAGTTTCTACCCCTTTTACCATTATTTTTTAATTTAGTTCCAACTGAACTCAAATTTCACCTTAACTAACTAAATTCAGGTTGATATTTAAGCTTAGCGATAAGAAACTTAACCAGCAGCACACCTGAAACAGCACCTAAAGAATCAGCAAACCAATCCATAGTCTCAGCAAACCGACCGGGGATATACATCTGATGAAGTTCATCAATTACACCATATAACAAGCAAATAACAATTGTAGCCATTACTGCTTTATTAAATAATAAGAGTGATTTTCTTTGATACATTAGCGTCAAATTAACCAGAATAGCAAGTGCAAAATATGCGATGAAATGATTCATTTTATCTGTCAAGCCAAAACTTGGCAATCGGTCAATAGGCATACTGGTAGCTATAAAAATTACCAGCCAATAAATGGCTAAGGGCAGATAGACCAACCAGACTTTTCTTTTCTCCAGATACTTAAACAATAGAACTCTTTAAAAATTTAATAGTTTGAGGAATGAAATTTTGAATATCTGTTGCAAGTATATCCAGCTTTGTTCGTTTCTTTGCTAGTATATCTGCTGCCAGGCTATGAATGTAAACTGCAGAGATTATTGAACTTTCAATTTCTTTTTTCTGAGCAAGTAACCCTGCAATAAATCCTGTTAATACATCACCAGTTCCAAATTTTGCTAATGCTGGATTGCCAGTAGTATTAATTAGTGCATCTCCTTCCGGAGTAAAAATAATTGTCGGGGCACCTTTTAAAACTAAATACGCACCGGTTCTTTCAACAAATCCTTTTCCGTACTTTAAAATATCCTTTTCTAAATCTGAGATTGAAATTCCGATCAAAGCAGCAAACTCAGCATGATGAGGAGTGATTACAGAGTTTCGGAGATTTAATTTTTTATATCTGCCCTGCCCCAAAGCAAATATTGCATCAGCATCAATTACTTTTAGTTTTGATTTAAATTTTTTTATAAATGAAATGACTGCTTTTTGAGTTTCCTTTTCTCTGCCAAGTCCGGGACCAATAGCAATAACATCAGCCCATTTTATTTTATCGCTTAGCTCATCAATATTTTTTTCTGATAAATATTCTTTTCCATTATCGTCATAAGTTTTAACTACTACTTCATTTAATTTTTTATGAATTAGCTCTCGAACGGATTTAGGAAAGCAAAGAATTGATGCACCGGCACCGATCTTTAATGCAGATGTTGATGTTAGAACTGCTGCTCCTGGTAAAGATCCTGAACCGGCAATTGTTAAAACTTTTCCTGCAGAATATTTGTGAAGATTTTTCGCTTTAATTGGTAATCCGAGCAATGCATCTTCAGGTTCGATAAGAAATTCAGTTGAATTAAAATTATCATAAAGTAAATCAGGAATTCCAATTCCTCCTTTTTCTACTTCGCCGGAATAAAGATAGCCATTACCAAAAAACAATCCCTTTTTTAATTGACCTAGTGTAATTGTTACATCAGCTTTAAATGAAACTTCTGCATAACCGGAATCAGCGTTCAATCCGGTTGGGATATCAATAGCAACTTTTATTGCATTCAGTTTATTTAAATAATTAACTATTGAAGTGTATGGTTTACGAAGAGCACCCTGAGTACCACTACCGAGAAGTGCATCACAAATTATTATGCAACTTTTTAGTGAACTTAAAGATTGAGTCGAGCTAAACTTTTTTAGTTTTATTTTACGATTGGAAGTCGAAAGTTTTTTCAGAACCTGATAATTAAATCTACACTCACCAGACATTTCTTTTTCTGTTCCAAGATAAATTACTTCTACTTCATATCCAGCATTAGTAAAATGTCTTGCTGTGGCAAACCCATCTCCGCCATTATTTCCCTTGCCACAAACAAATCCAATTTTGGGAGATTCTAAATGTTCAATTCTTTCAGAAATTTTTTGGAAGATTTCCCGGGAAGCATTCTCCATCAAGAATAATACCTGGAATGCCCAGTTTATTGATGGCAAATTCATCAACTTGACGGATTTGTTTTGTGGAAAAAAGTGGAATCATGTTTATTAAAAATCCATTTAAGAAAATAGACTAAGAGTTCAGAAACAATTTACAGATAAGCTGTAATCAAATCCAGTAAAGAGCCGGGAATTATACCAAGCAATATCACAAGTAAAACAGAAATTGCAACTCCAAAAAATCCGCTGAAACTTTTTGAGTAAACAACTTCGCCTTCGGCTTCTTTGAAATACATCAGAACAACTATTCGCAAATAAAAATAGACGCTAATAACACTCGAAATAATTCCAAGAATTGCAAGCCAGGTTAATCCCGATTTTATGGCTGCAATGAAGACATAGTATTTAGCAAAAAATCCTGCTAATGGCGGTAGTCCTGCAAGAGAAAACATAATAATTGCCAACAGTGCTGCAAGTACCGGACTTTTTGTACCCAGACCGGCATAAGAATTAATATCAAGATTAGTATCATTCTCTCCCTCAACTAATGCAATAATTCCAAACGCAGCCAGGTTCATAAAAGTATAAACAGCAAGATAGAAAACAACTCCGGCAACACCAGTGCTTGTTCCGGCTGCCAGCCCGATCAAAATATATCCTGCATGAGAAATTGATGAGTAAGCAAGCATTCGTTTTATGTTACTTTGAGCAATTGCAACTATGCTTCCGAACAGCATTGAAAAAATTGATAACACAGCCAGGTATGGTAAAAATAAACTTGCGCTTTGACCGGAAAATAATGCAGTTAATGTTGCAATGATTGCGGAAAAAGCAGCAGCTTTGCCAATAGTAGAAAACAATCCTGTAACTGTGGTTGGAGCTCCTTGATAAACATCGGGAACCCACATATGAAATGGAAATGCAGCAATCTTAAATGAAAACCCAATTAGAAAAAGAAGTATTCCAACAAGAAAAATAATATTGCTTGAATACTCGGCGAATCCTGCTGTGATCATATCAATTGAAGTGGTTTGTGCAGAACCATAAATTAGTGCAATTCCATAAACTAAAAATCCGGTTGCAAAAGCTCCAAGAAGAAAATATTTGAGAGAGGCTTCGATTGCTTTCTCTTTTTTTCTGTTAACTCCCGCAAGTACATAAAAGCAAACGGACATTATTTCGAGTCCGAGAAAAATCATAAATAAATTTTTTGCACCAGCCATCAACATCATTCCAAGAACTGAGTTTTGAATCAGGATGTAATACTCAGAATAATTAATTCCATATTTTTTTGTGTAATCAACTGAAAGCAGGCAAACAAGAGCAGCACCAATATTGAAAATAAAATAGAAGATATTTGTTATACCGCCGGTTGAAAGCATATTCTGAAAAACTATTGATTGGTTTTCAACTGTCAGCAAAGAATAAAATCCGGTTCCAAGAAAAAGGAAAAATGAAAACCATGGAAGAATTGTTTTTCCATTCTTATGAGTAAAGCTCAATTAGGATTGAAATTATTATTCCTGCCCCGATAATTATAAGCGGTATAATGTTGTAAACTTCGTTAAGATAAATCATAATAATTACTCTATAAAAATTTGATTTTCACCTAACTTTTCAATTCTAAGTTTATGGTTATCCTCAGGATGAAGAGTAAGCGCTATATGGTTTTTCGCATTAAAAATATCTTTGCCTTTCTCAACAACAATCATTTTAATTGCTTCATATTTAGAAACAGACTCACCAAGATCTTTATAATCGTAAAAATATATTTCCATAAAATCAGCATTTTCCGAAACGTGAACACCCTTATCCGACGGACTAAAATCAGTAATCAAATCATTTTCAATATTCAACTTAATTATATGACAGCTAAAAGGTAAGAGAGCACGGTTCCCATAATATAAACCGGATTTTTTTTCTTTTAATACTTCAGTGATACTTTTCATATATAATCCTTTTTAATTGTAGAACACTAGCCAAACAATTACAAAAACAGGTATCAAAATCGGAATCGAATATTTAATCATATATCCAAAGAAGCTAGGCATTTTAATTCCTGATCTCTCACTAATTGATTTAACCATAAAATTCGGACCATTACCAATATAAGTCATCGCTCCAAAAAATACTGCAGCCACAGAAATTGCAGAAAGATAAATTGGATGAAGTTCAGCAAATCCTGATACTTCGGAGGCTAAGTTTACATTCATACCATATTTACCCAATGATGCACTTAGAAAGTTAAGATATGTTGGTGCATTATCAAGGAACGATGAGAGGATTCCAGTTGCCCAATAAAAGATTCCCGGAGTTAGCTTTTCTCCAAGAACGTTAGCTTCGTGAGAGATTAATTGTAACGCAGGAATCATAGTCGCAAAAATTCCTACAAATAAATATGCTACTTCTTTTATTGGTTCAAAATCAAATTCATTTGCTTTAAGTATTTTTTCATCAGCAGTCCGGTATGCAATTACTACCATTGCGAACATAATAATTTCTCTAATTCCAATGGGTAACGGACTTAAACTGGGCACCCAACTAATTACTGCCGGATCAACAAATACAGAAATAACTATTATTAAAAGATAAAAAACATTTTTCATCCCTTTGAATTCTATTTTACCGCTATAATTTTCAGTTGCATCAACATCAGTTTGTTTACTGATATTTCTTGAATCAATGAGAACGAAGATCAAAGCTATCAGCAAAGTAGTTGGTAGCCAGATGTACCACACGTGTTGAATAACCCAAAAGAATTCTACGCCTCTTAAAAATCCAAGAAAGAGTGGTGGATCACCAATCGGTGTCAGTGCACCACCAATATTGCTAACCAAAAAAATAAAAAATATTATGTGATAGGGTTTAATTCTGTCTTTATTAATTTTAATGAAAGGTCTGATGAGTAGCATTGAAGCACCAGTCGTGCCAATTACATTAGCTATTACCGCACCAAAAAGTAAAATGCCAGCATTAAGCCAGGGAGTTGATTTTCTATCAACCTGAATAAGTATCCCGCCTGATGCGACAAAAAGTGAACTTAGTAGAGCAATAAATGAAAGGTATTCCGCAGCAGTGTGAAGTAAACTATGTGTATCCTTGAGAAAAATTATATAATAGATTACAGTTACCAACCCAAGTAAAATTGATATGATCGGATAATTCTTTTCCCAAAAATGATGATAGAACAAAGGTCCCGTGGCAATCATTGAAAGAAGAATGACGAAAGGAATTACCATAAAAACATCAGGCAAATGACTTGCAGTGTGAGAGTTTTCTGTTACTGTTATTACCGAGGTTGAGTCTGAGATTGAATTAATAGTTTCAGCGTTAATTTCCTGAAAGCCAAAAAAGAAAAAAGTAATCAGAAAAAAAAGAATAATTATTCGATCACTTTGGTGCATCAATTTTTCCTAATTCTAACTGAATTTGTGGAGATGTCACCTGATTAATTATTTTTTCAGTGGTTTTCGTACTAACATTAAGAAATGTTGATGGGTAAATTCCTATCCAGATAATAAAGATAAAGATTGGAATGAGTACTAATTTCTCCCGAAAGTTAAGATCTGTTAATTCATTTAATTTTGGATTTGTGACTTCCCCAAATACAACTTTTTTATACATCCAAAGCATATAAACTGCAGCAAAGATAACTCCGGTGGCAGCAAAAACTGTAAACCACCAGCTTCCGAGGATAGTTGATTTGAAAGAACCAATTAAAATTAAAAACTCACCTACAAATCCGTTTAGCCCCGGTAATCCAATTGAAGAAAGTGAAGTAAACAGAAACGCAAAAGAAAAGAAAGGAACTATTTTTGCAATTCCACCGTAGTCGGCAATTTTTCTTGTGTGAGTTCTTTCATAGATCATTCCAACCAAAAGGAAGAGTGCCCCAGTTGATAAACCGTGATTGATCATTTGAATCACTGCACCTTGAACCGATTCCTGGTTGAGAGCAAATATTCCCAGCATTACAAAACCAAGATGTGAAACTGATGAATATGCTACTAACTTTTTCATATCTGTTTGAACCATTGCAACGAGAGCACCATAAATAATTCCTATTACAGCAAGCACAGAAATGAATCCGGCATAATCGATTGCAGCTTGTGGAAACAGAGGAAGATTGAATCTGAGAAATCCATAAGTTCCCATTTTAAGTAAAACTCCTGCAAGAATAACACTACCAGCAGTTGGTGCTTCAACGTGAGCATCGGGCAACCACGTATGGAAAGGAAACAGCGGAACTTTTATTGCAAAACTTAATGCAAAAGCGAGGAATAAAAATCCCTGGATAGAATGATCAATTGTTGGTCCGGTTTTATATAAATCGAGAAGGTTTGTTGTAAAACCACCAAGCAAATCGGCGGAATAAACAACAAGCCATATAATTGCAACTAACATCAGCAAGCTGCCAGCCATTGTGTAAATGAAGAACTTTATTGATGCATAAATTCTTCTTTCACCGCCCCAGATTCCGATAATAAAATACATTGGGATCAGCATTGCTTCCCAAAAAACATAAAACAAAAACATATCCAGCGACGCAAATACACCGAGCATTCCTAATTCTAAAAACAACATGAAGAAAGTAAATTCTTTAACTTTGTTCTTAATGCCGCTCCAACTTGAAATTAATGTTAAAGGCGTAAGGAATGTTGTGAGAAGAATCAACAGCATCGACAGACCATCAATGCCGACGTGGTAACTTATGTTAAGATCTTTAATCCAGTTGAACTTATTAACGAACTGAAAGTCTGAAGATTGGTTATCAAATCCGAAATAGATGAATAATGAAACTACAAACGCTATAAGCGAAACAACCAGACCAACATTTTTTATTAGTTGAAATTTTTCTTTATTGATAAAAAGAATAATTATTGATCCGATAATCGGAATCGCAAGCAGGTATGTTAATAAATATGATTGTTCCATTTACGAGTAGCTCAGGATTATCCAGAAAAGAGCAATTAGAATTCCAAGTACCATAACAAGTGCGTATGATTGTGCAATTCCGGTTTGAATTTTTTTAATTGAACCGGAGATATTATCAATTATTTTTGCCAGCCCGTTAATCAATCCATCAATTATTTTATTATCTGCAATCTTCCAGAGAATATTTTCAGAACCTTTAACAAGCGGATTCACAATTGTGGCATCATAAACTTCATCAAGCTTATATTTATTCAAAAGAATGTTATAGATTCCTTTAAATTTAGAAGCCGTTTTCTCTGCGATTTCGGGTTTTTTCAGATAGATGTGACGAGCATAGAGAATTGCACCTGTAGCAGCGATTACAGAAATTACCATCAAAACAATTTCTTCCAGATGAGAATGACCACCACCCTGCATTAATTTTATTTCAGCGGTTTTGAATACGGGAGCTAACCAGGTATGGAATAAATTTCCGTGTTCGCCTGAAAATAATTCTGGAATACCAATGAAGCCACCGATTGCAGATAGTATAGCCAAAACAATTAATGGAACCGTCATCAATTTTGGCGATTCATGTGGATGAAGCCCATCCCCAACCCCTTCCCCAAGGGAAGGGGCTTTCGATGAAGAATGATGAGAAATCTTAAATCTTTCTTTTCCTTCGAATGTCATGAAGTAAAGTCTGAACATGTAAAACGCTGTCATTAGTGCTGTTATCAATCCAATCAACCAAAAAACCATCCCAAGATTTGTGAATGAATACCACAGAATTTCATCTTTACTGAAAAATCCTGATAGCGGAGGAATTCCAGAGATTGCAACTGCTGCGACCAAAAAAGTTCCATAGGTAATCGGCATATATTTTTTTAAACCGCCGTAATGTCTAATGTCTTGTTGTTCATGCATTGAGTGAATTACAGAACCGGCTCCAAGAAAGAGTAACGCTTTAAAAAAAGCGTGAGTCATAACATGAAATATTCCAGCAGAAAATGCACCGGCACCTAACGCTAAAAACATATAACCTAGTTGACTGACAGTTGAATAAGCAAGAACTTTTTTAATATCATTTTGAACGAGTCCGATAGTTGCAGCAAAGAATGCAGTGAAGACTCCGATGACGGCAACAACCATCATTGCAGCAGGAGCAGAAGCATAAATAATGCTACAACGTGCAACCATATAAACACCAGCAGTAACCATAGTTGCAGCATGGATTAGAGCAGAGACAGGAGTTGGACCAGCCATTGCATCAGGAAGCCAGACTAATAGAGGTATCTGTGCAGATTTACCTGTTGCGCCAATAAATAAAAATATTGCAATCAGAACGAAAATATGTTCAGGTACACTAAATGAAACAGCACGAACAAAAACATCAGTAAAAATCAAAGTTCCAAAAGTCGAATAAATTAAAAACATCCCGAGCAGGAATCCGAAATCACCAATTCTATTAACGACAAAAGCTTTTAGGCCAGCACCAGAAGTTGTACTCTTTTCAAATTTTCTGTCATACCAAAATCCGATGAGCAAATACGAACAAAGACCAACACCTTCCCATCCAAGGAAGAGAAGAAGAAAATTATCTGCAAGCACAAGATTCATCATCGCGAAGATGAAGAGATTTAGATAAGTGAAAAATCTCCAGAAACTTTTATCGCCATGCATATAGCCGATTGAGTAAACGTGGATTAAAAATCCAACTCCGGTTACGATTAGTGACATAACGAGAGATAACTGATCAACCTGGTAGGAAAAGCTAATATTTAATCCGGCAACATCAATCCATTGAAACAGGGTTACGATAACTAGTCTTTGATCTGCAGGAAGTGCAAGTGTTTCAAAGAAAGCACCAACAACTACGAGAAAGGATAACCCAATAGTACTGCTACCAATAATTCCAATTAGTTTTTCATTCTTAATTTTTGGACCGAGTAATCCATTAAAAAGAAAACCGAGTAATGGAAAAAGTACTGTGAGATAAATTAATTGAATCATCGTAAAAGGTTTACCACTTTAAAATATTTATTTCGTCAATGTTTACAGTGAGCTTATTTCTGAAGATCGCAATAATGATTGCTAAACCTACTGCTGCTTCGGCTGCGGCTACTGCCATCACAAAGAAAACAAATAGCTGTCCCGCAACATCACCTAAGTAAGATGAATATGTAATCAAAGTAAGATTTGCTGAGTTTAGCATCAGTTCAACACACATAAAAACTACAATAGCATTTCTTCTGGTCAGTACACCAACAATTCCAACAGAAAACATAAAAGCACTTAAGATCAGATAATATTCAATTGGTATTTGCATAACTCATTCAAATTTCTTTTTTGCCATAACCATCGCACCAATTGTTGCAGCAAGTAAAAGATATCCGGCAGCTTCAAATGGTAAAATGTAATTTGTAAACATTTCTCTTCCGATATTTTCAATAGTACCTGTTTGAACACTTCTGCTAACTTCCGACGTTATTGAGTCGGACGGATTTGAAAGAAAAATCATGTAAATAATCTGCACGAGAACTAATGCAACAATCGCAATTATAAAAATTCGGAGTTTGGTTTTCTGTTCGAAAAATTTCTTTTCCTTTTCGGGATTCAAAAGCATTATTACAAAAAGGAAGAAGACCATTATCGCGCCGGCATAAACTATAACCTGTGCAACTGCAATAAACTGAGCATTCAGAATGAGATATAAACCTGCCAACGACGCAAAATTTAAAACAAGGAATAAAGCTGATATTACAGGGTTCGGACGAGTGATCATCAGCACTGCAGAAACTACACAGATTGAAGCAAAGAGTATAAAGAGAACTAATTCTAAGGTCATTGTCCCTTCAATGGAAGATGGTTGATGTTTACTTCTGATGATCTCATATTGTTGCTAACTCTTGATTGCATGTTTGCATGAATGCATGGGAGCTATTCTTTTTTTCACTCTTGCAGTAATGCATTAATGCAATCATACATTCTATTATTTCAAAAGTTCAAATTTATTAAAAGCGACACTGCTAATTTAATGACAATCAGTAAATATTAACTAAGGAGTATTTCTATAAATCATCCTTGGAAACGGAATTGCTTCTCTCAAATGATCAAGTCCACAAATCCAGCTTACGGTTCTCTCCAAACCAATACCAAAACCGGCATGAGGAACGGTACCATATCTTCTCAAGTCAAGATACCACTCGAATACTTCCTGGGGAAGATTGTGTTCTTTAATTCTACTTAACAATTCGTCCAGACTATCTTCTCTCTGACTTCCGCCAATTATTTCACCATAGCCTTCGGGTGCAAGTACATCAACTGCTAATGCAACTTTAGGATTTTCGGGATCACGTTTCATATAAAACGCTTTCACCGCGGATGGATAGCGATGAACCATCACAGGTCTGTCAAATTGTTGAACGATTACTGTTTCATCAGGTGCACCAAAATCGCCACCCCATTCAAAATTTACTCCGTTCTTTTTTAAAATTTCTACGGCTTCGTCATAACTTATTCTTGGAAAAGGCTTAACTACCTTTTCAAGTTTTGATGTATCTCGTTCCAATATTTTTAATTCTTCTGCTCTTTCTTTCAGAACTGTTTGAACAATGTACTCGAGCATTTCTTCAGCAAGATTCATATCGTCATTCAAATCAGCAAAAGCAACTTCAGGTTCGCACATCCAGAATTCGGTGAGATGTCTTTTTGTTTTTGATTTCTCAGCTCTGAATGTCGGTCCAAAAGTATAAACTTTTCCGTGAGCCATTGCGCCGGCTTCAGCATAAAGCTGTCCTGATTGAGTTAAGTACGCATTACCCAAATCAAAATATGGAGTTTCAAATAAAGTTGACGTTCCTTCAACAGCATTTGGAGTTAAGATCGGTGGATCCATTAAAACAAAATCACGCTGATCAAAAAAATCTCTGATTGCTTTTATAATTCGATGACGAATCCGCATAATCGCAACTTGTTTTTTTGAACGAAGCCAGAGATGACGATTATCAAGTAAAAATTCCGGTCCGTGTTCTTTTGGGGTGATGGGATAATCTTTTGCATCCTGAATGACAGTCAAGCCGGTTGCATCTATTTCAACCCCACCGACCTGTCGTGTATCTTCTTTAACTTTTCCCGTTACAATTATTGAAGATTCCTGACCAATCTTATCGGCCATTTCAAATATTTCTTCCGAAACATTTCCTTTGAAGTAAACACATTGAACATAACCAGTTCCGTCTCTGAGAATTACAAACCTGATTTTTCCGCTTGATCGTTTATTAAACAGCCAGCCTTGAAGTGTTACTTCTTTGCCGACGTAGTCTTTAAGTTTATTGATGAATACTTTCTGCATTTAGGGTTACTTTTTTATAAAAATTGAAGCCAAATATAAAGATTTTTTTTGATTTTGAAGGATAAAAATGTTCCGTGGCTCAGTTCTCCAGAACTGAACAAAATAAATGAACAGATTCGTATACTCTTTAATCTCAGGACTTTCCCGACTTATCGGGATGAGCTACAACCATAATAATAGCTCTCGCCTTTCTCATTTAAATTTTTTAAGTTTCAATTAAGTTTAATTTTATAATGGGATAAAATTATACGCACCCTTAAAATATCTCTCCTTGTTTTTATTCTTTCGATCACTATATCTGCACAAGAGGGATGGTTTTGGCAAAATCCGTTGCCTCAGGGAAACTTTCTTAATTCTGTTGTAACGATTAATTCAAATACTATAACTACTGCTGGAAATGCAGGCACAATAATTAGAACAAGCAATGGAGGAAATAGCTGGATTATTCAAACGACTGGAACAACAAAAAATCTTAGAGGAATTTCTTTTCTAGATATGAACATTGGTACGGCCGTTGGTGATGCCGGTACAATACTTAGAACTACGAATGAAGGAGATACTTGGTTTACTCAAGCAAGTGGAACAGTAGCAGATTTATATGGAGTATCATTTTCTGACGTAAGCACCGGCACAGTCGTAGGTAATTTGGGTAAAATCCTAAGAACTACCAATGGTGGTGAAACCTGGAATACACAATCAAGTGGAACGAGCATTCTACTTTATTCAGTATCATTTATTGATGGAAATATAGGTACGGCTGTTGGTGATGCTGGGACTATTCTTAGAACAACTAACGGCGGGAATAACTGGTTATTCCAAGTCAGTGGTACAACAGAAAAACTAAGAGATGTTTGTTTAGTAGATGAAAACGTTGGGTACATAGCGGTATATAACGGCAATGTATTGAAAACTACAAACGGAGGAAATACTTGGATTAGTCAATCTGTTGCTATTGATTATTTATTGGGAGTTGCTTTCACTGATTCAAACACTGGTACTGTGGTCGGTGCATTTGGGAACAATGTACTTAGAACTACCGACGGTGGAAATTCATGGGTTACTCAGCAAACAGGCTCAATCTATGCACTATATGCAGTTTCTTTTTTTGATATAAACAATGGAAGTGCAGTTGGTGAAAGAGGCAGAATATTGCGGACAACGAACGGAGGATATACTTGGCTTACCCTATCCAGCGGTTCTTCAGATTGGTTTGCTTCGGTTTCCTTTGTTAACGAAAACATTGGATGCACAGTAGGTATGCTTGGTCAAATTCTGAAAACAACAGATGGTGGAACCAACTGGATAAGTCAAACAAGCGGGACAAATAATTCGCTTTTAGATGTATGTTTTATTAATGAAAGCATTGGTACTGCGGTAGGCGCTGGTGGTACTATCCTTAAAACTACTAATGGTGGTGACTTATGGTTTACTCAAGCAAGTGGTATCCTAATCGATCTTTTAGCAGTATCATTGGTTGATTCAGAGATAGGATATATAGTTTATGGAGTTAATATTCTTAAAACTACAAACGGTGGCAATAACTGGTTCACTCTAACTAATTTTCTAGTTTTTTTGTACGATTTGTGCTTTATAGACGCCAATAATGGAACCATCATAGGTGAAGATTATGTAACTGGAGTTGGAAGAATACTTAAAACTACAAATGGTGGGAATTCGTGGACTAATTATTCAACAGGATCAACGAATAGACTAGAATCAATATCATTAATTGATAACACTTATGGCACAATAGTAGGAGAGGGAGGTTTAATATTAAGAACAAGTAATGGAGGGGAAACGTGGGAAAACCAATTAAGTGGGATACAAACTTATTTAAGAGGAGTTTCCTTTAGTGATGTAAATAATGGCACAATTGTAGGATTTAACGGAACCGTACTAAGAACTACAAATGGTGGCTCTAATTGGATCGAACAATCTAGTGGAACTAATATGGAATTGTTCTCAGTTTCATTCTCAGATCAAGATCATGGTACAGCGGTCGGTAACTATGGAACTATAATAAGAACTAATAATAATGGCATTCCTGTTGAACTCACTTCATTCACATCAGTAGTTTTAGAAAATAAAGTGGAATTAAACTGGTCAACCGCAACAGAAACAAACAACTCTGGTTTTGAGATTCTTCGCTCAACCAAAAAAGATGAATGGAATAAAATAGGATTTGTTCCCGGACACGGAACAACAACAGAAACACAGCATTACTCTTTTACAGATAACGATGTTAAGCCGGGCAAGTATCAGTACAAACTAAAACAAATTGATTATGATGGTACGTTTGAGTATTCACAAATAGTTGAAGTAGAAATTCCTTTTGTTAATAAGTTCTCGCTTTCACAAAACTACCCTAACCCGTTTAATCCAACAACCAGTCTGCAATATGCAATTGGCAGTAGGCAGTTTGTAACACTTAAAGTATATGATTTGTTAGGAAGAGAAGTTGCAACACTTGTAAACGAAGAAAAACCTGCCGGTGAGTATGAAGTAGAATTCATCGTAGGTCAGGACTCCAGTCCTGATATTGCAAGCGGAATTTATTTTTATAGACTTCAAGCAGGTACTTTTGTAGAAACTAAGAAGATGATCCTTTTGAAGTGACAGTTCGCATCACACTTAGATTTTTCACTAATTGCTCAGAATGAATAGTGCTTATCTACTTATGTTCACTAACAACATTTTTTCCAAATTCACTCCAACATTTTTATATTTCCAGCAATGATTATCCACACAAATAAATCTGAGGATTAAAATATGTTTAGAATATTTTTACCGATAGCATTAATTTTTATTTATTCAACTGCGTACGTTCAGACCAAACAACCTAACGACAAACCAGATTGGGAAGGCGGCTATCCGGATGGATGCACAACTGTTGCTGTCGGGAAGCTCGCAAGCTTTGATGGTTCCGTTATGACCTCACACACGGATGACAGTCACAGAACAAGAAGTAATCTGGATATTGTGCTTGCTAAAAGGCATGAAAGCAATGAAATGGTTACATTGTATAAAAGAGAAAATGATAACACACAGAGAATGCCGGCTTATAAAAATACTCCAACTGGACAAATACCTCAGATTGATTACACATTTGGTTATATAAACACAGCATATCCCTGCATAAACGATCAGCAGGTTGCAATCGGCGAAACAACTTTTGGTGGCAGAGAAGAACTAAGAACAGATAAAGGATTAATTGATTGCCAGCGATTGTGCATGCTAATGCTTGAGCGAGGTAAAACGGCAAGAGATGCAATAAAAATAGCCGGTGAATTACTTGAAATTTATGGTTGGATTGATGACGGTGAAATGCTCACAATAGCTGATCCAAATGAAGTTTGGGTATTTGAAATTCTTGGCCCGGGCAAGGATAAAGTTGGAGCTGTATGGGCTGCACAAAGAGTTCCTGATGACCATATTTTTGTCGGAGCAAACGGAAGCAGAATAAGACAAATTGATACTGAGAACCCGGACTACTTTATGTATTCGAAAAATGTTTTTGACGTTGCAAAAACTAACGGCTGGTGGATTCCGGAGAACGGACCATTTGAATTTTGTTATGCTTATGCAGATAGAAATTCATTAGCTACAAGGCGAAGAGAATGGCGTGTATTTGATATGGTTGCACCATCATTGAAATTAGATCCTAATTCAGAAAATTATCCATTCTCTGTTAAGCCGGAAAAACCTGTTACTCTCGAAAAGATGGTTGAGATCTTTTCAGATTATTATGAAGGAACTGAATTTAACTTCGTAAAAAATTTGACTGTAACTGATGACAGCGGAAGAACTGTTCTCTCCCCTCTCGCAAATCCGTTTATGCCTTACGATATGAACAAGCTGTTCAAAATAAATGGCGGCTGGGACTGGCGTGGTGAAAGAACTATTGCCCGCTGGTATACTATGTATGCTACAATTATTCAATGCAGAAGCTGGCTGCCGAATGAAATCGGTGGACTTGTTTGGTTAGCCTGGGATAATGTTGCAACTTCAATCTATGCTCCATTTTATGCAGGCATAACAAGAGTACATAAAACTTCTTCAACTGATGGCAGAGTAACCGGCTTTTCAAGAAACTCTGCCTGGTGGGCATTCAATCACCTCGGGACTCTTGCTGCACAGCGTTGGGGAGATATGCGTCACGATGTTAGAGCAGTGTGGGATCCATGGCAGGCTGAATTATTTGCCAAACAAAAATCTTTTGAAAACGATATCCTCAATCTTTGGGGCGTGGATAGAGAAAAAGCCAAGGAAAAGTTAACAATGTACTGCATAGATCTTCAGAATGATATTGTTCAACGGGCCTGGGATTTAAGTGAAGAATTGTGGACTAAATATGATGAATTGTTTTAAAAAGTTTATCGATTAGGAAATCCATTTCATCAAAAGATTAAGCAGGATTTGGAATTATCCCGATTCGTATCAGGAATTTTGCCAATGATGGACCATCGAGAATAGTAATATTTTCTCGCAGTTTTTTATCAGCCGGCACAGGTAGAATTTCTTTGCTGATAACAAAAACTTTATCCTGCCCGGATGAAGATGACTCCGAGATAATGCTTTCCATTGCTGCTTTATCAATTTTACTTTCGTTAATTACTCTCGCAACAAGATAAAAAACTCTGCTGTTCCTCTGAGCTTTGCCTACTATGTTGAAAGAATTAGAATTTGATAATTCCAGTATATCCAATTCAGAATAACCAAGGATCGCAAATACACGTAAAAGAATTTTTCTAAAATCATCAGTACTCATTCTTCTCAAAATTTCAAGAACCGCTTCAGGTGTTTGAATATTTTTTGTTTCGGTGCTTACAGGCATTCCGAAAATGCTCAGCCATTCATCAATTGAAATTAATTCTTCAAACAACTTCGGCTGCATCAACTCAAACATATTTTTATTCATCAAATCATTTTCGAGGAGGAGTTCTCTTACTTTTTGATCCAACGTTCCGGAAGAATAATAATTAAAAATACTGATGCTTTCCTTAAATACCTCTTCACCAGACTTTATAAAAATATCTTCCAATTCCCAATTAGCAATCGGGTTCCACCATTGATCAAACCTAATAATGTACGGAACTTCAGATTCGCCAAATTTCAATTTTGTAGTTTTTGAATCTGTCACGAAAGCAACAATATCTTTATTTGACTGGAAGTTTGAAATTGCCTGATTCATATCTTCTGCGTGTAACCCATTCGGTGCAAGTATATACTTTATACTATTGCTTGTCAGCAATTCGCCTATCCTCTTTATTCCGAGTTTTTCATACTGAGAAAGCACCAAAGCTTTTTTACCATTCTCCTGAATACTTAAAAGGTGCCTGATAAGTAGTTCTGTCTTGGGACTTTTTGTTTTCCCTCCTGCAAAATTTCCTAATTGATTCAGCCGATGGAACAGAGTAAAAATATTTGCTGTGAATCTCAAAGGATTGCCCGATTCAAGTACACGTCTTAAATCCTTTCTTGCATCAACAAGTGCGACCTTAAACTCTGCTGCCTGTTTTTCGTCAGCATCACACCAGAATTCATTGAGCATAAATTTAGGAGATTCCTGCAGAATAGATTCTTTACTGCGCAGGAGTACTTTTTCAATATTTGCCTGAGGATTAAGTTTATCGTTTAATTCTCTATATCTGTTCTTATCAAGTACTGATGAAGTTGCCCATAAAACTTTGGGTTTAATTGAATGTAAAAACTCCGGGCTGATTTCTTTCTTCATCAAGTTTTCGATGCAATCCAGGATAATACAATCAAATTTATTTAAACGATTTTCTTCAAGAATTTTCAGGTGAAAGTCATTCATTGCCGTATCAATATCGGCAAGAATAACTGACTTTTGTTCATTCCAAAAATCTGCTCTCTCATCATTGTTGCCATGAATTATATTTAGAGATAATTCCGGACAATGTTTTTTGATCTTATCACTCCATCCAATCTCAAGATTAAGATGATTAGCAAAAGTCGGGTTACCAATTTTTGTAAAGTCAGTAATAATCAGAGTTGATTTAATAAGTTTGTTCCCAAATAATATCTTTAGTGCAGCAGCGGCTTCTTTTTCTGTATCAATTCCAATTTCTTCTTGCAACAATGCATATTCATTTTCTGCTAAAAATTTTGCGCCAGCCTCTTCATATTTTTTAAGTTTGATATGCAGCCTGATATTCTTTTCCCAATCAACTTTTCTAACATTACCAAGTATAAAACTCAACTGTTCATGTAATTGCGGTGAACTACTTTGTTTTTCAGCTTTCTGTTTTTTGTCAGTAGAATGCTTTTTATCCGCAGCACGGTAAAGTTGAATTGTTTCTTTTGCCGGAAGGATAAAGTTTGCGTAATAATTTTTTACTTTTTTTATTTGATCGATATGTGATTCGGATACCGATGCTGCTGTAAAAGGCAATATAGATATTTTTTGCTGAGAGAATTTGTAAACCCCCATCGAAGGAACTTTTATCCTGAAAGTCTTCTTCATTACGGGCAAACCAGGAAGCGGCATCTTTGCAATCTTTGACTTTTTAAATTTTTCTACCTCAATATCTTTAACTTTAACTTTTTTGGATGAGGCCGCCAAATCCTCAAAATCCAGCAAATCAATTTTGAAAATTTCCGGAACCAGGTTACTAAGGTAATTGAAGATGGCTGGGACTTGAAGTTTACATTCGTAATTTATGGGAGGATTATAATCAATCTTTGCTTTATATGTTTTGATCCTTGGGTTGACTAATAAAAATTCAACCGGCCTTGAGCCATAACCCAACGGCTTTATTTCAACATCAGCATAAACTACAGCGTTATCCGCTGGCTGTGCAATCATAAAGAATATTGCATTACTTCTGATTTTAACAAAATCACAGTTTTTTAATTCATCGGTTACATCTGGTTCAATCATGTCAAATTTAAATTCCGACAGACCGGGGAATATAAATTCGATTTGTAAGTCAGGTAAATCTTTTAAGTATGATACAATCGAATCAACCGGATGTTGATGTATAGCAGGTTTTTTTAACCAGTTGGCAAAGTTAAAATCTTCTGCCTCTTTTATCTTAGATATCCGTGAGGCAACTTTCGAACGTACTTTGGACATTATTTAGCTTAGTCAATCGACTTTTGTTGCTGAACCTGTTCGCAGGCCAGTTTTAATCTTTCAAATGGTTCAAGAAGATTACGCTGCTCAGCTAATTTATTAAGCTGATCTCTTATGGGGGCTAGTTCGGTTTCAAATTTTTTGGAAGTTTCAATCATCATCTTACCGCCTCCTGTACCCGGGAAAGCAATTGCTTCGGCTTTCAAACTTGCGCGTGATTTTCCATCCGACTCATTAAATACTCTTACAACTCTTATCCCCTGCTTGTTATTTGCACCAAGGAAGAAAGGATCTTTAACAACAATCAAATCAACATGTTCATTAATCGCACTCAATAAAGGAACTGAGATTAGCTCAACAAGAATATGTTCAAGAAGAACATCTCCATAAAGTGTTTTCTGAAATCCTGTCGGTTTAATGGGAGAAGTGACTCTGAATTCCAGGGGCTTAGTTTCTGCATCCGTAACCAGGATAGCACCGATAATACCACCACCTTCTTCCGAAGTATAAGTTTCTAAAAATGCAATTTTTGCAATTTCCATTTTTTCGCTCCAAATTGATTATTTAATGATTTTCAACCAACCTCCTTTAACATATACAGTGCCACTTTTGTCGCCAAATTCTAAAACTATATTGTTTTAATCAATTTTAACAGGAACTGAGAAGATTAGTTAAGTTCAAACCTAATTCAAACGTAGATAATCGGAAAAACAAGATATTATGCTGGATGCTAACCAATGTCATTAAATCAAAATATTAGATGCCGGTTAGTTTGTGATTTTATTTGTAACACAAGGCTTTTTGCCGAATCCAAACAAAGTAAATCTTTTACACTCAGGTTATAAATTATCTGTAAAAATTACCGTAAACGTAAAAAAAAATCATCCGGTAAGAATGAACATGATTGAAAATTATTTTACATAGTTATGACTTGAGACTTGGAAATGTTATTACAGCAGTCGTGCCCTGCCCATCAGAACTCATAATTTCCAGATTACCCTTATTTAGCGAAACATATTTTTTTGTAAGTAAAAGACCAAGACCAGAACCAGGCTCCTTCTCAGTTCCCTGAGTAGAAAACATAACTCCGGAATCAATTAGTATTTGATTTTCTTCCGAGATTCCTGTTCCCTCATCAGTTATACTTATCTGAGCAGTTATCGAATTATTAATTTTATTAACTGTTTCTTCGGCAAAGATATTTATTGTGCTTTGTCGATTAGAAAATTTAAGTGAATTTGAAATTACATTTCTGAAAATTGTGATGAGCATTTCTTCATCAGCAACGAGTGTGTAATTTTGCTTCAGCTCAACCCTGATTGAAATATTTTTTTTCTGGATTCTATATTTGAGTGATTCAATTGCTTCATTTATAACTTCATTGAGTAAAACTTTTTTGGGGATATAATCGTATTTGTTTAGTTGAAGTCTTGAGAAATGTAAAAGATTATTTGTCATTTCAAATAAAGTGTTGGATGAATCATTAATCACAGTGATATATTCTTTTATATCCCGGTGAGTAAGATTATCAAAATCAGTTCTTAATATTTCTGCAAAACCCAGAAGAGAATTAAATGGAGATCTTAAATCATGTGAAATCAATGAAAATAATCTGTCTTTTGATGCATTCATGTCTTTAAGCTTTACAATCATCTCCTTGCGTTCTTCCTCAACAATTTTTCTTTCAATTGCTCTCGAAATAGGATATGAAATAACATCCAGAATTTGTTGATGAGCAGGTGTATATGTTGCAGCATCTTTATAATCCTGAACAACAAGCACACCTATAGTTTTCTCTTTTATCTTCAGAGGTACACCCAGCCAAATCGGAGATTGAGGTCCAATAAGTTCAATTTCGCCTTTCTTACGAAGCTCTTCATCCTTATTTAAATCAACTAGTGTTGACTTTCCTGTTCTGAGAACATATTCAGTAAGTCCTTTTCCAAGTTTTTTTGAAGAAGAATCATTATCTACTTCATCTACAAAATATGGAAATGTGAGAAGATCAGAATCTTTTTTATAATACGCAATATAGAAATTGTCTGCCTTCATTAATTTTATTATGCAAGAATGGATGAAGCGGAATAGCTCACTTAAATTTTTCTCAGAGTTTGCGGCTTCAAGAATGTCTAGAATAATTTGCTTAAGTTTTTCCTCGCGTAATTTTTCACCAACGTCACGAAGCAATCCCATTCTTGTTTTTTTAGTATCTGATTCATAAATGGAAATAGAGTTATCCTCAATCCATTTTCTTTCACCATCTTTTGTTTCTAACAAGTAGACTGTTAGTTTCTCTTCTATCTCAGTCCCATCTGATTTTCCATTCAATGGATACTTAGTATTGTACTCTTCATATTGATTTATAATCAGAGTTTCAAACTTGATTGAATTCAACTCTTTGACATTGTAACCCAACAATTTTTTAACTGCAGGAGTTATAAATTTGTATCTCTGAGAACTACAATCAAAATCATAAAATACCTGATCGGGATTAGACGAAGGAAAACTTTTTGGGATGATATCTGAATCCTTTATTGGAATTTTTGTCTCTACATCATTCAAATTGTAACCACCATTAAATTGAAATTAGAAAAAGAAAAGTGCAATATTTATGCCGTTTGATTAGTTTTCTTTGAAGTTTGATTGATCTATCCCCTCTCAGAGAATAATTTCTGACATGGAATATTTACTTCACCCGGTCGAAATTGTTGACATTCTAATTCCTTCTCACTATTTTTATGTAGATTAAATCTTAATAATATTTAAAGTGACCAGTATATGCGAACAGCTGCTGAATTAAATTATGGAGAAAAGGGAATTATTACGGAAGTTGATTCTTCTCACCCATCAAGCAAACGAATATTGGAGCATGGATTTACTCCCGGCCAAACTATTGAGTTAATGTCTAAATCAACATTTAACGACCCAATAGCAATCTCGATAAGGGGCGCACTTATCGCCATCAGAAAAAGTGAAGCTGATTGCATTAAGCTGAAATGAGAACCGACGCAGAGCTAAAGGTTCCATTAATCACGCTTGTTGGACCACCAAATTCAGGAAAAACTACCTTATTTAATATCCTCAGTGGAAAAAATTACAAGACCGTGAATTATCCGGGCTCTACCGTTGAGTATTACACAAGTCGAATTCTTTCCAAATACAATATCAAAGCTGAGCTACTTGATTCACCGGGAATTGTCAGCCTTGTTCCGGAATCTCTTGATGAAAAAATTGCTGTTGATTCATTGTATTCCCATCCGAAATTAGGCGAGCCGGATTTAGTAATTTGTACTGCCGATGCTTGTCAATTATCAAGACATCTTCTATTACCAAAGCAACTGCTTAGTTCAGGATTTAATGTTATAATTGTAATAACGATGACAGATATCCTCGATAAACGAGGAATGAAAGTATCTGAAGCTAAGTTAAGCAAAGCAATGAATTGTAATGTTATCTCTGTCAATGGTAGATCAAAAGATGGTATTGAAAATTTAATTAAATCAATTAACTGCAACCTGGAACAAATAAATGATTCAGTTGAGAAAAACATTCTGCCATACAGCTCCATCGAAAACAATAACAACTTACTAAAATCATTTACAGAAATTGAGAAAATTGTAAATGATGTATATGAAAAAGAAAATGCTGATGATGGCGTAGATCTAAGTTCAGCTAACCGGGAGCTAAAAATTCTCCACGATAAAACCAATATCGGCAATTTTGCACCGGACGAGATCACATTAAAAATAGATCGGATTTTACTTCACCGATTTTGGGGCTTTCTCGTATTCGTTCTTGTAATGGGACTTACATTCACCAGCATCTTCTGGCTTGCCCAGCCATTGATGGATATTGTAGATGAATTATTTGCGAATCTTAATACGCTGGTTCTTGCAAATTTTGATAAAGGCTGGTTCACATATTTGGTATCTGACGGAATTATCTCCGGCACAGGTTCTGTCCTTGTTTTTGTTCCACAAATAATCATCTTATTTCTAATCCTCGGCTTGCTGGAAGATTCCGGATATCTTGCCCGTGGAGCAATGCTGATTGATAAACCGCTTTCAAAAATTGGATTAAACGGAAGATCATTCGTTCCTATGCTTTCAGGATTTGCCTGCGCAATTCCCGCAATGATTGCAGCGAGAACAATCCCGAACAGAAAAGAAAGATTATTTACAATTTTTATTATCCCACTGATGAGTTGCAGTGCACGCTTGCCGGTTTACGCTCTGTTGATTGCTTATTTAATTCCAAGAAACAAACCATGGCTTGGAGGATTATTACTTGGTGGAATTTATTTGTTCAGCATTATCAGTTCCATAATAATCGCCTGGATCATTAATAAATTTTCAAGAAAAATCTTTAGCTCGGAAGACTCATCATCATTTATACTTGAACTACCGGCTTACAGAATTCCAAAACTCAGCGCTGTAATAAGCCACACTTACAACAGTTCAAAACAGTATATTTTGCGGGCAGGCCCTACTATCTTAGGTTTTTCCCTTTTACTATGGTTCTTAACTTTTTTCCCGAATTTTAATCCTGTCGTTGAATCGAGCGGATTATCAGCCGAACAAGTTCAGAATCTGGAAAGAGCCGAAAGACTTGAGAACTCATTTGCATCTGATCTGGGAAAATTAATCCAGCCTTTAATGACACCAATTGGAATGGATTGGAGAATCGGAGTATCATTAATTTCTGCATTTGCTGCACGGGAAGTCTTTGTTTCATCTTTGGCACTTACTTTTAAAGTCACTTCAGAAAATAACGAAGAGCAAAGTACATTACTTAGTTCACTTCGAAACGCAAAAATTGAAGCAACAGGTGAAAAATTATTTACAGCAGCAACATCCATTGGACTAATTGTATTCTTTATTTTCGCACTGCAGTGTTTATCAACTGTTGCAGTTTCCCGTAAAGAAACCGGTGGATGGAGAATTCCATTACTTCAGGTTTTTATTTTTACATCATTAGCTTATGTAATGACATTTTTCACTGTGAATGGCCTGAGATTTTTTGGAATTCAATAAATATTTAATTCTTTAATAAAAATCTTTATTTTTCTGTTGGTAAGCAGCAGGCATATTTAAAATATAATTTCAACTAATAAATTGAAGAACAAGCAAGCAGAAGAAATATTCAGGAATTTTCTTAAATCCGGTAAGAACAGGATTACTCCTGAAAGATTTGAGGTACTGGAAGCTGCCCTTGAATACGAGGGACATTTTGGTGCGGATGATTTATACATCATCATGAAAAATGCGAACTCAAGAGTATCGAGAGCTACTGTTTATAAAACGCTTGAACTCCTCGAACAATGTAATCTGCTTTCCAAACGGAATTTTGGTGATAATGTGAATCGGTTTGAGAGCAGTTTCAAGCGTCAGATCCACGATCACCTGATTTGTGTTGACTGTGGAAAAATAATTGAATTTTCCGATCCAAGAATCAAAGAACTTCCTGACGAGATAAGTGAAGAGCTGGGATTTAACTTTGAAAGTTATTCCTTTAATATCTTCGCGCGATGTAAAGATCCAAAAAAATGTAAGCAATTCAGAGAGAAATGACAAAGCAAAAGTATCCTCTTCATTGGAAAAAGAAAGATTTCTCAATTAAAATATTCTGTTCAATCCCGAACATTGCTACCGGGATTTTGCTAAAGGCTGGTAATTCAAATTTCGTTATTGATCCGGGTGATGGTATACTAAGAGATCTCAACAAGGAGATTGGTGTTAAAAACTTACTAGAAATTTCTGATGTATTTATTACTCATGGGCATCATGATCATGTTGGAGGAGTTTGGTCTTTGCTTACCTACCTTCGCGTGATGCAGAAAAAATCTCCACTGACAATACATTATCCGGAGGGCTGCGTTGAAATTGAAAGTATATACAACGCTTTCAAAAAAGTTTATTCACGTTCTATCACTTACAAAATCAATCTTAAATCTATAAAGAGTACAAACGGATTTACCACAAATAATATTACAGTTAAGCCGTTTTCAGTAATACACAAAGAGCATTTATCAACCGGCAGAACGAGACAGGTACCGGCTTTAGGGTACAACTTTGTGTATGAGGGAATTAAAATTTGTTACGGCGGCGATACTGCGTTTTGCGACGAACTGGTTACACACGCCCGCAATGCCGATCTTGCAATTCTTGAAGCCGGACACGATGAAGAAACACCGGATGATATGCATATGACGATGAAGGAAGCTGTAACAATCGGTAAATCAGCAAAAAAATATTTCTTAGTTCACGTTCCAGAATAACGATAAGGATATAAAATGAAAATATTTATCACTTCTTTAATTTTAATTTCTTTTTTTACTTTATCACCGAACTCATCCTTCGCGCAACATGATGAATACAAAATTGAGGGAGAGAAACATTTTCGTAATATCAGGATGCTTACAGATGCAGGAGAAAATGCAGAAGCCTATCTTTCTTTTAATGAGAAGGAATTAATTTTTCAGGCAACAGTTGAAGATTTGGAATGCGATCAGATTTTTAAAATGAAAATTGATGGAAGTGACAAGAAATTAGTTTCGTCAGGAAATGGAAGAACAACCTGTGCATATTTTCTGCCCGGTGATGAAAAAATTATTTATTCATCTACACATTTAGCAGATGCTGATTGCCCGGCTCCACCGGACAGAACAAAAGGTTACGTTTGGCAGCTTTATGATTCTTTTGATATTTTTTCTGCAAATGCCGACGGAACTGATGTTCTTCGTCTTACTTCTTCAGATAAGTATGATGCAGAAGCAACAGTCTCTCCAAATGGAGATAAAATTATTTTTACATCTACAAGAGATGGTGACCCGGAACTATATGTAATGGATATTGACGGCTCAAATCAAAAACGATTAACTTTTCAAAAAGGATATGATGGAGGTGCATTCTTCTCTCAGGATGGGAAGAAAATTGTATTCCGTGCCAGCCGTCCAAAAACTGATTCCGAATTATCTGATTATGAAGAGCTTGCGAACAATGGTCTTTTCCGTCCATCAATACTTGAAATATACACTATGAATGCTGACGGCTCTGACATTAAACAGATAACAAATTTTGGTAAAGCAAGTTTTGCTCCATTCTTTCATCCTGACGGTAAAAAAATAATTTTTTCTTCCAATGTAAATAGTAAAAATGGGCGCAACTTTGATCTTTATTTAATTAATGTTGATGGAACAGGATTCGAGCAAATTACTTTCAACGAGACTTTTGATGGTTTTCCGATGTTCACGCAGGATGGCAAGCAACTGGTCTTCTGTTCAAACAGATTTAATAAAAACGAGGGTGATACAAATGTGTTCATCGCTGACTGGGTGGATTAGTTGCTGGATGCTAGGTTCTGGATACTTGTTGCCTGATTCCAGATACCGGATTATAATTAATTATTAAATAACTCTTTAGGATAAAAATGTATAATAGAAATTTTATAAGAATCTTTTTTTCGTTGTTGATTCTTTTTGCTTTTGTTTCAATTCGTTCACAAAATATTTCTGATCCGGAAATAACTAATGAAGAAATTAAATTACATATTAATTTTCTGGCATCAGACGAACTAAAAGGAAGAGACAGCGGGAGTGAAGAAATATTTAAAGCTGCAGAATATATCGCCGATGAATTTGCAGAATATGGATTAAAACCTGCTTTTGATGACGGCTACTTCCAGGAATTTTCACTTATAAAAAATATTGAGCTGACTGATAATAATTTTCTGACTTTTAAAACCAATGGAAAAGAAATTACTTCAAAACTTTGGGAGGATCATATTACTCTTCCATTTTCAGGTAATACTGAAATATATTCTGAATTAGTTTTTGCTGGTTTCGGAATATCGGCAAAAGATATTGAATACGATGATTATGCAGGCATGAATGTAAACAATAAAATTGTTATAGTTTTCAGAAATACTCCTGAACCAACTGTCCCTCACTCTGAATTCGACAAATATTCCCCGTTAAGAAAAAAAGCATCCGTTGCAAGAGATAACGGAGCTGCTGCAATCATCTTCATAAATCCTTATGATGAAAATAAAACTTCAGATGACCTTGTAGAATTTAATTTTGACAGAGGAGGTTCAATTACCGGTTTCTCTGCCGTCAGTATCAAAAGAAATTTTATTGAAGAAATTCTTAACGATGAAGGAATTAATCTTAAAGATGTTTACAATCAAATTCTTGAAAATAAAAAGCCGGCTTCATTTGAAATTAAAAATTCATCGGCAATAATTTCAACAGAAGTAAAGGAAGTTGAAGCAACAAGCTGGAATGTGGGCGGGATTGTTGAGGGAAATGATCCCAAACTTAAAAAAGAATGGATTATCATCGGTGCACATTTTGATCATCTCGGAATGGGTGGAGAAGGTTCGCTTTATCGCGGCGATGAACCTCAAATCCATAATGGTGCAGATGATAATGCATCGGGAACAACCGGTGTGTTGGAGCTTGCTGAAAAATTTGCTTCACAAAAAGATAAGCTAAAAAGAAGTGTTGCATTCTTTACTTTCTCTGGAGAAGAACTTGGATTACTCGGCTCAAATTATTTAGTAAACAACCTCCCCTTCCCTGTTGAAGACGCAATTACAATGATCAATATGGATATGATCGGAAGACTTAAAGATAGTTCGTTAATAGTTTACGGAACGGGGACATCATCAAATTGGAAAGATCTTCTTAATAAAGAAAACGATTATGGATTTAAGCTAAGCTTTAACGATGAAGGCTTCGGACCAAGTGATCATTCATCCTTTTACGGTATGAAAATTCCGGTTCTGTTTTTTTTCACTGGCACACACGAAGATTACCACAAGCCCTCCGACGATACGGAAAAAATTAATTTTACCGGAGAAAAAAATATTTTGGACTATGTTTATGAAATTGTAATGGAAATTAATGAAACTCAGGAACGTCCCGATTATTTATTGGTTGAGAAAAAAGAATCAGGGCAAATGTTTGCAAGGAAAGTGTATGTTGGAACAATCCCCGATTTTGCAAGTAACGTTGATGGTTACAAAATCAGTGGAGTTTCTGAAGGAAGTCCGGCACAACTTGCAGGTTTGCAGGGCGGCGACATAATCATTTCATTTGGTGGTAAAAAAATATCAAACATATACGACTTCACTTATGCACTTGGTGATTTCGTTCCCGGTGATGAAGTTGATGTGATTGTTAAAAGAGGCGAAGATGAAATTACTTTCAAAGTTAAGTTGGCTACCAAATAAAATAAATTTTAGATCTGTCATATCTTCGAGATATGACAGATCTTGTATATATCCGGCGAATCATACGATTCGCCTTTTTTAGTTTAAAGGATTAATTTACCAACTGAAATTATAATCTCTGAGCAAAGAATTGAGGAAGAAGAAAAAGAAATATGCTAACCTGATAATGCTTTTGCTTATTCTTTTTGTTCTTTTCTTTATTGTTCTCCAGGATAAAAGTATTAAAGTGAATGCTGATGAGTTAGTCAGTAGCTATAGCTCGGATATTATTGCTTCAGATAAAAAGTTTCTTAGCAAAGGAATAGAACTGACAGGAAGAATAAAATCATTCCTTCAATTCGAAAGTGATAAAAGTCTGCTTGAGCTGAGAACAACTAGTGAAGAACTAAAACTCTACTGTATATTGATGAATAAGGAAACTGAAGCAAAAGCTTCATCGTTAACTACTGAAACACCTTTAACAGTTTATGGTAAATGTTTAGGCATAAAAGATTTTAAGTTTCCTAACAGTATTTATATTGAAGTTAAACAAATAAAATGAATTGGTATCAAAAAGAAATCTCATTGAGAGATGCAGGAAGAGGATTTCATCTTATTACAAGCGAAATCGTTAATCAACTTCCTGAATTAGAAAATATAAAAACCGGTTTGATGCACATTTTTATAAAGCACACTTCTGCATCGCTCACTCTGAATGAAAATTATGATCCGGATGTTCGCTCAGATATGGAAAAATATTTCAATCGCACTGTGAAAGAAAACGAACCGTGGTATGATCATAACTCAGAAGGCTCTGATGATATGCCGGCACACATTAAATCAACTTTAATTGGAAGTTCATTGACTATTCCAATCACGAACGGAATGTTAAACCTCGGAACCTGGCAGGGAATTTATCTTTGCGAACATCGCAATCATGGTGGAAGCAGAAAGATTGTTGTAACAATATTTGGGGAAGGGAAAATATGATAAATAAAAAAATACTCATCGTCTGTATGGGAAACATCTGCAGATCGCCGGCTGCTGAAGGAATCGCAAAAAAGCTAATCGAGAAAAAAGGATTAGACGGAACAATTGAAATTGATTCAGCAGGAACTCTTGGTTATCACGAAGGTGAAATGCCTGATTCAAGAATGGTGAAACATGCATCTAAAAGAGGTTACACACTTGATAGCAGGGCACGACAATTCAATCCAAGAAAAGATTTTGAGCATTTTGATTATATCGTAACTATGGATGATGATAACTATTCTGAAATAGTCTCGCTTGATAAAAATAATAATTTCACAAATAAAATTTTTAAGATGGTGAGTTTTGCTAATAAGATTAAAGTAAATGAAGTCCCAGATCCATATTACAGCGGAAGTGATGGATTCGAATTTGTTTTGGATATTCTGGAAGAATCGGTTGAAGGATTGCTAAAAAAAGTAGAAGATGATATCAGAAGAGAAAATAAGAACAAGAGTTGAAGTAATACTTGGCAGCAAGATTAAAAACTTCACTTCACTTTCAGGTGGATGTATTAATGATGCTTTCAAAATTACAACCACTAAAGGTTCAAACTATTTTTTAAAGTACAATTCATCTGCTTCAAATGATATGTTCATCAAGGAAGTAAATGGGTTGAAAGAATTGGCCAAAGCTAATGCAATCAGAGTTCCTCAGGTTTTAGGTTTTGATGATGATTACATTCTGCTTGAATACATTTCATCCAGGAACAAAGGGAAAAGTTTCTTTGAAGATTTCGGCAGAAGCTTTGCAGAGATGCACAAATTCACTTTCGATAGCTTTGGATTTTATGAAGACAATTACATTGGCTCTAATCCTCAAATAAATATTCCAGATGAAAAAGATAAATCTAACTGGGTAAATTTTTATTTCAATAAGAGACTTCTTTTTCAGTTTAAGTTAGCTGAGAAACTTGGGAATTCAACTGAGGATTTAAGAAAAGGTATTTCAAAACTTGAGGACCAAATCGAAGTGATATTGAGAGGAACTGAAGAGCAACCATCTTTGCTGCATGGTGATCTTTGGGGTGGAAATTATATGGTTGATGAAAATGGTTCTGCAGTTTTAATTGATCCGGCAGTTTACTACGGTAATCGTGAAGCTGATCTTGGAATGACAAAACTTTTTGGTGGTTTCAGCTCAGAATTTTATAAAGCCTATAATGAAGCATTTCCTCTGGAAGATGGATACGAATACAGAGAAAATATTTATAAGCTCTATCATGTTCTTAATCACTTGAATCTATTTGGCGGTGGATATTATTCTCAGGCTATGAGTCTGATTAAGTATTATGTCTAAATAATATCTATTTCTTTGAGTCTTCGCGTCTTTGTGGCGATGAAGAATAAAAGGTTGGTCGAAATTCAATTTTTTGTCACGAAGATACCAGGTCACAAAGACTTTATTAATAATTCCATGTGTAATGATTTATATTTGAACAGATAGATAAAATTATTATAGAACACATTTAGCTTTTTAATAACGTATATGGATAAAATATCAGTAATTGTAATAACGAAAGATGAGGAGAAAAATATTTATGACTGCCTTAAAAGTGTTGACTGGGCTGATGAGATAATTGTTGTAGATGCTGAAAGTACAGATAAGACCGTTGAAATCGCAAAGCAGTTTACTGATAAAATCATCGTTCGAAAATGGGAAGGATATGTTCCTCAAAAGCGTTACGCATTAAGCCTGGCTAAGAATGAGTGGGACTTAAGTCTTGATGCAGATGAAAGAATAACTGCGGAATTAAGGGAAGAAATATTCAATCTCTCACCTGAAGATTATTCCGGGTTCAGAATAAGAAGAAAAAATTTCCTTCTTAAAAAAGAAATTACCAGTTGCGGGTGGGAAAAGGATTATCAAATGCGATTGATGAAAAAATCTAAAACAGATTTCAGCGATCGGCTTGTCCACGAAAAATTTATCGCCGAAGGTAAAACAGGCACTCTAAAAAATCCAATGCTTCATTATACGTTTACATCTTTCTCCGAATATTTTTCAAAAATAAATCATTACAGCAGCTTAAAATCTGAAGAGCTGTTTAACAAAAAGAAAAGAGTTGGTTCGTGGATGATTTTTTCACACACGGTTTCTGCTTTCTTCGCTTTTTATTTTATTAAAAGAGGATTTAAAGATGGTGTGCATGGATTAATAATTTCATTCCTCCACTCCGTGAGCACAATGATGAATTACATCAAATTGTGGGAACTCCAAAATAAAAAATGAATTGTAACGAATGAATGGTTGATTGCATTGATGCATGATTGCATGCGGACATGCAACCATGCACTAATGCTGAAGTGTTATTTAATGTCAACTATTTCTGTATCAAATATCAAAGTTGAGTTAGCCGGAATTTTATCAAGCTGCGTTTCACCATAACCAAGCTGCGGAGGAATAACAAATCTGGCTTTGTCTCCTTTTTTAAGAAGCTGCAAACCTTCATCCCAACCGGGAATTACCTGTCCTTGTCCAACAACAAACATAATCGGTTCATCTCTTTCAACCGAGCTATCGAACAGAGTTCCATCCAGCAAGTAACCTGAATAATGAACTGTAACCACCTTATTCGCTTCAACAACAGCACCTTCTCCATTGTTGATAATTGCATACTTAACTCCGCTCGCTGTAGTTTTAAATAAAGTTGAATCTACATCCCACATTTCAGCAACAATCTTGTCTTTAACTTCAAGGAGTTCTACGACAACTTTTAAATCAGTGTTTGGTGGTATAAAACCAACTCCGGCTTCACCGTATGCCAGATTTGCGGGAATTATCATTGTTCTTATCCCGCCGGTTTTCATTCCAATGATTCCTCCATCGGTTCCTTTAATAAAAGACCCGCTGTTGAGTACAAATTTTATCGGCTGATTTCTCATTTTAGAATCGCCGAGTGAAAGCATATTTTTAGTTTCATCAGCAGACCAGTCAGAAAACAATTCAGAAGCTGTGTCTTTTGGCACCATCCAGCCTTTGAAATGAATTGAAACTAGTTCACCGTCTTTTACTTCTCTGCCTGTTCCAAGTGAATCGTCCATAAACTGCAAACCAGACTCGAGAGTTATCACTTCGGGTCCTTTATTACAGCCAACAAATGAGACAGAAATAACTACTATAAAACCTAACAAAAATTTTTGCATTGTAATCCTTTTTTTTTGACGGCGAAATATATTCATAATTATCATCATCTGTTCAATGCGTAATTATTTTATCCTATGTTTTAATTCATCGAGGCTTTACTTTTACCTCGAAATCTTTATTAATCCAGAATAAATCATTATAAAATGTACTACATCCGATATAAATTCATTAAAGTTTTGATATTAACAATTTTCATTTTTCCTGTCTTGAATGGTGAGAACCAATTTAATCAGGAAGAGGAAACGGGTTATGTTATTGATTCAGAGTTGAATTTTGAAGAAGCTGTCTCCGGGCATACTATTCCTCAAGGAGTTCTTGACAACCTAAGTCTTGTTGATGTTTATTATTATGGATTTGATGATAAGATTCATAAAGGACAATTAATTGTTCACAAAGATGTTGTACTAGATGTAATTGAAATTTTTGAATTCATCAGAGAATCGCATTTCCCAATTGAAAAGGTAATTCCGATAAGCAAATATGATTGGTCCGATGAGAGGTCAATGCAGGATAACAACACTTCCTGTTTTAACTATAGATTTATTTCCGGGTCCAGGGTTATTTCCAATCATGCTGCAGGACTAGCTGTAGATATTAATCCGCGTTTAAACCCGTACATAAAAAATGGCATCAGCTTACCAAAAGATTGTTCATATGACACTACAAAATCAGGAACGATTTACGCCTCTTCTGAGCTTGTTAAAGAATTTAAACAAAGAGGCTGGCAATGGGGTGGAGACTGGAAGAGCCTGAAAGATTACCAGCATTTCGAAAAAAAGTTAAAGTGAATTGTTCCGCTACTAAAGTCCAAATAAATAAATAAGAGCCTGACCGATATTTTTCGCCCAATCTCTTTCACCGTGCTGAGCGTTTATTCCCTTGAAAAAATAATAATCGTGCGGTTGTTTATAACCCTGTTTATCCAGTTCATCTATCATTTGCTCAACACCCGGCTGAAGCCTGGAATCTAATTCATTATCACCGTTATAGATATAAATTTTGATTTTCTTTTTTTCATTCTTATTTGAGCTAACATTATCTACAAAGTTGTATTGATCGATATTAAATGCAGGCGAGAAACAAAGTGCTTTTGAAAAGATATCCGATCTCTCCCAGGTGAATATGAAAGATATTAATCCTCCAAGTGATGCACCTCCATTGGCTGTATTTTCTTTATCCGGCTTTGTCCGGTAATTCCGATCAATGAATGGTTTTACCGAATCAATAACAAAATTCATATATGTAAATCCGAACTTACCATCTGAATACTCATCATTCCTGTCTGAAGTATTATAAATTCCTACGATGATTATCGGTTCGATTTTTCCTTGTTTTATCAGACTATCAGCAGCTTCATCAATTTGCCAATCCACTTTGAATGCTGATGTATTCGGGTCAATGATATTTTGCCCATCGTGCATGTAGAGGACAGGATAATTCCTATCCTGACCGGAATCATATCCTGGCGGAAGCCATACAATTATATCCCGCGGTTTCAATCCCATCCCCTGAAAATTTCTATGATATATTACTGAACCGGTTATCTGTCCTTCACTTTTTTTATCAAGCTGATCTGCCCATAAATTAATATTGACTATCACCGATGTATCATTTGCTACAGTTATAGAAAAGTTGGAAGGAATTGATCCACCGATATTAATTGCTTCATTTTCCCAACTTCCACGCGTGATTTTAAACTCAAGCTTTTTACCTTTTGCAAAAGAAAAACTTTTTGACCATTTATACGGTTCAATTTTATCAAGTTCAACAGCGCCCGGCTGCCAGTTGCCCAGATTGTCATCATTTCCTGTTATGTAAATTGATGATCCATCAGGTACATTTTCACAAATTACTTCAACACTAACTTCTATCTCATTCTGTGAACAGAAGGTGAACGCAAGGAGCAGTAAAAGACAAAAATATGGTAAATATTTTTTCATACACATTTAATCAGGATAGTTTATTTTTTATGCAGGTATTAATTTGTATTTAAAAGTTTTGTATCAAATATTTTTATGAAATTCACTCCTTTAAAAATAGTAATTATCACCTTGCTTTTCTTTACGAATTGCTCGGATAGATCACTTTTTACAAATCCGACTGATCCGGGATTGGGTGGAAATTTTACAATAATCAGCGGCACGATTTCCGGCACGCTGCTAAAAAGTAAATCACCGTATTATGTTACAAATAATATTTCGATAAACGCCGGGACAACATTAGTAATTGAAGCGGGAACAATTCTTTTTTTCAAAGCAAACACAGGGCTATCTATCAGCGGAGGAATCAGAGCTGTTGGTAATATCGGGCAGCCTATATTTTTTAAAGGCGTAACTGATGAATGGAATGGTATACATTCAACAAATCCAACTGACAGTCTCATCTTTATCTTTTGCAGAATCCGGGGAGTTTACCTTCCATTAAGCATTTCATTCAAATACGGAGCAATAGAAATTTCCAACGCAAATCTGATTATCAGGAATTGTTACTTTGATTATAACTATGCACAATATGGAGGTGCATTGGCAATTTCGTATTGTAATTCAGAAATATTGAACAATGTTTTTTTTGACAACTCCTGTCTCGATTACGGAGGAGCTTTGCTTTCACAGAATTCTTCAAATATAATCATTAATAATACCTTCTATAAAAATTCATGCATAAATTTTGGCGGAGCAATTACCATCATCGACCCTGTCAACGAGGATATTCAAAACAACATATTTTATGATAACTTTTCTTACCACGGAGATACTAGGATACATTTTGTATCCGGCGACAGTACAAAAATCTTTTCACAATTTAATTTTTTGGATCAGGATAGTTTAAATCCATTATTTATTTCATCAAATGATTTTCATCTTCGTATCGATTCTCCTTGCAAAGATGCCGGTAATCCATCCAAAGAATTTAATGATAGTGATGGTTCAAGAAATGATCAGGGCGCTTATGGCGGACTGAACGGTAATTGGTAGCTTATTCCTTCGGTGTTTTTTCTTACTTTTGCACTATGAAAATATCTTTTGGTGAGTATTGCATCCGGAGCTATGAATATTCAGATGAAAAAGCTTTGATTCAGTACGCGAATAATTATAATATTTCAAAGTTGCTTCGGGATCAATTCCCTTTTCCATACACACAACCTGAAGCCGAATCATGGCTTATACATGCGTGCAATCAGCAAATTGAAACCAACTTCGCTATTGCAAATGAAAAAGAATTAATCGGTGCAATCGGCATAAATCTTCAGGAAGATGTAAACAGGTTTTCGGCGGAGATTGGGTACTGGCTGGGCGAACCATTTTGGGGAAGAGAAATTATCAGCAAAGCATTAAAATTATTTACCATATATATTTTTCAAAATTTTGAACTTAACAGAATTTATGCCATCGTTTTTGAAGGGAATGATGCTTCAGAAAAAGTTTTAATTAAAGCCGGCTACACTAAAGAAGCAACCCTTAGAAAAGCTGTATTCAAGGATGGAAATTTTTTAGACCAATATGTTTACGCTATTCTCAAAGAGGAACTTAAGGAAATTTTATGAAAGCAGTAAAAAGTAAACTTGTAAAATTATTTGAGGAATGGGCTGATGAAAAAAGTAAGGATATAATTTTCCTGGCTCAATCCGGTTCTTACAGAAAATATTTCAGGATAATCGGAAAAGAAAAAACTGCGATTGGTGTTTACAATACAGATATCAAAGAAAACAAAGCCTTTATTACTTTCACAAAACATTTTTTGAAGAAGGAATTAAACGTTCCAAAACTTTATTCCCAACGATTGAAAGAGAATATATATCTGATTGAAGACCTTGGAGATACAACTCTTTATTCACTAATTGAAAATGAAAAACCATCAGGTCGTTTGTCGGATAAATTGCCGGGATATTTTAAGGCAGCTTTAAGTGAACTATTATACTTTCAAATTGAGGGCGGAAAGGGGTTAGATTATTCAGTTTGCTATCCGCGAAAAACGTTTGATGAGCAATCAATAATGTGGGATTTAAACTACTTCAAATATTACTTTTTAAAGCTTGCTAAAATTCCATTTGATGAACAAAAGCTTGAAGATGACTTCAAGTTATTCACTAAGTTTCTGCTTTCGGCAGATATAAATTATTTTATGTACCGTGACTTTCAGTCCAGGAATATTCTGGTTCATAACGATAAGCTTTACTTTGTTGATTACCAGGGAGGCAGAAAGGGTGCGCTTCAATATGATGTTGCTTCGCTTCTGTTCCAGGCAAAGATAAATTTATCTGATAATACCAGAGAATATCTTTTAGCTCATTATCTTGATGAATTAAAAACGCACAAGAAAGTAAGTACTAAGGAATTTAAAAAGTATTACTACTGGTACGTGTTGATCAGATTGCTTCAAACACTCGGCGCTTATGGCTTCAGAGGTTATTATGAGAACAAAACACATTTTTTATTAAGCATTCCATTTGCTCTTCAAAACCTGCAATGGTTGGTTGATAATAATCTTATCCCCGGGAAACTTCCCGAACTAAAACGTGTGATTACTTCTATTCTAAAAAATGACGAATTAAAATATCCTGAAGTAAAATCATCTGATAAAAAATTAAAGGTTACTATCAATAGCTTCTCGTATAAGGAAGGAATACCGAAAGATTATTCAGGTAATGGAGGGGGATTTGTTTTTGATTGCAGAGCACTCGAAAATCCCGGAAGATATTCTGAATATGCAAACAACACCGGACGTGATAAAAATGTAATTGCTTTCTTGCAGCAAAAGAATGATGTGAGAACTTTTTTAAACTCAGTTTACTCTATGGTTGATGAATCAATACAAAATTATGTTGACAGAAAATTTAAGAATCTTATGATTAGTTTTGGATGTACAGGAGGCCAGCATCGTTCAGTTTATTGTGCTGAAAATCTTGCGGAACATTTAAATGAAAAATTCGATGTTTTGGTTAAAATTAATCATTCACAGCTCAACAAAAAGGATATTTTGTAATGCGTGCAATGATTCTTGCTGCAGGACTTGGAACAAGATTAAAGCCCCTCACTGATTCAATCCCAAAAGCATTGATAAGAATTAATAATTATACACTCCTCGAACTTCAGATTAAGAAATTAAAATCTGAAGGGTTTGATGAGCTCATAATTAATGTTCATCATTTCGCTGATCTCATCATAAATTATCTGAAGCAGAATAATTTTTTTGATTGCAAAATTGAAATATCAGATGAGAGTACAAAAACTTCTCGATACCGGTGGTGGATTAAAAAAAGCTTCTCATTTCTTTTCAGATGGAAAACCATTTCTGGTTTATAATGTTGATATATTTTCAAACATCAATTTAAAAAAACTGGTGAATGCCCATATTTCTTCTTCAGTCGCAACTCTTGCTGTTCAGAACAGAAAGTCTGCAAGAAAATTTTTGTTTGATAAAAGAATGACTTTGTCCGGCTGGATAAATGAAAAAACATGTGAACAAATTATTTCAAAAGGTGATGAAGCTGAACTTATTTCTTACGCATTTAGCGGAGTTCAGATAGTTTCTCCGAATATCTTTAAATACTTTCCTGACAAAGATGTGTTTTCATTAGTCGAGCTATATTTAGTCGCAGCTAAGAAAGAGCAGATAAATGGTTTCAGCCACAATGAAGATGAATGGATGGATTTAGGTAAAATTGAAAATTTGCAGCAAGCTGAAAACGTGTTTGAGAAAATCAGAAATACCTATCGAGTTTGAATTTCTCTCCAAGATAGAGTTTCTTTACTTCCTCATCGTTTGCAAGTTCATCAGCTCCTCCCTGCTTGAAGATTATTCCATCAATAAGAATATATGCTTTATCAACAATGCTTAACGTTTCGTGGACGTTGTGATCAGTAATTAAAATACCTATTCCCCTGTTCTTCAGATTTGCAACTATGTTCATTATATCTTCGACAGCGATTGGATCTATTCCGGCAAAAGGTTCGTCAAGTAAAATAAAATTTGGATCGGTGGCAAGTGCCCTTGCAATTTCGGTTCTTCTTCTTTCACCTCCGCTCAGTTGAAATCCTTTACTTTTCCTAATATTAGTTATTGAAAGCTCATTGAGGAGAGTTTCGCATTTTTTAATTCTGTCATCTTTTCCAAGACTTGTCATTTCAAGTACAGCGAGAATGTTTTCTTCAACAGTTAGTCGTCTGAAAATTGACGCTTCTTGAGGCAGATAACCAATTCCCATCCGCGCACGTTTATACATTGGTATTTTGGTTATCTCCTGTTCATCAAGAAAAACTTTACCGGCGTCTGGTTTTATCATCCCGGTGATCATATAAAAAGTAGTAGTCTTACCGGCACCATTCGGACCAAGCAAACCAACAATTTCTCCCTTTGAAACCTGGACGGAGGCTTTGTTGACAACTTTTCTCTTTTTGTAGATCTTGACGAGTGAATCGCTTCTAAGTGTATTACTCATTTTCTTCTTGCTGGTTCATAATAAAATCATTTTTTACAGGACGATTTTCCTTGAAAACAAATTTAGGTAAAGTAAATGTTCTTTCTAAACCTTCAACTTTTGATTCAGGATAGTACTCGCTTGTAGGTGAACCAAACAACCGTACCTGATCAATTTCGTTTTCCATAAAAACAATTACAGCTTTGTGTGCTGTTGATTTTACCAATCCATTCGGGGTATCGTCATCATACATAAAGTAAATTGACTGAACTTTGCCGTCAAACTCTGCTCTTTCCAATCTGTTATTTAAAAAATGAAGTTGTACGTTGTCGGAAGAAGTCTGGTCAAACCTTTGGCTGAAAATTTTATTTTGCGACAGCATGAATGAATTATTGCTGACAGTAAGAGATGTAATTTCGCCACCAGACAAATAAATTGTAATTGAGTCCCCTATTAGCTGTGAATTTTCATACCATAGTATGGGCATTTGAGCATCTTCGGAAATTTTATCAGTAACTATTTTTTCTTCATCACGGTAGTATGTTGTGAGATCATTTACTGAAGCAAAATTTTTTCTTAAAATCTTAACAGAATCCGTTGCTTTAAAAAAATCTGTACTGCTTCTGAAACTTTCCATAACTTTACTTTTAATCAGGAGAGTGTCTATTGAAATTCTATCCTGATCTACTTTCTCTAAATTGAATGTAGTGTCAACTTGCATAAGCATAGGATTTTTATTTATCAGAGTATATTTCAATTGAGCATTATCTTCAAGGTGATTTCCGAAGATAGTTAAATTATCTCTCAGATTTTTGATACTTACGTCACCGTCGGCAATGCTGAATTTTGTTCTGCGTAAATGTGTTAATGTATCAGCAAATATAATATTGTCTTCATCGGTGATACTGACATTGCCTGTTGCAATTGACTTGTCTTCATTTTTAAAATAAGTGAGCTGATCGGCAGAAAGAGTCGTAGCGGAATCAATTAACTTTACATTTGTCTGGAAAAATGCACGGGCTTCGTTAAAAAAATATTCACCGCTGTCGGCTGATAATACAACTTCAGTATCGTCCAGAATTATTCCCGATGTACTTTTCGTTTTCCTATGATTACCGAAATAGTACCCTTTTTCAGTTTTGAGAGTCAGGCTATCCTGCGTGGCAATTACATTACCAATTAATTCAGCTTCATTTCGTGCGAGGTACTGGATTGCTTTATTACACGTTACGATTACGTTTCCCTGATTCAACTTTACATTACCGACTACCTCACGAACAGCTTCACCTTCCACATACTTTCCAACAAGACTATCACCAATAACAGTTATTTTTTCATCTTCGCTCTGTGCATAAAGTGAAGTGCTTAATGTTAATAAAACTATGAGAAAGTTTAGATATCTGAACATTAATCTTTTGTTGCTCTGGTGATATAAGTAATATTATAAATGACGTAATTTCTAAGGTGCTGATCAGATTCAAATCCATAACCCTCGATATGTTCATCGGGCGAATCAATAGTTACAAATTTATCCGAAACTATTTTTTTATCCTTGTTCCGCCATTTGAGTTCGTTTGTTTTAACGACAATTCCACTGTCATTAACAGCAACAACACTGTCGATTGCATAAAGATCATTCGTCTTCTCGTCTACCTTTCCGCGTTTGGAAGTTAGTGTTGTGGTTTTCATTTCCAAAGAATTAAAAAATTCTACTTTTACACCTTCTTGAAGAATTGTTTCTTTTCTTGAGTTGAATACCAAAAGATGACCGGTGTAAAGTATGGCTCTGGTCTTGCCTGAATCAGTGAAGAATACAGTCGAGTTCCAGCTTTCCTGAGTAGGTAATTCTTCAACGATGAATGAAGCATCAACTTTAGGTTTTACATCCTTGCCTGTGCAGCTAATTAAAATTGATAATAACAGAAGTGAAATAAAATATTTCATCTTCCCTGGAGTCCAAGATTTAAAAGATCATGCAAATGAATTATTCCGATAGGTTTTTTATCGCGGTCAGTAACAATCAGGGAAGTAATTTTGTGGCTCTCCATTATCTGCAGTGCGAAGGAGGCAAGATAATCTTTATCAGTTACTTTCGGTTTCTTCGACATAATATCTGTAGCAACAAGATTTTTAACATCCATCGTTTTCTCAAGCAATCTTCTCAAATCGCCATCGGTAATTACCCCGGTTAGTTTTCCGGTTTTATTAACTACGCAAGTTGTTCCAAGTCGCTTGCTGGTCATCTCAATAATAATATCCTTTATAGATGAATTCTCTGTAACAACCGGAACTCCTTCTCCCTTTGTCATTATTTCATCAATCTTAAGAGACAATCTTTTTCCAAGACTTCCACCCGGATGAAGCAAAGCAAAATCTTCCGCAGTGAATCTGCGTTTCTGAAGCAGTGCAACCGAAAGCGCATCTCCCATTACAAGTGTTACAGTTGTTGATGAGGTCGGTGCAAGGTCATGCGGGCAGGCTTCTTCTTTAACACTGATGTTAAGAAAAATATCGCTTTCTTTAACAAGTGATGAATCAGGATTTCCCGACATTGCAATTAACTTTACTCCAAGCCTTTTAAACATCGGAAGGAGTTTGGAGATTTCGTCAGTGGATCCGCTTTTAGAAATTATAATAACAACATCTTCTTTCCTTACCATTCCTAAATCACCATGAAGTGCATCAGTTGGATGAAGATAAATTGCAGCCGTTCCGGTTGAGTTCAATGTAGCAACAATTTTACGCGCTATTAATCCTGATTTACCCATTCCTGTTAACACGACCCTGCCCTTGGACGCATAAATTGTTTCGACAGCTTTAACAAAATCTCTGTTCACACTATTTTCAAGATTAGAGACTGCTTCCGCTTCAATTTTTATTACATTTTTTCCTGTTTTAATAATTTCATTATCTGTCAAATTTTTCCTCAGAATGAATTAAAATTTTGAAAGTTTTATTTATAATTTTTTAGTCAGAGTATCTATCTGCTGAATCTCAACCAGCAATTTTTCAAGTTGAGAAATCGGCAATTGACTTTCTGCATCACTTAATGCATTAGCAGGATCAGGATGAACTTCAAGAAACAGAGCATCTATTCCGATGGCTGCAGCAGCTTTTGCCAGCGGTCTAATAAATTTTGGCTGGCCTCCGGTTTTACCTCCACTGCCCGGTAACTGAACAGAATGTGTTGCATCCATTACAACCGGATAACCAAACTCTTTCATAATAACTAATGATCTCATATCTACAACAAGATTATTATAACCAAAGGATGAACCTCGTTCGGTAAGCAGAATTTTTTTATTTCCTGTGGATTCAATTTTTTCAATTGCATGCCTCATATCTTCCGGAGCAAGAAATTGACCCTTCTTAACATTTACTGCTCTGCCGGTTTCACCTGCAGCAACTAACAACTCTGTCTGCCGGCAAAGAAAAGCCGGTATTTGAAGAACATCCGCAAACTCTGCAGCTTTAGAAACTTCATCAAATGAGTGAACATCTGTCAATAACGGTAAGTCGAAATTTTCTTTAACAGACTGCAATATTCTTCCTGCTTCATCATCTCCAAGTCCTTTAAAAGATTTAATGCTCGTGCGGTTGGCTTTTTTATAACTCGATTTGAAAATAAACGGAATGCCAAGTTTTGAAGTGATTTTTTTGATTTGCTCAGCAGTAGTAAATGTTACTTTTTCACTTTCAACAACGCACGGTCCGGCAATAAGTACGAACGGCAGGTTTGACCCCACCTTAACACTTTTTATTTCAATCATATTCCTGCTTAAGTAATTACAGTGATGTGTGTAAATATAAGAAATAATAGTATTTTTTTGCCGTCAATTAGCTGTATAGTTTGAGTCTTTCATTCCACCATAGATTTTTCTGAAGATGATAGTTAACCTTCTTTGGTTAAGTGATGATTATTCAAAACACTCTAAAATTTTACCCTAAAATAATTATTGGATTATCATCAGTAATCGTTAAATTTTCTTCCAAATCTTTCATTATTTCAAAATCAATTATCTCGCTTATGTTAAAAAGAATTTTCTTATTACTCATTCTCCCGATTCAGATAATTTACAGTCAACCTGCTGAATCCCTTAACTCTTCTGAAATAAAACTTGCATTAAAAAGATTAAACATTCTCGGTAAGGTTCTATATATAGCGGCTCATCCTGACGATGAGAATACTGCCTTCCTCGCATACTTTAATTTTGCTGAGCATATGAGAACCGGATATCTTTCTTTAACAAGAGGCGATGGCGGACAAAATTTAATCGGTGACGAACAAGGTGATTTGCTCGGCGTTTTAAGAACACAGGAGCTTTTACAGGCAAGAAATATTGATGGTGCTGAGCAGTTCTTTACGAGAGCAGTAGATTTCGGCTATTCAAAAACACCCGAAGAAACGATAAGCAAATGGGGAGAGGAAGAAATACTTTCGGATATTGTTTGGGTTATCAGAAATTTTAAACCTGATATCGTCGTAACTCGTTTCCCCGTATCCGGTCTTGGAACGCACGGTCATCACACTGCTTCTGCAATGCTCGCACTTGAAGCATTTAATTTGTCAGGTGATTCAAATGCTTTTCCTGAACAATTAAAATATACGCAGCCATGGAAACCGAAAAGAATTTTTTGGAACGCATGGACACCTGCCCTTACTTCCATGGGAATAAACAGTGACTCGTTGATTAAAATTAATTTTGGTGAATACAACAATTTATTGGGAAGATCTTACACCGAGATATCGGCCTTGAGCAGAACCATGCATAAAAGTCAGGGTTTTGGTTCTTCAGGAAGACGGGAAAACCTATTCAATTTCTTTCTCCAATTGGGTGGTGATTCTGCTAAAAGTAATTTATTTGAAAATATAGATTTAAGCTGGAACAGAGTTGAAGGAAGTGAAAAAGTTTCAAAGTTATTATCTGAAGCTGAAAGAGAATTTGATTTTGAAAATACCTCAAAAATAATTCCTCTTCTTACTGAAGCTTACAAAGAACTTCAGAAATTAAATGACAAATACTGGGTTGAAATTAAATCACTCGAATTGCTTAAAGTAATTAAATCCTGTGCCGGCATTTGGGCTGAAGCAGTAACGGAAGAAAATCTTTTAGCACCCGGCAGTGAAACGATTGTTAAAGCTGGATTCGTCGTACGTTCTGAAGTTCCCGTAATCTTAAAATCGATTCAAATTGATTATCAGTTAAAAGATTCAACTCTGCAATCCAACCTAATAAAAGGAGAAATGATCACTGTTGAAAGAAAAATTTCTATCCCTTCGGATGCAGGATTCAGTCAGCCGTATTGGCTTGGCGAAGGAGATCACACAGATTTATACATCGTTAACAATCAAAGACTAATTGGCCAGCCTAAGACGGATCATCCGGTCTATGCAAACTTTAATGTGCTAATTGAAGGTATTGAGTTAAATTTCAGAATACCTGTATTTTTCAGAGAAAATGATCGCGTTGAAGGGGAAGTTTATAAGAGAATTGAAATCGTTCCTGAAGTTGTTGTCAGCTTCGATAAGGAGTTATACTTATTGAATAATGGAGAAGAAAAAAATATTCGTGTTTTAGTTAAAAGTCTAAAAGGGAAATTAGACGGATTTATCCAACTTCCGAAACCGAAAGATGCAGGATGGAACACTTCACCTGAAGCGTACACATTCAGATTTTTAGAAAGTGGACAAGAGCAAGAATTCAGGTTCAGAATCAAATCATCCGGCAATAATCCTTCCACTACTCTCAAAGCTAAAATTAATATTGAGGGAAAGAAATTTTCTAAAAGTATTGTAACTATTGACTATCCGCATATACAAGCGCAAACCGTTTTATTTAATACAGAAGCAAAAGTTTTAAAGCTTGATCTCCCTAACAAAACTGTTAAAAAAATTGCATACATAATGGGCTCGGGTGATAAGATTCCGGAAATACTGAAAGATTTAGGATTTGCAGTAGACGTTTTCACTAACGAACCACTAACTACAGAATTACTCCGTAATTATGATGTAGTAATCACAGGTATTCGTGCTTATAATACTTATCAAAGATTATCAACTGACCAGCAAAATATTTTAAAATATGTAGAGGACGGAGGGACTCTGATTGTCCAGTACAATACTCTCGGAGAAGTTTTAGTTGATCCTTCACCATATAAACTAATAATTTCAAGAGACCGTGTAACCGAAGAAGATTCACCGGTTAAAATAATTAATCGCGATAATCCTGTAATGAATCAACCATTTAAAATTTCGGATGATGATTTTAACGGATGGGTCCAGGAAAGAGGTTTGTATTTTCCTAATGAGTGGGATGATAAATTTATTCCTTTGTTGGAGATGAATGATACAGGCGAAGATGTTAAAAGAGGATCGTTGTTGATTTCAAAATATGGGAAAGGAACATTTATTTATACCGGACTTTCGTTCTTCCGTCAGCTTCCAGCGGGAGTAGAAGGAGCATACAAACTTTTTATTAATCTTTTATCTGCAGGAATAAATGAATAAGAGTATTGACAATAAAACAGAAGAATCACCTCCACCAATTTTCGGAAGCTGGAATAAATTATATGGCTTTGTATTATTTGCTCTGATAACCCAGGTTATTCTGTTTTACATTTTTACGAAAGTCTTTGAATGAGTCTGCTTGATTGGGTTGTAATGTGCGGCTTTATTGGGTTCGTAGTTCTTTATGGAACCTGGAAATCCCGCAACACCAAAGATGTAGATTCATATATCCGGGCAGGCAGAACTTCACGCTGGTGGCTTGTTGCACTATCAATCATGGCTACACAAGCGAGTGCCATTACATTTCTATCAACTCCAGGACAGGCTTATGTAGATGGAATGCGTTTCGTTCAATTTTATCTTGGCTTACCGATTGCAATGATTATCCTTTCAATCACAGCAGTTCCGATTTACAGCAAATTAAATGTTTACACTGCGTATGAATATTTGGAAAAACGATTCGACTTAAAAAACCGGATGCTCGGTAGTGCACTTTTCCTAACTCAACGCGGACTGGCTGCAGGATTTACAATTTATGCACCTGCATTAATTCTTTCCGTTATACTCGGATGGGAAATGAACTTTACTATAATCGTTGTAGGCGCAACAGTAATTCTTTATACAACGGTTGGTGGCACAGTTGCGGTTAATAAAACTCATTTCCTTCAGATGATTATTATTACTATCGGAATGTTTGCAGCTTTCTTTGTATTGATTTCTCTATTGCCCGAAGAAGTTTCCTTCTTTGATGCTGCATATGTAGCAGGAAAAATGGGTAAACTAAATGCGATTGATTTCACTTTTGATCTGAATAACCGATATACTTTTTGGTCAGGGATGATTGGTGGAACATTTTTAATGCTTTCATATTTCGGAACGGACCAGTCACAGGTGCAAAGGTACCTCGCGGGAAGTTCCATAGCACAAAGCAGATTGGCGCTGCTGACCAATGGATTGGTAAAAGTACCAATGCAGTTCATAATTTTATTTATCGGTGCGATGGTTTTTGTTTTCTTCCAGTTTTTTACTCCACCTTTGTTTTTTAATCCTATTGAAGAAGAAAAAGTAAAATCCGGACAGTATGGTTCGGAATATCAGTTGATTGAAAAAGAGTATTTTGAAATTCATCACCAGAAGCAAGATGAACTGAAGTTATTAGTCTCTTCAATCAATGATGGAAATAAGGATGCAATAGAAACTCAAACTGAGTTAATAGTTGACAATCAAAAAAAAGCTGATGAGTTAAAAAGTCAGGCAATTGAAATAATTAAAAAATCAGATCCTGAAGCCGATTCAAACGACACCAATTATATTTTCTTAACATTCATTATAAACTTTTTACCAATTGGATTTGTCGGGCTATTGATCGCTGCAATTTTATCTGCTTCGATGTCATCAACTTCGGCAGAACTGAACGCACTTGCTTCAACAACCGTCATTGACTTTTACAAACGATTAATAAAAAAAGACGCAACCGATCATCAGTATCTCAAAGTATCAAAAATAGCAACTGTATTCTGGGGTCTTTATGCAATTTTCTTTGCGTTATTAGCTAAAGAACTGGGTTCGCTGATTGAAGCTGTTAATATTCTTGGTTCACTTGTTTATGGAACAATACTCGGAATTTTCTTAACCGCCTTTTACCTGAAAAAAGTGACAGGCACTCCGACATTTCTTGCAGCCATATTTGCCGAGGTTGTCGTATTATACTGTTACCTGTTTACTCAAATTCCATTCCTTTGGTATAACCTAATAGGTTGCATCATAGTTGTAGTTGGTGCATTTTTGTTAAGCAAGTTCTTTAAAATTAATTCAATCGTTTAACTTATAAATGTAAATATTTGCATTGAATGAATATTCGCATTAAACATAAAAATAAAATCAGGTTCACAAATGAAGGATAAAAATTCGAATTATCTTCTCATCGGTCTGATCGTTGGAGGATTAGTCAGCGCCGGTCTCGTAATTTATTTCAGCTCAAGATTTGTTAGTAAATCAAAAAAAAATAAACGTGAAAGAAAGAATAAATTTTATGAGGGGTTGGACGATATTTTTGATGCCAGCGCAAAAAATATTGCTGATGAGGATTCCTCCGTTGATAAAGTTTCCGAAAAAGAAATAATTGACGAGCTATTTTCTCGTTCAAATAATTAAGCATTGTTTTGGCTAAAGGACGAAAGGAAGAAATTGTACGTGCCGCGGCAAAACGCTTCAGCCGGCATGGATTTGGCAAAACAACTTTAGAAGAAATTGCCCGCGATGTACGTATCGGCAAACCTACTATCTATCACTATTTTAAATCAAAAGATGAACTGTACTATACTTCGATAGAATATCAGTCATCTCAATTCATAGAAGATATAAAAGCAATTTTTAATAACCAGGATTTACCGGTAGGTGCAAGACTTCTTGAATATTTTGCATTCAAAGAATCGACTCCACAGCGTTACAAACTTCTCTATGATCTCATTCTTGCTTTATTCAAAGATGAATCTTTGGAAAAAGAAAAAGGAATCCTCGAAAGTTTGCTAAAAAAAGAAACTGATGTTTTAGCATTAATACTTAGTTCAATTTACACGGGAAGGATCGAGGGTATGAATCCGTCCCTCCCCTTCTACATAGTTCATCTGACCTGGGGATTGCTTTTCGGAAATTTAATTAAAGAATTTAATGCCGAAAGTAAGTCAGCAAATCTCAAGGAACTTACATTTAAGAGTCTCGAAACAATTTTATCCTGAAGGGCAGCTAACACCAATCTTTTAATTACTGAATGATTTTATTTGAAACTTTAAGACGTGATGACTAATTTGCTCTCGGACTTTCTTAAATTAATCATTTTAAAAAATAAAAAATGCCTTCTTTTTTTAACAGTTGGATGCCGTTTATATACCTTTATGGAGTGGGTGGCGTATTTTTTTTCTTCGGAATTTATTTAATTGTAAAAAGCGGTTCATTGAATCCTGAGAAAAGACATCATAGGATTTGGTTAAAAGTTCTTCTTGGAGGATTTTTCTTTTTTGTGTTGCTTCATGCAATATTAATTATATCTGCTTTATACTTATAAATTTTAGCAGAACACACTTTCAATAGTAAATCAATAATTGAATAACTAATGCCGATATTCGAACAAATCTGGCTATCATTCATCTATCTCTACGGAGTCGGGGGCTTATTTTTTTTAAGTGGAATGATTTTAATAAAAAAAGCAGGAAGTGTTGATTTTAATAAAGCCAGACACAAATATTGGTGGCGAATTTTGATATACGGTTTTTTCTATTTTGTTGTCTTGCACACAGTATTAATTCTGGCAGCTCTATACCTCTAATAAAAAATATAAAAAATGGAAACATATCATAGCATTGGAACTTCAACCGATTGGATAGTAATGATCATCTATTTTATCGGCATTATGTTGTTTGGATCTTATTTTGGTAGATACAACAGAACAACTACAGATTTCTTTTTTGGAGGAAGGAGATTTGCCTGGTGGCTGATTGCTATGAGCATAGTTGCAACCGGTGTGGGAAGTCATAGCTTCATAAAATATTCGGCAAAAGGTTTTGAAGCTGGTCTCTCTTCAACAATGACTTATATGAACGACTGGTTCTTCCTTCCGTTTTTTATATTCGGTTGGCTTCCGATTATTGTTTACACAAAGATACGTTCTATACCGGAATATTTTGAAAAAAGATTTTCTCCAGCTACCCGATTTCTCGCAACTATACTTTTACTTCTTTATATGATTGGTTATGTCGGCATAGGATTGTTAACAATGGGCAAAGCAATTCTTCCTCTCCTACCGCCCGGTTTTGAAGTGTTCGGAATTAATATTCAAATAACCTTAATGGGTCTTGTTTGTGTCATCGCCTTGATTGTTGGTATTTATATTACTTACGGAGGTCAGACAGCCGTAATTTTCACAGACCTGGCTCAAGGATTCATTTTAATATTTGCAGGAGCGCTCGTTTTCTTTTTAGGTATTTCCTATCTGGGCGGATTTGATATTTTTTGGAATCTGCTGCCCGTTGAATGGAAACTTCCTCTTGCTAATTTCAATGAACCACCCGGTTTTAATTTCGTCGGAATATTCTGGCAGGATGGCGTTGCCGGTTCCATAGGATTTTTATTTATGAATATGGGTTTGATCATGCGGTTTATGGCATGCAAAAGTGTTGATGAAGGAAGAAAAGCTGCTGCATTTAATATTCTATTCTTGCTTCCAATCTCTGCAATAGTTGTTGGAAACGCTGGATGGATTGGTAAAGCAATATCACTGATAAATCCCGATGCAGTAAGCCCAAATACTGATCCAGATGCAATCTTTGTTGTAGTTGCAAATGTAATATCGCATCCGGGAGTTTTCGGATTTATAATGGCTGCATTGACGGCTGCACTTATGTCAACAGTTGACACACTACTAAATGCGATCGCAGCAATTTACATTAATGATGTTCATCGCCCTGCAAAAAAATGGTGGAGTAAAAAAGTACAAACTTTGAAAGAAGAAGATAAACAGGAACTTCTATCTGCAAGAGTAGCCACAGGATTTTTTACTGTACTTGGTGTTTTAGCAGTTATTCCGTTTAGTAATTTTCCAACAGTATATGAAGCACACGGGTATTTTCACTCTACATTAACTCCGCCGCTTGTTGTTGGAATTTTCTTTGGAATATTTTGGAAAAAGTTCACAAACACTGCTGTGATCTCGACATTTGTTGGTGGAGTTGCCTTGATGGTTCTTGGGATGTATCATCCTGTTCCTTTGGTACAGATTTTTGCTCATGGCACCCGTTACGTTCCTGAGCATCCTTATATTTATATAGGAGCTCTTTATAACCTTGTTGCCTGTGTGCTTGTTGCTGTTCTCACTACTGTAACACAAACTCAGCAGAAAAAACTTATTGAGATAATTAAGCGATCATCTAATCATAGATTTTTTATGATAAGCTCAATAGTAATTTCAATTGTATTATTTGCAATGATAATCTTTAATGTTGCTTCCCTTCCTGTTCTGCTTGCTGCAATTATTCTCTTAATATTCCTGGTGATTATTACTACTGATTATTTTATCGAGTATAACGAAGTTGAAAAAACTGATGGACTAACTATCTGGTCACTCAACAAGACCAAAGAATATTTTAAGGGAGGTAAAATAAATGATGCTGAGGGCGAAAAAATAAAAGTTAAATGGAGAGAAAAGCCTGGTGATGATGACATCATTTACTTTTCTACGACAGATATGGCAAAAATGAAAGCTAATCAAGGTGATCTTGTTTATCTCACTGATTCAAGAAAGTGGCTTGGTGGGCTTAAATCAATTCATTCAGTCTTTGGTGAACCTCATAACGAAGATGGCATAGTATATGTGACCAAAGACCACATCGATCAAGGACAATTTGTAAAAGAAAAATTCTTACTTGCTGAAAAAGAAATGTGATTTTTTTTCGACTAAATTTATTTTTTAAAGTCACTGATTAGGCTCATAGAATCAGTAAGATAATTTTCATCAATAAATTTTGTTAATAACCTAAAACTATTGTTATAAGTCAAGATTATTTGATAATATAAATCAATTTTATAATGTTTGCATTAACAATCATTAAATGGTAATATTGTATTAACTACGTGAGGATCTAGCGATTACTAAATATTCGGAATAGAATACTGAATATTTAAAAACAAAATCGGCAAATGAGATGATATCACACAGGCATAAGAGATATTGGTCTAATTCTTCAATGAAAATTCCAATCTAATAATTCATTCACAAACTACAAGGAGGTTCATAATGAAATTTTTCATTCACTTTTTTATTTTTCTCTCACTTCTCTGTTTTCTGGGTGCAGAAAATTTATTTGCTCAGGAATTACCCGGTGTGTTTAAAACACCAGTTCAATATAAAGGCAGTAATTCCATGGACCCGAACGATCTCTCTGGACTGCAGGATGTAAGAGAGAGAACGGCTGAAGAAATTCAAATAATAAATGAAATTAATCAGTTAAGAGAAACGAATGACAAAAGCAAGCTAAACCAGATTCAAGAACTTGAATCGCAGCTTGAAAATTTAAATCCCAATTCAATATCAAAACCAGGCGAATTATATGATGGAGTAATTGAGCCTGCACCGCATGGCAGTTCAGTGATTGCACCCGAAGCAATCGGTAACGTGGAAATATTTAATTCAGGAACGGCATTTGTATCATCGATGGCAACTGCGACAGAACAAATCGGTGCCACTGCCGGTAGAATCTGGGTAGCATTCTCACTCCAAAAGAGCGGTGAGCCTGATTCACTTAGAGTTTACTATTCTGACAATGGTGTTAACTGGATCTGGTATGCTCAGGGAAAACTTGGCGGCACAGACCATATTAACTTTGACGAAATGGATATGGAAATAATTGAAAATACAACAGGTGAAAAATATATCTGGATTGTATACGGTTATAGAAATGATGCTGGTGCTGGCAGGTGGCGAACGGGTGGATTAATTATGCAAAGCCCGACATTTGGCGGTACTTTTTATAGTCTTTCCTGGCCAGGTGATGATGATACTAAAAGATATTATCGTTTAAGAATTACTTCAGATAATGCATGGTATCCGTCATTAGCATACGTATATATGGTTGCTTCATTTGATTCTAGTTCGGGATCTGCACGAGTGAATACACAGAAAACTGTAAGATGTACGAATCCATATACAACTACTCCTACATTTTCTTATAAAGCAGATAAATTCTGGTGGTTTTCAGGATCAAATAATTACCAGAGGGATCTACACTCGGATATAGCATTTTTTAGAAACGGCAGTGATTCAATAATAGTATCCTTTTCCAATGTTCCGGATTCAACCAAGTTATTTTTTGCAAAAAGTGATATTAATAATGGACCCGGAATTGCAACGGCTGCGGGTGGTCCGATTGGCGGCAGTAATCCAACTGACCATAAACAATTTGCCCGTCTCTCTTCAAACGGAAATAATAATGGCAGCGTCATTTGTGTTTTCAGACAGAACACAAACTCACGCTGGTGGATTAGCTACTATAGAACTACAAATTTTGGAAACTTCAATACTATGAACCAGGCAGTACTTCAAGGAAGTATAACCAGCAATTCTTTTCAACCGGATATCGTAGGTGTGAGAAATCAACCTAAACATTATTTTGCCTGGAGACTCGATGGCTCCCCTGATTCGCTTAGATACATTGGTACTACTCACCTTGGTATCTGGCCACAAAATATTGGTATGATGAACAGTCAATCTATTCTATCCGGTGTTCAAGGCCCGAAACCAGGCTTTAGATATGCCGCTGATGATAGCTGTTTTACTATTTACGCTCCTACTGGTCCTTACGATATTTGGGCAGCTTATGGATGTAGCGGTCCGGTATCGGTTGAAGATAATGGAGTATTACCATCAGATTATGCATTACTGCAAAATTACCCTAACCCATTCAACCCAACCACAACAATTAAATATTCCATACCGGAGCAATCAATTGTGAAAATAAAAGTATTCAATACGCTCGGTCAGGAAATCGCAGAACTAGTAAATCAAGAACTTCACTCCGGTAATTATGAAGTTACTTTTGATGCTGCGAATTTTACTTCGGGAGTTTATTTCTACAGAATCGAAGCTGGTAACTTTGTGCAGACCAGGAAGATGATCCTTCTTCGATAAATTTGTTGAGGACAATTCCTTTAAAATAATTTGAAGTAAATTCAGATTTATTAAAGACCACTTTTGAAAGTGGTCTTTTTATTTTAAACTTTAAGTAACAAATAAACATTTATTATCTTACCAAATAATTATTTAAGATATCATCTCAAAACAAAAAGGTGAGCTTGATGTACGATTTAGCCATTGCAAGAATTCTTCACATTTTTGGTGTGGTATTATGGATTGGTGGAGTTGCATTTGTTACAACAGTGCTTCTTCCAACAGTCAGGGAATTCAAATCGAAGGAAGAGCGAATAGATTTTTTTGAAAAGGCTGAACACAGGTTTGCTAAACAAGCCCGCATAACAACTTTATTGGTTGGATTAACTGGTTTCCACATGGTTGCAAGATTGAATATGTGGGAACGTTTTACTGATTTCTCATATTGGTGGATGCACCTGATGGTTTTAATCTGGTTGATTTTCACTTTACTTTTGTTTGTTCTTGAGCCTTTATTTCTTCATAAGAAGATGAGAGAGAAAGCTGAGATTGATCCTGAGGGTACATACCGAAGAATTTATAAAATGCATCTTCATCTTTTTATACTAAGTGTAATAACAATTATCGGCGCTGCGGCAGGAAGTCATGGATGGTTATTTTTTTGATTGAGTTAATTTTGTAAATAGTGGTTAAAAAGAAGGCATAATATTTTATTCTGGCGTAATTCGGAAAAACATAAGGAGGAAATTTGATGTCAGAGGAAATATCCGGTAAAGCTAAAATGATTTCGGATGAAGAACGAAAGAAGGCAAATGATTTTATTGTTGAATTCCTTAAATCAATGATGACGGATGGCAACGAGGAATTAGGAAAACTACGCCGAAAACTTTCATTCTACTTACTGGATAATTATTTATCTTTCAATAATAATGTTTGCAGTTGGTATGGTGTTGGTGAGTGTTCCCGCAATAGCAGCATTTCGCGGAGATATAGATCAATTGCAGTCACTTATCACAGCAGGTTTTGGGATTGCAGATCTTGTTGCACTATTTCTTTTCCGACCGATGGAGCGAATCCACAAAATTATGGGAGATATGAGCCAGATAATCCTCGCTTTAAATAGTTATCAAACACAGGTCGGCTTACGATTGATGGAACTGGATATAACTAACCGACCTTCGATGGGTCAAACTGCTATACATGTAAGTGAAGCAGCAAAAGAAAGCATCAAGCTCGTGCAGGAATATTTTGAAGCAAGAGAAGAAGTGAAATAATTTTTTTTACAAGTTGGTGATGAGAATAATATTCGGCTTAATTAGTGAACCTGTCCGCCTCTGGTGGATTCGTGGCTAAAGAATATTGCCACGAACCTGCCTTTGCGTCAGGCAGGTGCACGAATAAAATCTCAATTGATTTTAAACTATGTAAAGTAGGATAGACACTAAAATAATAAATGATGAAAAGTTAGCCATGAAAAAAACCAAAGAATATATTAAAAATTATCGTAAAGGTGGAATCGGTGCAGTGATGGATGAGTATGAACGTGCTGCTATCGAATTTAAAAATATGATAGGGAACATTTCTGAATCAGATTTTGTCAAAATCATTGATGCTGAAACAAAGGATGAAGATTGCCGTTCTGTTCAAAATATAGTTTCACACGTGACTAATTCAGGTTATGGTTATGCAAATTATATAAGAGACTGGTTTTCAATTTCAAAAAATTCTCCTGAAAGAAGACTTCTTTTACAAAATGATTTTTTTACGGAGTTCGATAAAATGTTGAGTTATACTTCAGAAACGCTCGAAGGAAAATGGGAATCTTCTGATGAAGAAATAATGAAAGTAAAAATAGTTGTTCGTTGGGGTCCGCAATATGATCTTGAGCAGTTACTTGAACACGCTGTTGTTCATATTCTTCGGCACAGAAGGCAGATTGAAAAGTTTGTTGCTGCCGGAAAAATATCTTTAGCTAATATTTAGAATATTATATTGTTTAAAGTAATAAAAGAAAATAAAATTATTCTGGTTAGTATTTTCGCAATCGCAATGGCTTATCTTGAATCTGCAGTCGTTGTTTATTTGCGGGTTATGTACGGGATTGAAGACCTGTTAAGAGATATTAATCTTACTCCCGATGTTTATACTTTCATTGAAATCGGACGAGAAGCTGCTACAATAGTTATGTTAGTTTTTGTTGCTTTGTTAGCAGGAAGTAACAAACCAAAAAAAATCGGATACTTTTTTTTAGCATTCGGTGTGTGGGATATTTTCTACTACATCTGGCTCTACATTTTTATTCAATGGCCAACATCACTTTTAGAATGGGATATACTTTTTCTGATTCCATTACCCTGGTGGGGACCCGTAATTGCTCCGGTTTTAATTTCGATCTTATTAATCACAATCGGTTTTCTACTCATCAATGACTTTAAGTTTAAAGTCACAAAATTAGATTGGACATTATTTGCTCTTTCAATCATTCTGATTTTATATTCTTTTACAGAAGATAGTTTCAGAATTATCTTGAGTGGTGAAGGAAATTTTTATGAGATAAGACCTACTTCTTATAACTGGCTATTATTCATTATTCCTTTCCTGCTTTGGGTGATGACCACAATTAAAGTCTTCTTTACAGGAAGAAAAAATATTATCGGAAGCTAATTATCAACCAATTAGCCTTAATTTGACTTGATAATCAATTCTATTTACAAAAAAAGCAGATTTCTTTTGAGTTAAGATTGAATGTTAGCCCTTTGAAAAGTATTATTGTATAGCAATTTTTTTAAATACTAAAACTCCGGAGTGAAGTTAATGGGTAAAGGCGATAAAAAATCTAAAAAGGGAAAAAGATTTCAACATTCATTTGGTAAGACCAGATTAAGAAAAAAGGGAAAGACAATAAGTTCACGTAAGAAAGTTGTTGAGAAACCAAAACCTGTTGAACATAAAAAGCCCGTCAAAGCAGAACAAGAAGTTGTAAAACCTGCAATAGTTTTTGAACCTAGAGTAGAAGAAGTAAAAATAAAAGAGCCCGAAGTAACTGAGATAAAGGAAGAAGTAATAATCCCTGAAGTTAGGGAAACACCTGTGGCTGAAATCCCTGAAATAGCTGCAGCGCCAATTAAAGAGGAGAAAATAGAAGAAAAACTTAAAGAAGAAGAAACTCCGAAGGAAGAGATAAAAAAGGAAGAAGTAAAGATTGAAGAAATAAAAGCAGAACCACCAAAAGAAGTTCTCAAAAAAGAAGAACCAAAAGCAGAAGAAAAACCTAAGAAAGAAGAAGAACCTAAAAAGTCAGCCCCAAAAAAGCGAGGACGACCTAAAAAGAAAAAAGAGTAATAAGCCTCTATTACTTTGTAAAAATTTAGTGTACTAAAAAAAGATTATTATCACGATTTGAATCGGGTATCGTTATATCTCCCAATTCAATTTCTTTCAGTGCGTCTGTCAGATTTATTTCGGTTAAAAAAATATCATTTCCTTCGCTCCAGATATTAGCCGTAAAATAGTAATCGTCGCTTAATCCATTTTCATAAACTACTTTCAGCTTAACTGGCGTTGGTACGTTTCCAATCTTTTTAATAACAATTTCAATTTTTCCATCACTTATTCTATTAACTTTCTCGATTGAAAGATCAGGATAACCGCTCTCAAAAAACCACTTCTTCCAAAACCAGTTTAGATTTTGTCCGCTGACATCATTAAAAGTAAAAAAGAAATCATACGGTGAAGGATGTTTACCATTCCATCTGCTGATGTATTCCCGCAATGCTTCAAGAAAAATTTCATCACCGAGCATATTACGTAAAATTTCATACGCAATGGAAGGTCGGTCATAGGCTGAGTTTCGGTATGAAATGTAATTTTGTGAAAGTGAAGTTATCATCGGAGAAATATCATCTTCTGTTCCTGCTAAATATTCATAATTACCAACGTTGCTGATCAGGCGTGAATTAATTCCGGTTAAATTTTCCATATACTTGAATATCAACATCACTGCCCAGCCTTCATCCATAAAAGCATATTTCTTCTCATTCGTTCCAACATAGAAAGGAAAATATTGGTGGGCTATTTCATGTGCTGTTAATGAAATTGTATTTTCTAATATGCTCGGTGAGCCATCGTTAATCATCATCGGGAATTCCATACCACCACCCGATCTTCCATTATTGAATGCAACAAATGTTGTAAACGGAAATGTTACTCCGGGCATCTCGTTGGAAAAATAAGTAATAAGGTTTTTACTTATTTCAGTTACTTCGTGAAAATCAGGTGAGTTAACAGGATAAACTGCCTGAACAAAAACAGATTTCACATTACTGCTGTCGGTAGCAGTTCTCAATCCATCCCACAAATATTGATCACTGAATGCAAAAGCAAAATCGGTTACATTGCGTGCTTTGTAAATCCAGGTATTTTTACTTTCATCATTATTGTAAACTGAAGCAAGATTCAAATCTCCGGAAGTCACAATTCTCACTACATCATCTGATTCTTTGGCTGCAGAATATCTCTCAAAAATTTTTTCAGAAAGAACTTCTCCGGGATTTTGGAGCTCGCCGGTTGACCAGACACCAAAATTATTAGGCAGTGTAATGCTCACATCGAAATCTGCAAAGTCATTATAAAATTCTACCTGACCTCCGTAGTTTAAATAATCCCAGCCATCAATGTCGTCATAAACAGCTACTTGTGGATACCAATAACCAAAAAACGCAGTGGTTGAATCATAAATACCCATTCGCAAAGTTGCTTTAGGTGAAAGATTAAAACTCCATTCTATAAAAATATCAATTGAAGATTTCGATTGGATTGCTTCGGGTAAATAAATTACCGCGATGGTGCTCGTAACTCTGAATATACTCCGGTTCTCAAGATTTATTGCACGACCGTTCACACTGATTTTACTTATGCTAACACCATCTGTAACAGCCTCAGGTGCAGTAGCATAATCTCTTGCACTTCCCTTTTTGAAAATATTTGGATACAATCTTAAAATTATTCTTGTGAGAGAATCGGGACTGTTATTGTAATAAGTTACTTCCTGGCTGCCGTTTATATTAAATGTGAATGGGTCAACCTCAACATCAATTTTATACTCGGCAGAATTTCGCCAATACTCCGCACCAGGTTTTCCATCTGCAGAACGAGTTCCCTTTTCATACGCGGCTTTAATATTTCTTGGTATGAATAGCTCCTGCTGGCTGAATACATTTGATATTAATGAAATTACGAACAATGAAGTAGCGGCAATATTGATTTTCGGTTGCAAGATCATCTCGAAATTATTTTTAACTGGTAGGGAATTAAAATTACTAATTATTCAAAAAGAGAGTTTGTTTCTCCTTTGTTCAATTTATTTTTTCCAAATCTTTTGTAAGCAAGAGTTGTTGCTTCTCTGCCTCTTGCGGTTCGTTGAATGAAACCTTGTTGAATCAAAAACGGTTCATAAACTTCTTCAATTGTTCCCGGATCTTCATTAACCGCAACTGATAAAGTGTTTAAGCCAACCGGTCCGCCATTATATTTTTCAATTATTGCAAGAATGATTTCCTTATCCATTTCATCAAGACCAAAGTCATCTACTTCAAGAGCAATGAGTGCTTTCTTTGCAACTGCCATGTCTATTTTCTTTTTGTTGTCAAAATCCGCAAAGTCTCTGGTTCTTCTAAGCAGTCTGTTGGCTATTCTTGGCGTACCTCTCGAACGCTTTGCAATTTCATATGAAGCATCCTCATCAACCTCTACATTTAAAATTTTAGAAGACCGCAAAATTATTTTTTGAATACTGTCGGCTTCATAATAGTCCAGCCTGAATTTAATCCCGAACCTGTCCCGTAAAGGTGAAGTCAACATTCCGGCTCTTGTAGTAGCTCCGACCAGAGTGTACTTTGGAAGACTAAGTTGAATAGTTCTTGCATTTGGTCCGCTGTCAATCATTATGTCAAGCTTGTAATCTTCCATAGCTGAATAAAGATATTCTTCGACAACAGGACTAAGCCTATGAATCTCATCAATAAATAAAACTGACTTCTCTTCAAGATTTGTTAAAATTCCTGCAAGGTCGCCAGGTTTTTCTAATACCGGGCCAGATGTAACTTTTAGTTTGACTCCCATTTCATTTGCGATGATGTATGCAAGTGTCGTCTTCCCCAGCCCGGGAGGTCCGGTGAGCAAGGTATGGTCTAATGCCTCATCTCTTTTTTTTGCCGCAGAAATAAAAACATTCAGATTGTCAGTGATCTTCTTCTGCCCGCCAAAATCGTTGATGTTTATTGGTCGAAGAGATTGCTCGAAGTTTTTTTCTTCTTCAGTGAGATCCGGATCGGTTGATTTAGATTTTCGCATTAACTAATAATTAAAATGATTTTTGTTCAGGTGAAATTTATAAAAAGAATCTTAATCTTATTCCATTATTAATAAAATTATCAGGTAACAAGTTCCTTGTTACGAATCTTCAGTTTGTGGATAACGACCACCATTAATGCCATGAATGTAATCATAATCGAAGCGGCAAAAAAAGATTGCCAGCCGGAAAAACTTTTGCCCCACAAAAGATTTAATCCGGGCGACCAAATGCTTCCATAAAGAATTATCAGGTGAACCACATAAATTAAAAGTGTATTTCTTCCGAGCAGTATTATTAAATACGGAATGTGCTCAACTTTCAGTGATATGTAGGAAACTACAGCAGTAAGTAAAAGTACAAAACCCATCCTGAAAAAAATTACTTCGGGAGATAACTGCGCACTTATAAATTTTATTGAAGAAGCATTTAGCACTATACCACTCAGAAGCGCTGTTAGCAGGAATGTCGCACCAAAAATTGCCAATAAAATGCTAAACCTTGAAGACTTAAATACCAGAGGTTTTTCGGCCAGGTAACTTCCTAACACAGCGCCTGATATTACGTAGCCCGCCCATGGAAATATGGGGAACAGTGAACCTGTACCATCGTATAAGTAACAAGCGATCGGTTCAGGCAGATAAAAATTCCAGTTGATACCATCCATAAATGGTGAAGCTACAAAAATTAGTACAGCACTTATTACAAAAGTTGCAGTAAAATTGAATCTTAGCTTTTCAACGATGAATGAGATAGATAATAGCAATAGTAAACTGAAACCTATGAGTTGTAAAACATCCACAACAAAAAATGATTTCCAGGCTTCAGGTGTTACTTGTGAAAAGTCTACAATCGTCCAGGAAGGATAACGCAGCATATAACCTATAAATAATAAAAGAGCTGCTCGTCGCAAACCTTTTTTCACACGATAGTTTTGAGAAAAAGGTTTTTTCACCGATCTGAACAAATACGTGAATACAGCACCAGCAGTGAACATAAAAATTGGAGCTGTCATTCCGCGAAAGAAATACCAAACGGCAAAAGCCTGTGATTCTGTAGTTCGCAAATCTTGAGTAAGTAAAACATCAATTGTATGACCTTGCACCATTTGCAAAACAGCGATAGCACGCATTAGGTCGATGAAGATTACTCTATGTGCTTGATCAGTAGTATGCATTCAGATTGTAATAATTACTAAAGAAAATTAGCAATAAAAAAGCCCGCTAAAAAGCGGGCATCTTGATTAATTTTTTATACCGTTCAGGTAATTTCAATAGTCCTTGGTTTTATTTTTTCACTCTTCGGAAGATACACAATCAACTGTCCGTTATCATACTTTGCATTGATTTTATCCTTTTCAATTGAATCAGAGATTTTAAATTTTCTGAAAAAGTTGCCAGCTTCATTTTCATTCAGGATATAGTTTCTTTTTATTACTTCTTCATAATTTATTTTTCCGAAGACAATGAGCGAATTATCAATAACTTTTACCTGCACTTCGCTCCGGGATACTCCGGGCATATTTGCAATGAGAATGTATTCATCATTATTCTCATAAATATCCGATGAGGGTGATATGTTGTTTTGTGTTCTAAGAATTTCCTCGATTGAATAATTATTAAGAGCTTTAACAGCTATTATTTCTTTACTGTCTGACATTTTAAACTCCTGCTTTTTTAAATTCGTTTCGATATACCGGGGATCAGGTAAACCTGATCCCCTTTAAAGAATATTACTTGTCTTTATTATCGTTGTCATCAACAACTTCGTAGGAAGCATCCTGCACGTTTTCTTTCTCTTCTTTTGGCTGCTCTCCACCATCAGGTGCTTGTTGCTGTTCTGCTGTCTGTTGACCAGCCTGCTGATAAAGTTTTGAAGCTATTTCATTCCAGACTTTATTTAATGACTCAGTCGCTGTCTTCATCTGATCTGAATTATTTGCAGCGATAGCATCTTCAACTTTCTTGATCTCTGTCTCAAGTTTTGATTTGTCATCGGCAGCAAGCTTGTCCTTCATCTCTTCCATCTGTTTCTTTGTCTGGAATACGAGACTATCAGCCTGGTTACGAATATCAACACTTTCTTTTTTCTTCTTATCATCAGCAGCGTGTTCTTTTGCATCGCGTTTCATCTTTTCAATTTCCTCGTTACTCAATCCGCTTGAAGAAGTTATTCTAATGCTCTGCTCTTTATTTGTTGCTTTATCTTTTGCATTTACGTGCAGAATACCATTTGCATCAATATCGAACGTAACTTCAATTTGGGGAACACCTCTTGGTGCCGGCGGAATTCCATCCAAATGAAATCTGCCGAGTGTTCTGTTATCATTTGCCATCGGTCTTTCACCCTGCAAAATATTTATCTCAACCGAAGGCTGACTATCCGAGGCAGTTGAGAATACTTCACTCTTCTTGGTTGGAATGGTCGTGTTTGCATCAATCAGTTTGGTCATAACACCACCAAGTGTTTCAATACCAAGTGATAATGGAGTTACATCAAGAAGAAGAACATCTTTAACATCACCTGCTAACACTCCACCCTGAATTGCTGCACCAACAGCAACAACTTCATCAGGGTTAACGCCTTTGTGAGGTTCTCTTCCAAACAAATCTTTCACAAGCTGCTGAACCATTGGTATTCTCGTAGATCCACCCACAAGTATTACTTCGTGAATTTCCGAAGGTGAAACTCCTGAATCTTTTATGGCTTGCTGACAAGGAATTTTTGTTCTGTCAACCAGATCATGGATCAACTGTTCAAATTTTGAGCGTGATAAATTAATATTCAGATGTTTTGGTCCATCCTGAGTCGCAGTTATAAAAGGAAGATTTACATCTGTTGAATTAGAAGATGATAATTCAATCTTTGCTTTCTCTGATGCTTCTTTCAATCGCTGCAAAGCCATTGGATCTTTTTTGAGATCAATGCCTTCAGATTTTTTGAATTCATCTGCCAGATAATCTATTAACCTCTGATCAAAATCATCGCCACCAAGATGCGTATCACCATTTGTTGATTTAACTTCAAACACACCATCACCAAGCTGCAGAATTGAAATATCAAAAGTACCACCGCCTAAATCGTAAATAGCTACTGTATGATCTCTCGTAGTTTTATCCAAACCATAAGCAAGCGCTGCTGCCGTCGGTTCATTTATTATTCTTCTAACTTGTAAACCGGCAATTTCACCTGCATCTTTTGTTGCCTGTCTCTGCGAATCATTAAAGTAAGCCGGAACAGTAATAACTGCTTCGGTAACAGATTGTCCAAGATAATCTTCAGCAGTCTTTTTCATCTTTTGAAGAATCATTGCACTTATTTCTGGTGGTGAGTAAACCCTATCATCAATTTTAACTCTGGCAGAATTGCTATCACCGGGAATAACTTCATAGGGAACCTCACCTTTTTCAGTTCCAACTTCATTAATAAATCTTCCCATAAATCTTTTTATAGAAAAAACTGTATTCTTCGGATTAGTAATCGCCTGTCTTTTTGCAGGTTGACCAACTAAACGCTCTCCTGATTTTGTGAAAGCAACAACGGAAGGCGTAGTTCTGCCACCTTCTGAATTTGGAATCACAACCGGATCATTTCCTTCCATAACAGCTACGCAGGAATTAGTTGTGCCGAGATCTATACCTATTATTTTACCCATTTTTTTCTCCTTCATTTTATAAAGTTTAAATTTCTTTTCTTATAATATGGCTATTTAAGCCTTAATTTTTAATTTTATTAGGATAGAAGAATGCCAATATGGATGCCAGAGTATTCGATTGCTCTAACTTACTATAGTACAATAAGTTAAGTAATTTTTCCCGAGACAGGGGTGAAGACTCGATGGTCGTGTTACCTGCCAGAATGGCACTTGTTTGTTGATTAAAGACAAAATGAATGACAAAAAATCAATGGTGGGTATTTGCTAAAATCGAGGTTAGATTCTTACTTGAAAATGAATCTGTAAAAGTATTAACGCATTAAAAATGATAGTTCAATTATTATGAACCGCTGAAGAAGAATAATAAAAAAGTTCTTCAGCAAATGACTAATTTTGCTTTGAGAAACCGGAGATAAAATGTTCATCCTTGAAAATTTTGATTTAAAGTTAGAGACAGATTTAATCGGCAGAAATTTTATTTATTGCGACGAAATTGAGTCCACCAATACTGTGCTTCTTGCTGATAAGCAGAATTATAAAAAAAACGGAACAGTGCTGCTTGCCGAGAAACAGCTCGCTGGTAAAGGAAGAAAAGAAAGAACGTGGCATAGCGCAAAAGGTTTAAACCTTACATTTTCAGTTTTACTTACAAAAGAGTCACTTGCCGGAATCAACATCAATCATCTAAATCTTGCTTCCTCACTCGCAGTGGCGTTGGCAGTAGAAAATCTTTTTCAACTTCGAACAGAATTAAAATGGCCAAACGATATTCTAATTAATGGAAAAAAAGTTGCCGGAATTTTAACAGAGACATCCATCAAAGGTAGTAAAATTGAAAGAGCTGTTATTGGTATCGGAATAAATCTGAATCAGATTGCATTCCACGGAGAATTTAATTTGCCGCCAACATCTATTAAGCTTGAGGTTGGAGATAATATTGACCGAGAAAATACTCTTGCTGAAGTTCTGAATCTGTTTGAAGAACTTTTAACTCAGCTTGAGAGAAATTCCGCAATTATTTTGAAAGACTGGCGTAACAGGTGCAATATGATCGGAGATAAAATTACAATTACTGAGAACGATAAAGTCAAATCAGGAATATTTTACGATATTGATGAAAGCGGATACCTGCTCTTAAAGCATAATGATTCAATAGAAAAAATTCATTTCGGTGATGTGAGCCTGATTTGATTCTACTTGCTCTTGACATAGGTAATACAAATATTAAGTCAGCTTTATTTGCCGGCAATGAGTTGATGGATTTTACAGTTCATTCCAACGCAGATGAAGCGATTGAATATATTAATAAATCCAGTATTAGCGGAGCCGCTATTTGTTCAGTAAATCCTCCTGTACAAAAAAAAATATCAAGTTATATTTCCGCAAAGAGTGTTTCACAATTTGAAGTTTATATCAAACAAAAGTTTAACCTGACAATTAAGTACGAAACACCATCTACATTAGGAATGGATAGAGTTTGTTCGGCAGTTGGTGCTTTGGAAATTGCAACTAATGCAAACATGATTTCAGAGAATCAATTTCTTATTACTATAGATTTCGGGACTGCTACAACAATAAATATAGTCTCATCAAATAGAGAATTTATTGGAGGATTGATTGCACCCGGAGTATCTACGATGCTTAAATCTCTGAATGATAATACATCACAGCTTCCTGTTCCCGATCAGGAATCGTATCAAGGAATAATCGGTAACTCGACAAATTCATCAATAATGAGTGGAGTTATAACTTCAAGCATTGGTCTGATTACTGAAACGGTAAACCATATAACTAAAAAAAGCAAAGTTATTCCACTTGTATTTGCAACCGGTGGAAATGCCAAATACATACTTCCGCACTTGAAGCACGATGTATTTTTTGATGAAGCCCTGGTTTTAAAAGGATTAAAAGTTATTTACGATTTGAATAATTGAAAGTCACGATGATTAAATTGTAATCAACAAATTATCAATCAATCTCGTTTTACCAATCTTGCACGCCACCAGCACATAATAATCTTTTCCGGTGATCAATTCATCCTTCGTTTTAAAAGTTTCCGCTTCGACTATGCTGATGTAATCGAGATTTGCTGAAGGTATTTTTGAAAACGTCTCTATCATCTCTGAAAGAATAATATTCGCTTTTCTTTCTCCGGATTTTATCATTTTTTTTGCCAATTCAAGTGAATGATAAAGTGCGAGAGCATCTTTTCGTTCTGAATCGGATAGATAAATATTTCTTGAACTCATCGCCAATCCATCGGATCCACGAACAATAGGACAGCCGATAACTTTTACATTTAGTTTTAAATCTCTAACCATCTGCTTAATTACTGCAAGCTGTTGTGCATCCTTCTGACCGAAAAAAGCAAAATCCAGATTGATGCAATTAAACAAAATTAGTACAACTGTTGTTACACCACGGAAATGAGTTGGACGATATTCGCCTTCATAATTTTTGGTAATGTAGTCAACATTTACGTATGTCTGAAAATTTTGCGGATATATTTCTTCCATTGAGGGAAGAAAAAGATAATCCACACCCTCTGCTTCGAGTAATTTATTGTCTCTATCTACATCACGCGGGTAATTATTAAAATCTTCCGATGGACCGAACTGTGTTGGATTAACAAAAATAGAAACTATCGTTACATCACATTGTTGTTTCGATTGCCTGATTAAGGAGAGATGACCTTCGTGCAGAAAACCCATTGTCGGAACAAAGCCAATGGTTTTACCTGATGCTTTAATATTGGTTGAAATTATCCGGAGTTCTTGTGACGAAGAAACAGTTTTAATTTCTGCCTCAAGTCATTAATTCGAGCAGGTTGTTTATCGTCTGACGTAAATTTTTTCTATGAATGATAACATCGATGAATCCTTTTTCCAATAAAAATTCAGATCGCTGGAATCCTTCAGGTAAATCCTTCCCTATTGTCTGCTTTATAACTCTTGGTCCGGCGAAACCAATTAAGGCATTTGGTTCTGCTATATTTATATCTCCTAACATAGCATAACTTGCAGTAGTACCACCTGTGGTTGGATCAGTAATTACAGAAAGATAAGGAACACCAGCTTCGGAGAGACGAGCTAACCTGGCACTGGTTTTTGCAAGCTGCATTAATGAATAAGCAGCTTCCATCATACGGGCACCGCCGCTTTCGGAAATAATTATCAATGGAATTTTATTTTTATAAGCTTTGTCAATAACTCTGGCAATCTTTTCCCCGACAACCGAACCCATGCTTCCGCCAATAAATTGAAAATCCATACAGGCAAAAGCAATATCTCTTCCTTCAAGCTTACCGGTTCCCACTCGAACAGCCTCATAAAGCCCGAGAGCTTTTACAGTATTTGTCAATCTGTCTTTATATTTTTTTGTATCTACAAACTTCAGCGGATCAGGCGACCGCATCTTTTTGTGCATCTCTTTGAAACTTCCTTTATCAAGAAGAATTTTTACGTATTCTTCGCTTCCAATACGAAAATGATGATCACACTTCAGGCAAGTCCAATAATTTGCTTCGAGCTGTTTTTTATGAATTATTTCTCCACAGCCGGGACACTTTTCCCACAAACCATCCGGAAGATCCTTCTTCTGCGAGTCTGGAGAAATATTATCTTTTGATCTACTAAACCAGGGCATTAGCTTCCCTTTTTTACAATGTCTGCATAGATAGTTAATATTTTTGCAGGATCTTTTGGATCGTTTGAGTTAACTGTTATTGTTCGGCTCATCTTTCCGGATCTGTTTTTTGTGTCGAGTTCCACTTTCAAAGTTCCCTCCTGACCAGGAGTTAAATTATCCTGGCTCAACAATGCTGCAGTGCATCCACATGATGTTTTTATATCTTTTATCAATAGAGATGATGATCCCTTATTCGAAAATTTAAACGTATAATCTACTTTATCACCCTCATTAACTTTACCAAAGTCGTGCTGTGTTTCAGGAAAATAAATAGTTGGAGCCGCGCTGCTGGTTTCGGTTGGAAGAACAATCGTTCCGGTTATAGTGATCATCATTTCCGGAGATTGCGGATCATTTGAATAAATTCTCACGGTTTTTTTCTGTGCACCCATTCTTCCTGTAGAGTTGAACTTAACAGTTAGGTTTGTTGATTCGCCGGGTGCAAGTTCATTTTTTTCCGGGGCAGCAGCCGTACACCCACAAGATGCCTGAACATTAGAAATTTTTAAAAGATCTCCACCACTATTCGATAAAACGAAAGTGTGTGATACTGTTTCGCCCTGCTTAATGTTTCCGAATTCATGACTATTTTGCTGAAGTACCAGCTTTGGCTGCAACAACTGAGCAAAGCTAAATGTTGCGAATAAAAAGAACGCCAAAAAAATATTCTTGATCATTTATTTTTCTCCTTTACAATAAAATCTTTAAGATAATTCGGTTCTAAAAAATCATATTTAAGAGTTTTTCTGTTCCCTCCAAACTCAACAGCCCACCTTGCTATAAAAAGTGGATCGGGAACAAAAGGATAATTAACGGTTTTACCTGATAACACAACTGAATTACCGAAAACCTGACAGCCCAAAGATTTTTTGATAAAAATTTCTTTTGGTAAAACTGTTAATTCTTCCCCAAATATATAATTATTGCCTTTAATTTGAAACCTCGTAAAATAGACCTCATCTCTATTTACTTTATTGGAAATAATAAATTCATCATTTTCGTGCAAAACTGTAGAAAGTTGAAGTGCAAATGCTTCATAAGTAGGTACAGGAATTATCGGAAGATTAACACCATAGGCTATTCCTTTAGCAGCAGAAAATCCAATTCTCAAACCGGTGAAAGAGCCCGGTCCTTCCGATACTGCAATTGCAACTAAATCCTCAACTTTAATATTTGATATCTTTAAGAGACTATCCGTAATCTCAAATATTTTTTCAGAATGCGAATGTTTTAAGTTAACTGAAGTGGAAAAATATTTCTCATCAGAAAAGTAAACACAAACTCCGCAAATATTTTCTGAAGTTTCGAAAGCAAGCACCGGTTTAGTTTCATTCAAATTTTTCAAACCTGAATTCCCTTTCCGTACCATTCAAAATTGCAATACTGATCTCGATTCTATTTGAAGGAAGAATTGAATTAAATCTGTTCCCCCATTCAATAAACATAATTGATTCTTCATCATTCAAATAATCCTGCCATCCAATATCAAAAAGCTCTGAAATACTTTTCAACCTGTAAAAATCAAAATGATAAATATGAAGATCATTTTTGTACTCGTTCACAATTGCAAAAGAAGGACTGCTAACATTTCGAATCCCGATCCTGGCAAGAGCTGACTTGATGAAAAAAGTTTTACCCGCACCAAGATCACCGTTTAAGACTATTCTGTCTCCTTTGACACAAGAGTTAATAAAGTCAGAAGCAACCGTTGCTGACTCAGCTTCACTTTGTGTATTGAATGACAACGGATATCGAATCAATTTATTTCGGCTCCATGGTAATAACAGGGAGTATCATTTCTTCCAGAGAAATTCCACCGTGTTGAAAAGTATCTTTGTAGTGGCTCAGGTACTTGTGGTAATCGGTTGGGTAAACGAAATAATAATCTTCCTTTGCAATAATGTAATTAATTGTAACTCCTCTTTTCGGCAGCTTGTATTCAAGGGCATTCTTAATATAAACTGCATGTTTATCATCCACTTTAAGATTCCTGCCATACTTGAATCTCAGGTTAGTTGATGCTTCCCTGTCACCAAGTACTTTAGCACCACGCAATGAGCGAATACTTCCATGATCAGTAGTTATTATAATTTTAACATTGTCCATTTTAGAGATTGCTCTGAAGGTTCCCAATAACGAGGAATGTGTAAACCAGCTATTTGTGAGTGAACGATATGCAGGTTCATCGGGTGCAATTTCTTTAAGTATATCCGAATCTGATCTGCCGTGTGCAATCATATCCAGAAAATTTACAACTACCGCGGTGAAGTGATTATTCTTATAAGACAAAATATTCTGTTCAAAATTTCTTCCGACATCAGGATCAATAATTTTTATATACTTCAATTCGTTCCGGAGGTTTATTCGTTTTCTATTCAGTAAGAGCTGAAGTAATTCTTTTTCATATTTATTCATACTGTTTTCATCATCATCTTTTCCTGACCAGAGATCCGGATAATATTTTTCTATTTCTGAAGGATATAATCCACTGAACAATGCATTTCTTGCATAAGGAGTTGAAGTTGGAAGAATAGCATAGTAATAATCTTTTTCAATTTTAAATAGATCGCGAAGATGTTTTTCCATAATCAGCCACTGATCCATACGCAGGCAATCGAGAACAAAATAAAATATACTTGTCCCCTCGCTTTTTAAATGATTCAGGACGTACTTCTCAGTAATTTCGGTGGTCATTGTTGGAGTATTGCCATTGCCGGATGTGTTTATCCAGTTTCTATAATTTTTTTCTACAAATTTTGAGAATTCTTTATTTGCCTCACGTTTCTGATCGTTCAAAGTCTGCTGTAAACCAATCTCAGGATGAACATCAAGTTCAACTTCCCAATTGACAAGTTTAAGATATAAATCAGTCCATTCGGTAAAGTCCGGGCTGCTCACCAGCGTTTGTGATATCTGGTTAAAATCCTGAAGATAATCTTTGGCAGCATATTGACCGGAGATTTTTTTCCCTTCAAGAATTTTTTTGCATACAAGTAACACCTGGCTTGGATTAACAGGTTTTGTCAGATAATCTGAAATCCTTCCGCCGATAGCATCATTCATAAGACTTTCTTCTTCGCTCTTCGTAATCATAACAACAGGAATATTCTGATTTATATCTTTGATCTGAGCTAATGTTTCAAGACCACCCATTCCAGCCATCATTTCATCAAGAAAAATCAAATCGTAATTTTTTCCCCTAACGGCTTCAATGGCATCTGACCCATTCATTGCTGTATCAACTTCATAACCTTTTTCTGAGAGGAAGATTATATGTGATCTCAATAAATCAATTTCATCATCAACCCAAAGGATTTTTTTCTTATTCATTCTTTTCTCTTTTCTTGCTAAGCAATTTATATTTTTCTATAAGAAAGTTATTAAAAAGAAGCGTTAAATTATATTTTGTAATTACTGGATGACAATGTTAACATCCAAACCGGCTTCATTAGTTGTTGTGGGAGGAATTCTTGCTGCACCTTCCGGCTCAACTGAGGATCTTTTGTAATAAATTGATAAGGATACTTTTGAACTAATTGTGTACTTAATTCGAGGTTCAATTGTGGTTCGCGTTGTTCCATCCTGGGGGATCCCATCTTCGGTAAAATTATTCATTTCATAACGGACTACAGAATTTTTTGTGCTTGTGTAAGAAATCAAAAACTCAACATCATTTTTTAGTGATACTCCGAATAATGGCACATCAAAACCGGCTTTTGAAAAACTTGCGGTCAATCCAATATCTCTCGACAAAGTTTCGTTGATGTTTGTTGTACTCGCACTCAGGTCGTAAGTAGTTCTTGAGGAAAATTTGATGCTGCCATTTAAGTTGCCGCCCCAAACCTGTCCAAAAGTAATATTTAAACCGGCGAACGGCGTGAATCCATATTCAATACGTTGAGTTTGAATTTCTTCATTTCCTTCAGCAGTAAGTTTCCAGCCCTGAGTATAAGTTGAACTATATGCATGATCAAGTGAAATTCTCTGTGCTAAAGATTTAAAGAAAAGAATTTTTTCTAACCCATCCCAGGTTATTCTCCAGTTTGCCCTTGGAATATAATCTGTTACTTCGCTGAACATTGGTACGCTTGACAGAATTGGGAAAGTTTCGAACCCTTCAACAAATGCATCTGAAAGACTTTTTCGCGGATCAGTTGCATTTGGATTATATAATGCAAATACTTTCTGTATCCCCGATTCAACCAAAGGTAAGCTTGGCGGTAATGAAAGAAACGATCTTGTTAAACTTCCTGTGGCAGTAGTATTAGTAATAGTGATATTTCCAAAACCATCGGCATTCAGAGTAACATTTTTATTCTCCGACCAATTGACATTCCAATTGATATCAATCTTAGCACCTTCCCACAGTGGTCTTGCGGTTTTAAAATCAATATTATTTTTTTCCGAATACAAATCACTCAGGTTAGTATTTGAATTTGGTGCAAATGCCCTTGGCCCAACATCGCTGCTCAAACCAAGTTGAAAAGCCCGTGATGGTCCATTTGCATCATCTTGAGTTATACCCCAAAAATTATAAAATCCTGTACCTGTTCCTTTGATACCGGATTTTGAGACACTATAATCGTGCGAATAGTTAGTTGTAAAATTATCCCAATCGAAAAAGATATATTGAATTGTTGAAACCAGGAACTGGAAAGCTCTGCCAATTGATGATGGTTTGTCGGATACAACTACTCCGGAACTATCCGATACCTCACCCTTTTCAGTTTCAGTCTTTTTATTTGTACCGCCTTTTGTCTCTTCGCTGCCAAATAATGGTTCGGTGAGAGACTTCCATCGAAGAACCAATCCAGTAGTAAACTTCTGATTATTACCGGCACTTCTGCCGATCTGTTCCTGCCGAAGATCATAATCCCAGCGATAGCCGACTGAATATCCGGCAGTGAGAGTAAAGTATCTATTTATATCCCAGAGAGATGGAAGTTTAGGTGCTGTTCTAATATCAAAAGATTGTTGATAACGGTAATCCTGTCCAAAGCCGACTCCTCCAACAATATCATTCCAGATATCAGATTCAGGTCTTTCGCTTCCTGTTGAATCGAGGAGTAAACCTGCAAGAGAAGAGTTCATATTTACATTATAGTTTACAGAAAAATTGATCAAACCACCTTCAGTGAGTTTCCAGTTAAAGTTAAAACCCCTGCCAGTTGTAAAATCCTGTGAGACAATCGGCTCAGTTGGAATTCCAGGCTTCGGCCTTGTCTGGTTACTGTTTCTATTCCTGTTAGCCGTAACATTAGCAGAAAAGTTCTGCGGAGTAAAATAAATTTTCAGATCTTTATAATCTTTAAATATGCCAAAGAATATTCCTACAATCGGTAAATCAGAAAGTTTAATGTAAAGATCAGGGCTGAAATTAAAAGCATAATTTGTGCTTGCATTCCACAGCCAGCTTGTTGATTCGAGAACTGTAGGGCTTCGGTTAAATCTGTTATTATAATTAAATCCAAAGCTTAAGGAATTCCATGTATCTCTTACAAACCAAACATCTGTAGGAAGTTTTAGTTTAATATTGGAAGAAGAAATAGAATTAGTTACCGATAGGGTTTGAGTCTCAAGATATAATTGTTCAGGTGTTTTAATATATTCGGAAGAATCCGGAACCGCATTCTGAAGTTGCGTTGCTGCTTCATCAACTTTCACATCTGTTCCCGGGATATAAAGAGGTTTTCCAAGAGACTCGGTATGTGAATAACTGACTTTAAGATTACTCTCCCTCATGCTGAATGGTATTAATTTTAAAACATCAAGATCTGTAGATACTGCCCAGTTCTGGTTCTCCACTCTTGAACCAAATTTTTCAGGGAGCCGGTGGAAGTATGGATCAGTTTGACTCATATTAAAATTAACCGTCATCAAATCCGCAAGTTTTAGTGAAGTGTTGAAAGTGAAAGCCTGGCCGGGAGTATCATCTGCACCAACAACTCTTATTTCATTAATCCAAACTTCACCGGAAAGCGGACCAGGATTAAAATCATCATCAATATTAAATACACCTACTGACAGATATTTGACTGATGTTAATGTTGGACTACCTTTCACAATGTAAAAGTGACCTGGCTTACCGGGAACAGCTATTTTAATTCTTCCTGTGGTGTCTGCCGCTGCTGCTGCCAGTTTTATAGCTGTCAATTCACTGAAATTAATGGATATGCTTGTCCAACTGGAATCTACCGGCTGACGGTATTCGTAGTAGTTAGCCGTATCGGTTCCAAACCTGAAAAAAGCTTCTGATGAGTATTGCCCCGTTAGAGGATTGTTGTAAGAAAGACCGCCAATTTCTTTATCTAGATCACCGTGGATATATAATTTCATCTGAGAGTAACTAAATACATCAAGAGGTCTGAAGAGATATTTTACTGCTTCTCTTGATTCACCTTCAGGCAGTTCAGTATATATCAAGCTCAATGCCTGTTCATTATTGTAGATCTCTTCATCAGGGCGCGTTCTGTCTCTTTCTCTGAATACTCCGGGAGGACTTGTGTATCTCTGGTTTTCTTCATAGCTGACAGTTGATACTGCCATAACAGAATCTTCAACCAACAATTTCTGCCATTGATTACCAACCAGGTTAAATTCAGTTAATCTGACCCAAACAAGAGAATCAACACCCTGAACATATAACCTGATAGTTTCCACATTTGCAAAACTCGGGTTGCCAATTATAGCTGAAGTATCTTTGAGCGGTATTCGATATAAAAACCAGTTAGAGCTGGTAAAACCACCACCGGCAATAAATGGATTTGAAGCAGTATCGGTAGTTAATGGAATTGTGTAACGGTAATAGTTATTTGCAAGGTCAACTGATCCATTTCTGTTTAAGTCTTCTGTGTCTGGTAATAACCCGACATCGGTAAGAACTGCATTTCCTTCAGTACCGTTTATATTGAAGTAGTCAAAAACTGATAATATTTCTCCGGAGAATGTAAAATCATCACCACTTGGATCGAATTTAGAGCTGGTGTGAGTAATCCTTTCCTGAGCATTGAACTCCTGATCTAAACCAGTATCTTCTCCTTCATCAATAGCATCATTTAAATTTTGATCTTCAGTATTGAGCTGATTGTTTGGAATTACATCTTCACTTATAACACCTAAATCTAAATTTATGGTCGCTCCTAGCGGAGCGTTTTTAATTTGCATCCAGAACTCAACAAACTCAATATTCTGTTCAACAAGGTTGTTCGCAGTTGAAGATAACAACCTTTGCATTCCACCCCAGTTATTTTCTTTTTGTGCTAAGTCAGGTTCCCAGTTATAGGTACCGGGAGTATCCGGTAGAAAAACATAATCCAGAACAGTTATCTGCTGATCAGAACGCGCAACTTGCTTTCTTCCTCCATAAATACTGTCTACAACTACATCCGATGGAGTAACAGTAAACCAGATACTTTTTGCCTTATAATCCATTCTTTGATCTCGTGGTAAACCACCGATAATATTTAATCCTTCAGGTACGCTAAGATCTTTCCACCCGGTATAATTAACTCCAATAGGAATAATTCGCTTAGCACCTTCAAAGTCATCAATATAAGCAATACTCTCTCCGGCATCATCAGGAATCGTACTCTTCTTTGTATTTGGATCAGGCGACATATACGCATATTCACCATTGAAATTAAAAGTAGACATCTCTTTTGTTGAAATTAATAAATCCAGTGCATTTGTTATTACTGGAAGATCGGCGCTGGTTTTAAAATCGACACCATAGATTGTATTGCTTAGCGGTTCTTCACCAATTCTAACTTTATCACTCAAGGTTTCCTGGTTAAGATTCATAACAGTAAAACCGAGCGATGTCTTGTCTGAAAAATCATAAATACCCCTGGCACCCAGAAGAGTTTTTGAAGCAAGCTGGAATAAGTCATTTTGCTCATAGGAAATTTTCAGATCTGCACCGGGAACAAGCGCAGCTTCATTCCTGATAGTTAGTTGACCAATGTTATAGTCAACAATATAATCAGTACCTTCTCTAAGTTCTCTTCCACTTAGACGAACTTTCACTGAGTTCTCAACAATATTAAATCCAAGCTGGTAGGTTGCCGAACTGGTTCCGGTGTTTTTACCGGAAAATACCCACTTATCAGGGGCTTTATCCTGGCGTGCGTAAGTCTTAGTGGTATCGTAAATGGATTGATAAGCAAACTGCTCAAGGCCCTGGGGAATGTCCTGCCCGAATGGTTCAAGAGTTGGGAAGATAACTTCCCCGGTCTCAGGAAAAATTGTTAAGCCTACTCTCCAGTCAAAAATATTGTCAGGGTTTGGGCTGCCGCCAGAACCCTGCTGGTCAAATCCGAAAGCCTGGATCAATCTTACGTTGCCATTTGCAGTTGTAACTTCCTCGGTCGGTTCCTGGCCAACGACCTCATATTTAATTTTAAATTCAAAACCTTCGGGCTTTACATTTCTTGCGCCGGTTGGATAAATATTTTTAAGTCTAAGGCTCCACGCTTCAGTATAGGTAGGCTGCAAATTTCTTGGCTTAATTAACTTTAATACCATCCTGTTAAGCGTATCATTCTGTGATACGTTATTTAAGAATTGACCATAAGTCCTGACACTATTAGGCCCTTGCTTGAATGCTACTCCAATAACATCCTGCTCGTTCAAAGAAGTCTTAAATGAGAGGTATCCTGTCTCTGCATGAAGCACATAGTCTACGCCTTCCTCTAATTTTAGGAACTTTCCAGTTTCTTCTTTACCGGCTTTTGGATTTTCAATTGGAGTCTTAAATGAGTCAGCATAAGCACCTCCGACATCCTGGATTGGTGGTAAATTAATAAAACAGTTTGCAAATCTGATCTTCGACTGATCTGCTATTATTTGGTTTACGGATTTCCAAACTTCAATTTCATTTATGTTGTATTGAGGATCGTATTGTGAAGGAATATTACTGTAAAAATTTTCAAAAATTTTCAGATTGCGGTCTGAATAAATTTTATCTACGAAATAATGGCTCTCAGAATAATCGTATGCTCTGATCGAGTAGTCTTGCGAAGTAGAACCACCGGAAACAGAAACTTCTTTTGTTTCGCCTTTTTTCTGGCTGGCGAGAGCAGTTAATTTAAATGGCCCCATCTGGAATAAAGCTTTCACTCCGAAAAGTGCTTCTGCTCCACCGATCAATGATGGAGTTTGCATAGAAACGTTTCCAGCTTCTATGTTTTGAATTATTTCATCTTCATAGCCTGTGTATTTAATTTTTAATTGGTTCTCATACTCAAATGTTCGTTCTGTGTTCCAGTCTGCATTTATATTAAGCTTATCACCAATTGTTCCGCTTACATTTATTTGTACCTGCTGTTTGAAGTCCGGTTCATTCCTCGTATTACCAAGACGGTTTGCGGTTACACCTTCGGTTGTTTCACTCCTCCAGGCACCATGAATCTGAACAGATCCACCGATTTTAAGACTGATCTTTGGTTCTCCAAAAATACTTAGTACGCCCACACTCGGAAGTGGAATTTCAAAATCTGTAAATGATGTAATTAACTCGCTTAAACCAACTGTTCCTGATTTTAGATCATATGCATAAGCAAGTTTTTCCCAATCCTCTCTTTCTTTAAGGGCAAGTTTTAATTGAACGTAATCATCAATCGTCATGCGCAGAAGTAATTTTGGTTCGTGGCCAGCTACTTTTTCACGTACCTCAACAAATTGCCCGGTAGAATCAATTTTTACTGTTCTCTGTTTATATGACGCTGTAGGCTGTGCAAAAAATTTGGACTGTTTTTTTTCACCAGCATCAACATATGGTTTATCTTCACGCTGAAACCTGAACTGTTCAAGCCTTGCTGTTGAATCCTGCGTTCTCCAGTCAATCTTTACTGTGTCGGCAAGTAGTGAATCTGCAGGAATTTTTGTTGAATCGGTTGGTAAAGTATTTGGATCAAGAAAGATCTCTTCTTCTTCCAGTTTTTTTTCACCGGAATCAGAATCCGGAATTTCAAAATCGAAATCAAACTCATTGGGTGAATCCGGAGGGAGAAAGTATTCCATAAGGCTGAGTGAAGTTAGCTGAGTTTCCTTCTCAACCAGATCAGGATTCTCTTTACGTTCCTTTTTATTTAATAGGTTCTGGTAATATTCTGATTGAAGTGTGTAGAAGACGGCGTCAAACCACATTGAATGATTTAACTTTGGCTTATGTGGTGATTGGAATCCAAGATTGATTCCTGCAAAAAAGAGAATCGCAGCAAACAGAGAAATGCGAAGAAACTCTTTAGCCAGATTTAGGAACCAGTGTTTAATGAAATTTCCTTTAAGAATATATCTTTAATTAGTCTAAAATTGTAGAAATTATTCTATAGGATATCCTTTCTCTATTAGTTAGTTAAAGACTCACTAAATCTTAATTATTCACTAAGTGAAATTTAAGCCAAACAATCAAAATTACAAGGAAAAATTACATCCTATTCGACTTATGGATGAGGCAGAATTTTGGTAGTACGATCACCGGCGATTTAACTTTTCAGGGATCAATCAGGAAGGTTTGGTCAGGCGTTTGATAAGATCATTGTGCATTGGAAACTTTTTAATCAAATCATCTCTTCTGCCTTGTTCAAAATCATCAAACTCAAAACCGGGAGACACCGTGCAGCCAAAAAGGGCAAATGATTTTTTATCTTCAACTTCGGCAGCAAACCAGTTATGTTTTTCTATGGTTAACTGAAGTTCACAGCCTTTATCTTTCCCAAGTTTTTTTACCAACAACTCCCCTTTTTTAGTAATGATGTAAAGCAGAACATTACTGCCGTCATAAAAATGCCAGAGTTCGTCGGATTGCAAAAGATGAAAAGTTGAAAACTGTTTTCCTTCCAGCAAAAAATAAATTGATGTGGAAAAATTTCGTGATTTTTTATAACGACCCGGCAGATGTTCGGGTAAAATTATTTCGCCGGAACGATATACTTCTTTAAAGTAACCACCTTCGGGATGTTTTTTAAGCTGAAGTTGCTTTATGTACTGTTTTGCTTTAGGATTCATTAAATCAATTTAATGTAGGGAACGGACTCCCGTTCGTTCTTAATTTATTGTCTAATTATTTTGTGGATCGGTCAGAGACCGATCCCTACATCCTATCTCAATAAAATCATTTTTTTCGATTCTACAAATGAACCAGATTTTCCGTCTTTACTTTGCAAAGACGAGACAAACAATTGATAAAAATATACTCCGCTTGGTAACCCTGAAGCACTAAATTCAATCTCATAACTCCCTGCTGGTTTTTCTTCGTTAACCAATATTGCAATTTCATTACCCAAAATATCAAACACTTTTAATTGTACGAACTTCATTAATGAAGTTCCTACCGATGAGATTGTAAATTTTATTTTTGTTGTTGGATTAAATGGATTGGGATAATTTTGAGATAAATAAAATTCTGAAGGCTGAGAGATATCTGCAATATCGGTTACAGAATTTTTAATTAGAAACTTATAAAACCCACCCGGTGCAACTAGCGGTTTTGTTACAGTTCTTCCACTATTCGAAGTTGCAGAAATATAATAATAAATTATCGTACTGTCTGACTGGGCAGGAATGTATCCTACCGCCGAATCTCCTAATACAAACTGCATAGTGGCAGAATAGAAACCTAATGTTGTATCAGTAGTCCAGTACACAGATGCTTCAGCCACTCCAGATTTTGTTTTAATAACTGAACTAACTGCAATGGAATCTTCATCATAAATAACAGAATCCATTTTTGCATGTGAAATCCAGACAGGTTCAAACGCACCAACTTCTTTTACAATACAATGAATTGTGCCAAGCGATGGAATAATTGCATTACTGTTTATTCCAACAATATTATAACCGGGCATTGCTTCCCGGTAAATTCTGAAAGCTGTTGTGTCATACTGATATTCATAAGTCGGAATGATGACGGTCTTATTAATGATCATAGAATTGGTATAAGTTCTGTAATCACCAGCAGGTGGATACTGATTGTTCTCAGGCGGCATCGGAATCCTGACAACTTTATACGGTCTTCCGAAGCATGTTTGAAAATTATTTAAAACGTATTGCATGTTCGCTTCTATTTGCGGTCCGTCGGCAACTCCAGGAGGATACTGGCCAACGAGTAAAGTTTCCTCATCAAGAAGCTTCATGTGCATGTCAATATGATGAATAACATCGTAGGGAAGATTATCCATTTTAATATATCTGGTAATTCCCAAAAATTTATTCATGATCTCATTAATCTGTGCCTCAGTTTTAGCTGGATTATCATTTAAAATTAATTTTGAAGAAAATGCGGTACCATGTCCATCAACCATTAAGTTGCCGCCCGTATGAGTCAGATTATAAGGCGGCGTTGTTGTCTGATAAATTGGTGCCCCGATATAATTTGAAAAGAAAACCGGAGTAACATCATCAAGAGGTCTGGGTCTGTTGTAAATCCAATCAATAACATTCAAGGTATCAAAATCATTAGTGTATGCAGTCCACGGCCCATAATCCCGAACCCAAATTGAATTAAAGGAAGTTATCAAATATTTGATATTGTAAAGCGGAACACCACCGGCTTGAAGATAACTTTTAACGGAGTTTGAATCACTGCAAATGATAAAAACGATTCCTTCCTCCTGAGCATAATCAACAATTTGTCTTAAGATACTCTGGAATGAAGTCCAAGTAATTATTATTCCCTGAAGTTCTTCCCATTCTGCCATACCACGAACAGGTGATGCCGGCGGATCAGAAAAAAGCGGATTAACAGGATACCGGTAGCTTTGTGATAAAATGTATTCTTCTTCCGTCATCCAATGAGGTAAATCCTGAGAATAAAAATTTGTTGATATGGTTAGAAGAATAAGTATTGTAAAAGTTAGTTTCATTTTCATGGCTTTCTTAAATTCCGATGCGAAAATTATTTTTTTTCATAAAATAAATTTAACTGCCTAAATATAAATACTATATTAACTAATCGCTTATCATTGAAAATTTTTTTGAGATTATCTTGAATATTCCCAGCATTCGCCTAAAGTACAAATTCAATTTAGTTCTATTACTTTTTTTAATAACTAACCCGATATCCATTATGACCCAAACTACAAAAGAAGAGCAAATAAATTTTCAGCAGTATTTTAAAATCGCCCAACAGATTGTTGAATCAGCATTAAGAGAAAATAGAGGTTTTGAATACCTTCGGGAACTATGTGAAATCGGTCCAAGATTAAGCGGCTCGGAAAATTCGATGAACGCGATCAACTGGGCTTATGAAAAAATGAAAGCACTCGGATTTGACAAAGTTTGGTTGCAGCCTGTTATGGTTCCTCATTGGGAACGCGGCAATGTTGAACTTTGTACGGTTTTAGACTTGAATAAAAATCTTTCCGTTCTTGCATTGGGTGGAAGTATAGCAACACCACCGCAGGGAATTATTTCGGGAGTCATTGAAGTAAAAACTTTTGAAGAACTTGAAAAAAGGAAGGAAGAAGTAAAAGGAAAATTCGTTTTCTTCAGCCGGTCATTAGATCAGGGTATTATTAATACCTTTAGTGGTTATGGCGGTGCTGTAAATCAGAGAGTTAAAGGAGCAATTGAAGCTTCTAAATATGGTGCTGTTGGAGTGTTAGTTCGATCAATAACGACTAAACACGACAACGTCCCACATACAGGTGTGATGGATTACAGTGATACCATTCCAAAAATACCAGCCGCTGCTTTAGGAAATATTGATGCCGATTTTTTAAGTGATGCTTTGATAAATAATCCCGACCTGAAGATAGAATTAAAATTGAACTGTCAGACTTTACCTGATGCTCAGTCCTATAATGTGATTGGGGAAATTCAAGGGACTGAACTTCCCGATGAGATCATTTTAGTTGGCGGACATTTCGATAGCTGGGATGTCGGCTGCGGTGCACACGATAATGGCGCCGGATGTATTCAAACTTTAGAAGTTCTTGATTTAATGAAACGTCTTGATATAAAACTTAAACGGACGTTGAGATGTGTTTTCTTCATCAATGAAGAAAACGGTGTTCGTGGCGCAACTGAATATGCAAACTACGCGGATACTTCTGCTCAAACTCATCTTGCAGTTATTGAATCAGATAGAGGCGCATTTACTCCAATCGGTTTTTATGCTGAAACTGACTCAACTGAAATATTAAAACTGTTGCAAAGCTGGCTTCCGGTTTTAGAAAAAGCAAACATTGAATGGATTAGAAAAGGCGGAAGTGGTGTGGATGTCCAAAAAATAAAAAATGCAAAGCTGCATATGGGATATGTTCCGGATGATCAGCGTTATATGGATTTTCATCATTCAGCCAATGATGTTTTTGAAGCAGTTCATCCGAGAGAGTTTGAACTTGGTTCTGCAGCAATTGCAATTATGGCTTACCTGCTGAGCGAAGAAGGGTTATAAATTAATTTTTACCAATAATTATATCAGCAGCAAGTCTTCCACTTTTTACTGCACTTTCTATGGTTGATGGTAAACCTGTATCAACCCAGTCGCCGGCTAAAACTAAATTTTTGATTTGTGTCTCTTGAGCTGGTCGTTTGTCTATAATATCAATTGAAGGAATAAATGTAGCACGTTTTTCTTTAATAATTTGATAAGACGAAATTAACACCGGATTCAACAAAAAGAATTTTTGAAGTTCATCTTTTACCATAATGATCAATTCCTCATCTGATTTATTTACCAATTCATCGGCATCACTGATTACAATATTCAAATGAGTTCCTTTGTTGAAAACCCAGTGCAAAGGTGAATTGATGAGTCCGAAAAATCCAGCCGGAATTAAATTTTCTTTCAACCATAAATGAATGTTCAGTATTGATGAATATTTAATTTCAGGAAATTTAAAATCATTACTATCGGTCAGTATTTTATTCAATGAATAAGCCGGAATAGCCGATATAACATAGTCGAAATCGTGATAACCTTTTTTGGAAGATTGAATCTCTGCTACCCTGTTCTCAGATGAAATAATTTCCTCAACCGTTTCCGATAAAAATATTTCACCACCATTATTAAGAATGAATTTTTCAGCGCTAAGACAATATGATTCACTTAATCCAAACTTTGGTAAAACAATATTGGCAGATTTACTTCCGCTCAAAAATATTTGTTTTAAAATATCAATAAACATTTTCGCTGAAGCTTTTTCGATACTCGTATTCAGTGCACCTACTGCGATTATTTTCCAAAATGAATCCTGAACAGCTTGAGATTGTTTTTCGTCTTTCAACCATTCCTTAACAGTCATTTCTGAAAATTTATACGATGAATAGAACGGAAGTTTTAAAAATACTTTCAACAAACTAACTCGATCCGATAATTCAACAGCACCAAAATTTAATAATCCAATAATTAAATTTAATGGGTGGAACAGCGGAACACCTGACAGAGGAAGAATTTGAAATCCTTCTTTGACAAAATTTACTTCAAGCCGTTTCTGAAAATAAAAGTTTTCTGTAGCTCCAATCAGTGAAAAGAAATCAAGAGTGTGATGATAACAGCCCATTAAAATATGCTGACCGTTATCAATGATAGTATTTGTTTCTTTATCCAAGAAAGAATAAGCTCTGCCGCCTAACTTTGGTGAGGCTTCGAGAAGTGTAACTTTGAATTTATTTTTAGCCAGGTAAGCTGCTGCGGAAAGTCCTGCAAATCCTCCCCCGATGACAATAACTTTTTTTTGCATCTGAAAAAGTCAGATTAAATCAATAAACAAGTCTGTATTTAGCCCAAACTCCAAGAGAAATTCCAACCTTTTTAGCAGTCGATATTCTGATTTTTTTATGATATACATCATAATCGGCATCGACAATTTTGTTGAGCATCCGGGCATAAATATGCTGCATAGCTCGCGCTGCAAACATCGCTTTTTTATCTTCCCTGTTCAGACATGCAGTTGCACTATTAAAATATTCTTTTGCCCTCTCAACCTGATACTTCATCATCAATTGAAAATTTTCGTTGTAAGTATTATTAAAAACATCCGACTCCTGATAATTGAACTTATCCAGATCTTCTTTCGGAAGATAAATCCTTCCCTGCTCAGCATCCTTTTTAACATCACGTAAAATATTTGTTAACTGAAGTGCAATACCAAGATTGATAGCAAAATCTTTTGCAGAAGGATGCCGGTAACCAAATATTTCAATACACATTAATCCAACAGTAGAAGCAACGTGATAACAATATGTTTGCAAATCGTTAAAAGTAAGATATCTTTTCTTCTGAAGGTCCATTTCCATTCCTTTAAGAAGATCAAAGAATGGCTCTAATGGAATATTGAATTTCTGGATAGTATTTGAAAGTTTATTTATCAGAGGATAGTCTGAATGTCCACGAAGTGATTTCTCTAATTCAATTCTCCATTTTCTAAGGTTTTCATATTTTAGATCGTCGGCGACTGTTCCTTCATCAACTATGTCATCTGTTTCACGACAGAATGCATAAACTGTATTCATTGCATCACGCTGCTCAGCGGGCAATAAATTAAAAGCATAGTAGAAACTGCTTTTACTTTTCTTCGATATTTCTCTTGCAATATCGTTCATCTTAGAAAAAATGACTTAAAGAATAATTTCAGATAATCAGTTTTTGTTAAATAAGGTCTTTCAATAAAAATATCAAATTCAGCGCCACGTATTTTATTTAGAATTTCCTCACCACCTCTGATCGTCCAGGTAATTTCATACTTAAATCTACCGGAAAGAAAGTCGAGTAAAGGCTTGCCTTCATTAAACAAATCCTGAACCCTATTAACACTGAATTCAATTAACTTCTTCAAGTTATCACTAATTTCGTTCATCTCAAACATTTTTTCGTTCACGCCGAATTTTTCCATTTCATCTTCGGGATAGTAAATTCTTCCTTTTCCGAAATCAATTGTTGTATCCTGAATAAAATTTGTTATTTGAAGAGCTGTGCAAATCTTATCGGATAAGTTATACGCATTTTCATTTCTTACTTCAAATAGTTCGAGCAGAAGCCTGCCGACTGGATTTGCTGAATCAGAGCAGTAATTCAATACTTCTCCAAAGTTTTTATAACGTGTCTTGATAACATCCTGTCTAAATGCTTTGATAAGATTTATAAAATGCTGAGGATTTAAATTTCTCGAGTGAATGGTGTTCGCTAATGCAGCTTCTAAATTATTTTCAAAATTTTTGTTCACTAAATCCTCAAATCTTTCTTCAAAAGACTTAAGACTTTCTAACCTGATTTGTTGAGATATATTGCCTTCATCAGAGATATCATCTGCGGTTCTTGCGAACCAATAAATGATCGCAATATCATTTCTGAATTTTAAGGGAATAAGTACTGATATAACAGGAAAATTTTCATAATGCGCTTTAGCAAGGTTCAATGCCTGACTGTATCCTGAACTTACTGAAATGTGAGAATTATTCTTTAGCAACATTTAGATTATTATGATGGATAATATTTCTGCGAAGATAATTTTTCTGTCGCTTTAACCCAAAAATTATTTTTATTTACAAAATGACCAACATATTTTGGGACAAGAAACTCATTGGTTTGTATTAAAATGAACCCGTAGATAACAATTTGAGGCTTTAATAACATATTCACCAGATAGAATTAGTGGCACGTTTATTTTGGCCAAAAGATAGGAAAAAACTATAACTTAAGGAATTTTGATCAACTTATTACGGAACCTTAATGGAAGATTTTGAAAAGAAAATTGAAAAAGACGTAGTTATCGAGGTAGTTAACTTAAGTCGCGCAACCTGGAAGGAAGCACAGGAATTTAAGAAAATCCTTTCGGAAAATGTTGAAAAAAAATTCAGAAAGCTTGTAGTTGATATAAGCCAATGCGAATTTTTAGATTCAACTTTCCTCGGAACTTTAGTCTTTGCAAAAAGATCGGTCAATAAAATTGGCGGCGAACTTAAAATTGTTGAACCAGAATCAGTTTTTAGAGTGTTGCGAGAAAAAACATCAACACTACAAGTATTTGATTCTTACAAATCACTTGATGAAGCACTTGCCAGCTTTTAATAATAAGCTGAATTTACAATCAATAACTCAATCTGAAATTTTTGATTTTGGTGTGGTGCCCGGAACAGGACTTGAACCTGCACTGGCTTGCGCCAACTAGCTCCTGAAGCTAGCGTGTATACCAATTTCACCATCCGGGCTAATCAATGAAAAATCTAATTTTAAATCAAAACTAATTTAGTGTAATGAGGTTGTATTTTCTACTCAAAGAATTGTTCACAATTCATTGCAAATTATTATTAACAAACTTACCAGCCTGTTTCACCAGAACGTTCTTCCTTTATAATTACATTTTTGTCAGAGTGAATTTCACAAGTCATAGGTATATGTTTGGAATTCACAATATCATAAACGATTTCAGGGCAGTAGCTATTTGCAATTCTTGGATCGCCAAGCTCCAATGTCCTTTTACAGAATGCAACTGTATCAATACCATCTGAATAACTAAAATACCCAACCGGAATTTTTAATTCTTTATAAGCACCTTCCATAAACATAGCCCATATCGGTAATGCGGCTCTTGCACCCTGACCATACCAATCTGTAAACTTCACTCTGTGATCATCAAATCCAACCCAGCATCCGGCAACCAGTTCGGGAGTGTAACCAATGAACCATGCATCAGAGAAATTCTGAGTTGTGCCTGTCTTTCCGGCGGCTGGATACTGGTAGTATCGTCTTACTCCTGCTCCGGTACCATATGAAACTACATCTTCCATCATACCTTCCATTATTGATGCTGTTTGCGGTGCAATTGCCTGAACATATTCCGGAACGAACTGGTCAATCAAAATTCCGTTTTTATCTTCTATTTTTAAAATTGAAACCGGTTGAATATGAATTCCCTTATTGACAAAAGTGCCAAAAGCTGAGGTCATTTCCAGTGGAGTAACTTCAGATGTTCCTAGTGCAATTGCAGGATAAGGATCTATTTTTGATTTGATTCCCATCCTCTGTGCAATCTTGACAACTTGTTTTGGTGGGGCTATTTCACTTATAGTCATTCTACCAGTAACTACGTTAAGCGACATTGCGAGTGCATATCTCATGGTTTCATAAGCAGAATATTCGTTATCAGAATTCGAGGGGCTCCATCCATTGTAATCAAATTTCTGGTTCAAAATTGTGTAAGCTGGATAATATCCATTCTCCATAGCTGTAGCATAAATAATAGGTTTGAATGAAGAACCCGGCTGCCTTCTAATTCCTGAAACGTGATTTAACCCTCTTCCAAAATCCTGGTTTGTTCCGCCAACCATTGCCTTAATTTCTCCTGTAAAAGGATCTATGACTACAAAACCAACCTCAATTCTTGTTGCTATAAATTTTACTGAATCAATAAAAGTTTCATCTTTTTTCAGGCGATTATAAATCTCAGCTTTTTTCTCTTTTGATTCTTCATTCCTATATTCACGGGATTTTCTAATTGCTTCATCAATTAATGTGGAAAGAAGTTCTTTGTTTTTGTTCCAACTCCAGTTCTTCTCAAACAATTTTTGATATTCATCAATATGCCGGGCAGCCACTTCATTTGCTTTCTTTTGCATTCTCGAATCAATTGAAGTATAAATGTTTAATCCGTCACGATATAAATCATATTCATATTTATCCGAAAGATCAGACATCTGAAGCCGAACATATTCCATGAAATGTGGTGCAATTGTTTTCATTACACTTGGCTTTTCAGAAGCAAGAACAATTGGCTCCTGCTTTAGTTTCTCATATTCGTTTTGATCAAGAAATCCGGTTGAAACCATATTATACATAACAAGGTTTCTTCGCATCATTGCATTATCATAATTATTAACCGGATCAAAATCTCTTGGAGATTTCAATAGTGCAACAAACAAAGCTGCTTCAGGAAGCGTTAACTCATTTACACTTTTACCAAAATAAATCCTGCTTGCAGCTTCGATTCCGTATGCACTTCTTCCGAAGTATGAAACATTAAGATATAGTTCAATGATTTCATTTTTCGTGAAGTTCTTTTCAATTTGAATCGCGGTTATCCATTCTCTTATTTTTCTTATGCCTTTATCAAACTGTGATTCCTTAGTAACTTTCAATTCGTAAAGATTTCGGGCTAACTGTTGTGTTAAAGTGCTGGCGCCTTCTTTCAGGGATAATGAAAAAAGATTTTTCACCATGGCTTTGAAGAACCTCGTAACGTCCACGCCCCAATGATTAAAAAATTTCCTATCCTCGGTGGCAATTAAAGCTTTGATTAAATGATCGGGAATTTTTTTAAAATTTGTTTCAATGCGATTTTCAATAAAGTACTGACCAATTAATTCACCATCGGCTGAAAATACTTTACTTGCAAGCTGAGGCTTTGGGTTTTCCAGGTCTTCGAGCGAAGGTAAACCACTATAGATAACGGCTAAAAATATTCCGAACAGAACTAAAGCAACTGCCCCGCTTATAAGCCAGATTTTATTTTTCTTTTTACTTTTCTTTTTCATCTTCTTATTTCTAAAAGACGGATCATTAAAATACTTCTCGTAATCTGTTTCTGTCATATCCCCTGTAAAAGATTAATATTTATAAGTCAACGACTTCAAATTTCTGATTCCTGAATATTCCGTAGCAAGGCTTATCAAGCCACGAACCTAAATTAATATAATTGCCGTGCTTGTAAGTTAGCCAAAGACGTTTATGCAGGTGGCCAAATAAAACGTATTCATATCCTCCATCAATTTTTCTTTTGGCAGTTTCAAACAGCCCGTCAACTTCGCCATAATTTTTTTTATCAGTGTAACCACGACTCGATTTACTTGTTTTGCTCGCAATACCTATCCCGATGTCAGGATGAAGTAATGAATAAAGTGATTGAAAAAATTTATTTCTCAATATCCACTTCAGAATATTGTAACCCGTATCATTACTGACCATACCATCACCGTGTGCAATGAAGAACTTTTTGCCATTTAATTCGATTGACAGGCTGTCGTGATACATTATTGCACCGAATTCTTTTTCAAAAAAATCGCGGTGAAGAAAATCGTGATTACCAATAAAGTAATGTAACCTGATATTTCTTTCGCTCAAATCCTTTAAAGCAGTCAGTGTTCTATAGAAACCTTTCTGATAAACTCTTTTGTACTCAAACCAATAATCAAAAAGATCTCCAACAATAAACAACTCATCACAATTTGTTTCTGCAAATTTCAGAAAGTTGACGAGTTTTTTTTCTTTTACTTCTTCCTCATTTTTATCCTGTAAACCAAGATGGATATCAGAAATAAATAAGTAAACTTTTTCCACAAAATCAACTAAATTATTATAGTATGAACAAAACTAAGTATATGGTGATGGAAAAAAAATTCAATCATTCTTCTTCCAGATTGATTTGAGCTAAGAGCCATTTGTCCGGATCGAGTACAACGCTATCAGGGATTGTATCTGTTGAAATTTCAAGAACAGTATCCCGTGATATTATTTCATACCGAAAATCTTTTTTCATTCCTTCTTTGAATATCATTTTTACTTCAAGTGGAAAGTAAAATTCCTCATAATCTTCCTGAACCTGCTGCAAAGAAATTTTAGTGAGATAATTATTTTCTGATTTTATTGTCTCGGTTTTGTATTCAAGTTCTATTTGTTCTTCGTTATAAACCCACTGTTCAAAAAATTTATCAAGATTTTGTTCAGATACTTTTTCGCAGACGGACTTGAAATCATTTATTGAAGCATTAGAATATTTAAAAGTCTCATAATACGTTTTAAGAATGTTAAAGAAAATCGAATCGCCTACTTCCCAGCGCAACATATGGAGTACCCATGCGCCCTTATCATACATCGTTCTTGTAAACAGAAAAGGACCGGGCTCGGCTAAAGAGCCTGAGAAATTACTGCTGTATTTACCAAGCATAGTTGATTGAAGTGCTTCCTTTCCGGAAACGGCTTCATAATATAGTGCTTCGGAATAAGTTGCAAATCCTTCGTTAAGCCAGATGTCTTTCCATGACTTTGGTCCAACAGCATTTCCCCACCATTGATGAGCAAGTTCATGCACAAAAGTATCTTCGAAAAATTTTTTCCCTCCGATCATATTTGATGAGACGCCGGTAATTGTTTGATGTTCCATTGCACCGGCATACCATAAAAATTCAGCCACTCCATACTTCTCCTTCAGGAAGGGATATTCACCAAATATTTTCGAGAAAACTTCCAGCATCTTAACATGTCCGGAAAAATCGATCCTGGCATTTTCAAATTTGTCGGGAAGAACAAAATATTCAACTTTCATAGTATCCATTTTGTCCAGAGAAATATATTCATCAGAAAACGATTTGTAATTTGAAGAATAGATTGCAATCAGATAAGTCGAGATCGGATATTCAGTACGCCAGTGATATGTTCGCCTGCTGCCTTTCGTTACCACATCAATTAAAACTCCATTTGAAACAGAAACCATTTCGGAATCATTTGTGATTTTAATTTCAAGATTTGTCTTATCAAAAGGAATATCATTGCAGGGAAACCAGGTTGAGGCATAAGTAGGTTCACTCAAATTATAAACAAGTGAATTTCCATTTCGTTTTCCAAAGACAAAACCTTCCAGCCCTGCTTTTTTGGGTGTGCCCTCATATTCAACAATAATTTCAAAATCATTTGTCGAAGAAGGAACAAATGGAATCGCTAATCTTGATCCTTCATTCTCATATTCAGTAATGCTACCGTTAAGTGTGATTTTGTTAATCTTGAAATTATCGTAAAAATTCAGATCGATTGTACTGATTGTTGAATCCAGAACTTCACCGGTTAACACTGCTTGTGCAACAAACATCTTGTCTTCAGGATAAAGATCGAAGGAGAGATCGTATTTAATTATGTTCAACTTGTTCTGGTTCCGGCTTATGTAATTCTCATCAAGCTGCCGGAAGTATGTGTAAATATAAGTCAATTTATACAACTGGATTTTATAATAAACAACCCCGGGCAGAATGAGGATAAGCAAAACAAGTAAAATTATAAGAATTATTTTTTTCTTTTTCATTTAGTATTTTCTGATCTAAATCGCATTCAATTGGAAAAGTAACTACCTTAAAGTTACAACTTTTTAGGAATTAACAATTTCTTAAATTGCCAATAAGATCATATTTATATATCTTTGAAATGAAATTAAAGGAGAGAAAATGTCCCTTCAGGGTTCATCATTATTAAGAGATACAATTACAATGCTCCTGGCGGGCGGCCAGGGCGAAAGACTTTATCCACTAACCAAAGTTCGGAGTAAACCAGCAGTTTCTTTCGGTGGTAAGTACAGAATCATAGATTTTGCACTTTCAAATTGTCTCAACTCAGAACTAAGAAGAATTTATGTTCTCACTCAATACAAATCCGATTCTTTAAACCAACACTTATTTGAAGCCTGGAGTATTTTCAATCCGGAACTTGGAGAATTTATTTATTCAATTCCTCCTCAACGGAAACTTAACAATGATTGGTATCTCGGAACTGCAAATGCCATTTACCAGAATATGAATCTTTTTTCATCCGACAGAAAAGCTAAACAAGTATTAATTTTAAGCGGCGATCATATTTACAAAATGGATTACCTGAAATTGCTCCAGTATAACAGCGATAAAAAAGCTCATCTTTCAATGGCTTGCATAGAAGTTCCAAAAGATGAAGCAACAAGATTTGGAATTGTTAGCGTTAATTCTGATTATAAAGTTGATTCATTTATAGAGAAACCAAAAAATCCTCCCGGAATCCCGGATAATCCTGAACATTCATTTGTTAATATGGGTATTTATGTTTTTGATGCAACTGCTTTGAGAGAATTATTTACGGAAATGGAGGAAAAGCAAATCCCTTCAAACGATTTTGGACAGGATGTAATCCCATATATGGTTAAAACCGGAAGAGATGTTTATGCATATAAGTTTATTGACGAGAATAAAAAATCACAGCCCTATTGGAAAGACATTGGAACAATTGACAGCTACTATTCTGCAAGTATGAATTTGTTAAGTGTTTCGCCTGACTTTAATATGTACGATGCCGATTGGTCTATAAGAGGATATCAGTATCAATTCCCGCCGGCAAAAACTGTATCGCACGAAGGCGAACGTGTTGGTCGAAGCTTGAATTCATTGGTTTGCGATGGCTGCATAATCTCAGGTGGTCTGCTTGAACGTTCAATCCTTGGTCCGAATGTAAGGGTTAACAGTTATGCGTACGTAACCGATTCAATTATTATGAATAACTGCAATATTGGAAGGCACGCAAGAATCAGACGAGCTATCATTGACAAAAATGTTAATGTGCCTGAAGGATATGAAATTGGTTTTGACCTTGAAGGTGATAAGAAAAAATTTACCGTCACTGAGAGCGGAATTGTTGTAATTGGCAAGAATGAAGTTCTACCCAAACAAAAGGATTAGCAATATTATTTGCAAGCTTTGTTAATTTTTCAATTGTATTAATCCCAAAATTTTTCAAGATTCATCAGGGGGTAAAATTAATTTTATATAAAAACTGATGAATCCTGAACTTCAAAATAAATTATCCAACCTTCCTGCAAAGCCGGGCGTTTACCAGTTCTTTAACGACAAAAAAAAAGTAATCTACGTCGGGAAAGCAAACAACCTTCGAAGCAGAGTAAGAAGTTATTTCCATTCAAAAAATCCTAACGCAAAAACGGAAGTACTTGTAAGCAAAATTGCTGATCTCGAATTGGTAATTACAGACTCTGAGGTCGAAGCATTAGTTCTTGAAAATAATCTCATCAAAGAATTGAAGCCGAGATACAATGTAAATTTGAAGGATGATAAATCTTTTCCATTCATTAAAGTAACAAACGAACCATACCCGAGAATTTTTTCAACTAGAAGAGTTGTGCGAGACGGTTCAAAATATTTTGGTCCCTACACAAGTGTGAAAAATATGAAGTCAGCTTTGAGAATGATCAACCAGGTTTTCAAAATCAGAAGCTGCAAGTTTGATATTAATGATGATTCAATCGCAAAGAAAAAATTTAAAATTTGTCTCGATTATCACATTAAAAAATGTGATGGTCCCTGTGAAGGATTGATAAGCGAAAAAGATTACAACGAAATGGTTGATGAAGTTGTAAAAGTTATTCGTGGCAGAACCGACGACCTGATAAAAGATCTCGATCAAAAAATGAAATCATCTTCAGCCAATATGGAATTTGAGAAAGCTGCTGAGATACGGGATAAAATTGATCAGCTAAGAATTATTTCATCAAAGCAAAAAGTAGTCAGCAATGATTTTGAAGATAGAGATGTAGTCTCACTAGCATTTGAAGACAGAGATTCTGCTTGTTCTGTTTTCAATATAAGAAGTGGAAAACTTGTCGGGAAGAAACAACTTCATTTGAGCTTGCGTGGCGGAGAAGAGCTGGAAGAAATTTATAGCGCAGCAATCAAGTTTTATTACGGCGATCATGTCGAAATACCAAAGGAGATTCTGATTGAAGTCGAACCGCTTGAAAAGGAACTTCTTGAAAAATGGCTGAATCAAAGATCAGAAAGAAGGGTAAAAATATTTATTCCACAACGTGGTGAATTAAAAGCCCTTGTAATGATGTGTAAAGAAAATGCAATCCTTCAACTAAAAGAAATTCAGCTTCAAAAAATGAAGAAAGAAGGAAATGTTCCTTTTGCACTTTCAGCTTTGCAAAGAGATTTGAGGTTAAAAGTTTTACCAAGACGAATTGAATGTTTCGATATTTCAAATATTCAGGGATCTGACTCTGTTGCAAGTATGGTTGTGTTCGTTGATGGCAAACCAAAGAAAAGTGAATACAAAAAATTCATCATTAAAGAAGTTGTAGGTCCAGATGACTTTGCAAGTATGCAGGAAGTTATTCGAAGAAGATATACTCGCCTTCTAGAAAGTAAAGAAGCACTTCCCGAATTAATTATTGTAGATGGAGGCAAGGGACAATTATCAAGTGCTGTTGAAATTTTAGACAGTCTCGGAATAAAACAATACAATATTATTGGTCTCGCAAAGAGACTCGAAGAAGTATTTTTTCCTGATAATTCGGAACCGGAATCGATTCCAAAAACATCTTCAGGATTAAAGCTTTTACAGCAAATAAGAGATGAAGCACATCGTTTTGCAATCACTTTTCACAGACTAAGAAGATCTAAAAGAACTATTACGACAGAACTGACAGCAATAAAAGGAATAGGAAAAGCAACGGCATATCAGTTGCTCTCCGAGTTGGGCAGTGTTGAAAAAATTAAAAATTCAGACACTGAAACTATTTCAAAAATCATTGGAAATAAGAAAGCCCAACTTGTCGGAGAGTACTTCAAAAATGAAAAGAACGAATAAGATTTTTTTAGCTGCATTAGTATTAATTGCAATTCTTTTTTTTAACAGTGCATATTTAACAGAACAAACCCCAGGCATCTCAGCACAGGATTTCAATTACTCATTTCATCCTTTAGCCGGTTACGATTTCAAACAATTACGCGACACTGTTTATACAAACAAAGATCATTTCATTGAAGTTGATCTTTCAACTCAGCAAGCAACACTTTATTCAAGAGATGGTTCAGAATTCCATTTCCCTATTTCTTCCGGAACTAAACGAGTTGAAAAAGGAATGGAAACAAATCAAGGATTGTTTGCAATTCAATGGAAGGCAAAGAAACAATATTCAGTTCAGTTTGACAGCACTGTCATGCTGAACTGGATGGGGTTTAATAATGGAATCGGATTCCACGCATTGCTTGGTAAAAGTTATTACAAATATCTCGGTAAGAAAAATGTTTCTCACGGATGTGTACGACTTTCAAGGGAGGATGCACAAATCGTTTATGAAAAAGTGGAAAAAGGAACTCCGGTTCTCGTTCACAAAGGAAACAATGCAATCACAATAGCTTTCACAGGTGAGGGCGAAAGCTATAATCAATACTCGTACTCAGAAACTTACAAGCAACTGCGAAACAGACAGCAACTTATTTACGATGGTGATTATTTGATTGCTTCCAACGAAAAAATATTAGTTGATGAAAAAAATATTTATTCAAACGGTTTACCAATTGGCAAAACAGAATTAATTCCTGCCAAACAAAATCTTAAGCCAACAAGTCTTTGGGTTGATAGTTCATTTTCTGAAACCGAAAAGCTGAATGAGATATTAAAAGGAAGAGAAAAGACAGCAATCACTTACAATGCTTTTCTGGATTCCAGAAATTAATTTGTAGGGATCGGTCTCCCGACCGATCGCTTATAATTTTAAAACATAAATCAGGAACGGATGGGAATCCGTTCCCTACAAATTAAACCGAATCAACTCTTTTTCCCCACAGATAAACAATTCCAATAAGAACAGAAGAAATTAACAACAGTGCAATTACCGGTGATAATCCAAATGCCGTTAGAATATCACCAATCAACATTGTTACAATACCAACTGTGATTGCATAAGTAAGTTGTGTTCGCACGTGATCAATGTGGTCACAACCTGAAGCCATTGAACTAAGAATTGTTGTATCCGAAATCGGTGAGCAGTGATCTCCCCAAACACATCCTGCAAGAACGGAACTGACGACTCCAACTAAAATTAAATGAGTGTCTGCGGGTAAAAAATTGTTCATGCCCGTAACTGCCGCAGAAAGAGGAATTACAATAGGAAACATAATCGCCATCGTTCCCCAGCTTGTACCTGTCGCAAAACTGGTTACACCGCAAACTAAAAAGACAATAACCGGAAGAAATCGTGGATCAATTGAATCACTGATTAGACTAATGATATAATCTGCAGTACGGATTTCACTCGTTACTGCACCAATGCTCCATGCAAGAGTTAAGATCAAAACAGCAAGAAACATTGAACGAATTCCGGCAAACCATGCATCAACAGTTTCGCGTAGGGTTAAAATTCTTTGTGCAACAATCATCAAAGCAGCAACGACACATGCAGAAAAACTTCCCCAAAGTAGAGCAAGATAAGAATTTGAATTGCTGATAATATTTCGAATTCCGTAATCACTTATTCCCTGCTCGTTCAGCGATTCAATTCCCGTAAATGCTAATCCAAAAACTGTAACAAAAATTAAAACGAGAATTGGAATCACTCCGTTGTACCATTTTGCTTTATCCTCATTCCCAAAAAGCTCACTCTTCTCTAAAAATTCATTTGTAGAAAATGAGGTAGCAGAAACTTTTCCTTCACTAACTGCTCTTCGTTCAGCTTTCAACATTGAACCAAAATCTCTTTTAGTAAATGCAATCAGAAAAACAAAAAACAACATTGCAAGCGGATAGAAACGGAAAATAATTGTGTCAAGAAAAACCGAGTAAGCATTCAATGAAGAACCGATTGTATTCAATCCATCCTGAATTAAGCCAACTTCATAGCCAATCCACGAAGAAACAATAAAAATACTTGCAACCGGAGCTGAAGTTGCATCAACAATAAATGCAAGTTTTTCACGAGATATTTTCATCTTATCTGTAATTGGTCTCATCAGGTTACCAACCACAAGTGCATTTGCATAATCATCAAAGAAAATAATTAAGCCAGAAAGCCAGGTGGTTATCATTCCGGATTTTCTTGTTCGCGCAAATCTGGAAAGTGAATTTGCAATTCCTGTTGTACCTCCACTTCGGGAGATAAGCCCGATCACTCCGCCAAACAGCAAAGTAAAAACAATTATCTGTGTATGCGAAACATCACTGACAGCTTCGATAACATATTTATCCACCAACCTTAATAATGCTGTAAGCGGATCAAATCCATAGATAAAAAGAGTACCGGAATAAATCCCAAGAATCAGCGAAATAATAACCTGCCTGAAAATCAGTGCGAGTGCAATTGCAATCAACGGCGGGATGATACTTAATATCCCGGGAATTACATTTATGGTTGCTTCCTCTGTTCCGATCCCTGAAAAAACTACACTATAGTTCCCTGAATTATTTATTGTCATTGTTGTATCAAATGATCCTTCAGATACATTGATGTAGTGTTTTCCCACTGAACCATCTTTAATTAACTGAACTTCCAGAATTTTTAAACTGTCAGCAATATCTTTTCCTTCCAATCTAAAACTGATCCCCGACAGAGCTAATGAGGGAACTTCAACGGTTTGTCCATAGAGACTTGATATGAAAGTGATAGAGCAGAAATATAGCAGGATGATTTTATTCAAGGGAAATCATTCAAAAATGTAATAATATTTAATTGAATAGCACGAGAAATATAGCCCATCAAAGAAATATTTCAAAAATAATTCTTATTTTTACCTTTGATTAGAGAGGACAATTTATGCGGATATTCTTTTTCACAGTTTTGATGCTATTTACTTTAGCATTTTTTGGATGCGGCCCGGATAGCAATAAGTCAGCAAGACCTGACCTCAGGCAGCTAATTGTAAAAGCTATCGGCGGAGACACTAATGCGAACATCGAGCTAAAAGGATTACTGAGTACAAATCATATCGGTAATAAAGATTACAATCAGTTATTTATTGACAGCCTGATTGTTAACGGGAAGTATTATTACACCGTGCTGCTTGAGTACTTTGACCCTTCACTTAATCTATTTGCAATTTACGATAACAATTTGAAATTCTATCTTATGGATAAATCTCTTAATGGTTATCTAAGCTCCGAATGGGCCGTGATGAACGATCGAAAATTTGTTTTTGTCCAGGAAAGATTTCTTACGAAGGATGTTTTAAATATTGACAGACTCTCCATTTATGAAGTGTATGACACAACTGCAGCACTTGTTTACAGGTCAATCAGCAGTTTAGTGAAAAATAAAAATACTTCTACACAGACAGTTGAAAATATTACAACTGACTTTATCGTTACAAAAATTACCGTCAATGTTCATTCAAATGTCATAAATCAAACGGATACTTTTTATTTCAATTCAAACATCGGGAAATATCTAAGCAAAAAAGATCTGTTTAATAATTTTGTTAAAAAGGAAGTTGAAGATTTTCAGGGAACGATATCTAAACCACAGATTCCATCAACCATTTCGAAAAACAATTCTCTGCCTAAGTAACATGAATATTTACCTGATAAGACATGGCGAATCGGAACAAAGCTCTGAAAATAAACCTCACGAGGAGAGAGCATTAACAGCAAATGGGATCGAGATAGTAAAAAACTCAATAGAGGTATGGAAATATTTTATTGATAATCTTGACATTATTCTTACGTCACCATTAAAGCGTGCAAAACAAACTGCTCTCATCATCAATAGCGTTTTTAAACCACAGTTAGAAGTAGTAGAAGAAATCTGTCTTATAAATGGAGGTTTGACCGAGGACTTAGTGTCTATTGCAAGATCATTAAATCTGAATGATATTGCAATGGTGGGTCACCAGCCTGATATCGGAAATCATATCGCCCATATGACAGGATCAAATGAAGCCAACTTCAAAATGCCGCCTGCTGTTATTGCAAAAATTTATTTTAGCGAAAGACCGGTTATTGGAAAAGGTGTTCTTGAATTCCTCTTACCACCAATAATTAAAAAAGGGTAACCAGCTACACAACATCATGCTTACCGTTGCTTCCTTCCGGACCTGGCGGAGTTGGGCAATCAATTGTTAACTGGCACCCAAATTATTTTGAAATGTATAATGTAAAATTTATAATTATAAATTAATAAATAAAGATAAGAATAAACTTTTACTTTCTTTTGACCTGCTACTTCTTGTTTGATTCCGTTTTGACTTTTGTCTTTTGACTTTTGACCTGCTCCATCAAAGTATTTCTTTCCCAAAACACTCCGTCTTCATAACCTTGTATCTTTTTATCGAGTTCTGCTTTCTCCAATCTTTTTTCTGCAAGACAGCAATAATATTCATCAATCTCTACACCAGCATATTTTCTGCCCAGCTTTTTAGCAACAACGGCGGTAGTTCCTGAACCGAGAAATGGATCGAAGACCAAATCACTTTTATTTGTGCTTGCAAGAATTAGTTTTGCTAAAAGCTTCTCCGGTTTCTGTGTTGGATGGTCAGTGTTCTCTGGCATAGACCAGAAAGGTATCGAAATATCATTCCAGATGTTTGATGGGAAAGTATCTCGAAAATTTCCTTTACGCATTTTTATCCAGTCTTTCGGTTTCCTTTTTTCATCTCTGTAAGGTGCTAAAACTTTTCTTCGAAGCTTAATTTTTTCAACATTAAATGTATATTTATCAGAGTTGGTGAAGAACCAAATATCTTCTGTGCAGTTTTTCCAATTTGATTTTGCTCCTCTACCCTTTTCTCTTTCCCAGGTAATTCTATTTCTTACCTGAAAATATTTGGCCCCAACTTTAAATATTGATGATGAAGATTTCCAATCACCGCAAATGTATATCGAAGAATTCTTCTTTAATATTCTTGTCAACTTACTTAACCAGGACTCAAGCCAACGTTCATATTCACTGATATTCATCTCTTTGAATGATGCCTGGTTAAATTTTTTTGAAATATTATATGGAGGATCAATGAAAAGTAAATCAACAAAATTATCCGGAAGAAAATCAATTACTTCTAAAAGATCTTCATTAATGATCTTATTAGTGATTGATTTCAAATTTACTACTTCATCCAACTTAACTAGTTGCAATTTATACTTCGTAATTTCTCTACTATCAATTTGAAGCGTACGATTTAGCTTAGCAGGCTTTTTCATTGGACAATTTGTATTGAGATAAATTTACATTCCATATCGAAATATATTTCATAATTATGATAAAACTTAGCTTTAATTGGTATTAATATCCAGCTCAAACCATTTTCTAATCTTGTTTAGCTAAGCCCATTTATCTAATTTTCATTTGTATTTTTTTTCACTTTTTACGGATAATATTTTATGAAAAGATCAGTCGTAGCAATGCCCGGAGACGGCATTGGTAAAACAGTATTACCAGAATCAATCAGAGTTTTAGATGCAGTTGGATTTGAAGCAGAATATATCCACGGCGATATCGGCTGGGATTTCTGGTGCAGCGAGGGAAATGCACTTCCACAAAGAACAATTGACTTATTAAAAAAACATAAACTCGGTTTGTTCGGTGCAATAACTTCTAAACCAAAGGATGCTGCCGAGAAGGAACTTGATCCTTCACTAAAAGGAAAAGGATTTTCGTATTTCTCTCCAATTGTTTCGATGAGACAGATTTTCAGTCTTGATGTATGTATCCGTCCCTGCATTTCTTTCAAAGGAAATCCTTTAAACTTTATTCGTAAAGATGGCAAAGGCGGTTACGAAGAACCAATTGTTAACTCAGTAATCTTCAGACAAAATACTGAAGGACTTTACGCCGGACTTGAATGGACAAACCCACCGGCAAATGTTCGTGCGGCATTTGAATCCCACCCGAAGTGGAAAGCATTTAAGGATGTTCCGAACGAAGAACTTGCAATATCAACCAGGATCATTACAAAAAAAGCTGCAACCAGAATTATCCGTGCTGCATTTGAATATGCAAAAAAATATGGTTACAAGAACGTAACTGTCTGTGAGAAACCAAATGTACTCCGCGAAACCTCCGGAATGATGTTGAAAATCGGAAAAGAAGTTGCAAAAGAATTTCCGGGAATATCTATGTGGGATACAAACATTGACGCCCAGATGATGTGGCTTACTAAAAACCCAGAAGACTACGGAGTTGTCGTTGCTGAAAATATGTTCGGCGATATTATTTCTGATGGTTTTGCTGGATTAGTTGGCGGACTTGGTTTTGCCTGCAGTGCAAACCTCGGTGATGAAGTTGCTGTGTTTGAACCAACTCATGGCAGTGCACCAAAATACCAGGAGTTAAATCCATCAATCGTAAATCCAATTGCTATGATAATGAGTGCCTGTATGATGCTCGATCATATTGGAGAGACTTCAAAAGCTGATAAGATAAGAAAGGCCATTGCAAAAGTTGTTGAAGAAAGGAAAAGTTAAAACATACGATATGATGAAACTACGCGGTGGTCCGGATGTATTTAAGAACGGAGCTTGCACAACTCAGCAAATGACAGACGAAATAATTAAAAATATGGTTTGATTGCTTTATTGTTTTATTGTTTAGCTAGGATATATGGATAACAAAAAATATCTCAAACTAAATGATATTGAAGCTTATAAAATTGCTTTCAAGCTTAGTAATTATGTTTGGGATTTAGTAATTAAATGGGATTACTTTCCGAAAACAACTTTAAGCCATCGATTTGTTCGGGCAGTTGATTCCATTTCAGAAAATATTGCCGAAGGATTTGGACGTTATTCCAAGAAGGATAAAGTCAGATTTTATAGGATTAGTTATGGATCATTATTCGAATCACTAGATGAGAATGAAAAAGCAAAGAGAAGAATGTTATTGAAAAAGGAAGAGTACGAGCATATTCTCTCCGAATTGCAAGAACTTCCTAAATCAATTCATCATCTTATTAAATTACACGCAGACTAAATTCAGCCATTAACAATACAGCAATGAAACAATACAACAATAAAACTTTATGAACGGAATAGAATTAGTCCTAATTGCTTTGGTAATGTATGTTGTTGCTTACAAGCTATACGGCGGATTTATCACCAAACGGCTTGATGTTAACAACAACAAAGAAACTCCGTCACATACAATGTACGATGGAGTTGATTACTGCCCGGCAAAAGCTCCTGTTCTACTTGGACATCACTTTGCATCTATCGCTGGCGCTGGTCCAATTGTTGGTCCTGTGATAGCCGCAGGTTTTGGTTGGATACCTGTTTATTTGTGGGTTGTATTCGGAGCTATCTTCATTGGCGGGGTTCACGATTATTCATCCATTGTAGCTTCAGTTCGCCATCAAAGTAAATCGATTGGGTTTATTATTCAATCATACATCGGAATTAGTGGTAAAAAACTATTTCTGATTTTTGCATGGGCAACTCTGATTCTCGTAATTGCTGTTTTCATAATTATTGTGGCTGATACATTCACACATATTCCAAGTGCTGGTACTTCGTCAATTTTGTTTATGCTCTTAGCCATTTTGTTTGGAATTGCTATTTACAGATTGAAAGTTCCTCTCTGGATTGCAACCATAATTGGAGTAATTCTACTATTTTCATCTATTCCACTCGGAAATTTATTTCCAATACAACTGGATGTATCTGACCTGGCAATTAATATTATTCGGATATATTTTTGTTGCATCGACCGTCCCCGTTTGGATTTTACTTCAGCCGAGGGATTATTTAAACTCATTTTTTCTTTATGCGTTAATGTTTGGTGGATTGGTTGGAATCTTTTTTGCAGCACCAACAATTAATATCCCTGCATTCAATTCTTTTTCACTTGACAAAGTTGGGTATCTCTTCCCTGCATTATTTGTAACAGTTGCTTGTGGTGCCATCAGCGGATTTCATTCAATAGTTGGAAGTGGAACAACAGCTAAACAACTCAATAAAGAAACTGATGGAAAAATTATAGGCTATGGAGGAATGCTTATCGAAGGAATGTTAGCGGTTTTGGCACTAATAGCAGTTGCATCAATGGTAAATGAAGAATTTATTAATATTCTCACAACAAAAGGTCCGGTTACTGCTTTCTCACTCGGAGTCGCCAGATTTATTAATGCAATTCCTGTTTTAAATATTTCTATTCCTCTTGCTCAAACATTTACTGCGCTTGCAGTCTCGGCCTTTGCATTAACATCACTCGATACTGCAACAAGATTAGCAAGGTTTATGTTCCAGGAATATTTTGACGCAAAGGAAAAGTCTGAGAAACCACTTTTAATAACCAACAGATTTGTTGCCACAGGAATTACTATTGTGTTTGGAGCTGCTCTAACATTCAGCGGTCAAACAATGTCCATCTGGCCTGTATTTGGAAGTGCAAATCAGTTGCTTGCTGCACTTGCTCTGCTTGCGCTAACAGTTTGGGTTGCAAATCTTAAAAAGGGATATTTATTCGTTCTCATCCCGATGATATTCATGTTTGCTGTTACACTTTCGGCACTCGGGATGTTAATCTATCAGAATTTTATTATAAATAATTATACACTTTCAATAATTTCGGTATTACTGTTCTCGTTAGCAATAATACTTGGTATTAAAGCATATTCTGTTTTGATAAACGGGAAAGCAATTATCAACGAAACAGCAAAATAAATTCTAATAATGGAGAAATAAATGCGTGAAGAAGTTCTAAAAATCTGGCCAGAAATAAATTGGATAAAAAATAATGATTTAAGAGAGAAGACTCTTGATTGCTGGGTTTATGCAATCGAGAATTCTGTTTTAACCGCTGAAGACCTTGAAGTTATACCATTTTCACTATTGATTAAAGATTGCAAAATCACTTTTATGAACCACAAAAGAACGGCTGTTCAGCTTTCAGTTGATATCGCTAAAAAGATGAAAGATAATTTTGGTGATGAAATAAAAATTGATATGGATCTACTGATTTCAGGTGCAATCTTAATTGATGTCGGAAAACTGATCGAGTACGACAAAGTTGATGGAAAATTAACAACAAGCAAAGCAGGAAAACTTTTGCGTCATCCTTTCAGTGGTGTTGCAATTGCTGACCGTTTCGGTTTACCACCAGAAGTTCAACATATAATTGCGTATCATGCAAAAGAAGGTGATGATGCTAAACGAAGTGTTGAAGCAATAATAGTTCATCATGCAGATTTTGTTTCTTTTGAACCGTTTAAAGCTTAGGAGCCCCGAATGCCACAGACATTAGTTGAAAAAATCGCACAAAAATATGCAGTAGGTTTATCACCTGATCACAAAGTACATTCAGGTGACTATATTATGATTCAACCTGCTTATTTGATGACGCACGATAACACGGGTGCTGTCATTCCAAAGTTCAAATCAATTGGTGCAAAAAAACTTTTTAACCCAAGGCAGGTTGTTCACACACTCGATCATGACATTCAAAATAAAACTGAAAAGAATTTAGCGAAGTATAAAAAGATTGAAGAGTTTTCTAAATCAATGGGCGCTGATTTTTATCCTGCCGGAAGAGGAATCGGTCACCAGATAATGTGTGAAGAAGGTTACGCATTTCCCGGAACAATGGCTGTTGCTTCTGATAGTCATTCAAATATGTATGGCGGATTAGGTTGCCTGGGAACTCCAATTGTTCGCACTGATGCTGCTGCAATCTGGGCAACCGGAAGAACCTGGTGGAAAGTTCCTCCAATTGCTAAAGTTGAGTTGACTGGAAAACTTCAAAAGGGTGTAACAGGAAAAGATGTTATCATTTCTCTTTGTGGATATTTTAATAATGATGAAGTTTTGAATCACGCAATTGAATTTACTGGTGAAGGAGCTAGACATCTTTCAATTGAAGAAAGACTGACCATTGCAAACATGACAACTGAATGGGGAGCGCTTGTCGGCTTATTTCCAATTGATAAAAAAACAATTGAGTGGTTAAGAGAAAGAGATAAATATATTCAGAAGCGAGGGCTCGAAGGAGTACCTTCTGATAAAGACGGAAATGGAAATCATCCAAGAATAAACGAGAAAAGAATTTCTGAACTTGAAAAAAATAGATTAATAGCTGATGATAATGCGTTCTATTCAAAAGAGTTGAAAATAGATTTATCAACCATAGAACCTTATGTTTCAGGGCCAAACTCTGTTAAAGTGATGAACTCAGTTTCAGAATTGAAAAAGAAAAATCTAAAAATCAATAAAGCTTATCTTGTTTCCTGCGTTAACAGCAGATTGGATGACATAAAAGAAGCTGCAGAAGTTGTGAAAGGAAAAAAGGTTGCTGGGGGAGTTGAGTTTTATGTTGCTGCTGCTTCAAGTGAAGTTCAAAAAGAAAGTGAACTCGCTGGTTACTGGCAGGCATTGATTGATGCTGGGGCAAAACCACTTCCACCTGGTTGCGGTCCCTGTATCGGACTTGGAACTGGTTTGCTTGAAGATGGCGAAGTTGGAATCTCTGCAACAAACAGAAATTTTAAAGGAAGAATGGGTTCACCAAGTGCGTTTGCTTATCTTGCTTCACCTGCTGTAGTTGCAGCATCAGCAATTGCAGGGAAGATTGACCTGCCTACCGGACAGGCAGGTTATGAATGGGGAAATGGGAATAAAAAGATCAAAGCTGAAATTAAAATCAATAAAAAAACCTCTTCAAAAAAATCATTTGTTAAAATTTTGTCAGAGTTTCCTTCCGTGATTGAAGGAAATCTTTTATTCTGTCATCAGGACAATCTAAACACAGATGGAATTTATCCCGGCAAATACACATATATGGATGACTTCACTCCTGAGCAGCAAGCCGGGGTTGTTATGGAAAACTACGATCCTGAATTCGGAAAAATTGCGAATAAAGGTGATGTTGTTGCAGGTGGATTTAACTTCGGGACAGGAAGCTCACGTGAACAAGCAGCTACTGCATTTATTTATAAAGGAATTGCCTGCGTAATTGCTGGTTCGTTTAGTGAAACTTATGCACGTAATGCAATCAATAACGGGTTTCTAATTATTGAGTGTTCTGATCTGGTTAATGATCTTAAGGAAAAATATGGCAAAGAAAAACTGACAGTCCAGACAAACAAAAAAGTTAAACTAGATTTTGAAAATTCTTCAATCACTTTTGATGGAAAAGATTACTCAATCGATCCTGTTGGTGAAGCCGCACAAGAATTGATTATCGTTGGTGGACTTGAAGAGTGGGTGAAGAAGAATTTATAACAGTTTTCATATCGAACTTATTTCGGGCTCTTTAAAAGATTCTGAAATGAACTCAGAATGAAATTAAAATACAAAGGACTTTAAATGCAAAAATCAATCTCAAGAACTATCGCAGAATTTGCAATAAAACTTAAATATGAGGACTTATCAAAGGAAGTCGTCAACGAAGTAAAAAGATATTTGTACGATTCTATCGGCTGTGCGTACGGCGGGTATCATACAAAAGATGTAAACATCATCAGGGATATTTACAAAGAAATGGGAGGAAAAGGTGAAGCTACAGTTATCGGCTTTGGTGATAAGCTTCCTGCAGTAAATACAACTCTCATAAACTCCTTGATGATCCGTGCACTTGACTTCAACGATATTTACTGGAAAGAAGACCCATCGCATCCATCAGATATTATTCCTGCTGCACTTTCTGTTGGTGAAATTGTTGGTGCTTCTATGAAAGAAGTTATCACGGCAATTGTGCTCGCTTATGAATTTGAGCAACGTTTATGTCTGTTTGCTTCGCCGGGAGTTCGTGAACGCAAGTGGCATCATGCAACATTAACTCAATTTGTTTCTCCAATTGTTGCTGGCAAAATATTAGGACTAAATGAAGACCAGATGGTAAATGCAATTGGAATTAGTGGAAGTCATAACCACACTATCGGTTGTCCGACAGCGGGCAAATTAACAATGATGAAAAACACAGTTGATCCAATGGCAGTGCAGAGCGGAGTGTTCGCAGCATTGATGGCAAAGAAAGGTTACAGCGGAACTGAAGCTGTCTTTGAAGGCAAAGAAGGATTTATGGATACATTTCTCGGATGGAATGCAAAAGATCAAAAAGTTGATCCAGTAAGTATGAAAGGAAGAGATGGAACATCAGAATGGAAATGGAATCTTGAAAAACTAATTGGCGGATTGGGTGATAGTTATAAAATTATGGAATGCAGCATGAAAGCATTTCCGACGGAAGCTTTGACTCACACTCATCTTTCTGCAACTTTAAATGCAGTCACAAAAAACAATATCACTTACGATCAGATAGAAAGTGTTACACTTACTACACTCGCTCAGGCTTATGATATTCTTTTTGACCCGCACAAGTATCGTCCCGAATCGAGAGAGACTGCGGATCATTCACTTCCCTACTGCATTGCTGCTGCGCTAGTAGATCATAAAATTACTACAAGCTCTTTCAGTGATGAAAAATTAAAAGATCCGAGAATCTGGGAAGTAATTGATAAGATTAAAGGTGAGCCTTCAAAAGAGTTTGAGAAAATGTTTCCTGCAAAACAACCAAGTAAAGTTGTTGTAAAAACAAAAGACGGCAGAGAATTTTCTGAATATCTTGAATATCCAAAAGGTGATCCGAGAGAACCAATGACAATGGAAGATCTTGATAATAAGTTTGAGGGATTATCAGAAAAACTACTTGCAGCAGGAAGAAGAAAAGAAGTGAAGGAAGCAATCTTTAGTGCTGAACAGTTAACAGCAAAAGAGTTTATGAAAAAATTAAACGTTTAATTAGGAATAGCACGCTGATTTTGCGGATCAGCGCAGATCAGTTCAATCTGTGTCATCTGCGTTCTATTATTTATATTTTTTAACAGGTTAAAATGAAACAAATTATGAAATCATCTGCAGGACCGAGAGGAGAATCCGTTCGCTCTGATTGCTACATTGAATTAGAAGTAAAAAACACAGGCGGAATAAAATTAAATCTTCAAAGCAAAGTAGAATCAATGTATGGAGAATCCATCCGTGAACTGATTCTGGATATGTGCAAATTCTTTAATCTAAAAAACGCAAAAATAAAAATTGAAGATTACGGTGCACTTCCATTTACAATAGCTGCAAGATATGAAACAGCACTCAAAAGAACTTTACCTCAAACAAAAAAAGAATATCTGCTTCCAGTCAATAAAAAGAATTTTAATGGTAGTAAAAAAAATCAATTAAGAAGAAGCAGACTTTACATTCCGGGCAATGAACCAAAATTTTTCGTAAATGCTGGTCTTCATTCCCCCGATGGAATTATTCTGGATTTAGAAGACAGCGTTGCACCATCTGAAAAAGAGGCCGCTCAACTTCTCGTAAGAAATGCACTTCGGTCTGTTGATTTTTATGGAGCAGAAAGAATGGTTCGGATAAATCAATTGCCAAAAGGACTGGATGATTTAAAGTTTATTGTTCCTCATAACTTGAATGTTATATTGATTCCTAAATGCGAATCGGCTGAACAAGTTAAATCTATTGAAAAGGAAGTTGAGAGATTAAGTAAACTCCATAAAGTTAATAATAATATATTCTTTATGCCGATAATTGAAAGTGCGCTTGGAGTTATAAAAGCCTACGAGATCGCTTCTGCTTCTAAAAATAATTGTGCACTCACTATAGGACTTGAGGATTACACCGCAGACATTGGAACACAAAGAACGTATGAAGGAAGGGAAAGTTTTCTTGCAAGGCAGATGATTGTAAATGCAGCGAAAGCAGCAGGAATACAGGCGATTGATTCTGTTTTCTCAGATGTATCTGATATGGAAGCTTTACGCCAAAGTGTTCTAGAAGCAAAGTCACTCGGATTCGAAGGTAAAGGTTGTATTCATCCAAGACAAATAAAAGTTGTACACGAAGCTTTTGCACCAACGATTGAAGAAATTGAAAAAGCAAAAAAGATAGTTGATGCATTTAATGAAGCGGAGAAAAAAGGATTGAGTGTTGTTTCACTTGGAAGCAAAATGATTGATCCGCCGGTTGTGAAGAGAGCATTGAAGACAATAGAGCTGGCAATGATAAATAATTTGTTAAATAAAAATTGGAAAAAACAATAGAACGCAGATTAAACTGACCTGCCGGCAGAGGCAGGTTTAACAGATTTGAACTGATCAGTTTTAATCTGTTAGATCAGTGTTCCATTTCTTAAAGGATTTAAATATGAAATTAATAAAAAACGCAGCTGGAAGACTTGTCCCAACAGAAGTAAACGGACAACAACAAATTCCTTTTAAAGGAGTCGATAAATACAAACCAACCGGAGTAAAAGCAAAACCTCCAATTCGTTCCTGCATCGATTTTCCGAAAGATGGGAATAAGGTTGTTAAAGATTTAAAGACCGCTTTGAAGAAAGCAGGATTAAAAGATGGAATGACGATTTCAACCCATCATCATTTAAGAAATGGTGATACTGTTACTAATTTGTTATTCGATTCTGTTAAAGAAATGGGAATAAAAAATATTCGCTGGTTTCCATCAGCTTCATTCCCCGTTCATTCACATTTAATAAAATATCTGGAAGATGGAACAATTCATCACATTGAAGGAAGTATGAACGGACCTCTCGGCAAATTCACTTCTGAGGGAAAGATGAAGGGTGTTGGAGTGCTTCGGTCTCACGGAGGAAGATACCAATCAATTCAGGATGGAGAAGTTCACATTGATATTGCAGTAATTCTTGCGCCAACCGCAGACCCATTTGGTAATGCAACCGGAGATCGCGGTAAATCTGCATGTGGATTAATTGGCTTTGCACTTGGAGATTCTGAGTACGCAGATAAAGTTATCGTTGTTACGGATAACCTCGTTCCCTTTCCATGTGTGCCGTGGCAAATTCAGGGGAATAATGTTGATTATGTTGTTGAAGTTGATTCGCTTGGCGATCCTGCGAAGATAGTTTCAGGCACAACTGAAGTAACAAAATCACCTGATCGTTTGTTAATTGCTGAGTACGTTGCACAGTTTGTTGAAGATGCAGGAATCATGAAAGATGGTTTTTCATTCCAGGCAGGCGCAGGAGGAACAGCGCTTGCATTTGCAATCTTTTTAAAAGAAAGAATGAAATCTAAAAATATTAAAGCCAGGTTTATTAGAGGCGGATCAACAAAATATCTTGTGCAGATGCTTGAAGAAGGATTTACAGATTATATTCTTGATGGTCAGACATTTGATCTCGAAGGTGTGAGAAGTATGAGAGAGAATGACGGTCACATCAACACTTCTCCGTTCACAAGCTATAACTTTCATGGCAAAGGAAATTTTGCGTCAATGGTTGATGCTGCAGTTCTTGGTGCAACTGAAGTAGATGTTAATTTTAATGCAAATGTTGTTACTCATTCAGATGGATATTTACTTCACGGCATTGGCGGCTGGCAGAACTGTCTTTATTCGAAATGTACGATATTAGCTATTCCTTCTTTCAGAGATAGAATTCCGGTAATTGTTGATGAAGTTACAACTCTCTGCGGACCCGGAGAGTTGATTGATGTAATTACAACTGAAAGGGGACTCTGTATAAATCCAAAGAGAAAAGATTTATTGAAAGCATTGAAGAATTCATCGCTTCCGATTAGAGATATAAAGGATTTGAAAAAAGAAGTAGATGAAATCTGCGGCGGTGTTCCTGCGCAACCAAAACTGAATAAAGATAAAGTTGTTGCAATAATTAAATGGGTGGATGGGACTGTGCTTGATTCAGTTTTTGAGGTAGTGAACTAAATTATTGCGGTGGTTTATACTTATTTAATCCTCCTCCGCCCGTTGTAATCCAAACATTTCCGTTCAGATCCACGGCAGATGCACTTACATTATTTGAACTGATCAGGGAATTTGATGTATTATAAAATTTTGAAAGATTCTGATAATTATAACTAAGTAACCCATCCGAAGTTGCAACCCATTTATTATTCAGATCATCAATAAAAATATGGTACACACTATTCTGAAATGTTCCAAGATGAATATTTGTGAACGACGTTCCATTCCAGCGCGAAATTCCGCTTCGGCCGATAGTATCAGGCACAAAACAAAACCAAACATCATTTGACTGATCTTTTTCTATTGAAGAAACAGTCATAGTACAATAAACGTAACTAAACCAACTTAGCCAGGAAAAAGTTTGGTTTTCAAAAAGAAAGATTCCGTCCAGTTTTGTTCCCAGATATATTTTATTTTCATTTTCTATATAAAAATCATTTATCCAGTCTTTACCTTCGGCTTGTTGATAGATACTCCAATTAATACCATCAAACTTCACGAGGTTGCTTGGCGTGGCAATCCAAACCGTACCACTACCGGAAAATCTTATTTTGTTTATTTGAATATTGGTAAGTCCTGAATTGCTTTGATTGTATACAATCCATGTGCTACCATCGAAAATTCCGATTCCGGCATTTGTGCCAACCCAAACTCTGTTTTGATCATCGATAGCTATGCAGTTGACCCTGTTACCGGGAATTTGTGAATTGCTTGTATTGTAATTGATAAAATTTACTTCATCATATTTTAATAATCCTTTATCAACTGTCCCTATCCATTTGACATTGTTATTATCCACTGCAATTGAATTTAACAAATTGGATGGGAGATCAGAATTTGTAACCTGGTAATCAACCCAAACAGATGTATCTCTTAACTCCCTTGTATATCCTGTGGAATCGCTGCTTTTAACCACACCGATAAATTCCAAACTTCTATGATTAAACAAATCATATTTTATATTGTACTCGCCGGGTAATAAATTCTTCAGATAAACCGGTGTTACTATATTAAGCGCAGAATCGTTTATAGTTATAGCTGCACCTGCAGGGATGGTATTCAAAAAAATATTGCCATACATTGATGGGTTTGATAAAATATCAACATTTACATTTAGTTTTTCGTTTTCACTTAACGTTACAACTATTGAGGTATCCTTAAAATATTTCTTTTTCAGAGTTATCTCATAATTTCCTTCTTCAATATACGAGATGCTGTCTGGTGTCAATCTTCCTGTATTACGTCCATTCTGAAAAATTGTGAAGCCTGGAGGATTTGAATTGATATAAATAAATCCTTTTGGTGCTTCTGACTCTACAGGAGAGCGACTAACTTCCTTACCACATCCGGCAATAGCTATCATAAACAACAGGAATGTTGTAATATAGAATTCAGCTCTAGTTATTTTTATTTTTTTAATCAATTAATTTTTCAATCATTCAATAATAAAGTTATAGCCGAAAGATTCAATATAATCTTCCAAAAATCTTAACCTGGTATAGTTTTTCATCGAGTAAGATCCGAATAATCCAAATCCACCATCAATATTTGTATAATCAGAAACATCAACACTAACAGTTAAGTCATCAATATTTTCTCCGGTTGAAGATACATACCGGGATGCCGGCTGATCAAATGCGGTAGTTGTAAATAACACCTTTGGATAGATAGAATAATTTTGTTTATTCGGATCACCCTGAGAAATTTCTTCAAGTGCTTTTGTAATAGCCTCAAGCTCATAAATGACGGTAGCTGATGCAGACGGAGGAGGATAAACCGGCACCAAATTGTTTCCCTGCGAAACATACTTTTTGGGGACATCTTTTATTTTGCTTACAATTTCTCCGTTAATGTTTTGCTTATATCTTATCGCCATTCTCGGAGAAAAAAATGTTCCATCATCCAGCGGAGACCACATTACCTGAATGCTTGTTTTTGATCCGGCAGGAATTAGAGCATCGCTCTGATCATCGAAGTTAATCTGACCCGGTGTTACTGAGGATGAACGGAGTCTTTTTCCATTGGGAAGCAGAACTTCCAGTTCGATTGTTTTCCTGGTACCAACAAAAAATTTATCATTATAATAAAAGTGAAAAGGAGTTTTGTATCGCGAGGTATCAGTTCTTGCAACTGATGAATCTCTGAAAACAAATACTGTATCGTTATACCATACTCTGATATCGGCGCCAATTACCGAAGGATCTTCCGTGTAAGTTAATGGATCGTAACCATCCGGACGGTAGCTGCGGAAAAGTGTAGCTGATTGATAATTCTGATCGCTCTTCAGAATACAAGTAAATGCAAATCTTTCATAATAATCACCATAAGGATTAAAATCTTCCTCACAGGAAAGAAACAGGAAACCGATAAAAACTATAAACCATAGTTTTAAGTATTTCATAATTCCACCTTCAGTGTTCCGGTTAAAAGGAAAGGAAGCATATTCACAACTTCACCTGTGTCTCTGTCGAAGTAAAAAATATTTGCTCTGTCATAAACATTAATTGCACTGACACCAAGTTCAATATTTACTGTATACAAGCTTAACCGTTTGATAAGACTTAAATCCAGGCGATGGTAAGTTGGAAGTCTTCCTATATTTTTATCACCAAGGTATGAGTAAGGATTGAATTCACCGCTTCGCTGCCCGTTTGCGTAAATGCTTGTTAGAAAATATTTATCGTAGAAACCTATCATTTCAGTAAATGGATACCCAGAGTTAAAATTCCAGACTGAACTGGCAATCCAACCGCTGCCAATATTCAATTCAACAATAATATTTCCTGCATGTCTTGCATCATATTTTGGATAATAGAGCCAGTCATCAACTTCTTTATATGCCCAGCTTAAAGCATAGGAAGCAGTTACATTCAGAGGATCAAGACTGTAATTGGCAGATAATTCGTAACCGTATGATTCCCCGGTTCCTGATAGTAGATCCGGATCAGCAACGGTGAATTTCTCATCGTTTACAACCGGGATGTAATGAATAATTTTATAGTATCCTTCAATTGATAAAAAGACACCCCTCGCAACATCGAAATCAAAACCGGCGATGTAATGAATTGATCTTGCCGGATTAAGGTAATCGGGTGTAATTATCCAGGGATCAAAAATTGAAATAATTTCACTCTCATCAGAAACAGTTAACATTTCCTGCTGATAAATTCCCCAGGCAGCTTTGAATCCAATATCAGGAAGAAAGCGATAAGTCATACTGATTCGCGGTTCAAAGAAACCTCCGCCCTGGCTGCTCAATCCCGTTACGTTAAATCTTGTACCGGCATCCAGGCCAAAGTTTTCCCAACGCAGAAATTTATATTTTCCGTAGAGACTTAAATTGCCGGCAAATTTTTCGAGATCGCTTTGAACGCCCACGTAATTGGTTTGAGTGAATTTTGTATCGACTGTTTTTAGCTTCAATCCCAATCCTATCTCATCGCGATTATCATACACAACGTTCATATCGAAAGTGATCGTAAAATCTTTTATTTCATTATAACGCGGTTTAAGACTGCTCAGGTTTGGAATTACCTCCCCTTCAAAAGAACTCATGGAAATACCAAGCCGAGAAAAGAGCGGCACATCATACACCTGCAGCCATTCAAAACCAAAAGCATTATTATTCCACTTGAACTGTTCACGCAAAGGGTCCTGATAATCAACATTATCGTTTGATAAAAAACCGAAGACCGCAAACTTTGCATTTTCAAAAATATCTTCACTGCTGTAATTCAGTTTGAAAGACAGATCATAAAAATCAATAGGGACTGTTTCCTCGTTGAAAAATTTTTTAAGCACTTCATTATCGTAACTCATTCTTCCGGTTATCATAAATGAACCATTCGGTATTGGTCCTTCAAGCAATCCTTTTGCAGTTAAAAAACTTATACCTCCTTTAAACCCGATCCTGTTTTTATTTCCATCTTTTGAAACAACATCCATTACAGAAGAAACCCTTCCGCTGTATTCAGAAGTAAACCCACCTTTATAAAACTCTATACTGTTTATCATATCCGGGTCAATCACACTGAAAAGTCCGAGCGAATGAAATGGATTATAAATTTCAACACCATTTAACAAAATCTGATTTTGGTCACCGCTTCCACCCCGGACATAAAATTTTGCCGTAACATCTCCTGTGGTGCTTACCCCGGGAATGTATTGCAGTGATCTGAATATATCTGTCTCCACCCCTTTGGGAAGAATTTCAATTTCTTTAACAGAAATTCTTTCAAGACTGATGTCGGTAGTATTGCCGCGAATTATTTTTTCACCAACTTTTTCAATTGTCTGCAATTCAACACTCAACGGTATTAGCTGAACGTCAAGTTGTGTAACTACTTCAGGCTTAACAAACACATTAAGTACTTTGGTTTTATATCCTACATAAGAAACCGTAACTTGATAATCTTTTCCGGAGGGGATTGATTTGATCAGGTATAATCCTCTTTCGTTTGTTGATGCACCGGCGTTAATCTCTTTTAAAAATACATTACAAAAGACCAGTGCCTCACCGTTTGAAGAATCGGTTACAAACCCGCGGAGGTTACCTTGCTGCTGAGGTTTAATTAGTTCAAAGGGAATTATAATTAGAACTAAAACAAGATAAATTAAAGTAGAAAGTGTTTGAACCCGCATTTGCCGTGAATAGGGAAAAATAAATTACAGGTTCAAATATATAGTAAACTTAATTCTGTTTATACACTTGATTTTTACCAAAAGAATTTCTTTTAAGCTGCTCTCAACGCATTCACAATTTTCAATCGTGAAGCGCGAACTGATGGAAGGAAGCCGCCGATTATTCCCATTACTATTGCAAAGATGAGCGATGTAATAATAATTGATGGTGAAAGACTGAAGCTAAATGCCAACTCGGAAAATGATTGAAAATTTAATGTGGATATATTAAAGAACTGTAAAAATGATGCAAGAAATATTCCTATTACTCCACCGGCTATTGCAATGACGAGAGATTCAATCAGAAATACAACGAGTATGCTTCTTCTTTTAAATCCAAGTGCTCGTAAAGTCCCAACTTCAACTGTGCGATTGGCAACTGCTGCATACATTGTTATTGTTGCACCAATCATAGCTCCGAAGCTAAAAATTACTGTTATAACTATTCCAATTATTCTTATGAAAGCAGCCATAAACTCGGATTGTTCTTCAAAATACTTTTGCTCAATTTTGGGTTCGAATTGCTGAAGTCTCCTGTCAAATTCAAATTGTTTTTTAAATTCATCAAAGTTCTTTTCATCATCAAGCTTTAGTGTCATTGAAGAAATTGTATTTCCCCTATTGAACGCGTTTAGTAGTTGTTGAGAATCGCCCCACATTTCGGAATCAAAACCGCTACCATCGGAATCAAAAACACCAACGATCTTCCATTGATCTCCTGCAAATTTTACTTCATCTCCCATTGCAGCACCTTTAAATTTCCCCGTAACACCTGAGCCAACAATTAATTCACGTAATCCAAAACTGAACATTCGTCCCTCAATGATTTTAACGTTTGGTCTTAATTCCAAAACTACATCTGAAACACCTCTAACAGTAACATTGCTCATTCCACCGCCAAATTTTTCAAGATTAATAATTACTACAGGTTCTTTAGAAATAATTTGCTTGCCGTTATTATCTACTGCAATATGTGGTAAAGTTCTGATAACATCCTGTGTTTCACCATCAACAAGACTTGATATTTCACCGGTGGCTGCTTTTCTTGTTACTATTACATTGTCTGGTTGCCCCGTTGCAATAAGTGTTTTTTGAATTCCATACGCCATCATCAGAACGGCAGTAAACACAAATACAACTAACGCAACACCAAAGATTGTGATGAAAGTTGTAAGCTTTCGTGAAGTGAAATTTTTAATTGTATACTTAAATGGAATTTTCATAAAGGGTCCCTCCCTAACTCTCCCCGAGTGGGAGAGAAAAAGATTCTAATATTTTTCTATGTTTTATACTAAACAACTTTTACTAATTATTTCAATTAATATTTAACTCCCCTTCCCTTTGGGAAGGGGCCGGGGGTTAGGCTATCTATCCAATAAACCTTAATCCATCCACAATGTTGGTTCTTAATGCTTTCATTATTGGGAAAATCGATGCTGCTGCACCAATCAAAATAACTGAAGATACAGCAAAAATTAATGTGATTGGTTCTAATTCAAAAACGGGAAACATTCCTTTTGGAATAGCCTGGCTTACTCCTTCCACAATTGGAAAAGAGAGAAATAATCCCAATCCTCCTCCAAGTGCGGAGATGAAAAGCGATTCTCCTAAAATTAATCCAACCATATGTTTTCCAGAGAATCCGATAGTTTTAAATACTGCGTACTCCCTGGTTCTTTCTCTTGCAGACATGATCATTGTGTTACCGAGCACGAGCATAATTATTCCAATGATCACAAAAGAAATAACATTGATGGATGTTAAAATTGCACTCGATGCTGCAACGAATCCCTGCTGGAATGCTCTTTCTGATTCTGTTTTTGTTTCTGCACGTGAGTTTTTGAATAATGCATCTATCTGTTCTGAGATTAATGCAGATTTATCCGGATCATTTATTTTAATTATATACCAACCTACTTCATTATCTCTGCCGGTTTCCCATTCCTTCATACTCTCGTTCAAATAATCCCAATGAAAAAGCATCTGGGTAGCGTCTGTGGTTTTATCTCTCGGCTTATAAATTCCGCGAATAACAAACTGCCAATCACCAGGATAGATATCTCCTTCAATCGTCATCAGATCGCCGACCTTTAGTTTGTATTGATCTGCAGTTGCCTGTCCAATAATACAACTGTTTCTTTCTTTGAGAAAATTCTGATATGCTGAATCGCTGATCACAAATTCAGGATAAACCTGAAAGATAGTTTCAGCATCAACAGCAAGTCTTGCAAAGAATTGGTTCTTATCAATGTAAACTCCCTGGAACCAATTTGCATAGGTAACAACATCAACTCCGGGAATCTTTTCTATCTGATCTCTGTAAGCAAGAGGAAGAGGAAAAATGAATGAAACAGCCTGACGAGTAATCAAACGATTTGCAGCGGAAGCTTCAACACCAGCATTCCAGGCAGTAACTACAGTTCTTAACAATCCAAATGCAAATACAGCAATTGAAATTCCAATGATAGTCAGAATAGTTCTTAACTTATGCCGGAGTGAATTTTTTATAATTAATTTTAAAATTCTCATAGCGTTTAAACAAAGTCTCCTTTATCCAACTGTTTGGTAATATTAGCTTTCTCAGCAGCGTGTGGATCGTGAGTTACCATAACAATTGTTTTCTTAAATTCTTTATTAAGTCGTTCCATCAAAGTTAAAATCTCCTCTGCTGAAGTTCTATCAAGATCGCCTGTTGGTTCATCAGCAACGATGATCATCGGGTCTGTTACGATAGCCCTTGCAATTGCAACTCTTTGCTCCTGACCGCCGGAAAGTTGTTTTGGATAATGCTTTATCCGGTCACCAAGTCCAACAACACCAAGTGCGAATTCAACACGCTTTTTTCTTTCTGATTTGGAAAGGTTAGTAAGTAAAAGAGGAAGTTCGACATTTTCAAATGCAGTAAGAACAGGTATAAGATTATAAAATTGAAAAATGAAACCTACATTATCCGATCTCCATTTTGCTAATGCTGACTCACCAAAGTTTGAAATTTCTTTTTCGGCAATAACTACTTTTCCTGCTGAAGGTTTATCAATTCCTCCAATGAGATTAAGCAAAGTGGTTTTACCCGAACCTGATGGACCCATCAAGGCAATGAATTCACCTTCAGGAATTTCCATATTTATATTCGTTAGTACAGGAATTTCAAGACTGTCCCTGTAATACGATTTAGAAATATTTTTTAATTGAATTAACGATGACATTTAAACTCCATTAAATTTCCATTATAAAACTTTTATTTGGGTACCATCTTTTATTTTTTCATTCAGATTATCAATAATTTTTTCCCCTTCTTCCAGACCGGAAGTTATCTCAACATAACTGCCGAATAAACGACCGGTTGTAATTTCCTTTTGAACGGCTTTATCATCAGCAACAATATAAACTATTTTTCTACCTTCAAAATCTTCAACGGCTGAAAGAGGGGCAGTTAGAACCGGTACCTGATCTTCTTCTTCGTTACTCTGTTCTGCAAGGAAAGAAACTTTTGCACTCATTTCAGGAAGCACTCGATCATCGTAACTCTTAAAACCAACTTTCACCAAAACAGTTGCTTTGGATCTGTCAGCAGTCGGAACGATTTTAAAAACATAACCCTGATAAGTTTTTCCCGGGTTTGCATCAAGAACAATTTCACAATCAATATCCTGCTTGATTTTTTGAATGTTCGATTCGGAGACATCAGTTTCAACCATTAAAGAATTCATATCAGCAATTGTAACCACAGCAGCCCGTGAAGTAGTACTGGCACCAAAAGGAGCTACGATCTCTCCAACTTCAGCATTTTTTGTTAGAACAGTACCGTCAAACGGCGCACGGATAATCATATTCTCCAATGCAACTTCAGCAGCTCTAATTCTTGCATCCGCAATATCAATATTTGCATGCAAAGATTTATAAGCTGTTTCAGCCTGATCGAGTGATTGCTGAGAAGAAAGTCCTCGTGAAAATAAGTTCTTTCTCCCGATTATAATTATTTTCAACTTCTTTTAATTGAGCTTTGTATAAAGGAAGACTTGATTTTGCTTCATCAAGTTGAGCAACAATATCTCTGTCATCAAGTCTGGCGATAATCTGACCTTTATTAACTTTATCGCCTTCAACCACACCAAGATAAACGAGCACTCCAGTTCCTTTGGAGCTTACAGAAGCTTCTCTTTGAGCCACAACATAACCGCTCGCAGTCAACACAGCACTCGATCTGCCGGGAGTTTGCTTTACAACTGTTGTCAACTTGACTTCAAGTGCTTCATTTGAAAATGAGCTAATTGCAAAGTATCCGGCAGCAATTATCACTATTACTACAATCGCATAAATGAAATACTTCGACTTACTCTTACCGTTATTATTTTCTGAACGATCTATCTTTAGTGAAGAAAGATCAACGTTTTTTGAATCCATACCTAACTATTAAAAATTTGTGCGGAAAACTTAAAAAAGTGTGCTGCTAAAACAAATAGGAAGTGATTTAGTTAACACTCTCTTAATAAACAGTTAATGTATCAGAAAGGTTCTGTTTTATTCTTCTAAAGTAGAAAGATTTCCGGGATCAATTCCAAGTGCTTTGGCTTTTAGTACTCTTCGCATAATTTTCCCGCTTCTTGTTTTAGGAAGTGAGTCAACAATCTCTATATGTTCTGGTTTTGCAATTGGACCAACTTCGTGACCAACGTGCTGTCTTAATTCTTCAATCAGCTTATCGCTTTTTTGATAACCGGTCTTCAATATTACATAAGTATGGATTGCATTTCCTTTTACTTCATGAGGAAGTCCGATTGCTGCGGCTTCTGCAACTGATTGATGACTTACAAGTGCACTTTCAATCTCTGCGGTTCCTAAACGATAGCCTGAAACTTTAATTACATCGTCAACTCTTCCGATTACCCAATAATATCCATCTTCATCTCTTCTTGCAGAATCACCTGTCATATACATTCCGGGAAATTTTTTCCAGTACTGTTCTACATATCTGTCCGGATCGTTCCATATCGTTCTCAGCATTGATGGCCAGGGAGTTTTAATAACAAGAAATCCTTCTTCATTGGCTTTAACGGATTTTCCTTCATCATCAACTATATCCATTTTCAATCCGGGAAATGGTTTTGTGCCGGAACCTGGTTTTAATGGAGTGCAAGGCATCGGAGTGATCATAAACATTCCTGTTTCAGTTTGCCACCATGTATCCATTACCGGACAGCGCTCACCTCCTATAACTTTGTGATACCATCTCCACGCTTCCGGATTTATGGGTTCACCAACGCTTCCAAGCAATCTTAATGAAGAAAGATTGTGACGCTTGACCCACGCATCTCCGAATCTCATAAATCCTCTTATTGCGGTTGGAGCAGTGTAAAGAATATTTATTCCATATTTCTCAATCATTCCCCACCAGCGGCTTGGATAAGGATAAGTCGGTGCACCTTCATACATAAACGATGTTGCGCCATTGAGTAACGGACCATAAACGATGTAGCTATGTCCTGTTACCCAACCCGGATCTGCGGCACACCAGAAACGATCTTCTTCGTGAATATCAAAAACGTATTTTAATGTGGTGTATGTTCCAACCATATATCCACCGTGAGTGTGCATAATTGCTTTTGGTTTTCCTGTTGTTCCTGATGTGTAAAGAAGATAAAGAGGATCTTCTGCATCCATTATTTCAATGTCACAGGAATTTCCGGCAATTGGCAAAGACATCAAATCGTGATACCACATATCTCTTCCAAATTCCATATTGATTTGGTGACCGGTTCTCTTAACAACCAGAACACTCTCAACTGTTGCGGCACGTTGTAGTGCTTCATCTGCAATCTTTTTTAATTCAACAATTTTTCCTCTTTGATATGCACCATCAGCGACGATTAAAACTTTGGACTGACTATCTTCTAATCTTTCATGAAGTGCTTCGACAGAAAAGCCTCCATAAACAACTGAATGGATTGCACCGATTCGTGCACAGGCGAGCATTGCTGTAACTATCTCAGGAATTCTTCCCATATAAATCGTAACACGATCACCTTTTTTCACACCAAGGCTTCTCAACACATTGGCAAAGCGGCAGGTTTCTCTTCTTAAAGCAAAATATGAAAGCGATTTAAAGTCTCCGTTTTCACCTTCCCAGATTAGTGCAACTTTATTTCTTCTGGAAGTTTCGCAGTGAACATCAAGACAGTTGTAAGCAATATTTGTTTTACCATTGATAAACCATTTGTAAAAAGGTTTTTTTGATTCATCAATTACTTTATCCCACTTCTGAAACCAGTGAAGATTTTTTGCTTCATTCTCCCAGAAACCCAAATAATCTTTTTCAGCAGATTCATAAAGCTGTTCACATTTAGCATTAGCGTTTTTAATTATTTCTTTTGATGGGTAATAAACATCGCCGGTAAGTTTTTTTTCTGCCATAATAGTATCTCCACTAATTATTTTTTCGGAAGAGTAATTATCAAAGATTTGCGTGTGAAATTATGATAAGATTGATTGAGAATCAACTTTCGGGTAAAAGAAGTTTTTATAAACTGAAAAATTCATTTAGGGAATTTTGAATTAATCTTTCTCGTCTTCTTTTTCATAGCGTAATGATTTCTCCTTATCGTCACTGGAAGTTACCCAATCCTTTAATACTCTAATCTTTTCCGAATTCATTTCGGCATCAGGATGTGTAATTAAGTATTTTGGCAGAGGCATTTCGCCTTCTTCAACGGCTTCCATTATGCCACCTAATTTTTTCTCTCTTTTCTTTTCATCGTATTTATCCCACTCGGAAAAGTTAACTCGTTTCCTTCCGTTATGAACATCGGATGCAATCAGAAAAGAAACCGGTGCAACATAAGAATACCAAGGCCAATTGGTCTCATTTGAATGACAATCATAACAGGAAGTTTTTAGAATGGTCATCACATTTGGTGGAGCATTTATTTCCTGCGTTACAGGTGGATTGCTTCTATCTACAGGAATAAATTGAATTCCAATTACGATGACAGCTACTACAATTAATATTTTTTTCAACATAGCTCGAACTCTCTATTTAATGAATGGATGAATACATGGATGCATGACTGTATGGTTGCATGGATGTATGTTGGTAAAATTTTTCATGCAATCAATCATCCATGCAATTATGCGTTACTATACTTTCGGACCTGCTGCTGAAATTTCCTTTTCAGTCTCAGCTTCGTATTCTTTAAAATTATTCACAAACATTCCGGCAAGTTTCTTTGCCATATCATCATAAGCTTTTTTATCCTTCCAGGTATTTTTGGGATTCAATACTTCAGATGGAACACCATCACAAGATTTTGGAACCTTCAATCCAAAGATCGGATCAGTTTCGTATTCAACATTTTCAAGCTTACCTTCAAGAGCAGCATTCAACATAGCACGTGTGTATTGAATTTTCATTCTGGTACCGACTCCAAAAGGTCCGCCTGTCCAGCCAGTATTAACAAGCCAGCATTTAACTTTGTGCTTTTTAATTTTGTCGCCAAGCAGCTTGGCATAAACTGTAGGATGCCAAACCATAAACGGAGCACCGAAGCAAGTACTGAAAGTAGCTTTTGGTTCAGTTACACCTTTTTCAGTTCCGGCAACTTTTGCAGTATATCCGGAAATGAAATGATACATTGCCTGTTCGGTTGTAAGTTTTGAGATTGGAGGTAAAACACCAAAAGCATCTGCTGTGAGCATAACAATATTCTCAGGATGACCTGCTTTTCCTTCTTCAACAATATTATTTATATGAGAAAGTGGATAGGCAGCTCGAGTATTTTCTGTGAAAGTATCATCATCCAGATCAATTCTTCTTGATTGAGCATCAATCTGAACATTTTCTAAAATGGTTCCAAACTTTCTTGTGGTTTCATAAATATCCGGTTCTGCTTCCTCTGAAAGCCTGATAACTTTTGCATAACAACCGCCTTCATAATTAAAAACACCATCCTCACTCCAGCCATGTTCATCATCGCCAATTAATTTTCTGGTGGGATCGGCTGATAGAGTTGTTTTTCCTGTCCCTGATAAACCAAAGAATAGAGCAACATCATCTTTATTTCCGATATTAGCCGAACAGTGCATTGACATAACATTTTTTATTGGCATTAAGTAATTAAGAATTGTGAAAATAGATTTCTTTATTTCGCCTGCATAACTGGTTCCTCCAATCAACACAATCTTCTTTCCAAAATTAATGAGAACAAATGCTTCTGAATTCGTTCCGTCATTCTGAGGATTAGCATGAATATTTGGCATCTGAATTACCGTGAATTGTGGATCGTGTTTTTCTAATTCAGCAGGGTCATTGTATCTCCTGAACATATTTCTTGCAAAAAGATTATGCCATGCTGTTTCTGTAATTACACGGATAGGAAGTCTGAATTTTTCATCAGCACAAACAAAACAATCTTCTACATAAAGATCCTTGCCCTGAATGTAAGCCATCATCTTGGCAAAAAGTCTGTTATATTGTTCTTCAGTCATTGACTTATTGACTTTTCCCCACCATACATTTTTATCGCTGGATTCTTCTTTGATTAAAAATTTGTCATTAGGACTTCTGCCGGTATGATTGCCAGTCCGGACAACGATTGGTCCTTGATGAGCAAGCAATCCTTCTCTTCTTCTAACAACCTGTTCATAAAGTGCCGGTGTTCCATAATTATAAAATACTTCACGGATATTTCTAATACCCTGCGCCTCGAGTTCTTTTATAACTTTATCTTTAAGGATCATTTTATACTCCTTTGCTTTTCTTACTATGTAAGGATTAAATGTTAAAAAAACAAATACAGCTAATCAGAGGAGATTAGCAAAATCATACTCTATATTTTCTTCACAATAAAATGGCTCGCCATATTTTTTTCTAATCTGGAAGCCGTAAAATTTTGCACGCGCTTCAACATAATCCAGAAATTCAGGTTTACTGATAAATGTATCGTCTTTCTTTAAAGATGGATTATGAAATTGACTTTGAAATGCTTTGCAGGATTTCATTTTAGTTTGAAAGTGATCTGAGATATCAACAATAAAAGATGGGTCGAATATGTATGTCTGCATATAATAAAATATTTTTTTCGGTCGGTATGCGATTTGTGATTTGCCGGATAACAAAGTTTTAAATTTTTCCAGACCAGAACTAAAAACAGCCCGCTTAATAAGGTTGCTCACATCAATATGATCAGGATGGCGGTCATTAAAATATGGAGCAAAAACAATAGATGGTTTATACTTCCTTATTACGGAAACTACTTTCTTTAGATTGTCAGGCGAAATAGTTATCCCACCATCTTTAATTTCAAGGTTTTCACGAATTTTCAATTTTAAAATTTTGGTTGCTGAATCTGTTTCTTTTGCACGTAATTTTACATCACCTCTTGTGCTCAATTCGGCACGAGTCAGATCTGCAACTCCTACCTTCAACCCATTCGAAGTAAAGCGAGCAATAGTGCCACCCATAGAAAGCTCCGCATCATCAGGATGTGCTGCAAATACTAAAACATCTAAAATCATTTGCTGAATTATCTTTCATTATTTGTTATATGAATGAATCCAAATATACTTTTAGTAATCAAACACTCAAAAGCATAAAAGTTTATTTTGATTATACTATCATAGCTAATTATTACTATAAAGAACACTTTGTGCTAACAAAAAATATTTGTTTTTTATCAACTAATGCTTAATTTCGACGCGATTATTTTTGAACTTCCCATCTTCTAACTAAGGAGCAATAATGAAATACTTTCTCACTGTAATTTTTTCGATCTCAATCTTTTTTTCGATTACGAATGCTCAGACAGGATATCATTGGGTATTAAAGCAATCAGGCGGTAGTTTAGGCGGACCGATTGATTACAACACGAATAACCCGGATTTAGTTTATTTTGGTGCCAATAATAAAATCTATAAGAGCACAAATAGAGGTGATTCTTTCACTCAGACTGGTGTAAATGTGCCGGGCGCCAGTGATATTAAATCCATCATTCTTGATGACGCTAATCCCGGAACTTTTATTGTGGCTATCGAATCTTCCCCAAACGATAAAATTTATAAAACGACTAATGATGGTGCTACCTGGATACTGACACTTGATGAAGGTCAGATGTCCTACTTTGGAATACCAATTACACAGGATCCATCCCACCCTAACGATATTTACACGATGACAAATACAAATTTTAAAAAGTCAACTGATTTCGGAAGCAACTGGACAACAATCGCAACTAGCTTCGGACCGGTATCCGCACCTTGTGATATAGAAGTATTTCCTGATACAAGTATCATACTAATTGGAGATAATGGTACGGGAATATTTAAAAGTACAAATTACGGTTTGAACTGGACTCAAAAATATTCCACAGGTGGTGAAATACCTACCGTGTCCGTTGACTTTACTCAATCCAGGTATTGCATGGGCAACTAAATGGGGCGGCGGTGGCGGTTTATTAAAATCTACTGATTACGGAGAAACTTGGAGTTTGCAACCCGGTTTTACTGGAATAAATATGTGGGGTGTGCATGTGCAGCCTTCTGATGGTAATGTTGTTATTGTAAACAGTTATTCTTCGTCACCGGGTAGTTGGAGATCTGTAAATGGCGGAGCAACCTGGACACCTATCTCTATTCCTTCTTCAGGATATCAAGTGGTTTCAGTTGATTCGATGACGCAATTTGCAGCACAGAGTAGTGGCTTTTACAAACTTGAAGCTCCGTGGTTTGTTCCGGTTGAACTTGCAGCTTTCAATGCACAATTAGCAGGTGATGATGTTATCCTGAACTGGACTACTGCCAGTGAATTAAATAATCAAGGTTTTGATATTGAATTCAGCATGGATAATGAAAATTTTACCAAGATCGGTTTTGTCCCCGGCTTCGGAACAACTACTGAAACAAAATCATATTCGTTCAAAGTTTCGGAAGTTAGCGCTGGTATACAATACTTCAGGTTGAAGCAAATTGATTTTGACGGAACTGCTACAATTCATAATTCCGTTGAGGTTAATGGACCTGTTCCTAATTCTTTTGTTCTAAATCAGAATCATCCGAATCCATTCAATCCTTCAACTACAATTTCGTTTTCATTACCGGTTGAAGCAAATGTTAACATTAAACTTTTTAATATGCTTGGGCAGGAAGTGGCACAGATTACTGAAAAAGATTTCCAGGCTGGAAACCATAATGTTGAATTCAATGCCTCAAACCTGTCGACTGGTGCATACATTTATACATTTGAAGCCATCGGTGGAAACGGTGCAAATTTCAAATCAACCAAGAAAATGCTTCTGTTACGCTGATGAATTTTAATTGATGATATTTTAACTTTTCTTTATTATGAAGTCCCGGATTTCGGGACTTTTTTTATTCAGGAGATAAACAATGAAAATTAATTTACTGCTTGCCATTATTTTCCTTTCGGTAATCATTTATGCAAACATTACTGAAATGCATGGTATTGTTGGACTTACAAAAAGGGATGGTGGAGTTGGATGCGTATGCCATGATTTAAACCCCTCTGATTCTGTTATAGTTTGGATAGAAGGACCGGATACTGTTTTGAGAAATAGTAACACTCAATACAAATTATTTATGACGGGTGGACCCGCCGCTGCCGGTGGATTTAATATCGCAAGTTACTTCGGTGAACTTGATTCCGTTGATACATTAACTCATAATTTATTTGGCGAGTTGACTCATACTAATCCCAATTCTTTTATTAACGATACAGTGAGTTGGAATTTTTTATATACCGCACCTGACAGTCTGTTAACAGATACAATATTTTCAGTGGCGAATAGTGTAAATTGGGACAGTATCCCCAACAGTCTTGACCAATGGAATTTTGGTGAAAACTTTGCGGTTCATATCATAGATATTCCCGTATTTGTTCAAAATGAAAATCATCAGCAGGAGGATTTTGTTCTTTATCAGAACTATCCAAACCCGTTTAATCCATCAACTAAAATTAAATATTCAATTCCATCTGTAGGGACACAGCGCACTGTCTCAGTACAATTAAAAGTTTATGATGTAGTAGGAAACGAAATTGCGACTTTGTTGAATGAAGAAAAACCGGCTGGAAATCATGAAGTTAAATTTAATGCATCAGGATTGACTAGCGGAATCTATTTTTACAAGTTAAGCGTGGGCAGTTTTTCCGAAACAAAAAAGATGATATTGCTGCGATAAGCAAATCGAATTACTTCGCTCGATAAATTATTTTATTTGTTCTTTCAGATTCACTACCAATATCTATTTCTTTTAAAGATGCTTTCCTGCTTCAATGTATGGTTTCAACTGTTCAAAAATAAAATGTTCCCAAACACTTTCTACTATCGACGGTATCCCTTCATCAACTTCACCGGCAGCATGTATCGAAACTTTGAATAAAGTAGAATCATTGCTAACCGGTTCAAACGTGTATGTGGTTACCACCTGTATTGCTTTACCAGAAAGACCAAGTGGTCCATCGAAACGAAGTAATTTCCCCCTGTCAGCATATATTACTCTTGCGTGAAGAACACCATTACCATCTTCATCAAAAATTTCCCAGAAACCACCGCCCGGTGTTGGTTCAATAAAAAATTCTTTTGGATTTACAGACATCGAATGATCCCACCAACCGCTAATATCTCCTGTAACTGCATCAAAAATAATTTCAGGTGTTCCCGGTAGCTGCACTTCTTTTTCGAAAGAAAAAACATCGTATTTAGGTTTTATTTCTTCCTGTGCAATTAAGTATGTGAATGAGGCTAAAACAAATAATAAAACAATTTTGCTGATCATTTTTAACTCCTTTAGTTTTTGTCGGTTCGCCCATTTAAGTTTTCTTCTTTTTCCTGTACAAGTGCAATAACCAGATCATCGGTTTTAGGTTTAATAGGATTTTCAATTGTTGATATATATAGCCGATCATTTACATCAAACAAAAAGAACGGGATAATCCTTTCACCATAGTGACTCTTCATTGTTTCGTAACTAAATGTGTCACTGATTTTAGTTGATTTGAGTATCCATCCCTGTTCAAACAAAGAACTTAGATGATAATAATTAACACCTTCACCAAAAAGAAATCTTGCACGCAGATGTTTTGGTGAAAATTCCAATTCCTTTCCTGATTTTTCACTTAAGGGTGGAAGTTGATACAATTCTCCTCTTTCAAAGGCATCAGACATATGCAAAGCTGCAAGGGAGTTTGCCTCGTCATTTGGAGTTAAAGCCATCAGCCTGCCGATGCCGTCCAGATCTAATTCTTCAATAACATTTTCAGATAGGATGCTGCCCATGTAAGCAGTTAATCCCTCCATCCGTGCGTGTGTAATGTTTGATCGGTTTGTATCAACCATAATCACATTTATTTTTTTCTCTTTCAATAACTTTGCAATTGATCTTGCCCACGGATGTGCACCGACAAATAATATGCCCTGCGGCTTCGATTGAACAACCTTCAACATTCTGGCAAGAGGATAAGCCGTCAATCCATAAATGGTAACTGTAACAACAATCACTAAAAAAGTTATGGGAACCAGTGTTTCGGCGCCTGCAATTCCTTTTTCAGCAAGCCGGAATGCAAAGACTGAAGAAACTGCTGCAGCCACAATTCCTCGTGGTGCCATCCAACTGATCAGTGTTCGTTCACGCCAGTTTAATTTGGAACCAATAGTTGATAAGAAAACTGAAACCGGTCTTGCAACAAAAATTAATATTCCAAGAAAAGCTATAATTAATAAATCAAAATTTTGAAAGTCACTTAATTGGAGTCTGGCTGCAAGAAGAATAAATATACTCGATATAATTATAACTCTCAGGTTTTCCTTGAACTCAATTATATGCTTAATGCTGACAACTTTTTGATTATCCATAAATAAACCCATGAGAGTTACAGTAAGTAACCCTGATTCAGGCTGAAGTATATTTGATAACACGAAAGCAGCAATTACCATCACCAATGCAACTGCTTCCTGTAAAAAATCGGGGATTAAAAATTTTCTGATGAGTTGAATTAATAATTTAGCCATTCCAAAACCAATCAATCCTCCAATCGCAAGTGTTTTGAAGATCCCAAGAAAAATCAGAGGCCCGGCTTCTGAAATGTCCCCTGCTAGAATTGTTTCAAAAACCAGCACTGCCATTATCGCACCTAACGGATCAATCATTATTCCTTCCCATTTCAGTATCGTACCGATTCTTTTAAGAGGACGGATGTGACTCAGCAATGGTCCGATAACCGTTGGACCCGTAACAACTAAAATGGCTCCAAGCAGAATTGAAATTTGCGCATCAAGATTTAAAAAATAATAGGCCGATAATGAAGCGATGACCCAGGTTATAACTGCACCCATAACTATCAATATAATCACAACTCGTCCAACTTCGCGCAATTCACTTAGCCGAAGTGATAAGCCTCCCTCGAACAAAATAAGCGCGACTGAAATTGAAACAATGGGTAGAAGAAGCTCACCCATTATTGCATCAGGATGCAGAAAATTTGTTATGGGTCCGGCAACGAAACCGAAGATCAGGAAGAATAAAATTGAGGGGAACCTCAACCTCCAGGCAAGCCATTGTGCAGCTATTCCGAGTACAACAATACTTGCTAATTCAATTAAAACTCTTTCGCTCACACTTTGCCTAAATTATTTTCAATGGAATGAAATATATAAAAAGGCGTTGAAAAAATTTAGTCATCACATTTTAAGTTTTTGCTGATGATTCTGAGACGCAAATATTTAAGGTATTATATTGTCTCTTATTGTTTCCAGTGCTACTAATCTTAAACTATTTGAAATTATTTATTTATTTTTTTTACAACACAAGTCTTCACTAATTTTAGATATGAAAAATATAGTCGGATTAATGCGTGAAGGGAAAAGTAAGCGGGGAGAAAAAAGAACAGCCATTACTCCCGCCGTTGCAGGATTGATTTTTAATTCGGGATATAAATTAATTGTGCAATCAGGAATTCATCCCGATACTGGTGAAGAGAAAAGAGCATTTAAAGATTCTGATTATCGCAAAGCCGGAGCTGTAATCAGTGAAGACCTTTCTTCTGCTGACGTAATTTTCGGTTTAAAAGAAATTTTTCCATCAAGAATTTTACCAGACACAGCTTACTATTTTTTCTCTCATACACACAAAGGTCAGATTAAAAATCGTACGATGTTAAAAAAACTCGTTGAATCAAAATCTACCCTGATCGATTATGAATTAATAACCGATGATAATGAGGATAGGCTTATTACCGCATTTACCTATAATGCCGGATATGCCGGAATGGTAGATTCTTTATGGACTTTAGGAGTACGATTAGAAGCAGATGAAATAAAAAATCCTTTTAAAGAAATTCCACAAGCTGTTGAAGGACAGGATTTACTATCAGTAAAAGCTGTTATAAAAAAAGTAGCCGTAAAAATTGAAAAAGAAGGAACGCCAAAACAAATACCGCCGATTATTGTTTGCTTTCTTGGGAGAGGTAAAACTGCATTTGGTGCCCGTGAAATTTTAAACCTGCTTCCCCATGAGGATATTTCCATTAACGATGTTGAAAGTGTATTTAAAAATGGCAGCAGAAAAAAAATCTACGCTTTACAAATTGGAAGTGAAAATATTTACAGGCTCAGGAAGAATATAAACTATAAATTAGGCGAGTACGAAAAACTTCAGAAAAGAGGAAAGCGAAATTTTTATATGGAGCATCCAGAATACTTTGAATCAAATCTTGATAGAGTAATTCCATTCGTTACTGTAATAATGAATTGCGTTACCTGGTCAAACGATTACCCCAGATCAATCACAAAAGTTATGATGAAACATTTGTGGTTAGAAAGTCCGACATTAAGAGTAATCGGCGATATTACTTGTGATCCGAATGGTTCAATTGAATTTTCAAAAGAAACATGGATTGATGATCCGGTTTATATTTACAACCCCAGAACCGAATCGGTTGAAAACGGGTTCAAAGGTAAAGGTATTGCGGTGATGGCAGTAACTAATTTGCCCTGCGAATTTTCTGCCGACGCTTCAATTCAATTTAGTGAGAACCTTAAGCCATTCCTTCAAAGAATGATTAAAGCTAACTACAAGGGATCTTTATCTGAATCCAACCTGCCTGAAGAAATTAAGCGAGCAGTTATTCTGTGGAAAGGTAATTTTACTTCAAAGTATTCATACATGAAAAAATATTTATCTTGAAAAACAAGATATCATCATTCGGGATTTTCTGGCTCTACTTCTGCAATCTCTTCTTTGAAAACAATTCCCAATTCTGCAAGTTCTTTTAGTGCCGGTTCATAAATGTCCGGATAGATCGGAATGATAACACCCTGTTCACTTATTTTATTACTGAGAATCAAATTCACACCAACGCCCATCGGTAGTCCAACAGTCGTAGACATTGCGGTGCTAAAATTTTTCTCACCATAAATCACCAATGTTGAAGATATTTTTTCACAAATTGCTTCAATCTGATATTCAACCTCTGTATGAAGGATAACCATATCCTTATCGTTCTCCGTAAACTTCCATTTTTTCTGCAGCAGTTCAAGCAGAATTTCAGCAGGTGTTGAATCATTCAATTCAATTTTTTCATCCGAGAGTAAACCGAGCCATTCAATTTTCTTTAATATTTCACTTTCATCCGACTCATTTAAAAAGCGAACCAGTTTCTGTTTCGTGGTAAGACTATTTTTTCTTGGAAGATAAAAAGAAAGTAATTCCCCGTAAGTTAACTTTTGTGCATCCGGAACCAGATACCTGTTGTCTGTCAAACCAATCTGAACAAGTGAATTCCATGCTTTGCAGAAACCAGGTTTTCTTAAAGAACCTCTGAAAACATTTGGAATGCTCGGCACATTATAAATTCTTCTGTACTTAATTGAATCTCTGTTCGGATACGATTCAAACATACCGACACCCGGAATCTCAACAGGATGTGTATCAAGAAAAACTCTGTTATAAGGAACAATTCTTAATTTTCCATCCTGAACGTACCGGGCACCAGCCATTCCTGCAATTACAACATTCATCGGGTTCCAGGTTATTTTGTAGCCCCACGGATTATCATCACTTTCAGGAGATACTAATCCCCCACCGAAAGAACGAAGTGAAATTAAATTACCGCCCCTGTGCTTGACTTTATTAATTAAGCGCAGCGTATCCATGTGATCAATACCCGGATCAAGACCCATCTCATTCAAAAAAATTAATTCAGCATCTTTAGCTTGCTGATCGTACGATGCCATTTGCTGCGATACATAAGACGCCGTAACCAAATGAACCTTGTTTAACAGGCAGTCTTTCACCAGATGTATATGCAGAGTTTCCGGCAGAAGTGAGGCAACAATATCTGCTCTGGAAATTAAAGCTGCCCGCTGCTCATCATTAAAAATATCTAATTGAGTGGCCTTTGCCCGCGGATGATTTTTTGCTTTGCTTGTTGCAAGTTCTAATGATTGATCAGCAATGGTAATGAACCAATCGCGATCAACAGATTTACCTACAAGATAATTAATTAAAGATGATGAAGTTCGCCCGGCCCCAATTACAAGTATGTTTTTCATTTACTTAGAATAATATTTCAAAAGAGTTGTTTTAAAATAAGCATAATATTTTCTAACCGCTTAATGATTCAATAACAGGTTATGAGATTATTTCAGATTATTAAAATTTTTCTTAATCAGCTAAAAGATGTTTGCCATAAATGAATTGACCGCAGACAACTCCATTGATGGAAGCGATATCCGGTAAGTGACCCCATTTTTCGAATCCGAATTTTTCCAGAATGAAGATACTTGTCGTATTCGCATCGAGTAAAATTGAAATGAGATTTTTAAATCCGAGTTCCTTTGCAGAATTAATTGTATGATTTATCAGTGAGCTCGCAACTCTTTTTCGTCTGTGATCTTTGTGAACATAGTAACTGATCTCAGCAACTGTTCTTAAAGCTTTTCTTCCGGGTCTGTGTGGACTCAGTGAGCACCAGCCAATTACCTGGCCATTTTCTTCTGCTAAATAAATAGGATATGTTTCAGGTGAGTGCTGAGCAAACCATTCTTTTCTTGAATCAACTGTAACGTATTCAGTATCCGCCGTTGCAAACTTTTCATCAACTGCGTGGTTGTAGATTTTTGTTACTTCTTTAAAATCACTTTGAGTGATATGCCGGATGTTCATGGTGAAATAAAATTATTTACCTGTTCGTATGAAAGTAAATTCTCTTCTTTTAAATTGACCGTTTATCATTCCTTCGATGGTTGCAGTAAGTTTGTCATCGGAAGAAAATTCATAAATTATTCGTTGTGGATAATCATGTTCTTTATTTTCAAATATAAATTTTTTCGGTAAAGATTCAACCAGTGCAAACAGAGTTATGTTCTGTCCTGCTGGAACAGCAACATACGCCCATTGCTTACCAAACTTTTTGATATACAATATCTCGCTAACTTCTTTTTCGCCGTTTTCAACATCAAAACTTTTACCAATTAATTCTGTTTCGTTTGCAACACTCCATTCTTCATAAATTTCACCAACGCTAGTTTCCATTTTCCATTTACCGGGAAAAAGTTTTGTGATTGATTCATCCTGAGCAAAATTGACTGAAGTGATAAGTAGAAGCAGTATTATTATTTTCATTAGGTTTAAATTGAATATAGTGTGAAGAAAAAAGAGTTACGATTGAAAAAATAAGCAAATGAATTAAAGTCGTCAATCTCTGTTTATAATTCAGAGGGAGAAAATATCTTAAAATTGAAATTAAAAATGCAAAAGGATAAGTTTCAAAAAGGAAGACTGCTCCTATTACTCAAACTTACGCCACACTTCATTCGGTGCTCAACTGAATAACAGGATTATTTTTTTTTACTCAGCCTGTCAATTTCAGTTTTAATAAATTATTTATTAGAAAACCTTTAGCAAGTCAGCTGAAATAGTCTGCCCCGCTTTGCGGGATCTCGTTTGCGGAATAGTAGTATACAGTAAATCAAAAAACTTTTTTTGCAAAATTTTATTGTCAGGAATTTTTATTTTCTTTCTGATCCTATTGCCTGTCCGCCTCCTGCGGGACTTTTTATTCATTAAAGAGGTTATACTTCTTTAAATAAAATACCTTTTATTGATAACGTTTCCAATGCCCAACAAATGAATTTATATTATTGTCTTTGACATTTATGGAATCAATTCTTGTAATATTAATTTTATTGTATTTATCAATAAAGTCTATTTTATATTTTGCTTCGAGTTCATCTTTATTATTATGTAATTCGAGTTCAGAAAAGTTCATTGAGTATTTGTAAGATATTGTGTCATTATTATTTGGAAATACTTGTCTAATATTTTCCATATCAATAAAAGTTAATATCTGAGTACAGTTCAAACTTGTTTCATTTGATTGAATCCAAGAGCCATTGAGAAGTATAGAAGAGAAATCTTTTTCAGAAGGACAAATTGTACAAGTTGTGAATAATGTATTAAAAGTAAAAATAACAATGATTGAAATTATTAAGCGAATTAAAACTTTCATCTGTATTAACTTTCAATGAATTAATTAGCATTATAACGACGTTGCCGATAACCCGCCGCCCAGAACAGGGAAGCCAAGTAAAACACAATTGCCAATGATTAAACAAACTGCACTTAACTTGCATCAGCAAGTGCTGTTTGTAAGTTAATTAATTAGAACGAACACTTAGAACAAAATTCTTAACAAAAACAAAACGCTAAAAATCTCAGAACACCGAACTAAAACGGCGGTCGGGTTGAGGCGCGGGTTAGGCTTATTTTTGTTATTTAAAATCGTTTATATCCAAAATACCTTGCACGTTAATTAAAATTGGTTCAGAATTGAATCCTACTTGAACTGGTGTGTTTTTATTACCAAATAAATTAGTTCCCTTTTTAAAATTTACATTCTCAAAAATTGTTTTACCTCGAAACCAATAATCTTGGAAAGAAACAAATTCATTAAAGATTACGTTTACAAACTTGGAGATACCGTTCTCGTTGAAACTATCACCACAAGCGAAATCAGAATAACCTATAAACTCGCAATCCTTAATTAATAAATCTTTTCCAAAATAAGCAGCTTGAAAAGTAGCATTATTGATTTTGCAATTAATTAACGAAACGCTTTCATTAAATGTACAATAAGTAAGTTGAAGTTCTTCGATTACTTTATCTTCAATGGTTAATGTTTCTGAATAATCTTGTTGAATAATTATTTTATCATTCATCTTGTTTGAATAGAAGCCTAACTAATACTTATCAGGAAATGCCTACACTGGTTTTACAGCAAATCCTGTTTTTCTTGATCCTAATATCAAAATTAAACTCAATTAATTCAATAAACATATATTTTTTATATTTGTAAAGTAACAAACAAACAAAGAAAATTATGAAAAAATCATTATCAGTTTTCACAATATTATTGGTAATTCTACTAATCATACAACCATACGTACATCCAACCATGGCTCAAACGACCCGCAAGGCATTCATCAACGGGAAAATTTATACAGTAAACGAAAAACAGCCCTACGCTGAAATGATAATGACAGAAGGAAATAAAATTACTTACGTGGGTAAAAAAAATCTGAATATTATTGATGCTCAGACTTCTGTTTACGACCTCGAAGGAAAGCTAATGCTGCCGGGTTTTAACGACAGCCATCTTCACTTTACAAGTGGAGGGAGTTATCTGTTGGGAATAAATCTTCGTCCGGCTCTCAGCAAGGAAGAGTTCGCTGAAATAATTGAAGCGTACATTTTAAGGAGAAACTTTGATGAATCAGCCTGGATTACCGGAGGAAGATGGGACCACGAGCTCTGGACTGATAAATCTTTTCCAACAAAAGAACTGATTGATCCGTTTACAGAAAACACTCCTGTTTTCGTCAGCAGAATTGATGGACACGTTGGGCTGGCAAATTCAAAAGCGCTTGAACTTGCGGGAATAACAAAATATACCCGCGACCCCGATGGCGGATTAATAGAACGCGATCCTGAAACCGGCGAGCTAACCGGAATACTAAAAGACAATGCAATGGATCTGGTTTTCAAAGTAATTCCCGCTCCGTCATTTGAAGAAAATGTTGACGCATCATTACGTGCGCTTGAAGAGGCAAGAAAAATGGGCATAACAAGTGTGCAGGATTTGACACAGCCTGATGAGTTTGAAGCATATAAAAAAATTCTCGCTGATGGAAATCTAACCTGCAGAATTTATTCCATCTGGCCGTTGGATAAATATGAAGATATAGTTCGGGCAGGTGTTACTGTCGGTAATGACGAAGGTTTTCTAAAGCGCGGCGGACTTAAAGCGTACGCTGATGGTTCTCTCGGTGCAAGCACTGCCTGGTTCTTTGATCCGTACGTTCAGGATCCATCAAATTACGGATTGGCAATTGATGTTGTCACTAACGGCAATCTTGAAAAATGGGCAACTGAAGCTGACCGAAACCGGCTGCAGATTTGCACTCACGCAATCGGCGACAGAGCAAATGCTTTTATGCTCGATCTTTACGAAAAAATTAAAAATGTAAATTCTCCGTGGGAGAGAAGATTCAGAATTGAACACGCACAGCATCTCCGAAGAGAAGACATAAAACGATTTGCTGAAATCGGAGTTATTGCCTCGGTGCAGCCATATCATTGTATTGATGACGGCGTATGGGCAGAAAAAAGAATTGGTCCTGAAAGAATAAAGACAACTCATCCATATCATTCATTAATAAAGAACGGTGCCGTAGTTGCATTCGGTACTGATTGGCCGGTTGCACCATTAAATCCTCTTTACGGTATTTATGCGGCAGTTACGCGACAAACTGTCGATGGTAAAAATCCATATGGCTGGATTCCTGAAGAAAAAATTTCTGTTGAAGATGCAATTGAGTGTTATACATTGAATGCAGCTTACGCATCATACGAAGAGAAGATAAAAGGGAGTATCGAAGTTGGAAAGCTCGCTGATCTTGTTGTGTTGAGTGAAGACATCCTGTCAATCGATGTCAACAGGATAAAAGATGTTGTTGTTGAGATGACAATTTTTGATGGAGAGATTGTTTATGAGAGAGAACTAATAGAACGCAGATGACGCAGATTCAGCAGATCAACACAGATTTAGATCGGTGTCGCCTGCTACCGTATATCGTCTTACTCTGTGTTGCTCTGTGTAACTAAGAAAAGATATTACACAGAGAATGCACGAAGAACCACAAAGTATATCCGTTTAAATCAGTCTGATCCGTCAAACCTGCCTGCCGGCAAAGGCAGGTCCGTGTTCTATTCTCTAAACACTATTGCAATCCATTCATCCATCTGCTCAACTTCCTCCGTTCTGAATCCAAGAGAATGATATTTTTCTTCGAGTGCAATTATATCTGATTCAAGTAAACCTGAAAGGATTACAGTACCATTTTTCTTCAATCTCGACTTAATCTTCACTGCAATTTCCAACAGAATATTTTTTTGGATATTAGCAACAACGAGATCAAATTCATTTTCAGTAACAGCATCAATTTCACCGGTCAGTATCTCAACCGAATTTACAACTTTGTTTAATTCACAATTCTCCCTGCAATTCTCAAGACAGATCTCATCAAAATCTACTGCAACAGCTTTTGATGCACCAAGTTTAACAGAAGCAATTGCCAGTATTCCCGTACCAGATCCAACATCCAGCACTTTTGTATTTTTCTCAACACACTTTTCAAGTAATCTTAATATTAATTTTGTTGTTTGATGTTCGCCCGTACCGAAAGACATTTTTGGATCAATTATTAAAACAACTTCATCCGGTTTTGCAGAATAATCTTTAAAAGTCGGTTTTATAACAAATCTATCAGAAACGCGGATTACTTCCCTGCTCTTTTCCCATTCTTCATTCCAGTTTTTATTTACGAGTAATTCTTTGCTTATGCTGAAAGATTCAATCAGCATATTCTTCTGCAATTTCTTTAAAGCATAAGTTATTTGCTTTTCAATCGTCGTAGAATTTTCGGAAGAAAAAATTGAGATGTGGTCATCATCCTCCAAAAGTCCGGTAATGTTAAAATCCCACATAAGTCCTGATAACAAATCCGGATCAAAAGGCTGGCTGAATATTTTATAGACAAAAAAGTTTTTCATTAGATTTTATATTCTGGAGTAACCTTCGAGGTTAATGTACGTGATTGGATTTGCAACCTTGAAGGTTGTTTGATACTTTTATTCATATTTAGCGAGTAGCTCACAAATTTTATCCTGGAAATATCTTGCAGTTGAAGATTTTCCTGCAAAGTTTTGAATCATTATCGAAAATGCAATCAAGTGTCCATTCTTTACAGTTACATATCCGGAAAGATTACTAACACCATTTAAAGTACCGGTTTTTGCATGCACATTATTTTCAGCCGAAGTATTTTTCATTCGGTTTTTCAAAGTACCATCCACTCCCGCGATAGCTAATGAGTTATAATAGATTGGAAAAATATCTTTTCTTTTATAATGGATATACTTCAATGTTTCAAGCAAAAGTTCCGCTGAAACAAGATTATAATGTGATACTCCGGAGCCATCGGCAATTGAATAATTATCAGGATAAAATCCAAGAGAATCAATCAATTTATTAATCGCAGTGAGACCATCAGCCGCAGCCGCCGGTGCTCCTGAATCTTTATAAGCGATCGCGTAAATCAGCATTTCAGCACTCAAGTTATCACTGTCTTTATTAACCACCGAAAGTACTGTCCCCAATTGGACGATAAATTGTATTTAGGTAAACTGAATTATCAGCGAGCATTTTAATGTTAATTGACTTCCCGATAAATATTTCTCTCTTCTCGAGATGCTCTTTAAATAATGTAAGAAAATATCTTTCCGGGTAAAGAAGATTTACTTTGGAATCAGGTTCGAATGAATTAATAACTTCCGCTATACTGACTTTACCGTTTAAAAGGATTGTATTTTTTCTGTTTACCCAATCGCGTGTTATTAAAAAATCACAGGAATTATTTTCGTCCACCGTTATTGAATTATTTTTTACTTCAGCATAATCAGTTTGCGGATTTAAAATTACATTTGCCGGGGAACCAATCTCACTTCCTTCAATAAAAACTTCTATTGAGTTACCATTAATGTTTAACGCACTGAGATAAGGAGCACTTGGTTCGGGATCATCATCCCACATCCATCCCTTTCCCCAATACATTGAATCTTTTTTTGATATGTCAGCATATACGTCTCCGGCAATATGCTTAATGCCAAGAGATTTAATAATGCTGACAAGTGAGTCAAGATCCTCCGTAGTAAAAACCGGATCGAAACCACCGACGACATAAATATCTCCGTATAAAGTATCTGCTTCTATCACACCGGTATGAAAAAGATCCGTCCTGAAAGAATAATATTCACCTAAGTGCAACAATGCTGCCGCAGAAGAAAGTAATTTCATATTTGATGCTGGTCGAAGCAGAAGTTTATTATTTTTTTGATATAGGGAGATGCTGTCAGTCAAATCGAAGATATCCAGTGCAATTAATGTTTTATCGAAGTATGAATCATTTATGAGTTCATCGATTCCGGATGCAAGATTACTAATTGATGATTTCGGATTGTTGATTTCAGATTGAGAGTATAAATTGAATGTTGAAAGCAGGATTACAACTGAAAAAGCTTGCTTGAAACTATGCTTTAATATGTTTTTCAAATCTGTAACTCCAAATTAATGAATAGACCCCCTTTGGGGATTTAGGGGGCATCTAATTAAAAGAATTCTCTTACTCTGAACTCGGCTCCGATTTCTTCTTCAGTTATATTGCGGGCACGTTCAATATCAACTTCATCAATTGATACTATTGTCATAATAACTTTCTCAACAATTAGTTTCGATTTTTTAGCGAAGTCAATCATCTCATCAAAATAAGAAGTCTCCAATCCTACCAGTTCAGAATATTGCTTCGGATCGAATGAATTAAGACTAATTGAAACAACATCAATAAGCCCTTTCATTTCAGTTGTAATATTTTTTTTATTGATGACATTTCCGTGCCCGTTAGTATTAAGTCGTGTTTTTCCGCCATTAGCTTTTACATATTTTGAAATATCTTTTACAACATCCCACCTTATTGTTGGCTCACCATATCCACAGAAAATAATCTCATCATAATTTTTTGGATCACCTATTTCATTTATGTAAACATCGGCAAAAGGTTCTTCATTTCTCTCCATACCAAGGTTGTAGCTTCTTAGAACCGGGTATTCTTTTCTTTTGCAGAAAGTGCAGTGAGCATTACAGCGGTTAGTAACATTAATATATAAAGAGTTACCAAGTTTGTAAGTAAAAGCTGTTTCAGGTTTACTTCCAATCCCAAAAATTCTAAATGCATTGAAAGAGGTAATCCTGGCAACATCTTCAATTCTTAAATTATGCAGTTCTGCAATTTTTTCTGCAACATACTTTACATATGCTGGTTCATTTCTGCTTCCCCGATGAGGAACCGGAGTCATAAATGGTGAATCTGTTTCGAGCAATAAATTTTCCGGTGGTACATGCTGAAGAATTTTTCGAAGATTGTTTGCATTTTTAAAAGTAATGTTCCCTGTAAATGAAAGCATATAATTCATTCCAACAAGTTCCCTGGCATCTTCAATTGAACCATTGAAACAATGAAACTGTGCTTTCAATCCGGTACCGCAATAACTTCTTATTATTTCCATCATATCTTTGTCAGAATCCCGGTTGTGAATGATTACCGGTAAATCTAATTTAAGTGCAAGTTCAATCTGCGCTTTGAAAGCTTCGATCTGTTTTTCTTTTGGAGAGAAATCATAATAATAATCAAGACCTATTTCCCCGATTGCAACAATCTTTTTGTTATTTGCCAACTTCTCAATCTTCTGAATGAATGATGGCTTCCAGTCTTTTGTATCGTGAGGATGAACTCCAACTGCACCATAAATTGCTTCATATTTTTTGGTGAGTTCAATTACTTTTTCCGATGTGTTCAAATCAGTGGCAGGGACCAGGAGATAGTTTATACTTTCGGCTTTTGCCCTGGAAATTATTTCATCCAGGTCTCCTTCAAAGTTAGGATAAAACAGATGTGCGTGTGTGTCTATGAACATAAAATATTATCTGAAGATTTTATTCAACTTTACCAATTACTACCGGATGCTCCTTTAATTCTGCAGCCAACTTCATGGCAGCTTGAACATTCTCTTTCGAAACGACAAAAATTAATCCTATTCCCATATTAAAAACTTCTCTCATTTCCTCGTCACTTATTTCACCAGTTTTCTGGATCAGTCTGAAAATTGCAGGAACTTCCCAGTTACTCCAATGAATATTAAGTTTCAAACCTTTCCGTACAATCCTGCTGGTGTTTCCAACTATCCCGCCGCCGGTAATGTGCGAAATACCTTTAACTAAAATATTACTTTTAATATTTCTGATCAGGTTCAGATAAGAACGATGAACAGCCAGAAGCTCAACGCCTAAAAGATTGTTAAGTGAATCAATCCTATCTTTCAAATTAAATTTTTCAAGAAGAACTTTTCTTGCAAGAGAATAACCATTTGTATGAAGTCCCGATGAAGAAATTCCAATTAGTACATCTCCCGAAACAATATTATCTCCTTTAATAATTTTTGATTTATCAACAATCCCGACAATAGTTCCCGAAAGATCGTAATCACCCATTTGATAAACACCAGGCATCTCTGCAGTTTCACCACCGATTAAAGCACAACCATTTTCTTTACACGCCACAGAAAAGCCTTTGACAATTTCGGCAGCTATTTCAGAATTAAGCTTTCCAAACGCCATATAGTCCAGAAAGAAAAGAGGTTCAGCTCCGCAAACGGCAATATCGTTGACGCAATGATTTACTAAATCCTGTCCAATAGTATCGTGCTTATTAAGTTCGATGGCAATTTTTAATTTGGTTCCAACACCATCAACACTTGAAACCAGAACTGGTTCTTTGTAATTGGATAGATCCGGCTGGAAGAAGGCACCAAAAAGTCCAATATCTGTCAGAACGGATTTGTTAAAAGTTGATTTAGCATAGCTCTTAATTTTTTCAACTGTTTCATCGCCGGTTTTAATGCTAACACCGGCTTCTTCATATTTTTTAGCCAATATTGCTTCCCTTCAGTCAAAATTAACTTTGTAAAATTTCTATTTGAAAATTTAGCACTTAAGCTCTCCTGTTCAAAATATTTAAAATTTGCTTATGCCATTTGTACGACTGATATAGCACAGTCTGCCTGAGACTTCTAAGTAACATCATCATCCAATGCCTGACAAAATTAGGTTAATTTTAATATATTTGCGCCTTGATTTTATTCAAATCAATTTAAAGAAATGGAAACAGAAGAGTTAAATCAGAGAGAAAAAGCCATTCTGAGGTCGATTGTTCAGCAGTTTATTTTAACTGCAACTCCGGTCGGATCCCGCAATATCACAAAGAAGTATGATATTGGCTTTTCTCCGGCTACTGTTCGAAATATAATGTCCGATCTTGAGGATTCAGGTTTTATCAACCATCCGCATACTTCGGCTGGAAGAGTACCAACCGATAAAGGGTATCGCTATTATGTTGATTCATTAATGGATATTGAAAAGCTTAATCCTAAGGAAAGAGTTTTGATAGAAAACAGCCTGAATCAAATTGCTGATGAAACCGATGATCTTGTCAGGCTAACTTCAAAGTTATTGAGCTCGATTACAAAACAGATAGCTTGTGTCTCATATCCAAATCTTGAATCTGGAATTCTTGAAAAGATTCAGATAATAAGTCTTACTTCAACAAGAATTCTTGTTGTGATTAGCATAAAGTCGGGACTGGTGAAAACGATTACTATGGAACTTAATTCAGAGTTGAGAGGACCTCAAATTGAATCCGTTCAATTGCTCCTGAATGAAAAGCTCTCAGGTCTGAGTCTTGAAGAAATCAGGAACACATTTAAAGAAAGATTTACGGACGTTGACGAAGATCAAAGACCAATTATCAGATTATTTGTTGACTCAGTAGACAAGCTTTTTAAGGATGATGTTAAATCAGAGCGTCTCATCGTAACAGGTGCAAAAAATATTATTCAACAGCCTGAGTTTGAAAATCCGGAAAATTTTCAAAGCATAATTGAGTTGATTGAAGATAAGGATGTCATCGTTCATATAATGGAGAAATCTTCAGAATCAAAAAAAGAAGAAGTATTCATTTCGATCGGCAGTGAGCACTTTGAAAAAAAACTTAAAGAATACAGTTTTGTTAGTAAGGAATACACCATTGGTGAAACGAGCGGAACGCTTGGTATAATCGGGCCAAAGAGAATGGAGTATTCCAGAATAGTAGCAATCGTAGATTACCTTGCAAAAGTTTTATCAGAACATTTAAAATCACGTTAATTAATAAAGGAGTAGATGGATTTTGACTAAAAATAAAAAAGACAAACAACAGGATGAACAAAACCAGCCAGTTGAACAGGAAGAAAATAATTCCGGAACAATAGAAAAGAATGAAGACTCCGAAGTAAATGCAAATGCTAAAGAAGAAGAAAAGATAGCTGAATTAGAATCACAGATAAAAGATGTGCAGGATAAACTTCTGAGAAAAGCTGCGGAGTTTGAAAACTACAAGAGACGAACTGAAAATGATCAATTCAATATTATTAACTATGCCGCTGAATCTTTTATTATTAAGCTGCTTCCCGTGGTGGATGATTTTGAAAGATCTATGGAACATATTGACGATATTGATAACAGCAAGGCAGTAAAGGAAGGATTAAAATTAGTCTATGATAAACTGCTGAAGGTACTGAATGAGCAGGGAGTTAAAAAAATGCAAACCAAAGGAGAGCCGTTCAACGTTGAATACCACGATGCTTTGATGCAAAGAAAGGATGACTCAGTTCCATCTCATACTGTTCTGGAAGAAGTAGAATCCGGATACTTATACCGTGATAAAGTTATAAGACATGCAAAAGTAATTGTAAGCGAAGAATCTACCGATGATAACAAGCTGTCCGGTGAAAGTTCTGCAAATTCATCCTCAGAGAAAGAGAATTAAAAATAATGGCTAAAAGAGACTATTATGAAATTCTGGGTGTTACCAGAAATGCCACAAAGGATGAAATAAAAAAAGCATACCGCAAACTTGCGATGCAATACCATCCGGACCGGAATCCGGGAGATAAATCTGCTGAAGATAAATTTAAAGAGGCAGCCGAAGCGTATGAGATTTTAAGTCACGATGATAAAAAAAATAATTATGATCGCTTCGGGCACGAAGGTGTTAGAGGCAGCGGATTTGGAAGTGAGGGATTCTCTAATGTTAATGATATCTTTTCTCACTTCTCTGATATTTTCGGAGGCTCATCCATCTTTGATGAGTTTTTTGGCGGAAGCCAGAGAGGTAGATCACGACGACGAGGTTCAGGAACCCCCGGTTCTGATCTACGTGTTAACTTAAAACTTACGCTGGAAGAAATTGCCACCGGAACTTCAAAAAAAATTAAAATTAAAAAGCAGGTTAAGTGTAATGCTTGCACCGGTTCCGGTGCGCAGGCCGGAACATCTTTAAAAACTTGTCCTGTTTGTAATGGCGCCGGTGAAGTAAAAACTGTTTCCAGATCGGTCTTCGGACAATTTGTTAATATAAGTGCCTGTCAAAATTGCAATGGCGAAGGTCAGGTTGTTGATTCTCCTTGTAAAACTTGTTCAGGTGATGGCAGAATCACTGACGAAGTTCCTTTAAAAATTGATGTGCCTGCCGGTGTTGAAGAAGGAAATTATATGACAATGCGTGGTGAAGGAAATGCCGGAAAACGAGGCGGTGAACCCGGAGATATCATTGTTGTATTTCAGGAACTTCATCACGATCATTTCATCAGAGAAAAAAATGATATTGTTTATAATTTGTTTATTAATTTTCCTCAGGCAGCATTGGGTGCTGAGGTTGAAGTACCCACACTTAACGGCAAGGCAATATTAAAAATTGATCCGGGAACACAGCCGGGCAAACTGCTTAAGATGAAAGGCAGAGGCATTAAGCATTTAAATTATTCCGGAAGCGGAGACCAGATAGTAAGAATTAATGTTGCAATCCCTCAAAAATTAAGTTCAAAGGAAAAGGAGATTATCAAACAGCTTTCTGAAATGCCAAATATTAAAACTTCATCTGAAGATGAAAAAAAAGATTTTTTCAGCAAGTTTGGTTTATAGATTGGCAGAAGTTTGAAAAGGGGTTTGGCCTGAGGAACTAATTTAGTTGTTGGTATTTAAAATTTTTATCGCTTCATTATAATTGATGTTTGAAAAGCTCTCTAAAAAAATCGGGTTTACTGAAACTGAGATCATCGTAATCCTGTTTCTGGCAGGTCTTTTTATTTTAGGTTTCATTTACGTTGAGTTTATCAAAAATGATGTTGATGAGTACAAATTCATAGATTACACGAAAGAAGATAGCCTTTTTGCATATTATTCAAATTTTAATCCTGAATACGATCTTGAAGATTCCCTTCTAATTAGCAATCTTGAGATTAAAAAAAGAGTCTTAGAACTATCGGATACTATAGCATACGTACAAAAAGATTTATCTGCACTGGCTGAAAACGGTATAAATATTAATACTGCCGGTGTTAACGAACTGGTTAAGTTGCCGGGAATTGGTGAGAAAACGGCAGAAAAAATCATCCAGTTACGCAATGAAAGAGGAAGGTTTAAAAGGCTCGAAGAGCTGATGGACGTCAAAGGTATAGGTGAAGTTAAGTTTAACAAAATTAAAAAGTTTTTATATATTGAATAAGCAAACAAAAAAATTTTTCCCGGAGGAATGATGAAATCGCAAGCTGGTGATCAATGGTATATTCATGCTGCTCTTTACCTTGTAATCGCAATACTTTCTGTCATATTAATAAAAGTAGCAATCATTGACCCTAAAGATGCTGTTGAGCAGGAAAGATTTTTCAGAACTGAATCAAGACTCAGAATGAATAATATTAAATCGGCTCAAATTTTATATCAAAGGAAATTCGGGAATTATACTGATAATCTTGATAATCTTATTAAGTTTATAAAGGAAGATGAATTTGTGGACAGCGTAGTGAATGCTTTCGACTCGCTGACTATGAAACCTGCAAATCCTTTTAAACTTCTTTCAAATGGAGTATTTACTCCGGAGAGTTTAAAGCTCTCACCAAAAACTTTTCAACCCTATGTACTTCAAATTGACACTTCAACTGCTATTGATACCACGATCAATAGAAGGGGTAACGTAATTAAGATCGATACAACATTTGTTCTCGGGACAAAATATTTTCTTGAAGACCCCGATGGTTACGGAACAGTTGGTGATCTTTTTAATGACGCAATGAAAAATACTTCTTCCTGGGAGTAAACCCGGATAGATGAATGGCATTCAAAGATGTGCCGGAATTAATTTCACAGCTTCCAGGCTGCAGTTTGTTGAAGTAGAAAAACATTCTAACCAGTTACTTGTAGATAATATCGGGCAAACTTTTATTAGTCCTGCTATTGATTTTGAAGATCAATCTGAAATAAATTTATTTAATCAGCTTCAGGCTGCATTCGACGAAATCAAAATAAGAAATCCTGTGTCAAGCAACATTGCTTCATTTACTCTGCCCCCGGAGCTATTTATTACCATCCAGCTTCCTTATGATGCCAATTTAAATCAGAATGAAATTAGAGAAGAATATATCTGGGAGATTTCTCAGCTCTTTCCATATATACCGGTTGATGAACTAGCTATAAAATTTTACGAACTGGAAAGTAATTTTCTTCCAGGAAAAAATAACGCACTGGTAGTAGCCCTGCATAAAAAATATCTCGTTATTATTAAAAATTTCTGCACTAAAAATAACCTTACACCAAAGCTTGTGGATAATGCTTCAATTACAGCCAATAGTTTTATAAATTCTATTGGTAACCTGGAGAAAGACATGGTGTCGTTTAATATTTACAATTCAAAAAATTTCGTTACACTTTTTGTAAATGTCTGCTCGAAACCTGTTTACGTTAAGGTAATTCAAAAGGATAATAATGGATTAATCAGTTCGATAGTAAAAGAACTTAATAAAAAAGAATTTAATAAAATCAGAACTTCATCTTTCATATATTCAAAAATTGCCGGCGATGAATTGGAGAGTGATTCACTTTCTGAGCTGCAGAATGAAACCGGTCTGGAGTTTAAGCAATTTAATCCTTTCGATATAATAAAATTTAAATCCGGTTATCAAAATTTAGAACTCCACAATGATTCTTACAGTTCATTCACATCTGCTGCAGGAATCGCTTCACGATTTATTTGAACTATTATCAATGAGATTACGAATTACAGCCGGAGAATTAAAAGGAAGATTTATTAATGTTCCTAAATCCGAACTCGTAAGACCAACTACTGAAAGAGTCCGGGAAACGATTTTCAACATCCTGAATAACAAATTATCTTTTGAAGGCATCAAAGTTCTGGATGTTTATTCCGGATCGGGTGCACTTGGATTTGAATGTATCAGCCGCGGGGCCGTTGAAGTTCATTTCGTGGAAAAAAATTCAGTTATTTACAGGAATCTGGAACAAAATATCAAACTTCTGAATACAGGAAACAAATGTAAAATCTTTAAAATGCCTGCGATTAGATTTTCGTCTTTGAAGGCTGATAATGAATATGATTTGATTTTAGCCGACCCACCTTTTTTTAAGGATGATATTTATAATGTGGTTGTAAATCTGTTGAACAATAAATACCTTCGCAGCGATTGTTTTATGATTGTAGAAAGGTCAATCCAGACAAAACAAAAAGATATTGAGAACTTTAAAGTTGAACCATTCAAAATAATTGGAGATGCTTGTCTTTACGAAATAACATATTCAAATTAATCCTGCCGGTTCTCCTTCTGCTTCCCTTTAGTAATTATTTTCCTCAACCTTTCCAAAGAGAGTTAAATAGTATCCCGGTAAGTGATTCAGAAGGTTTGCTTGAAAATATTTTCAGTGGCGGGCACAATAATCTGGAACACCAGTTTGTTGATATTGATGATGATGGTGATCTGGATATTTTTTTTCTTGACAGTGATCAGACATTTGGCTGGTTCAAAAATATCGGAAATAAATTCAATCCGATATTTGAATATTCAATAATAAATCCCGAAGGATTGTTTTTTCAGAATTGGTTTTATTTAACCGATATTGATAATGATGATGACTTTGATTACTTCACAGGCAACAGTGATCAGATCTCATTTTTCAGAAATGATGGAAATCCAACATCTCCTTTCTTTGTATTAGCAGAAGACTCTGTTCGTGATAGTGATGGCGAACTTATTTATAGTGAATTCAGCAGCAATCCTATTTTTGTTGATATAGATGATGACGGTGATTATGATTTTTTCAGCGGTAACTCAGCCGGAACGGTTACCTTTTATGAGAATATCGGAACCTCTCAAAATTTTATTTTTAAATTTATTACTAGTGTCTGGCAAAACCTCATTATCATCGGTGGTCAACCAGCCAGTTCAAGACACGGAGCCAGTTCTTTAGATTTTGTTGATATAGACAATGATTCTGATTTTGATCTTTTTTGGGGAGACTTTTTCAGCAAGAGTCTTTACGTTATAGAAAACCAGGGCAGCCCTTCAAATCCAGATATGCAAAGAGTTTCGAATATCTATCCAGATAATTCAGACAGTGTTAACACAAGCGGATTTAATATGCCGAGGTTTCCTGATATTGATGGTGATAATGACTATGATTTATTTGTATCTGTGCTTTATGATCCGACCGTACCTCAATCATTAATTTTTTATGAAAATACCGGAAGCAGCCAGATTGCAAATCACAATCTCATTACAAAAGACTATCTCAAAACTCTGGACGTCGGAAATAACAGCGCTCCAGTTTTTGTAGACATAGATGATGATGCTGATCTTGATTTGTTCATTGGTTCATTAAACAACCCCACCGGCTCAATTCACTTCCTCGAAAACATTGGAACGGCTTCCAGTCCATCATTCATTTACTCTGATTCATCATTCTTTAATATATCCGGTGACTTAAGTTTGTCACCAGCCTTCGGGGATATTGATAATGATAATGATCCTGACCTGTTGATTGGTAAATTGAACGGTACTGTAGAATTATTTTCAAATTCAGGTACGCCAACTTCTCCAAACTTCTCAATTGGAATCGCATTACTGAATGATCTCGGTCAGTTGATTGATGTTGGATCAAGCGCTACTCCCCTTTTAATTGATGTTGATTTTGACTCGGACCTTGACTTGATAATCGGAGCATTTAATGGCAGATTTAATTTTTATGAAAATACCGGCAATTCGAATTTATATGAGTTCACGGCTAATTCATCTTATTTTGGAAGTTTGGATGTAGGTGATAACAGCACTCCATTCATGATTGATTATGACAAAGACGGAGTTATTGATTTTTTTTCAGGGAACAGAAATGGCGAATTTTTCTATTTCAGAAATGATGGAACTAATTCTGCCCCGATTTGGACAGAAGTCACTAATAACTTCATCTCCGGTGATTTTGGCGGGAGCTCATTTCCTTGTTTTGTTGATATTGATAATGACACCGATTTTGATTTATTCCTTGGAAATGTAAAGGGAGGGTTATATCTTTACAATAATACTGAGATAACAAACATTGCTGATCGGGAACTAAGGCCAGTTGACAATTATTCGCTCCAGGCATTTCCCAATCCATTTAACCCTGGCACTCAGATAAGAATCGAAACTAAGGAAGCTAAAAAAATCACTATCGAAATTTTTAATTTGCTCGGAGAAAAAGTCAAAACGTTACATAACGAACACCTGCCAGCCGGAGTAAATAATTTCAGTTGGTATGGTAAAGACGAATCAGGTATGATTCTTCCTTCCGCAATTTACTTTGTGCTTGCTTCCTCAGCTTCAAATACAAAAGCAATAAAAGTATCATTTCTTAAATAATCATTATTAGAGGTAAAGATGAAATTATTTTTTTTCATACTGCTGACTACGCACATGATAATAGCGCAAACCAATGTTACTCTTTTAAGTAACCTTAACCAATATCCTTCGGTTGGATATAATGATGTCTGGGGATATGTTGACGGCTCAGGCAATGAGTACGCATTACTTGGTACAGAAGCAGGCACATCAATTGTGAACGTTACAAATCCAACTATTCCTGTTGAAATAGCTTTTATTCCTGGACCAAATTCACTTTGGCGTGATCTTAAAGTTCATAGCACATATGCTTATGTAATAACTGAAGGAACAGGAACCGGCAGAGGACTTCAGATCATCGACCTCTCGCAACTTCCGGTTACTGCAACACTTGCGAATACTATTGAAACCTGGTTTACCCGTGCACACAATATTTATATTGATAATGGATTTGCTTATGTTATTGGGACTAACAATGGTGGTGGAATGCACATCCTTGATCTTAGTAATCCTGTTAACCCCACCAGAACAAATTATTATACAGCGAGCAATTATATTCACGACGTTTATGTATGGAATGACACAGTGTATGCAGCAGCGGAAGATTCTTATGATCTAATAGATGTTTCAAATAAAAGCAATCCACAGCTTGTTTCGGTAAGTATAAACCTTCCCGGAATTTATGCACATAGTGGTTGGTCAACTGAAAATAAACGTTACTTTGTTGCCACAGAAGAATTTAATCAAAGAGATATTACTGTGTGGGATTTAGTGGATCGCAGCACTTGGAATTTGGTTGTACCTGCTTGGCAACTTCCGGGCAGTAGTTCATACGTACACAATCTTTTTGTACTTGGAGACTATGCTCATATATCATATTACACTTCGGGATATGTTGTGCTTGATATTTCCGATCCGACTGATCCACAGCTTGCCGGTCAGTACGATACATATCCTCAAAATAATTCCGGAAATTATAGTGGTGCATGGGGATGTTACCCTTATCTTCCATCAGGAAACACTCTGATATCCGATATGCAGACAGGATTATATGTAGTCAAGTTTAATGGTGTTACACCGGTCGAACTAAATTCATTTTCTGCCAAACAAAGTGACGAGAATGTGATATTAGACTGGAGTACTTCATCAGAGAAAAATAATATGGGTTTTGAAATCCAGCGAAAGCAGGATTACGGGTATCATACTATTGGTTTTATTCAGGGTAACGGAACTACAACAGAAATTAATAACTATTCATTCGTTGATCAAAATGTTCTGCCGGGTAAATATAGCTATCGGCTGAAGCAAGTAGATTTTGATGGTAGTTCAACACTTTCAGAAGAAATTTATGTTGAGGTAGACAATCCATCCAGCTTTGTCCTTAACCAGAATTATCCGAATCCATTTAACCCATCAACTAAAATTAAATTTAGCATACCAGCTTCCGGTTATACTAATCTTTCTGTTTATAACCTTGTCGGAGAAAAAGTTGGTGAACTTATAAATGAGATTCTCCAGGAAGGCGAATATAATTTAACATTTGATGCCTCTTATCTGCCATCAGGCATTTATATTGCAAAACTTTCTGCTTCAAATTTTAGTCAATCTATAAAAATGACACTTCTTAAATAGGTAGATATTATATGCGTCAAGCTTTTAATCTTGCAGTTTTAATTATTACAACATTCATACTTTTCTATGCGTGTAATGAAGAATCCGTGGTTCCACTGGTTGATGAAACAAACAACGGATTTCAATCAAAAGAAGTTGCAGAAATATTTGCACAGAATTGTAGTGAATCGGGTTGTCACGGAAATTCAGAACCACATCACAATTTGAAACTAACATCATTCACTGAAATGATGAAGGGTTCAATTGGCAGACCATTAGGAACTCATGCTGGCAATGTTAATCCAAAAATAACACACGGAGATGGAGTTTATGGAGGAAGTCCTATTGTTCCTTTTGATGCTGAAAATAGTTTGGTGTCTCAGCTAATCAACGGAAATATTGAAGATCAGGGTCAAAGAATGCCCTATCAAAGAAGCAGTCTTTCTCAATCACAGATCAGTACGATAAGGGATTGGATAAATGATGGTGCAAGAGATTATAACGGAAATGTACCTTACTCAGGTGGTCAAAAAATATTTGTATGTAATCAAGGCTCAGATGAAATTTATGAAATAGATGCCCAATACAATGTCGTCTCGAGAGTAAATAATGTTGATTTAATTTCATCGGTTACAGATGCACCACATAATATTCAAATTCGCGGAGGATATTATTATGTAAGTTTAATTGCCGCAGGAAGACTTTTGAAGATTGATGCTTCAACCAACCAGGTTGTTGACCAAATCGGAAACCTCGAGAATGCAGGTATGATCCAAATTACTAATAATGGGAAGACTGCTTTTGTTTCGAGATCATCAACAGCCCCAAGCATCTACAACGTGATTTATGCAATTGATACAGAAACTATGACGAAAAAAGCCGACATCAGTTTGCCGGTTACAGGACTTCCACACGCAATCTGGCTTAGCAATGATGATAAAAAACTCTATGTAGGCAATATGACTAAAGATAGGATATCCATAGTTGATGTAACAACTTTGGAAGTGATTGAAGATGACATCGTTCTCTCATCCAGCCCGGAACCTGTTCACGAACCCATGCACATTTATATTTCTCCGGATGATAAATATTTATATGTAAACTGCAGGAAATCGAGTTTAATGCTGGTGATCAACCTGGAAACGAAGCAAGTTATCCAGGAACTTCTAATCAAAAACCACCCGATGCAATCTGCAGTTTCTACGGATGGAAATAAAATTTATACTGTCTCTCACCACGAGCCGATAATAACGGAGATAACTAAATCCGGAGAAAGCTGGACGATCACAAGAGAATATACTAACGAAGCTTTTCATCATTTATATGGTGCAGATCTTTCTCCTGACGGAAAATTTCTCTATGTAACCTGTGCGAATAATGATCCGGCTCATCAGTTTGAACCTCATTACAAAATTCCCGGAAAGGTTAGGTCATCTTTAGTCTGTATCTACGACGTAAATACAGGTGAGCTTGTAAAAGTTTTAGATGTGGGAAGTTTTGCAACCGGAATAGCTGCAAGAGAAAATTAGTTTATTTCCAGTTTGACCACAGAGTTATAATACTCGTACGGCAAAATAAAAGTTAAATGATGATCATTGAGAAATGAAATTATTTTTTTGAATTCGTTGAACTGATTTTCATCCCACTGATTAGGGTGAATCTGGAACACTAAATAATCTTTCGTCGAATCATAGTTTAGCACAAATGATTCATAGTCAGGCTTTCCTACCGGGTATTCCATCTCTGCATTTCTACCTAAAACAAGTTTGTCAGATCCTTCCATTCCAAAGAACCAAACTTTGATCTCTTCAAATTCATCCAATGCCAATATTGTTGTGCTATCGATTGCATTTCCCGGCGCACCAAAAGTTCGCAGAGTTATATCCAGTTTTTCTCTGGCCAGCTCCTGACTTTTTCGTAGCTGATCTACTTGATAATCCAGTGATGAATTTCGAAACTCCTCATATATTCCTCCATCAGGATAACTGGCATTCAAAAGATGATCATAACCATGATTCCATAATTCAATGTATCCTGTTTTGGTAAGGTACTTGAGCAAACCGAAATATCTTTCATCTTCTGTATTCAGTGAATTAACAACCAGCCCAACACTGGTTTTTATTTTTTTCGAAACTGCATAATGCAAAAATCTTTTCCAGTTATCTGTGAGTATTTTTTTCTCGTCATAGAACAAGTCATCTGCTTTAAGTATTATTAGTTGGTTGAAAATTGAAATGCTGAACGAATATTTTTTTATAAGATTGCCATCTTTATAGATCCCGAGCTCGATGTTTGCTTCTCCAGCAGTACCAGGTGAATGGTAGTTCACTTTTGAACCAGAAGAATCTATCCTTCCGACGTCAGTTTTCCATTTGAATTGGTATTCAGATGAAATCTCAGTCTCCGATTCAATCACAATACTGGTCGAGTCACTAATTCTAAGAATATCCGGAAAGGTTATTATGAAATGATCTCCAATGTTAGATTGGCCAAAAACCGACACGATCGAAATCAATATTACGAATAACGATATTTTCAGAGCTGACATACTCAAAGATAACTCAATCTGATTTAATGAAAGCGATTAGTAAAGGATTGTGATCCAGATATTATTTGCAAATATCCCATCATTCTATCGAAAAGCAAAACTGTTTTTTGTTAAGTCTGACCTAATCATTAATATTCAAATACTTATTTACAAAATTATTCACGGTAAAATATATGCGTAAAATAATCTATCCCGGCACATTTGATCCTGTCACTTACGGTCATATCGATTTGATAAAACGAGCAATAGAACTTTTTGATGCAGTAGTCGTTACTGTTGCAATTAATCCAGGTAAAGCTCCGCTATTTTCTACTGAGGAAAGAGTAAGTATGTTGAAGGAAAGTTTAAATGAATTTCCCAATGTCTCGGTTGATTCCTTCGACGGATTGGTTGTTGATCACGCAAAAATTGTTGGAGCTTCGGGTATCCTTAGAGGTCTTCGTGCTGTTAGTGATTTTGAATATGAATTTCAGATGGCATTGATGAACAGAAAATTAGCCAGCAACATTGCAACAGTTTTTCTTATGCCCCATGAAAAATTCACTTATCTCAATTCAACAATTATTAGAAATCTTGCAAGCCTTAAAAGTGATGTGAGCGATTTTGTACCGCCGATTGTTGTTGAAGCATTGAGGAAAAAATTCCAATCCATTTAATGAAGAGCAAATAATTACAAATAAAAAAGAGTGCCGTAAGACACCCTTTTTAATTACAAAGCAACAAAAAAAAATCAACTTAGAAATACAATTGTAACAAGCAGAAAAAGTGCACTAAAAAGAATGCTTGTTAGAATTCTTACAAAGGTATCGCTGATAGTATCAGTTCGCATAATATTCGACCAAAATATTGTTAATAATTACCAGAATTTTTTCAAGTATTATACCGCATTGGATTAGATGAATTTATTTGTTTTCTGTCTGAAATTGAGTGAAATGAGGTAAATTCTACTAATATATAAAGTAATAATAGTAGCCTTCGGGAATATTATATTAATTGAAAAGGTAAGATGTCAAAAATGTCAGCAAAGATTTTAATTTTTTGTTTACATCCTTCACAAACTACCCTTAGGTGTTAATATTGATTTAATAGTTTAGAAATCATCGAAATAACTTGTTTATGTTTCTCAGTACAAATAATTTTCATTAGTAAATTTTAATGATTATTCTATTCATCAATTTAGGGGCTGAAAAATGAGTCTAAGTCTAATAGCCAAATCAATAAAGCCCTCTCCTACCCTTGCACTCAATGAAAAGTTTGCAATCCTTAAAGAGAAAGGTGATCCGGTAATTCACCTTGGTGGTGGAGAGCCAAAAACCCGTGTGCCAATGGAAGCAATTATGGCTACAGTTTCCCATGTAAACACAGGAGAAGTTCGATATGCACCGGCTGACGGAATTCCTGCTCTCAAACAAGCAATCATCAGATACACGGAAGAATTTTACAACAGGAAAGTTACTCCGCAGCACATCATTGCATCCGGCGGTGCAAAACAGGCATTGATGGTTGCATTGATGGCAATTCTTAATCCGCAGGAAGAAGTTATTTTTCCTGCACCATACTGGGTAAGCTATCCTGATATGGCAAGATTGATTGGAGCAATTCCAGTTCCTGCATTGCCTGAAGACGGAACTTTCTATCCTCGAATTAAAGATATTGAAGACAGAGTTGGTTCGTACACAAGAGCTGTTATCATAAATAGTCCGAACAATCCAACCGGTGCAATGTACTCCGAAGAATTTATTTCCGATGTTGTTCAATACTGTGAGAAAAAAGATATCTGGCTCATAATGGATGATATTTATCATCGATTAATTTTTGATGGCAAGAAACCGATAAATCCATTTAAGTATGCAAAGAAGCAGGATGAGAATTCGAAAATGATCATCATCAACGGAGTTTCTAAACAATATGCAATGACTGGTTTCCGGATTGGCTGGGCAGTAGGAAATAAAAAAGTTATTTCAGCAATGAGCAATATCCAGGGACATCAAACTTCAGGTCCTTCTGTTCTTTTACAGAAAGCTGCTGTTGGTGCGCTTAACGGAATTCAGTCCAGTGTTGAATCACTTCGCGTTACACTTGAGAACAATAGAAATGTAATGATTGGTCTTTTAAAATCTTTTGAAGGTGTTAAAGTTACTAAGCCCGATGGAACATTTTATTGCTTTGCTGATTTCAGTGTATACAATAAAAGTTCAAATGCTCTTTCAGCATTTCTTATTGATAAAGTTCAAGTACTAACAGTTCCCGGAGCAGAATTTGGACTGGAAGGATACTTAAGATTGAGTTACTGCGGAACCATAAAAGATATCCAGGATGGAATTGAAAGAATGAAATGGGCGCTTGATCCTAATTCACCTAACGAACTTTACATTGGCGACAGAAAATTAGTGAGGGATTGGTCATGAGTAAATATTTAGAATTCGATACTCCGGCAACAAAGCAAGCAATGGAACTCGCTTCAGATTTCAGACTGAAAAACCAGGGCTTCACTGATTTAGACAGAGTTTTCTGGAATCTTCCCGATGAAGCACTTTATGAAGAAGCAGTTTTCAGAAATGAAGGAAAGATTACAAAATCAGGTCCTTTACTTGTAAACACAAAACCACACACAGCTCGTGCAGCTTCTGATAAATTTGTAGTTGAAGAAGAAAGTACAAAAGATAAAATCTGGTGGGGAGTTTACAACCGTCCGTTCAGCCAGGAAAAATTTTCTGCGCTGATGGCAAGAGCAAGAGCATTTTTGCAAGGCGAAGAACTTTTTGTGCAAGATGTTTATGCTGGCGCCGATCCCGATTACAGATTGAAAGTAAGAGTGATAACTGAAAAAGCATGGCACAGTTTATTTGCCAGAAATATGTTTATAAAAATTTCGGATCGCGATGAACTAAAAAACTTTATTCCGGATTTTACAGTAATTTCTTTACCCGGATTCAAACTTGATCCTTCAATTGACGGAACAAGATCACAAACAGGAATCATTCTTAATTTTGCTGAAAGAACAGCTATAATAGCAAACTCACTTTACGGAGGAGAGATTAAAAAATCTGTCTTCACTGTATTGAATTTCCTTTTGACTTTTGAAGATGTGCTTCCGATGCATTGCTCTGCAAACGCCGGAAAGAAAGGTGATGTTGCTTTGTTTTTTGGGTTAAGCGGAACAGGTAAAACTACTTTATCTGCTGACCCAAACAGATTACTAATTGGTGATGATGAGCACGGCTGGAGTTCAAACGGTGTCTTCAATTTTGAGGGTGGATGCTATGCAAAAGTCATCCGTCTCTCTGCCGAAGCTGAACCTGAAATCTATGCAACAACAAGAAGATTCGGAACCATTCTTGAAAATGTTGTCTTTGATCCTGTCAGCCGTCATATTGATCTTGATGATGATATGATTACTGAGAATACACGTTGTTCTTACCCGATTGATTTTATTCCAAATATTGTTCCTGAAGGATATATTCACAAGCATCCTAAGAATGTGATTTTTCTTACTTGCGATGCTTCTGGGGTAATGCCTCCAATTGCAAAGCTAAGTCCAGAGCAAGCTCAATATCATTTTATTAGCGGATACACTTCTAAAATTGCTGGAACAGAAATCGGACTTGGTATTGAGCCACAAATAACTTTCTCAGCTTGTTTCGGGGGACCATTTATGGTTCGTCATCCTTATGAATATTCTCAAATGCTGAAAGAAAGAATGTTAAAGCACAAAGCAAATGTCTGGCTGGTTAATACCGGTTGGGTTGGCGGAAGATTTGGAGTTGGAAAAAGAATAAGCATTCGTCACACCAGGAATCTTTTAAATGCTGCTCTTGATGGAAAGTTGGATAAAGTTAAATACAGAAAAGATAAACTGTTTGGATTTGAAGTACCACTCTCCTGCCCTGATGTTCCTGAAGATGTACTTGAGCCATCAAACAGTTGGGGAAATAAAGATGAGTACTGGAAAAAATACGACGCACTTGCTGCAAGGTTTGTAGAGAACTTTAAACTATTTGCTGATGGGACTGCTGAAGAAGTTAAGAAAGCTGGACCAGTGAGGTTAGGTAAATAGAAGGCCCCTTCCGTCTCCCCCAAAGGGGGAGTGAAGAAAATTGTAGAGACGGGTCAATGACCCGTCTTTTTTCATTTCAGAAGGATCATTTTCTTTACTGTCGTTTTAAAGGCATCAAGTTTATAGAAGTATATTCCGGACGCTAAACCTGCCCCATCAAAATCTACTTCGTACAATCCTTTCTCCTGGTTTTCATTTACCAAAACTTTTACTTCTCTCCCCAATATATCATAGATAGTCAAATTGACTTTATGATATGCAAGTAATTCATACGCAATTTTGGTCTTTGAATTGAAAGGATTGGGAAAATTATTATAAAGAATATCATAGTCAGCCGGTGGATAAAAAAGTTCTGATTCAAAACTCACACTTTCAATTTTCCTGACATTTGCCCAGATATCAAAACCAGTTCCTTCATTGCTATTGTTCTCATAAGTAAAAATAATTTTATCATCAAAAATATCTGCGCTGTTTGAACCATTATAATTATCATAATATGGTTCAATGTATTCATAATGATGGAGCAGATAAGATTCAGTTTCCCGTTTATTATCATTCGCATAAAATCCGATTACATCTAAATAGGAATTATACGTTATAAAAATTTTTTGATTATCAAACTCAACAATATTTAATTCGTTATTGGAATAATCGTATGAATAAAAACTATTTTCAAAAAAATATGATTCATCCAGATCATAATTTCTCTTTATATAAATCCTTGTTCCATCTTTATAAAGCAATGCAAAGTTGTTGCCTTCATTTCTGCAGGCGATATTAGATATGTATGAGTTAACACTATCAATAATAAAGGCTTTGTAATTATTCCCTTTTCTATCGAAGAATCTGCCTCTTATTTTGTTGTCAGAAGAATAATTTTGATAATCATAATTGATATATGAAATAAAAATATTAAATGCGCTATCTGACGAGACTGTAATGGGATTAAAACCATTGTTATTTGAGATTTGTAATAATGTCTTTTCAGGAGCGAGTATATTAAGATTTTTATCATATATCCTCGTGTATGCACCGTACCTGTTATACCAGCAAATAAGAATTTCATCATCTGAGTTTACATTTAATGCAACTTTATAATCGTAATAGTAATTACCTTCCTTAACTAATTTATTCTGACCAATTTTTTCTCCTGTTGTACTTATTCTTTGAAGGAAGACACTGATTTCACCATTATAATCTACACTACCATTGAAAGCAATTACAAAACTTCCATCACTAAGGCAGTTCACTTCTTTATCATAGAGTTGCCAGTAATCAGCGTTGGTTTCATTTATCTGAAGATTATTACCAATTGGATTATAGTTTTCATCATACACCTGTGCATATAAATCATAGCGTCCGTTTCTCTGGTCTTCCCAAAGTACAATTGATTTTCCTGTGAGATTAAATTTTACCAAAGATTTTTTTTGATTCGCACTTCCTACATCATCATGGAGCTTATCAAATGTTCCAATGGGCTGTAAATCAATATTAAATTTTTGAACATATATATTCTGATCCTGCCTTTCATAAAACTCAGGAGCAATGAAAAAATGATTGTCAAATATATCCGTCAACCCACTATTGTAACTGTATCCAATATTAGTTGAATTATATCTAACCATTACAGTTTCCCCAATAAATTCTCCGTTTGATTTTATTTTTTGAAGGTAGTGCTCGTCATATCTTAACCATAGAACTATAAAAGTACTGTCTTTATCCGATGATGCATATACAGGATTCCAGGAAGCAGAGGGTTCTGAGTATATCATAAATTCATCTGTTACAAAGTATCCATTGGAATTATAAATTCTACCAAATACACCACCACCTGTACCCGGGTAGTCAAATGCCTTCATCCAGGTAAATAAAAAATTACCGTCCTTTGTCGAAACAATATCCCGACAATAATTTCTCGAATTATCATTAGGAATGCTAACCAAAATATTGTTGCCTACTTTCTGACCAGAGCTATTAATTTTTTGAAGATAGATTTTAGAGGAGCTCGATGCTTGTGAAGAACTCCAAGTCAGACAATAATTTCCTGCATCGTCAACAGCGATAGTTCTGCCTCCACCAATACTTGAAGAGCCCAAAGCGGATTCACTAACTAAAATAATCCATCCAAATGGATTTCCTGAATTATCAAATGGTTTAGCATAAACCTGAGAATCTCCGCTGTATAATTGGGAGGACCACATTACTATAAATGAGCCATCGTTGCTCACCGCTACAGAAGGCTCAGAAGTGTTCCATCCCGGATTATTATCAACTAAAATGTTGTTTCCAACTCTTTGTCCATTTTTATTAAATCGTTGAGCCATTATATCCTGATAATTCCGGAGCCAGACTATAACAAAATCCCCTTCATTATTTGCTGCGAAGAATGGAGAGTTATTACCAGTTAAGGGATCATCATTTACTTTAAAATTGCTTCCTATTCTTTGGTCACTGCTATTAAAGAACTGCGCGTAAATTTGTTCCTGGCTGTCCCTATAATCAATCCACGCAAATGCATAATTTCCATTTCCATCTATTGCAGCACTGACATTGCTTTGATCAGCACCATACTCTCCATCAAAATTATTGACAATAAAATCATCTTTAATAAAAGGTAACCTGATAGTATCTCCTAAAGATAATTCACTTTCATTTTTAGTAAATGAATTGTTTCGGAGTGTATCATCGTTGAATTGAAAATCACGATAGAGTGTTCCATTCCGCTCAACAACCTGCGCAAAAGAGTTGACTGTAAGAATTAGAATAGACAGATAAAATATGTATCGGCTAAATAAAATATTTACTCTCATAATAAATCCTCTTATCTATTAAGTTTTTTCTTCCGGTACCAATTACTTAAAAAATCAGAAATAAAAATTGAGTCCAAGTCCAATCCGGGTGATGAATTCCGAACTTGAGTATTCGAAGGTCCTATTCACAGTTTCAAATTCAGTAATATATCTGTAGTCATATTCGGAATTAATACTGGCATAAATAAATCTAATATTGGAATTGAGCGAAATTGATTCATTGAATAAATATTCTACACCAAAACCAAAATCTAAGTGCCAGGGTGAATTCATTCCTTCAAGGTATTCTGCCATATTATCCTCAATAATTGGATCTGGTTCAGGACCAGGATATAAATCTTCTTCGGTCACTTCAGCAGATGCAAATTGCTGCCCAAAACCAAGAAGTGCATAAATATTAACGTCATTAGGAAGGAATTCAAGAAAATAATATTTCAAGCCTAATGTAAAGTCAAACATATAAAGGCCATTTGTTGTCCTTAATCCGGAATCATAACCTTCGAATTCATTTCGTCTGTGATATTCTGAGCTTTGTTCACTGTATGAAGATGAATATGCAACATCAAGGGTTAACCTTACGTTCGATACAATTCCATAAGATAGTTGACCCTGCAAATTTATTTCGTTCTCGGCGAAACTGTTTATATAAACTTCAGGCGGATTTTGCCCATAATATTGGATTACCGAATATATTCTTCCAGAGTAGTAAGGAATTAAAAGTACGCCGAATGACCATTTTTTCATTTCAAAAGGTTTTTGATATTCAAAATATTCTGCTAACTCAGTGTTACTTGTATTACCCATCTGTTCAGAATTTGAAACAGCAGAAAGTTTTGCAAGTTCTTCCTGGACTAATTGTTCCTCTTCTAATTTTTCCATTCTGTCATCAACAAATTTATTAATCTGATCAGCATCTTTGGCAAAACCCTGACCAGCAGAGTAGACAATTCCTAATCCCTCTATTGCAAGCTGATCTACTGCTTTTAGTACCATAGATTCACTCTTATTGTTCATGTAAATGAACTCTATTTTTGAATCGTCAATGCCTGAGACTAAACATGAGAATGTTCTGCCATCGGTTAAAAGAAGATTATCAGGGAAAGGATTTTGAGCAAAGAGTAATGCCGGGAACAGCAGACAAATAACTGTTTTCATAATGAACCCCACAATTATGTTGATGATAATAATTGATTAAGTGAGAAATATTTAAATTTTGCTGCAACGATGGAGAAATTATTCTTCTAAAGGAAATATTTTTATTGGGGATATACGTCGGATAACCGGGAAATGATGCTAACAGAAAATATTTAATAGCTTTATTCACCAGGATTTTGCCAGTAAGATAAAGTTCATTGAAAATAATTTTCTAAAGTGTGTTTATAACATCAGGAATTTTCTATAAACACCGTTATAAATATAGCAACTCCGGTTTATTTTTTGTTTATAATTTTCCAGGATTCTTAGGTAAAAAAAATTCCCTGAAATTAGTTGGCAATCATCAAGCATTTTTATGAGAATGTATTATCCCTTTGATCGATTAAAAATTTTCTTATGTATTTTTAGATAGCTAATTAATTGGAGTCAAAAAATGATTGTAACACTAACAAAGCTCTTTCTTCGCGATCTTGAAAAACTAAAAACAGAAATATCTTCTTTCAAAGATGAAAAGAAGATTTGGCAAATTTCAGGCGACGTGAAAAACTCAGCCGGAAATCTCTGCTTACATATTTGCGGAAATCTTCAACACTACATTGGAGCAACTTTGGGCAATTCAGGTTACATAAGAAAGCGAGATGAGGAATTCAGCAGAAAAAATGTCCCGGTAAAAGAACTTGTCGAAGAAATTGATTTGACAACAAGAGTTGTTGAAAAATCTCTAAATGAACTTGCAGAAGATAAACTGAATGAGACTTATCCAATTAATGTTTTCGGCTATGAAACAACAACAGAATTTTTTCTAGTTCATCTAACTACTCATCTGAATTACCATCTTGGGCAAATAAATTATCATAGAAGATTATTGGACTTTTAGTTCGCTACTAAAATATCGCTTGACTTTTACGGGGCAAATGATTTATTTACTGGCGTAAAATAAAACTTGGAGTTAAAAATGAACTCTTCAAATATAATTTTTACTTTATTTATTCTGCTCTTCTGTTCACATCAAATAATTGCACAAGGCATTCCTTTCGAATTTCATAAAATATCAGATATAAGGAATGGATATACTTTACAATCAAACGGAAGTCCTCAACAGCTCTGGATAGATTTAAACAATCCGGGATATCTTCATGCAATATTTATGAATTCACAATTTAGCGAACCGCCTTTTGCAGATAGAACTTGTTTATATTTTGGCAGTATTGACGATGGAGTAACCTGGTTCCACCCCGGACCTGTTCCTGATACTTCAAGAAGCGGTTTCCCTGCAATTTCCGGAACTACTGATGGAGCTGCGATAATTGTAAACCACAGTGATTATTTTGGATCACCAACAAGAACGGGATTATTTATAGACGAAAGTCCTTTTCAATATAACTTTAGTGCTTATGACCCCGGGATACAACCTCCTACCGGCTGGCCAAGATGTTATAGAATATCAGATGACAAAATCCTGATAGCAGCAACTGCACAACAGAGTGGCGATAATATTGCATTCAATACTTTTGATATACCAAGCAGTACTTTTTCAGGATGGATTTTATTTCCAGGTATAAGTTCGGAAACATCTTTTCTATCTGTTTCAGATGGAGAAAAAGTAGGATTTGCATTCATAACCAATGAAATAACAAATGCCGGAGATGTATTTTACACCGAATCAAGTGATGCAGGTATTACATGGACGATACCACTAAAAATCTTTGACTGTCCTGCAGAACAAGGAATTGCTGTAGGTGCTTTGAGAGGAATAAGTTTAAATTTTTATGGCGAATCACCATGTGTCGTATTCGAAACATGCCAACAGGATTTTAATAATGGCGGTTATTTCCCAAGACAGCCAAATGAAATACTTTTCTGGTCTCCAAATGTAAATGGCGGCGCTGCAAAAGTGATTGCAGACAGCAGCAATGTTCAATTTGCACCAAGTTTAAATCCGGAAGATGTTTTTCCACCACTTTGCCGACCTGTAATTGGTCGCACAGAAACTCAGGATTTAATATTTATAGCATTTAGTGCAGCTACTGAAAATGTATACGTAGGTACCGACTCAATAAGTTATTTTGCGGGATATGTAATGGCATCTGAGAATGGCGGTGAAACCTGGCCTTGGGAGCCGCAAAAATTTACACCTGAGGATCCGCTACTTGACTGGAAATATATCAGTGGATTATCGGTTTTCAAGGTAATTCAAAATTTTCCAATAATTTTTACATTGCATTATGTACTTCAGGCAGATTCGCTTGAAGAAAGTCCGGATCCTAACTTCTTAAGTGCCCAGTATTATCATGCATCATTTACTAATAATCCACCATCTGTAAATGAGGATAATAATTTAAAAACTTTTATAATCGAACAAAATTACCCCAATCCATTTAATCCGGTTACAAAAATTAAATATTCAATTCCATCATTATCATTTGTTCAAATAAAAGTATTCGATGTTTTAGGAAACGAAATTGTAACTCTTTTAAATGAAGAAAAATCTGTTGGATCATATAATATTAATTTTGATGGGTCGAATATGCCGAGTGGAGTTTACTTCTATCAATTGAGAGCAGGAAACTTTATCCAAGCAAAAAAAATGGTTTTAATGAAGTAAACCCGTATTACAAGCCTGCTATATAATATAAACCCGAATTCATAGATCGGGTTTATTTTTATACTGATCAGAAAAAAATAAATCACTATCAAATCAATCCAATTCTTTTTATTTGCCGATCAATACTATATTTTTAAGTGCTTCAATAATTAAATCTCTATTAAATTAATAAAAGAAACCGGAGGTACTCTATGAAAATGGTACAGGAATTTAAACAATTCGCAATGCGCGGAAACGTTATGGATATGGCGATAGGTATAATTATCGGTGCTGCATTCGGCAAAATCGTCTCATCAATAGTCAGTGATGTTATCATGCCGCCAATCGGTATGCTGCTTGGTGGAGTTGATTTTTCAAGTCTTGCATTTCCGTTAAGAGAAGCTTCAGAAGGTGTTGAACCTGTTCTTATAAAGTATGGTGTTTTCCTAAATACAGTTATTGACTTTGTGATTATTGCTTTTGCAATTTTTATGGTTGTGAAAGGAATTAATTCGATGAAGAAAAAGGAGGAAGAAAAACCAGCAGCTCCTCCTGCACCATCTAAGTCGGAAGTTCTTCTTGCAGAAATCCGTGATGAGTTGAGGAAAAAATAAACGATCTTTTTATCTTTGAGCCACGAAATAACCGTGGCTTTTTATTTTTCAAATTTTTTAGGATTATGAAATTTTATCAACTGATCATTTTTGTTTTTATACTTCTTTTGATTTCCTGCGGAAGAAAAGAATATACCGAGAAAGGTATACTTGAAATAAAACAGGAAATTGACTCACTACTTTATAATCCTGAGGCAGAGGAACATTTTAACTGGGGTTCGGGAGAAGCGTATTCCAACTTCAGAGCATATTTTCATAACTCAAAGCTGATTTTTATAAATGAAGATTACCGGTTCAGACAACCAGGCGAAGCTTTTAACAGATACTATTACAAGGATGGAAAACTGCTCTACTTCGTTGGCAGAGAGCTGACTTATATGCCTGATAAACAGTTTAACAACACTGAAATGATGGTTGATCCTGATGGAAATGTAATTGCTTATGATAAAGTGGTCAACGGACAAAGGTCAGGTTTGGATAGTGAAGAATCAAACGGGATAATTCAACATGCAAAGGAACTTGAAAAAATAGTTTCTGAAAGATCGAAGATAAGCCGGAAATAACATTACCATCTACCTATTGTGCTAAAGAATCAGGTTAATAAATTATTAAGCAAATTTTTTATGCACCATCCACAGGAATTTATAAGTGCGGATGGTGTCAAAATAGTATATAATATTTACGGGTCGGGAGATCCTGCATTAATATTTATACATTGCTGGTGTGGTAATCGTGAGTTCTGGAAACATCAGGTTGAATACTTTAGTAAAAAGAATAAATGTGTTGTATTGGATCTCGCCGGGCATGGTGATTCAGGTAAGAACAGGAAAAATTGGACGATTGATTCTTATGCAAACGATCTGGCAGCACTGATTGATATTTTAAAGGCTCAACAAATAATTCTCGTTGCACATTCTATTGGCGGCATCATTGCCCTGGAAGCAGTAAAAAAAAGTAGAGAAAATATTGCCGGAATAATCAGTGTTGATACTTTTAATAATATAGATTTTAAGATCTCAGAAGATGAAATTAACGAATTCATAAAACCTTATGAGAGAGATTTTGAAGCAACTATAAGTGAATACGTTGGTCCATTCTTCACAACTCAAACAGAAATCGGAATCAGAAAAAAAATCACTGATACACTCACATCTACAGATCATAAAATCGCGATTGCTGTACTCAGGGAGTATCTGCGTTATGATCAGTCAGCCGAATTAAAAAAATTGAATCTTCCTTTAATATGTTTGAACTCTGATCGGTTGCACGGAAACGCATCAAATTTAAAAGGAGTGAATGAAAAGATTGAATTAATTACCGTCAATGATTCAGGTCATTTTATGATGATAGACAAATACGAAAGGTTTAATCTCGAGCTTCAGAATGCAATTAATAAAATCAATCTGAATAGCTCAAAGAAATAAGAGAATCAGTAGGCTGCAATCAATCTGCCAGGTAATACCTTACTCCAAAAGTATAATTCATTGCACTTAAAGCTCCCGGTCTGTAAACTGCATCGCTCTCGGCATAATTATACTGCGCCTCAGCAAATGTAGAAAAGTTGCTGTCATCCCAACGTTTTTCAGCAACGATCCCTCCAAACACGCCCCATATATTTTCATTTTCAACACTTGAAATAACTTTGCCTGTTCGCAGCTTCGCTTCCTGGTTAACTACCATAAAAGTCATACCGCCGTTTAAACCAAGAACCAGGTCATTGGTGACAAAAAAATTATACAGCAATCCACCATTAAGAATCAGTTGGCTGAAGGAAGAATTAACTTCAACAAATTCATCTGATAGCTGAATATTACTATTCAAATAATTTGTATTGTAAAACGATTGGAAGTTTGAATAAGTGATATAAGAAGTCCGTGCATAAAGAAAAAGGTTCTTGACAAATGGAACCGGAACGCCAACACTACCACCAAAAGCCAATGTCAACGGAGATTGTTCATCACTTCCGGATAAATTTATGCTTGCCACACCAGCCATACCACCGAGAAATACGGAGTTGTATTTCAGGTATGATTGCGCGCTAACTAAAATGTTAACTGAAATGGTCAGTATTAGAATCAGTAAAAAAATTTTCATTAATCACCTTTGCTTTGAACAAACGTAAGCAATAATTCAATTCTTTTCAAACTATTTTTTAGGATTGATAGATTAAAAAATAATTGCGGATTTTTTTTAATTCACTACTTCAGAATTATATTGCTCCAAAATATTTTTGAGATTTAAAACATCCCCGACAAAATCCACCAAATGGCGGACAAAACAACTTTCACTTAAAATCAGGATTAACTTATGGTTGCCGACAGAGTAAATGAAATTGCTGTATCCGAAACTATGCATATTGCAGCGGAAGCTAAAAAACTTAAAGCTGAAGGTGCTGATGTAATTAATTTAAGCATGGGCGAGCCTGACTTCCCTACTCCTCACAATATCAAAGAAGCTGGAAAAACAGGTATAGAAGAGAACCACACGAGATATACTATCAATTCGGGAACTGTTGAATTACGAACCGCAATACAGGCTAAATTAAAAAGAGATAATCATCTCGATTATAAACTCAGTGAGATTATTGTTTCGAGCGGTGCAAAACAAAGCTGCTATAACGCAATTCTGAGTACGGTAAATCCCGGTGATGAAGTGATAGTTCCCGCACCGTACTGGGTTTCCTACCCGGCAATGGTTACTCTTGCCCAGGGGAAAATTGTCGTAATTAATGCGGAAGAAAAAAACGGTTTCAGGATAACTCCCCAACAGCTTGAAAAAGCAATCACCCCGAAAACTAAAATGTTTATACTCTGCAATCCATCAAATCCAACGGGTTCGGCTTACAATAAAAAAGAACTCGAAGCATTGGCAGAAGTAGCCGAGCGTTCTGATTTTTATATTCTTGCAGATGAAATTTATGAGAAGATGGTTTACGATGATTTTGAATTTTATAGTTTTGCAACAATCGCTCCAACTCTGCGTAAAAGAATTATTCTTGTAAATGGAATTTCCAAATCGTATGCAATGACAGGCTGGAGAATTGGATACACTGCGGCTAACGAACATATAATTGAAGGCATGAACAAGATACAGAGCCATAGCACATCACACCCATCTTCTGTTTCTCAGTTTGCAGCAATTGAAGCGTTGACCGGTCCGCAATACGTTATCGATGAAATGTTTGTTGAATTTAGGAAACGAAGAGAGTATTTATTTGACGAATTAATTTCGATAAAAGGAATTACCTGCTACAAACCTGAGGGAGCGTTTTATCTGTTTCCAAATATTTCTGCATTTATGCATAAACATTCGAATGTTCTGAAAGTTGAAAACTCTTTTGATTTTGCCATGCATCTGCTTTATGAAGCACATATCGCTGTTGTGCCGGGCAATGCTTTCGGGGCTGATGGATATCTCAGGATCTCTTATGCGACGTCAATGGAAAACCTGAAGGAGGCAGTAATCAGATTGAAAAAAGTTTTGGCAAAGCTAAGTGCTTAGTAGTTATGCTGTTAATTTTTTAAGATGTTGTTGAAGAGAATCGGAGATTTTTTCGACAGGCATTTCAACACCTGTCCACAATTCAAATGATTTTGCAGCCTGTGAAATAAGCATCATCAACCCGCCAACAACTTTTGCACCTTGCATCTCTGCTGTCCTTAGAAATTTTGTTTTAGTCGGATTGTAAATCAGATCAAATACAATCTGATCCTCGTTGAAAGAATCCTCAATATCAGTAATTGTGTCTTCAATATCAGGATACATTCCTAATGTTGTAGCATTAACAATCAAAGTGGAATTCCTCAGGACTTCAACATTATCAGGAGGGAAAAGTTCAAATGTATGGAATGAATCATATCTCATCTTCAATGAAAAGTCATTCGCCAGAGTGTCTGCTTTCTGCTGAGTTCTGTTTATGATGTTTAATTCTTCGGGTTTAAAATGACGAAGTAAAGTATAAATAACTGCCCGCGCACTTCCGCCAGCACCGATAACTGTCATTTTAGTTCCGGAAATTTTTTCTTTAAATGGCAACAAGGTTTCCATTATTCCATAGGCATCAGTATTGTAACCCATCAACTTTCCGTGATCATTTACAATAGTATTTACTGCACCAATTATTGAAGCCTCTTCAGAAAGTTCATCTAAAAATTTAATAATCTTTTCTTTGTGAGGAAGAGTTATGTTTAATCCTTTAAGTCCGAACGCCAGAACTCCGTTAACGGCAGTTTTTAGATTTTCCGTCGGCACATCAAAGGGAAGGTAAACATAATCTGCATTCATTAACTCAAACGCATAATTCTGAATGAATGGTGAGTAAGAATGCTTAATCGGATGACCGATCAGTCCAATCAATTCTGTATTATAATAAAAAGTGTCTTTCAACTTGCCCTCTGCAAATTTTTCCGGGGGATAATTCTTTTAAAAAATTTGATTAATTCTCGCCGAGAAGTTTCTTGAATAATTTCGAAGATTTAATTTCCGGGTAATCGTTGGTAAATTCTGCTTGAATACTTGGGTCCAGCTCAAAAGCTTGCTTCAAACATTGAAGGGCTTCTTCTGTCCTGCTTAAAATAAAATTAACTTTAGCTTTTTCATAAATTGCTTTTGCATCATCCTTCTTGAGAATAATACATTTATCAAAAGCTTCAAGTGCACTTAGCCATTCACCCATTTCAACATAGGTTTCTGCAAGTGTGAACCAGATATCATAACTTGCAGGAGAAATTTTTAATGCGTGAATGTAGCTTATGACAGCTTCCTTCAACCTCCCGAGTGAATATTCAAGGTCAGCTTTTGCGTACCAGGCTTCTGCATTATCCTGGGCTAATGTAACCGCTCTGTTGAAATCCCTTAAAGCGTGCTGAAATTTTCCAGCCGAATCATAACAATAACCTCTTGCAAGATATGCCTCATAGTAAGCATCATTATTTTTTACAGCTTCACTATAGAACCTGATAGCATTTTTAAAATCACCGAGCTCTTCATACAAATTTCCGATGTTAAAGCAGGTTGTTTCATCACCTGAATCCAGTTCATAAGCTTTCCTGAAACTTTCAAGCGCTTCAGGATATCTTTCAAGTTCAGCAAGAATATTTCCTTTGTTAAACCAGGCACTCGTAAAGTTTTCTCTTATAGAAACCGCCAGCTCGTAACTGTTGATTGCCTGCTCATACTTGTTCAATTTTGAGAGTATTACACCGCGGTTATACCAGCCATTTGGGTTATACGGATCAAGATCCAGGAATTTTTCGTATGAACTTAAAGCATTTAAATAATCCTCAAGATTTTCATAACAAAATCCAAGCTCATAGTGAGCTTCAGCATAATCCGGATTCAGCTTTAATACTTTATTGAAGTATTTAATTGCTTCCTCGAATTCTTCGTTACGCTGATGAACAATTCCAAGACTGTAAAGTGCATCTTCATTATTAGGATCAGTGGAAAGAGCTTTGTTTAGAGATTCCTTTGCCTGTGCTAATAAACCGATATTTTCCTCAGCAATTGATCTATCAACGAGTGCATCCGAATCTCCCGGATTTAATGAGAGAGCTTTATTGAAACATTCAATTGATTCGTTAAAATATCCGAGTGCATTAAGGAATAAACCTTTTTTAATCCAGTATTCTGAGTTGTATGGAGCGATTTCAATAAGCCCGTTAACAAGGTATAAACCATCTTCATTCAGGTCATTATCAAGGCAGGATTGAATAACTTCATCAAACTTATCGAGATATCCGTAAACAGAACCGTCGTCAATAAGTTTTTTACACTCTTCTATCTGCTCCCTGAGATTTGCGCTTCCAGATTCAGAAGGTTCATCAAAATCAAATTCTTCATTGAAGAAGCTCATCCACTTTCCATATTAATTTTAAATTCACAAAAAATCTATGACTAAAAAAAACTAAAAACAAGAACTGTTTGAGTTGAAGATTAATAAAATTTTACTAAGCAATAATCAGGCACAAAAAAAGCCCCGAATGAACGGGGCTTAACATTGTTTCGATTTACAAAACCTTCGAGGTTAAAGTTCTTGATTCGTTACTCTAACCTCGAAGGTTGCTTACTTTACGATTATTTTTTCAAAACTGCCGTCACTTTTTTCGCAGCATCATCGAACGATTCTGCAACTTCAAAGTTTAGTCCTGATTCTCTCAAAAGAACTCCGGCTTCCTTTGCATTTGTTCCCTCAAGTCGTACAACGATTGGCACATCAATTTTCATATCAAGTGCAGCATCAATTACACCCTGTGCAACACGGTCGCATCTTACAATTCCGCCAAAAATATTAATTAGAATCGCCTTAACATTCCTGTCAGAAAGAATAATTTTAAAACCGCTCGCAACAGTTTCTTTATTCGCACCACCACCCACATCAAGAAAGTTTGCAGGTTCACCACCGGCAAGTTTAATTATATCCATCGTTGCCATTGCAAGTCCCGCACCGTTAACCATACAGCCAACATTGCCATCAAGTTTTATATAATTCAGATTGTATCTTGATGCTTCAATCTCAAGCGGGTCTTCTTCATACAGATCACGGTAAGCAGCAATTTCTGGATGACGGAAAAGTGCATTGTCATCAAAATTCATCTTCGCATCAAGTGCTACAACTTTATCGTCATTAGTAATTATTAACGGATTTATTTCCAGCATCGATGCATCCGTTTCTTCGTAAGCTTTGTAGAGAGATTTAAGGAAGGGTATAAAACTTTTAAATGCACTTCCTTCAAGTCCTAATGCGAATGCAAGTCTGCGAGCCTGGTAAGCTTGAAGACCAACAGCAGGATCAATCCATTCTTTAATAATTTTTTCAGGAGTTTCGGCGGCAACTTTTTCAATTTCAACTCCGCCTTCGGTAGAAACCATAATTACATTTTTTGATTCAGCACGATCAAGTAGAATTCCGAGATACAATTCTTTTTTGTAATCAAGTCCTTCAGTAATAAAAAGTGTCTTTACTATTTTTCCTTCCGGTCCGGTTTGATGTGTAACTAAAAGATTTCCTAGTATTTTTTGAGCATAGTCTTTTGCTTTTTCTACTGAAGTTGTGAACTTTACTCCACCATCGAGAATTAGCTCACTTCGTTTTGAAGGATTGTACAATTTTCCTTTTCCTCTTCCACCAGCGTGGATCTGTGATTTAACAACAAACTGGTTTATACCCTTTTGTTGAAGCTTGTGTATAGCACCATCAAATTCGCTTATGTTTTTTATTGCTATTCCATCCTGAACGGGAACACCAAATTTTTTTAATGTTTCTTTTGCCTGATACTCGTGAATTTTCATATAAGAGCCTACTCCCTTCCCTCTCCCTAAGGGAGAGGGTATGTTTAATTTTATTAGATTTTAGTTATTAAGTTTTTTGCTATTCTGGATTTGTTAATTCATCATTTATTTTTTTCTAAAAATTCGTCCCTGATTTCTTGTCATTTTCTTCCAAGTGCGGGATTAGCATTGAATGAATTGCTTCTATCTTTAACAATCTCTTTTTGCATATCGGTTAAATCAAATGATTGTTCTTCGTTCGCAATACTATCCCAAATTTCCTCAGCCAATAGAATTTTTTCGGAAACACTTAGCTTCATTATTTGATTTCTAAATTCGTCGTTCATTTGACTAATCCTCTTTTATTTTTCTAATATAAAAAAAGTTAGAGTTTCTTATTTTCCCCTTCCCTTTGGGAAGGGGTTGGGGATGGGCCTTTATTTCTCACTCATAAACGGATAACGCCAATCTTTTGGAGGATCGAAAGTTTCTTTAATTGTTCTAGCTGTCATCCATCTCATTAAGTTCATCGCACTCCCGGCTTTATCATTTGTGCCCGAAGCTCTTCCTCCGCCAAACGGCTGCTGACCAACAACTGCTCCGGTCGGCTTATCATTTATATAAAAGTTACCCGCAGCATTTCTTAGCCTATTAGCCATTTTAACTATAACTTTTCTGTCCTGAGCAAAGATTGCACCTGTTAATGCGTAAGGAGAAGTTTCATCACACAAGAGTTAATGTTTCATCAAGCTTGTTATCATCATAAACATACATAGTCATAACAGGACCGAAAATTTCTTCTTCCATTGTTTTGAATTTCGGATTGGTAGTTACAATTGTGGTCGGCTCGATAAAATATCCTTTTGAATCATCAAAATTTCCACCGGTTATTATCTCTGCTTCTTTAGAATCTTTTGCATACTTAATGTATTCAGTTATTGTTTTGAATGCACCTTTATCAATTACGGCACCCATAAAGTTTGTGAAGTCTTCAACATCACCCATTTTTATTTTTCCGACTTCAGCTACATACTTTTCTTTAAATTCTTTCCATAAAGATTTTGGAATATACATTCTTGAAGCAGCAGAACATTTTTGTCCCTGGTATTCAAATGCACCTCGCAAAGCAGCAACAACAAGAGCATCGACATCTGCGGAGTTATGTGCAAATATAAAATCCTTACCGCCTGTTTCACCAACAATGCGCGGATAGTATTTCATATTTTTAAGATTATCAGAAATAGTTTTCCACATACCCTGAAAAACTTCTGTTGATCCGGTAAAATGAACACCTGCAAGATTTGGATTTGTAAAAGCTGGAGTTCCAACTTGTCCGCCGGAACCGGGAACAAAATTAATTACTCCTTTTGGTAATCCGGCTTCTTCAAATAATTTCATTAACCAGTAAGCCGAATAAACAGCACTCGATGCAGGTTTCCACACACTTACGTTACCAACAATTGCAGGAGCTGTTGGAAGATTTCCGGCAATTGATGTGAAGTTGAAAGGAGTCACAGAAAAAATAAATCCTTCAAGTGGACGGTATTCCAATCTGTTCCACATTCCAGCACCGGAATATGGTTGTTCTCCCATAAGTTGTGCCATGAAGTAACAATTGTATCTGTAGAAATCAACAAGCTCTGCAGCGGAATCAATCTCAGCCTGGTAAACAGTTTTGGATTGTCCAAGCATTGTTGCAGCATTTATTGTTGATCTCCATGGTCCGGCTAATAAATCAGCTATCTTTAAGAAAACAGCAACTCTGTGTTCCCATGGCATTTCTGCCCATTCTTTGCGGGCTTCAAGTGCTGCTTCAACTGCCATATCAACTTCTTTTTTGCCAGCTTTATGATAAACTCCAAGAACGTGGCTATGATTATGCGGTATGACCATTTTTTCGGTATTGCCGGTTTTAACCTCTTCGACCGCCAATTATTATCGGCACTTCAATCTGTTTCGATTTTAATTCTGCTAATTTTTTCTTTAATTCTTCTCTTTCCGGGCTGCCCGGTTTATATGATTTAACTGGTTCATTAATTGGTTGTGGAACTTTGAAATATGCGTTTGACATTTGATATCCTAATTTTGAAAAATTGTAGTAGTAAAATTACCGTTTTTGGTTTTGAGATACAATTTAAACTAGCAGGAAAACCTTTGAGGTTTGTGTTCTTCAAACAACAAGCAACCCTGTCTGGCGAACTGGCAGGCTCGAAGGTTGCTTCCTTTATGGCTTCTTCCATTTAAAAATTAACTTTGCATTTAGCATATTCGGTATTATTTTAAAAGTAGTCAAATGAAATGGAAGCGCAGAGAGAGGGTTTGCTTCCCTATCATTCCTAACTATATAACTAATCTTGTCAGGAATAATTTCGGAGTAAATACAATGGGATCATTGAAAGCTTTTTACACCATACCTGAACTTTATAAATATCTCACAGAAGATTTCGGACCTAAAAAAGGTGGTTATGCAATTCAACGAAAAGTTGATGATGTTTATAAAGGAATATCCTACAAAGAACTGAAGGAAGAAACTGATGCTTTTGCATTTGGACTTGCCGCACTCGGTTTAAAGAAAGATGATTCTGTTTCACTGATTTCTGAAAACCGACCGGAATGGGTTTACGCAGATTTTGCAATGCAGTTGCTTGGAATAATCAACGTCCCGCTTTATCCTTCCTTAACTTCTGATTCAATAGAATATATTTTGAATGATTCCGAATCGAAAGCGATAATTGTATCAACAGGTTTTCAGTTGAACAAAGTGCAGAAGATTATGAAGAACTGCAAACATCTTAAAGCACATAATAATCCTTAATGATCACGATGATGTAGATAAAACTGATAATTTATACACATTTAAACAGATCCAGGAAAAAGGAAAAGATATTCAGAAAAGTAATCCTGATCTCCTTAAAAAATTTTACTGCCGGAATAAAGGAAGATGATATTTGTACGATCATTTACACTTCCGGAACAACCGGTGAACCAAAGGGTGTAATTCTCACTCACGAAAATATTATTTCAAATGTGAATGCTGTGTTAGATGTTTTTCCGATTACAAAGGAAGATGTTTTTTTATCGTTCCTACCTCTTTGCCACATCTTTGAAAGAATGGGCGGATACTACACAGCATTTGCCGCAGGTTGCACTGTCTATTATGCAGAGAGTATCGAAAAAGTTGCAACAAATCTTCTTGAAGCAAAACCAACTTTGATGACATCCGTACCAAGACTGTTTGAACGAATTCAATCGCGAATTATAAAAAATGTTGAAAGTCAATCAGTAACAAAACAGAAGATTTTTTATTGGGCTTTGGACATCGGAAAAAAATATTATGCAGAAAAACGAAAAGGTTCAGTACCTCTTGCTCTTTCAGCAAAATATAAAGTAGCTGACAAATTAGTATTCAAAAAAATCAGGGCTCGAACCGGAGGAAGATTAAGATTTTTTATTTCAGGCGGTGCTGCTTTATCAAAAGAACTCGGTGAATTTTTTGAAGCTGCCGGTATCAAGATTGTTGAAGGATATGGATTGACAGAATCCTCACCTGTAATAACTGCAAACAGATTTGATGATTATAAATTCGGAACTGTTGGTAAACCATTGCCCGGTGTGGAAGTTAAAATTGCTTCGGATGGTGAGATACTTGCACGCGGTCCAAACATTATGAAGGGTTATTACAAAAAGAAAAAAGAAACTGAAGAAACTATTTTGGATGGCTGGCTGCATACAGGCGATATCGGCACGTTTGACTCTGATGGATTTTTAATGATTACGGATAGAAAAAAACATCTGTTTAAAACCAGTGCCGGTAAATATATCGCTCCAACACCGATTGAAAATATTTTTATGGCAAGCAAATACATTGATCAGTTTGTTTTGATTGGTGATAAGAGAATGTTCCTGAGTGCCTTAATAGTTCCTGATTATGAAGCGCTTAAAGAGTACGCTGATGCTCATAAAATTCCATATAAAAATGAATCGGAACTGACTGGCAATGAACAGATTTACAAATTGATCGAAGCTGATATGGGAAAGCTCCAGAAGAAACTTGCCAATTATGAGCGGGTTAGAAAATTTGCTTTACTGGATAAACCTTTCACAATTGAGACAGGCGAAATAACTCCAAGCTTAAAAATCAAACGAAAAGTTGTGGAAGAAAAATACAATTACCTAATTGAGCAAATGTATTTTGGCGGAGTCGAAAAAAACTAAATACTTTTCATCACATCAATCATTTTGGGATGAATGAAGCCGTTTGTTGCAAGAATTTGTTTCGAGTAAATGTTAATTGATTTTCCATCAAAGTTAGTGACGAGACCGCCGGCTTCTTCAACAATTAATTTTCCTGCACATAAATCCCACGGATGAAGTGACACTTCCCAGAATCCATCGAAAACACCGTTTGCTACATAACAAAAATCAATTGCGGCAGAACCAAGTCTTCGTATTGCTCGCGCTTCTTTCAGAAAAGCGATGAACCTTTCAAAAGCTTTATCAGGATTTCCTTTTATGTCGTACGGAAATCCTGTGACCAGCATACCGTGACCAAGATTTTCATTCTTGTTTACTTTTATTCTTTTTCCATTTTCAAAACTGCCGTTGTTTTTTTCTGCTGAAAACAATACATCTCGCATTACATCATAAACAACACCGGCTATTGTTTCACCATTTTTCTGTACACCTAATGAGACTGAAAAAATTGGAAGTCCGTGTGCAAAATTTGTTGTGCCGTCAAGTGGATCAATTACCCAAAGATATTCTGCAGATTTATTGAACTCACTTCCCTCTTCTGCTAGTATTCCGTGTGATGGATATTTTTTTCTGATGAAATCTGTTATCAGTTTTTCTGAAGCTTTGTCAGTTTCAGTTACAAGGTTTAGCTCGTTTGTTTTAAACTCAATTGAATGAGTTTTACCAAATGCATTCCTTATTAGTTCGCCTGCTTCTTTTGATATTTGGACTATGTCATCAATCATAATTTCAACTTTTTTTAGTTCAAATATACATCGATGTTTTCTAACCTTCGAGGTTGCTTGCTGATTGTAGTACGCAAACCTCGAAGGTTGCACAGGCAATTGCACTATTACTTCCTTGATAGCAGGAAGCGAAATTGATATATTTAGCACGTGAGATAATATTTTTAACAAGAAATTATATATACTACTGCTTATCTCACGCGCTGGACTACCCGAATTTATGTTTAATAAAGGAGAAGTTTTTTGGAAAAGTTAAAGGAACCGGAAATCAATCCTTCCGAAGTTAATTCAATTATAGAAAGCATACCTGACGAGCTGCCAATTTTACCTCTTAGAGATATTGTCATTTTTCCATATATGATATTTCCAGTGCTTGTTGGAAGAGAGCAGTCAATCAGAGCAGCAAATTATGCAGCCGAGAACACAAAGTATATTTTCTTATCAACTCAAAAAAAATCTGCCGTTGAAGATCCTTCTGAAAAAGATTTATATACCGAAGGCACAATCGCAAAAATAGTTCAGATATTAAAACTGCCAAACGGACTAATGAAAATTCTTGTTGATGGTTTATTCCAGGCCCGGATTATCGGGTTCACCGGTAAGAAAGAATTCTTTGAAGGTAAAATAGAGATCATTATACCGGAACTCGAAAATGATCATGAAATGAATGCAATGATCAGGCAAATGACTCAGTTGTTTAAAGACTACGTCAAGATAAGCAAGAATGTACCAAAGGATACGATCACGGCGTTTGACAATATTGAAGAACCTGACAGGAAACTATTCTACGCAGCAGCAAATATCAATCAAACAATTGAGGTCAAACAGGCAATACTTTCAAAGTTCACGATAAAAGAACAGTATCTTGAAGTTATCAAAGTGCTCAACTCAGAAATTGATATTCTGCGAATTGAGAAAGAGATTGATAATAAAGTTCAGGAAAATATTGCAAAGACTCAGCGAAAGTTTATCATCCAGGAACAGATTAAAATATTGCAGGATGAATTAGGCGAAGATGAAGATGCATCACCTGAATTTGCAAAGATGCGAGACCAGATAAAGAAAGCTAAGATGCCGAAGGAAGTTGAAGACAAAGCTCTTGAGGAATTTAACAAGTTAAGAAAAACTCCTTCGATGTCGCCTGAATCAACTGTAATAAGAAATTATCTGGATTGGCTGGTTGGTGTTCCATGGAGTAAAAAGTCAAAAGATAATTTAGATATCAAACACGTTCAAAAAATTCTTGATGAAGATCATTTCGGTCTTGAGAAACCAAAAGAAAGAATAATCGAGCACATCGCTGTTCTGAATTTGGTAAAGCAAATGAAAGGACAGATATTATGTTTTGTCGGACCTCCCGGAGTAGGTAAAACTTCTCTCGGCAAATCAATCGCACGAGCATTAGGAAGAAATTTTGTCCGCATAAGTCTTGGCGGAGTTCGTGATGAAGCAGAAATAAGAGGACACAGACGAACTTACATCGGTTCAATGCCGGGCAAAATAATTCAATCAATGAAAAGAGCAGGCACAATAAATCCAGTTATTCTTCTTGATGAAATTGATAAGATGAGTATGGACTTCCGCGGAGATCCTTCATCAGCAATGCTTGAAGTTTTGGATCCCGAACAGAATCATACTTTCAACGACCATTATCTTGAAGTTGATTACAATCTTCAGCAGGTTATGTTTATCACAACAGCAAACATTCGCTATAACATTCCGCTTCCGCTTCAGGATAGAATGGAAATAATTGAGCTTCCCGGTTACCTTGAATTTGATAAGCTGGAAATCGCAAAGAAACATCTCATCCCAAAGCAGCTAGTAGCACACGGACTTGAGAAAAAACATGTTGAGTTCAGTGAAGCTGCTATTAAAAAAATAATTGGTGAATATACGAGGGAAGCTGGTGTCAGGAATCTTGAAAGAGAGACAGCATCAATATTAAGAAAATTAGCTAAAGAGATTGTTGTAAAAGAATCATCAAACGGTAAGAGTAAAAAGAAATCAAAACATATCATCACCGAAGAAATGGTCGAAGAGTTTCTCAAGACTCCGAGATTCAGATATCAGCGACACAATAAAGGTAACAAAATCGGCAGTGTGACAGGATTAGCATGGACGAGCACAGGTGGTGAACTCCTTTCAGTTGATGTTACAATTATGAATGGTGCAGGGAAATTAAACTTGACCGGTCAGCTTGGAAATGTAATGAAAGAGTCAGCACAGGCTGCACTTAGTTATCTAAGAGCTTCAGCAAAAAAACTTGGACTTAATCCTGATTTCTTTCAAAGGGAAAGAAATTCACATCCATCTTCCCGAAGGTGCAATTCCCAAAGATGGTCCTTCAGCAGGAGTTGCAATGGCAATGGCAATACTTTCTGCGGTAAGTGGAAAACCTGCATCGAATAATGTTGCGATGACGGGAGAAATAACTCTTACTGGTTCAGTTCTCGCTATCGGCGGATTGACGGAAAAACTTTTAGCTGCAAAAAGAAATAACATTAAAACGGTTCTCATTCCAAAAGAAAATGAAATTGATTTGAAAGAAATTTCTGATAAAGTTAAAAGCGGTTTAAATATTGTAACCATGGAAAAAGCCGAGCAGGCGATTCCTTATATTTTTGAAGGAGTCAAAAAGAAAAAACCAGCTGAGAAGAAAAAGAAAAAGTGATTTATGTCTGAAGAGATTAGTATTGACAGGCATCTCGCTGAAGAAGAAAGATACAGGTTGCTAAGCTCTCAGCTAAAGGCATTGCTTGTTAAGGAAGACAACTTAATTTCAAACCTGTCGAATTTAACCGCTGCAATTAAAGTTACATTTGAAAAAGTAAGCTGGGTTGGATTTTATCTTTATGATGGCAAAAAACTTTATCTCGGTCCATTCCAGGGTAAAGTAGCTTGCACAAGCATTGAAATAGGCAAAGGCGTTTGCGGAACTTCAGCAGTGAAAAGAGAAACTGTTATTGTTCCAGATGTGAATAAATTTCCCGGTCATATTTTTTGCGACAGTAGTTCAAAATCAGAAATTGTAGTTCCTCTTCTACAAAAAGATAAACTATTAGGTGTGCTTGATCTGGATAGCCACGAATTTAACTCCTTCGGAAAAACTGATAAAGAATATTTAGAAGAAATTTGTAAATTTCTGTGTGAGGAAATCTTCCCAATAAATCATAAACAGAAAAGTTAGATGAGCAATTTTGTAGTAACAGCAAGAAAATGGAGACCGCAGCTTTTTGAAGATGTTGTTGGTCAGGAACACATTACAAGCACACTAAAAAATGCGATTAAAGAAAAAAGAATTGCTCATGCCTATCTGTTTACCGGTCCGCGTGGTGTTGGTAAAACAACCACAGCAAGGATTCTCGCCAAAACTTTAAACTGTGAAAACAGGAAAAATTCCGAGCCTTGCAACGCATGTGAAATGTGTAAGTCAATCCAGAATTCTCAACTGATTGATATTATAGAAATTGATGCAGCCTCGAATAGAGGAATTGATGAAATAAGATCGTTAAGAGATTCAGTTAAGTATGCACCGTCTCGCGGAAAGTATAAAGTTTATATTATTGATGAAGTGCACATGCTGACCAAAGAGTCTTTTAATGCATTTCTAAAAACACTTGAGGAACCTCCGGATCATATAATATTTATTTTTGCCACAACCGATGTTCATAAGTTACCTTTGACGATAATTTCAAGATGTCAGCGTTATGATTTTAGAAGAATCCAACTTGATAAGATTAAAGAAACTTTGAAGATGATTGCGGATGAAGAAAAAATAAAAATTGATGATAAAACTCTGACCATCATTGCTAAGAAAGCTGATGGCGCATTACGCGATGCTGAAAGTTATTTTGACCAGGTAGTAGCTTTTTCAAAAGGAAAGATTGACGCTGAACTTGTAACTCAAATGCTCAACTTAATTGATGAAGAACTTTATTTTAACATTTCTGATGCAGTTATTGAAAAAGATTTCAAAGTTGTCTTTCAATCCTCACAAAAAATTTATGAGAACGGCTGGGACTTCGCTGATTTCACGGATGGTTTGATTGAACATTTCAGAAATATTTTATCTATCGTTGTAACTAATTCAACTAACTCTATTGAAACCGCCGATGTTTATAAAACAAGATATCTTGAATACGCAGATAAATTTTCAGAGAGTGACATACTGCGTCTTCTCAACTTCCTGAGCAAATCTCAACAGGAACTTCGCTTCTCACAAAATCAAAAATTAAAAATCGAAATAATTCTTAGCCACTTAATTGCGCTTGAAAGTTCGAAAACCATTTCTGACTTAATTTCAGAAGTTGGGTCGGATGATCAGAAAACTATTAATGATAAGGAACCAGCCAAAACTTTATTCAGCCCTGCGCCATCTACTAAAAAAAAAGTAGATAGCACTTCTGCCGGAACAAGGAATGACGATACTCGCTTAGTTGATTCTTCCACTAAAATTGAAAATCCTGCTTTGCAACCATCCTACAGTTTTGATGACGTTGTACAAAAATGGGAGCATTTCATTCAATCAATCAGCGCTGAAAAAGGATTGACTCTCGGTCCGGCACTAAAGAATTTCAATTTGTTATCTTTGAAAGAAAACAATTTATTTTGTTCAACCGCAAGTGATGCAGATGCAAACACTTTCAGAATTAATGAAAAATACCTGGCAAGAAAATCAGAAGAGTTCTTCGGACGAAGGTTTAATTTTATGGTGAGCAATGTACAGCCAACTAAAACGGAAGAGGCAAAGAACATTGAAGCGAGTCCATCTAAAAATAAAAATTCTGTTGACCCTTATGAGGATATCATACTAAACGAACTTGGTGGTGAGAAAATAGCATAAAAATCATTTTTTCAAGACTTTTTATTAAGCGTAATTCCCTCCGTACCCATTTATTAAATCCTTTGATTTAGAAGTAAATATCAATATTTTTGCATCCTATGTCAAAAGGACTTGTTGTTGCTATTGATGGTCCTGCCGGTTCCGGGAAAAGCACTTCGGCAAAGCTTATCGCTCAAAAACTTGGTTACATTTACATAGATACTGGTGCAATGTACCGTGCGATAACTTATCTCGCTCTTAAAAGTGGAGCGATTGGAAATGAATCTGTTATCATCGAACTGGCAAGGAATTGTAAAATTGATCTTATGTACGAAGATGGTGAAGTAATTGTTCTTCTCGATGATAAAAATGTTTCGAAAGAAATTCGTACACCTGAAGTAAATGCTCACGTAAGTGATATTAGTAAAATTAGTGAAGTTCGTAAGTTGCTCGTGTTAAAACAACGTGCAATGGGTGAAACAGGAAACGGTATTGTTATGGAAGGAAGAGATATTGGAACAGTTGTTTTTCCGATGGCTGATGTAAAAATATTTCTGACTGCATCACTCGATACAAGAGCCAATCGCAGGGCTAAAGAATACGTTGAAAATGGTTCAAAGGTTAAGGTTGATGATATAAAGTTGAATTTATCAAACCGGGACAGAATTGATTCGAGCAGGAACGACAGCCCTTTGACAAAAGCAAATGATGCAATAGAAGTTGATACGACGAATGTAACAATTGACGAACAGGTAAATCTTATTCTTGAAGAAGTTAAAAAAGTAGCTGATAAAAAAAATATTCAATTGAAAATAAATAATTAAAAACCGGCTAATTAAATATGTTAAATAAAACAAAATATATCTCCCCTGTTCTTCCGGTTTTGAGCAGACAGATATCTAATTAATTTCAGGAGGATTAATGACTGCTGATGTGAAAGAAAAGCCAACCAATGTATTAGAAGATTTCGAAAAAGCGAAAAATAAATTCAATACATACGATTATACACAGGAAGAATTTGAAGCGCTTGCTAATATGTACACCGAATCATTTCGGGATGTAAAACAAGGTGAGCTGGTCAAGGGTAGACTTGTAAGAATTCAGGATGATAATGTTATTATTGATGTTGGATTTAAATCTGAAGGAACCATACCAAGAAGCGAGTTTGGCGAAGATGCTAAATTAGAAGTCGGGCAAGAAGTTGAAGTTGTTCTTGAAAGTGTTGAAGATCTTGAAGGCAATCTTGTATTAAGCAAATCCAGAGCTGATTTCTTAAGGATCTGGGAAAAAGTTTTAAGAGCACACGATACAGGCGAAATTATTGATGGAAAGATCATCAAAAGAATTAAAGGCGGAATGGTTGTTGATTTAATCGGGATGGAAGCATTTTTGCCCGGTTCGCAGATTGACATAAGACCAATTCGGGATTTTGATGCTCTGGTTGGACAAACAATGGATTTTAAAGTTGTTAAAGTAAATATTCCTACAGAAAACGTTGTAGTTTCTCACAAAGTTCTCATCGAAGAAGAAATCGCTGATCAAAGAAAAGCAATTCTCGAAAGTCTTGAAAGAGGACAAATTCTTGAAGGTGTTGTAAAAGCAGTAACTGATTTTGGTGTTTTCGTAGATCTGGGCGGAGTTGATGGACTTATCCATATAACAGACCTTAGCTGGGGAAGAATTAATCACCCAAGCGAAATTGTTAAGCTGGATGAAACGATGAAAGTTGTAGTTACAGATTACGATGAAGCTAAGAAGCGAATTTCTCTCAGTCTTAAAAAGCTTCTTCCACATCCCTGGGAAAATATTGATGAGAAATACAAAATTGGTGACAAAGTATCCGGAAGAGTTGTTTCACTTACTGATTACGGTGCATTCATTGAAATTGAAAAAGGTATTGAAGGTTTGATTCATAATTCCGAAATGAGCTGGACTCAGCATATAAAACATCCTTCACAGGTTGTTGCTATGGGGCAGATCGTTGACGCTGTAATTTTAAGTCTTGATAAAGATGAGAAAAAAATATCGCTCGGCATCAAACAGCTTGAGCCGGATCCATGGCAGACCTTGATGATTAAATATCCTGTTGGCTCAAGACACACAGGAGTTGCAAGAAATCTAACCAATTTTGGTGTATTCGTTGAGCTTGAACCTGGTGTTGATGGATTGGTTCATATATCTGATCTTTCCTGGACAAAGAAAATCCGGCATCCCGGAGAAGTTGTAAAGAAAGGTGAATCACTTGAAGTTACCGTGTTAGGTGTTGATGTTGACTCAAGAAAAATTTCTCTTGGTCACAAACAGATAATGGATAACCCATGGGATACATTTGAACAGAGATTTTCAATCGGGACAATTACCGAAGGAAAAGTTGTAAGAATTATTGAGAAAGGACTCATAGCCGAATTACCTGAAGGTGTGGATGGATTTGTTCCTGCAAATCAGCTATCAACTTCAAAGCTCAAAAACCTTGCAAACCACTTCCCGGTGGATGATATGCTTCCTGTAAAAGTAATTGAATTCGATAAGAGCAATAAAAAGATCGTTCTAAGTACGATAGCAGCTTTAAAGGATAAATCAGATGATGAAATTCTCGATTACCTTAATAAGCATAAGCTGGATAAAGTATCTCTGGACAGCATTAAGAACGCTGATACAGGTGCAATTGATTCTTCCGAATTCCCGATTTTTGAGATTCACGAGAGTCCTGAAGTAAAGAAGACCGAAGAATCTCAATAATTAATTCTTAATTAAATTTGAAAAGCGGGAGTATGCCCGCTTTTCTTTTAAATACTCATGCAAAAAAAAGCAGCATTACATACACTCGGTTGTAAGCTTAACTATTCTGAAACTTCTTCAATCGGAAGACAGTTTCTCGACAGAAAATTTGAGCTCGTCGATTTCCAGGAAACCGCCGATGTTTATGTACTGAACACTTGCTCAGTCACTGAATCTGCTGAACGGGAATGCCGTCAAATGATCAGAAGAGCGCTGAGGCAAAACCCTGAAGCATTTATAATTGTGACAGGATGCTACGCTCAACTTCGACCCGAAGAAATTGCTAAAATTGAAGGAGTGGATGCTGTATTAGGCAGCAATGAAAAATTTAAACTCTTTTCGCTTCTTGAAAATTTCAATAAACGGGAACTAACCTGTATTTCAGTTACTCCAACCGAAAACTTAACTGAATTTGGTGTAGCTCATTCGACAGATGCTGACAGCAGAACGCGTGCTTTTCTTAAAATTCAGGATGGTTGCGACTACACTTGTTCCTTTTGCACTATTCCTTTAGCACGTGGCAGCAGCCGGAGCCTGGCTGTTAGTGATGTGGTGAAAGAGTTCAGGATACTATTGGAAGCCGGTTATAAAGAAATAGTACTTACCGGTGTGAATGTTGGTGATTATGGAAAGAGCATAAACACAAACCTTTTCAGTCTTCTTTGTGAACTGATAAATATTGAAGGTGAATTCAGAATTCGTATTAGTTCCAGTGAACCAAATTTATTATCGGACGAGATTATTAATCTTACAAGAGAATCAGAAAAACTTTGCAATCATTTTCATATTCCTCTGCAGAGCGGCAGTGCAAGAATTCTTAAAGCAATGCAAAGGAGATACTCAACAGATGATTATCGGGATCTTATTCACAAAATAATGGTTAAAATTCCTGATGCTGGAATTGGTGTTGATGTAATTGTTGGATTTCCTGGTGAGACAGAAGAAGATTTTATTATTACACATAATTTTCTGAGAGATCTGCCAATATCATATCTGCACGTATTCACTTATTCCGAAAGGCCGGATACAAAAGCAATCTCGCTTCCGGGTTCTGTTGATATCCAGGAAAGAAAAAGAAGAAATAATATTCTCAGAATTCTGAGTGAGAAAAAAAGAACTGAGTTTTTTTCAGGAATGGTAGGAACAAATCAGAAAGTTCTTTTTGAAAACTCTAACAGAAATGGTTTAATGCAGGGATTTACTTCAAATTATATAAGAGTGCAAACTGATTTCAATATTGAGCTTGCAGGACAAATTCACCCAATTACCTTATCACAAACCCATTCTGAATATTGTTCGGGCACAATTTTATCCACTAAAAATTCAGTTGATTTAGTCACTTCAGAAGGCTAAAATTAGAATAAAAAATATGAAAATTATTCTCGCTCTATTACTGCTCTCTGCAACAAACCTTTTCCCGCAAACTGATGAACAGAAATCAATTCAGGAATTGAAGTATTCTTTACAAAACGACGATGAGAGTTACCAGGATTCAGGTATCGAAGTAAATTCCTATCAGAGTTATGAAAAGAAAAGTGTTGGATTGGGAATAGTCTATTCCCTGCTTCTGCCGGGAATGGGTGAGCTTTATGCTGATCAGTATGGTACAGGCAAATATTTTACTATCGCTGACGGCATCTTGTGGGGAACATTAATTGGAATGAATGTTTATTCAGGCTGGCAGGAAGATAATTATAAAACTTATGCAGCTTCCACTGCGGATGTAATTAATGATGATGTTAAGGACGAAGATTTCTATGCCAATATCGGTGATTACACAAGCGTTTATACTTATAATGACCAGAAAGCTTTGGAAAGAAATTTTGATGAGATGTACGATGAGCAATCTTATTTCTGGAAATGGAATACTACTGATGAGCGGAGAACTTACAGAGATATGTGGAATTCCAGTGAGACGGCAAGCAACAATATTCGTTTTGTAGTTGGTGGTTTGATCCTTAACAGAATAATAAGTGCAATAAATTCTGCCCGATTGGTTTCAGCCTATAATAAAAGATTAGAAGAAGAAGTTAGCTGGAATTTTTCTGTGGGATTTATGAATCAGCCAAACCTGCCGGTCAGTTTATCGTTAAATGTTCAAAAATCATTTTAATAAAATCATTTTCTTCGTCGCGGAAATATTCCCGACCAAAAGTCTATAATAATATATTCCGCTTGGTAACCCCAAAGCATCGAATGTAACTTCATACTCACCTGCAGATTTTTCTTCATCAATTAATGTCCTGACTTTATTTCCTAAAGCATCAAAAACTTTTAATGAAACAAATGCGAAATCCGACCTGTCTGCCGACAAGTCAGGAATCCGAAATTCGATTATTGTAAATGGATTGAATGGATTTGGATAATTCTGATATAAAATAAAATTTTCGGGTTGAAACGAATTATTCGCAACATCTGTAACCGGTAATATTTTTACAGGATACTTTGATCCAAAATTCCAGCGATCACGAAAATCCGGAATTGAATCCCAGACAAGACTCAGACCGCAGGAATAAATTGTATCCCATTCCGGTGATGTTTCCAGTGCTTTGTAACCAAATTCCCAATAGATTGTATCCTGAGGAGCTGGGAATGGAAGTGAGAAAGCCTGCGTGAGTTCATTCTGCACCAAAGGATGCCGAAAAGAAAAAGTATCTACCAAAACCATCTCACCAAATCTACCTGCTACATTGTAACCGCCGGCTTCTGCAGGACCCCCGGCCATAAACATTTTATACAAACCTGTCTGACCAACTGCCAGAGATTCCGGTCCCTCAACCCATACTTTTACAAGCGTATCGCGTTCAGTAGTGTGGCAAACACAACCATATCCGTTTAACTCGGTACAATTGATTAGCTGTGTATCTTCAATGTTGGCAATGATAACTGCAGATACAAATGCTAAAAACAGAAATGCTAATAAATAATTTACTTTCATCCTTCAATGATTTTGTGAGTCGGTGGCAAAGATATAAAAAAATGTTAATAAAATACGACTCATTTTTAGTTGAGCAGCCTGCAATTTATCTTAATAAAATCATCTTTTTAGTAGATAAAAAGTTGCCAGTGGAAAGTGTATAGAAATAAACTCCGCTTGATAAGTTCTTAGCCGTAAACTCAACTTCATAACTTCCAGACGGTTTTTCTTCGCTAACGAGAGTTGCAATTTCGTTCCCTAAAACATCGTAGATTTTAATTGTAACAAAACTTCTTTCCGGAATTTCATATCGAATTATAGTCGAAGGGTTGAAGGGGTTGGGAAAGTTTTGAGAAAGAAGAAAAGAATTTGGTGGGAATTGAATTACGGCTGGGATTTCCTCTACATCCGTAACAAATCCTCCATTAACTGTTTTTAAAATTGTGCCACCTCCGCCTGCAACATAACCAATACTACTATCGATAAAACAGACACCATTCAAATTAGTAGTGGTTTTGGTTACTTGTTGTATCCAATTTTCCCCACCATCGGTCGTTCTAATTAATTTACCATTCCAACCTGTTACAACAACATTATTTTCATCAATACAGTCAATGTCTGGGAATGAAATTGAATAAGAACCTGATATATTTAACCAATTTTGACCGCCATCTAATGTTTTTAATATTGTACTCATCTGGCCTGCAGCATATCCAATATTTTCATCGTAAAAATCGATACCAAAAAGTGCTTTGTCCGTTCCACTAATTTGATTAAACCAATTTAGTCCGCCATCCGTTGTTTTCAGGATTTCACCAGCGTCTCCAACTACATAACCGATATATGCATTTAAAAAGCATACATCAAGAAATGCAGAGGCCAACCTATTCAATACAACAGTCCAACTCTGCCCTCCATCTGTAGTTTTAAAAATATAGCCAGCATAACCTTGCTGAATTACGTAACCATATCCGACAATGTAACCAATTGTTTCATTTATTAATTGAACACTGTAAAAGATGATGGTACTATCAATAGTTTGACTATTCCAATTTTGTCCTGCATCTGATGTTATTATAACGGTTCCTTTAGTACCAACAGCAATTCCGAAATTTTCATCTGCGAAATCAACATCGTTCAATCTTTGAGTAACTCCACTTGATTGTATTGACCAGTTTGCACCCCCATTTGTGGTGTTTAGTATTTTACCTGAATCACCGACAGCAGTCCCAAATTGTTCATTGACAAAAGTTATCCCGTTAAAATTATAGACGATCCCACTAGATTTACTTATCCAATTTTCTCCTCCGTCAAAAGTTCTTAGAATTGTTCCATATTGCCCGACAATAATTCCATCAGTCGTGTTTGCAAATGAAATATCTCCAAGTCCGTGAGGGGTTCCGGTTGGCTCTTCAGACCAACTCACCCCTCCATCTGTTGTCTTTAAAAATACTCCTAGTTGATCAAAAGTATAATACCCAGTAACAATTCCATTATTATCATCACTAAAGTACAAACTAGAAAAACCACAGAAATCGATACTCAATTGATTAGACCAGGTTTGTCCACCATCAGTTGTTCGCAATAAAAAGCCACCCTCAGTCATTAGTATATAATTAAATTGATAACCAAGGATAGTCCCATGGTTTGAATCAGAAAAATATACTTTACTTAGGGATTGATCTGTACCACTATCTTGTAAAAACCAATTAATTCCACCATCTGTTGTTCTGTAAATTGTTCCAACTTGACCTACTATAGTTCCATTCTCAGTATCCGAAAACCACATATCATAAAGTTCACCTGGAGGAGTGAGGGTTTGACTAATCCAGTTTTGCCCACCATCTGTAGTTCTAAAAACGATTCCATATAAACCAAGTATTGCCCCATTGTTCATATCTGTAAACTGGACTTTCATCAGGTTAAATGTTGTTCCGCTAGTTTGGTCAATCCAGGTTTGCCCACCATCAGTTGTTTTTAGAATTGTTCCATAATTTCCTACTGCAGTTCCATTATCCGAATCAATAAAAAATATTCCATTTATGGTTCGATTTGTTGGGAATGTTATATAGAACCAAGTATCACCTCCGTTGGTCGTTTTCATATAGGTATTATTCTTGCCAAGCACATAAGCAATATTTTCCTGGACAAAACAAACTTCATTTAAATTATTACCTTGAGGCAATGGGTTCTGCCAGAACCAGCCTTCTTGTGCAAACGAATTCGATATGAAAAGTTGTGAAAGGATAAAACCGTATAAGAAAAATATTTTCGTTTTCATTTTGATCCCCGATGAGTTAGCAAATATCTTCATGTCAAAATTAAAGAATATCTCTCAACATTCCCTAACAAAAAAAGGAAGCCGAAGCTCCCTTAATACTAATCAACACTAAGAAATCCAGCTATTTTGTAAGCATTAACTTCTTGGTTGCTGTTAAATCACCAGTTGTAAGTTGATAATAGTAAACTCCGCTGGCAAGGCTTGAACCAGTAAATGTAACATCAAATGTTCCTGCCTGCTGGAACTCATTTACGAGTGTACTAACTTCATTCCCGAGAACATCGTACACTTTTAGTGTAACATTGCCATCTGCAGGAATAGAATATTTAATGTTAGTTGAGGGGTTAAATGGATTCGGGTAATTCTGTTCTAACGAAAATTCAATCGGTAACGAAACTTCTATTTCAATCATATTTGAGTATTCATAAGTTCCATCAAAATCAATTTGTTTTAATCTATATGTATAGTTGCCTGATGGAATGTTTAAATCTTTGAAATGATAATTCTGAGTCTCAGTTGTAGTTCCTTTTCCTTCAACAAATCCGATTGATTCAAATTCATCATCCGATTTTCTCTGAATTTTAAAACCTGAGTTATTAGTCTCCGTTGCAGTCTGCCAGCTTAGTGTTACATCGCTTTCATTTAGCTCAGCCGTATATGAAATTAGTTCAACAGGAACAGGATTAGGAATAAGTTCAACATTCAGCACCGTCGTTTGAAAATTATTTATTACAACATTATTTATTATTTGCGCGAAATGTCCTTCAGCTGCAAATCGGAGTGAATAAGTTCCGATACCCAACATTCTATGGTAATTGCCATTCACAGAATCAGTTCTTATTTCCGAATGCAATGTGTCGTGGTTTAATATTTCTACCAGAGCATTAAGGGGATTATCAGCAGTATCAGTTACGATTCCTCTTACTCCATAAAAAATACTTTCAATATAATTAAGGAAAGATCTCTTGTTGTACTCCCAATGTGCCGGAAGCAGAGAGGTCGGCAAGAGCTTTGTATCAGAAATTTCAATTGTCACCTCCCTGCTCTTCATAAACCAATTCATATAATCTTGTCTTCCTCCATGAATAACATACCAGGCACCGCCATTCGTAATTCCATCATCATATCCGTTCATATAATTTGCCGGACTGTAAGCCTGACATGTATCCGCATAAAGATGAGAAATAAATTGATACCAACTCTCGTCCGGATGGGAAACATAATCAGGAGAACCATTTGTCCAGGTATCCCAGGGATAGTTAACTACTTCCGTTCCGCCATGAAAGTTTGCACAAAGCACAAAATTATTTTGCTCCGCCAGATTTCTGAAGACTGCTGTTTCCTGCTGTTGATTAGGATGCACGCCATTTACAGGATCAGGAAAATTTCGATTCAAATCATATCCGTTTGCATTATATCTTGTTGCACCATTAACTGTGTTGTTTCCGCCGTGGTAAGTACCGTCAGGATTTGCGTTAGGATTTATCCATATCTCAGCGTTGTCAACAATGTTAGTTATTCGTGGATTAGTTCCATAAGAGGTAAGTAATGAATCAATCAATCGTAACATTAAAACATAACCGGTGGTTTCATCTCCATGAATTGTTGAAGTATAAAGAAATTGCGGTTCAGCTTCACGAACGTTTACATTATCCGAAATTTTAACTAGAAGAATTTTTCTTCCCTGCACAGTATTGCCAGCATCTATCAATTTGCAAATTGAAGGATGATTTGCAGCAAATTGCATCATCATACTTACATAGCCATCGTAAGTCGGATAAACATTCCAATCAGTAATTCCTTCTATATTATCACTCATCTCAGGGTTAATTACCTCACCGGGTTTTGGTAATATTGTGTGCTGGAGTTTGTATGTCAGAAATTCATTGTATTCGTTTTCATTAGCATAAGCGTAAACTTTATTTCCATCCAGATTATCAATTGAGACAATGTTGGTTAGAGTACGAACCAGATCATAAGATGATGCTTCAAATGAAAAGTAGACTTCGATATTTTCTTTAAAGTAATCTGATGAAAGCTGCTGAGCATTATTATAAATTGGAAAAATAATTAGAATTGGAAATAGAAAAGAGTGAAAGAGTTTCATTGATATTCCCCGGGTAAATTATAAAATATCTTCGTCTTTAAAATAAAGATTAATCTCATACATTTCCCTACAAAAAAAGGGAGCCGAAGCTCCCTTAAGTTTATCAATAACTAGAAAACTGACTACTTCGTAAGCATTAGCTTCTTTGTTGCGGTCAACTCACCGGTAGTAAGCTGATAGTAATAAACTCCGCTGGCAAGGTTTGAACCAGTAAATGTAACATCAAATGTTCCTGCCTGCTGGAACTCATTTACGAGTGTACTAACTTCATTCCCGAGAATATCGTATACTTTTAGTGTAACATTGCCATCTGCAGGAATAGAATATTTTATGTTAGTTGAGGGGTTAAATGGATTTGGATAATTCTGACCAAGATAGAAAACTGAAGGTTGTTCGATTTCAATTTCAACTTCATCAGAATAAGCAAACGAACCATCATAATCCATCTGCTTCAACCTGTAAGTATATGAACCCGAAAGAAGATCCTTATCCCTGAATAAATAATTCTGAACTTCGGTTGTTGTTCCTTTTCCTTCAACAAAAGCTATTCTTTCATACTGATCGCTCGTTTTCCTTTGAATTTCAAAACCCTGGTTGTTGGTTTCCGTTGCCGTATTCCAGGTTAGCAGAACATCATTCTTATCTGAAACAGCTTCGAAGGATGTTAATTCAACAGGTACAATTACATCGAGTATAACTGTTCTTCGGTGAACTGGTGGTGCACCACTCGGGCCGGTTCCTTGAACGGTAACTGTATAAGTTCCGAGTGTTACATTTCCGCTTGTCTGAATCAGAAGTACCTTGTCATCTGGAAATGAATTTATGATATTCCCATTCGGGAAACTAAGATCAATAGATCCTGAAGGAGGTGTTGGACTTACAGTGGCAGTGAAAACTGCATCACTTGAATAGAGTTTTATTGCAGGAACACTGACCGTAATAGATTCGGAACCTCCATTTTGCGGAATGATAACCGAATTATTTGAAAGCGTCATTGCAAAATCAGGGAAGTATCCAACGTAGCTGCCGAAATTTCCTGCTCGGAAATCTGTCCACATTGCTAAAGCCTGATTATTATGAGAAATAATTGCATCATAGTCACCCTGATAACGTGGTGTTCCACCGCCGCCACAAGTTGTGCAATTTATTTTCATTTTTTGATTGGACATTCTTTGGTTTTCAGCCCAGGTTACTCCACCGTCATCAGAATAGCTTGCATAAATATATGCGCTGTCGCTTGTTGGTGTATCACGAGTGTCCATCCATTTGGTAAATAATCTTCCGGTTTGAGTATCACACCAGATAGAAGGATGCCATTGATTATGTGCGGTTGTATTAACATCGTCATTAATTTTTACTGCATTTGACCAGGTGGTTCCCTGATTAGTTGAATACCTGCAATAGATATCTGGTTTATTTCCACTTCCCGGCGGATCATTTGAAGCATAAATTAAATATAATCTGCCTCTGTATGTACCATTAGTTTGATCTGCTGTGATGAAAGGATACGGTCTGGTACGCATATTCTGAACTGAATTTCTGCCGCCGGTATATGTTCCAACGTAGCCGGAAAAACTTTGAGAAGATTTCAGTGAAAAAGTTAAACCACCATCAGTTGATGCATAAAATGTATAAACCGAGGCATATGCGAGTCCTGAATTTGTAACCACATAAACAACTCCACCATCAGTTGCGCCATTGGGCCCAATACATATCATAAAACCCGGTAAGGATTGTGTTCCAAAGGTGTTTGTTGTTGTCCAGCTTGTACCATGATTAGTTGATCTTGCAAAATTTCCCGGAGTCATTCCAGTGTAAACATATCCGGAATAAGGACCTGTTGTTTGATCTGCGACCATCCAGTTTTTGTCATTTCCGGAAACTGAAGTAACTGCAGATGACCAGGAATTTCCATTGTTTGTAGATACAATTACTTTACATCCGGTAACTCCACCAAACATAGTTTCATAAAACAAATTGCCTTGGCCGTCATAGCTGGTAATAGGATCGCCATTTGCTGAAACACCAAAATTTGGTGCAGAGGATGTCCAGTTATGTCCATCTGATGTCCGCCAGGCACCATTTGTATTATAGGCGCCAAAATATTGCAATGGATTAAGTGGATTTTGAGTGACGTGTGGTTCGGCAAAATCAACGCCAAGATTAAAGTCATCAAATCCGTTAATTGTTATTACATCCAGCTCAGAATCTGAATGATAATTAGCTGGTACCCACTCACTTGGAACTGCATCCACAAGTGGATTATCTCCCTGCGCGAATAAACTTCCTGAAATAATCAATAAAGAATAAAGCACCATCAGGGGAGTTGAAAGAACTGGTTTTAGTAGTTTGTTTTCCACTAAACCTCCTGAATTAATTGATGAATAATGTGAATTGAGCTAAAACTATTTGATCCTTTTTTATTCAAAAACCGGATTTTATTTCTGATAAAAAGTCCCCAAAAACAGAAGACAAAAGCTGATATGGATTTTCAGATTTAATTATTTACTTGGATGTTAAAATTTTTGTGTAAAATTAAGCCATTTTCTTTAATAAACAAAAAAAATAATGCTGACATGATATTGAATTCAGGATTTTACACCGAATAGCTTTTTAAATTCTTCATTACTGTTCAATTTGCTAATAATATTTTCTTCTTCATCATCTGAATTTGTTGAATTAAGCTGCCTCACAAACTCTTCACTCTTAATTACACTACAACTGCAAACACGTCCGAATTCAGCAAGATTTGAATCAGATGTAACAAGTGTAATGTTCTTCGGATTTTTAATCGTCTCAATTTCCAGCTTAATTTTTTCATCTGCGGTATACTTGCCCGAATAGTAAATTTTGATCCTGCCGGTATTAATTTTCTCTTTTGTGAATCCGTCAAAATGCAAACTTACAGAGACTTTCTTTTTCTGAAAATATCCTGATATGATTAATGCCAATTTCTCTCTGCTATCTTGCTTTGCTTTTTTTTGAAGATGATGCAGAGCTTTAATCTTACCAATCAAATTATTTCCATCAATAATGAAATGTCTCACTAAGATCTTTTTTCTGATTTATTTTTTTTGTTCATAATTTTTTATTGTATTAACTATCTGGTGTTAAAGAACTGGTCCTGCTTGGTCAGCTTAAGATCCTGAAGTTGAGGAGCTTTTATACGGATTTCAAAACGGAAACCAGTGTAGGTACCTATCGGATTCCAAACAAAATTCATGAACCAGCAATGCAAGTCTCTTGAAATTTTAATTTGTGGAGCGGCAAACTCTTTACTTTGAAAATCATAGCTGCCTGTAACATCAAACTTCCAGAGTGGAGTCAGACTAAAACTAAAGCTGCCACTTAAATTTGAAAATATTGTTGATTTATTTGGAGTGGGCCGATCCCAATTATAATTATAGTTAAGTGAGATGCTCCATGGAATCGTAAAATCCGGATCATTCTGATTGTAAATTCCCTGATAAACACTTTTCTCCTGCTGATCAACTAGGCCGAATTCATCCTCAGCTTGCCTTGTCTCTTCCTCGGAAGAAGCAAACTTTTCACCGGATAAGCTTGTGGAAACTGAAAAGTTCAAACCCGTTAACCTGAGCAATCCTTTACCAGCATCGAGCAGATACCTGTTAATCTTGGTTGTTGTACCGCTATAATCGTACGGAGTAAATCGGGATGCGCCGGAAAGATCGAAAAATTCACCAACCTGTGTTCTGTAGGTCAGTGCAACATCGGAAAAGTTTAGAGAATCTGCGGCAAAATTGTATCCTGTTCCGACGGTAAGATTTAGTATTTGAATTTTATTTTCTTTTGATGTTGTATCAGTGGGATCGGTTGAAGTTTTCAATTCAAAATTGTTTCCAAGAGAAAAATTAATATTCTGCTGTTCGCCTGCACCTGCACCGCCGTAAACTTCTTTTTGATATTTGTTGTACTTAACGGGTGTACCATCCAATTTGGAATATTCGCCATAATAGCCCCAGCCCGGCTCTGAAAAATCCGGTCTGTAATTATAAGAAATGCTTGGCGTAACTGTGTGTCTTACAACACTTATTCCGAGTGAATTAACATTAAACATTCCGTAAAATTTTGTTGATGCGTTTATTCCAGCGTCAAAAGTATTTACGGTGCTTAATTCTTTTACATCTCTGGTAATTATGGAATCTCCACCGGTGAAAGATTCAACTGAAAATTGTTCTATCTGCTCATTGTACCATTTGGAATCGAATCTGATTCTCGGGGCAACAGAAAAGTATCCTATTTTCGGTGAAATGTCTGATGTGACACTATGCTGCAGCCCTAATCTTTCATCAAGAACACCACCCGTTTTATTTCTTTCGTTTTGAAACTGACCTGTGTATGAATAACCAAATAGTTCGTACCACTTTCTGTCTGATTCGCCCGACCCTGATCTGAATGGATAATTTTGAGCTAATTTGAAAAGTGCACTGGGGAGTACTTCATAAATTTCATTTTCTTCAAGCACTTGTCGCCTGTTATAATTTATTGAAGCGCTGTTCCCTGACTCATCCCACGTTTTTGAAAGAGTTGCATTGGAGATAATTTCATTTCTTAAAAGATCATTCAAATCACCGGTTCCATTTTGAAGAAAATCTTTTGATGCAAACTCAAGATTTGCATCAAGTCTTAAAGTTGGTGTAAAAGATTGACTATGATAGACTTTTAATCGCCAATCAACCTGTTTACTGTAACCCGGATCGGTGGATTCTCCTTGTGTAAAATCTCTGTAAGATCCTTCAGCAAATCCATTGTAATTATAACGGTTAGCATATCTGAATCGGGAGCCAAAACCAAAACTACCACGTGTGTAATAATCCATTGTTGCATTAATATCCATATAATCGCTAATTGCCCAGAAGTAACCAAATCTGCTCAGGTAGGTTCCATATCTTGCATCGCTACCAAACACCGGCGGAATTAAACCCGACCTTCTGCCAGATTGCAGAGGAACTACAATAAAAGGCAACGGTATCGGTGCAGGAACACCGCCAAAGTTCAACCAAATCCATTCAGCGGCAAGTTCTTCGCCCTGTGTCATCTTCATTTTTGGTGAACTAAAGAAAAAATGAGGTTCTTCAGCGTCGCAAGTTGTGTAAACACCGTCTTCTATAAAATAAGTTTCCTTCGTGACCTTTTTAATTTTTGCTCCGGAATAAAACGCACCTTCCAATTCAGTATCAGCAGCAGAGAGCGAGCCCTGACCGGTTTTAAAATTATACCTCATTCTTTTTCCTTCATACACTTCACCATCTTCAGATAAAACCGGTGTGCCGATTAATTCCTCTGAAAGCGAATCAGATGGAACACCGACGGCTTCAATCTCAAATTTTGTGAAGTCAAGAAAAATATTTGCACTTTTAATCTCAGATTTTCTGTAATTGATCTTTGCCTCACCGTAAATTGACATCCTTTTTTCTTTAACAAAAAAGAACAACGAATCTGATCCGCTTGCATAAACTACTGTATCTAAATCAGATTTTTTTTTCTGAACCGAAGCTGAATCTATTACAGAAGTGAGAAGTGAATCAGAGATGAGAGTCTGAAGTGAATCAATATTTATTGTTTGAAGCAAATCATCCTGCTGTGCAAAAGCACAAAACTGGAAGGCTGAGGCGAAGGTTAAAGCTGAAACTAAAGACAGAGCGATTTTCATATCTGAAAGATAAAAATATGAAATGATTAAGGGTAATTTATTTATTATAGACGTATGGAAATGGGAAATGGTTACATTTACTTAAAATAAAAAGCCGGAGCGTTTAACCCCGGCTTTTGAAGATTAATTAAGTTTTACTTCAATAGAATTAATTTTTTCGTATTCATAAAGTTTCCCGAGGTGAGCGTGTAGAAATAAATACCGCTCGGCAAATTGTTTGCATTGAAAGTAACAGAATAATTTCCAGCTTCCTGACTTTCATTTACTAAGTTAGCTACTTCTGTTCCCAGCATATCGTATACATTTAGTGAAACCAAACCAGTTGATTTGATTGAATAGTTAATTGTTGTTGTTGGATTGAAAGGATTAGGATAATTTTGAGTTAAAGAATATTCAGCGGGAATCTCTGAATCCGGGTTAACAGAAATCTTTTCAGGATCACCACCACCAGCCAAACGGGCAGAAACTTCATTCGATGGATTGGATTCATAAGCATCAGGTCCATAATCTACAACCGTCACCCGATAAGAAACATTTCTGTAATTCACACAAGTGGCTGGTGGAACAGCGTGACAATATGAAAGCGTTTCATCTGTATAAGTGGTGCTGCAGGTGCTGCAAATTTGTGCGATAACTTGCCACCCTCCCCCTACATAACCATCAAGGCGATACACATTGTATTGATACCTGTCTGGTTCCGGACTTACATTCCAGTTTAGTCTTGGATGATGATTTGCATCTTCTGTAATTGTTAAACCAGTTGGGGCAAGCGGTATTGCATCATATTGTCTAAAACGCATATACTTCGTTGGTGTTTCCCATTTAACCCAGGTACAAAATAAATCATCTGATATACTACTTAAGCCTATTTGTCTAAGGGCTACAGAAAGATGATCAAAATCATCTTCTGTATACCAATTTGTACCGTCAAAATATTTATATGTGTATGACCACCCTTGATTTTGAATCCACTTCTTATTTATTAAGTGTATATAATCATTGGTAGTCTTTGTAATTTCAAAAGCATTTTCAAATTTCCATAATGTTCCTGACTCAATCGTTATAAAATTTGACCAGCCTGTTGTATTGTCAACTCTTCTCGTTCTAAATCTTAAATCATTTAGATTATCAGAGATAGAACAATTATAAAATAAATATTGATAGTCCCCTCTAACCAGTAACCTTTCATCTAGAGATTGTTCTTCTGGTGAACCTGATGCTGAAACAACTGTCTGCGGAGTTTCCCAGTTACCATTATATTTATCTCTCGTTTTTACATCTCCCAAACCATAGTTAGTAGTTGTTGGATCTGTGTTAAAACTTACGTGCACACGGTTTGGAGAAACAACTACATTTGGATTGCCGCCATATTGAGCTGCGCCATCATCTGTTACGTTTTTGTAATCTACCCACTGGTCGAATGTGTTGAGGCGATAGTAATAAGTTTCATAAGCAACAGGATTAGTGTTATCTTGTGTAGCCCAAACAAGATGAACTCCAACTAAATTTTCATAAACAGCATCAACACCATTACAATCTTTATCTTGAGTTGTTTGTATATCGTCTATACTAGTCAACCAACTATCGCCGTTATCTGTAGAATATTTTGCACGGATGACATCATTGTCATCATCATCAAATGATTTATAGATCGCGTATATCTTATCGTTAGAGCCAACGATATTCGGAAAGCTTCCGCTGGTTTCCAGAGTTTCGGTTTTATCATCATCCACATCACCTGCAGAATTAAGATTGTAATAAACAATTTCACCGTCATTATTTTGTATAAGGATATGAATAGCTGAAGAATTAGTAAATATATCAGTCTTATGAGGCTCTTCAATTTCGTTTACAGTTACTATATTGTTCCATCCTTGTCCAAATAAATTTGAGGCAAGAATAAGAATTAATAAAAATAATTTTTTCATTGTAATTGCCCTCTTAAATTATGTCCGGCTTTTTTAACCGGATCTTATTTTAATAAAATAGTTTTAATAGTTTTTTGATAGCTGCCTGCTATCATTTGAATAAAGTATATTCCACTTGGCAGTGTATTTCCTTCATTGCCTTTCCCATCCCATTGAATATTATGTTCGCCGGATGGAAGATTTTTCTGCAATAGTTGTTTAATTTCTTTCCCTAAAACGTCGTAAACTTTTATTGATATTTGTTCAAGTTTGTTCAACTCAAATTTAATGTTAGTTTGAGGATTGAAAGGATTAGGGTAGTTCTGATACAACATTATAATCATTGGTAATATTTCACCATCATCATTAATACTTGTTGTGCTATCCGGTTTATATATTTTTGTAACAAACCTGCCTATCCTTTCTGGTTGAGCTTCGATTATATGAATCATAGATAACAAAATTTCGGGATTATTATCATTTTTTAAATCAGACATTATTGCACCAAAATATGTCTGCCATTCTTCCGGAGTATTAAGTTCATTCTGTTTTATGTAATAAACCTCATAAGATTGATGGTTTTGATTTCCGTTAAACTTAAGAATAACAAAATTCCCGTCAATACAAATAGCAATTTCTTCAGTGCCGTCATTATCAACATCAACAGCCTGCATAGTGCCGGCATAAAATGAAAATACGCCAACCAGGTCAACTCTCCCAACTGCCTGGTAACTATTATTACCATCAGTTTCAAATATTGTTAACCTTGTAGTACCTATTCCATTGTAGTATGCATCAGCTAATACCCAGAATTCAGGTTTCCCGTTCTTATCAATATCATTAGATGGGGTGTGGATATAAGCGTGATTACTTTCTACACTTCCAGCCCAGGAATTTGTGTATTGGTCATCGTCTTCATTTTCGATAACATATACGGCACCTTTTCCTGTCCCAAAAACCATATCCGTTTTACCATCCATATCAAAATCACCGATAGAGAATCCTGAATTACCCCAGGGCGGTTGTTCAAATACATCAAACCGGTAAACAGAATCAAAGTTATTATTTATCGGATTGTATTCGAAGATATGAATATCCGGTTGACCAAATCGTGTGAATATTAAATCAGTATTTTTATCACCATCGAAATTGCCTAATGTTAGATCATTAAGTTGATGATGATAAAAGTAGGGTGCAAAGATAAAATTTAGTTGTGTTGCCAAAGAAGTATCATTTTCTTTAGAGAAAAATCTTTGTTGATTGCCTATCCCAAATAGAGGTGGTAACGTTAACAGAACTTCTTCTCTTCCATCCTGATCTACATCATATATACTTCGGGCTATAAAAACAGAATCATGCTGAAATACATTCTCAAATATTTCTGAATTATTTAATTCATATACAGTAATAGGTTCAAAATCAGATTGGAAAAATTTTCTTGCGCCATAAAGTTCCGGTTTACCATTGTTGTTAACATCGCCAATTCTCAGGCAGTCAAAATCCGAATTGTGAATAGGTACCTCTTGCCAAAAACTGTATTTCTGGTAATAAAGAGTTGTATCAATAGTTGTAAGGTCTATTATTGTGCTGTCGTAGGTTGGGGAGTAATCCAGGTAATCGGTAATCGGTGATTGGTAATCGGAAATATTTTTGTACAGTATTTTGCCGTTTGGGTATTCTAATTTTAAAATATCCTTTTCAACTTCAGTTACTTTTATATCCGTTCTAGTTTTTAGCTTTTCAAGTTTTTCTTCTCTACTAAGTTGAGCTAAAGAAAGATTACTGACAGCAAATAACATAAAACAAACGAATAATTTTTTCATTTCTTTATAACCTTATTAAAAATGTTTCTGCCAAAGGCAGATAAATAGGGAAAGAAATTTTATTAGAGATTGCTTCTCCCGCAAGCGGGATCGCAATGACATTTTTCTTAACTACGTAAAACCTGTAAAATATCTTTGCCATAAATTATAAATTGATTTATTTAAGCTAGTTGAAAAGGCACAAACAATGGGCCTTGTAAAAACTAATATTGTTATGGTTAGAAAGGCTTTCCAATTTTCATCGTGGTATAAAAGTAATGTTAGTAAGAAAATCATTCCGATTTTCTCCCGCAGAGAGAGAGAGAGAGAGAGAGAGAATTAAATATCGTGCCAGAAAAATATTCATCAGGTATCTACCCCGAATTAATTTCAGTTGAAACTTAGGAAGTGGAGTTCAGAAAGTCAAGATATTAGTTGATGAACTTTTTTGGTCGTTAATAAAATATCAATAGTTGTTCTTTGCCAAACAAATGACAAATTATTTTATGAATTGATTATTATGATGAAAAACCAACGCAGAAGCACCTTTTATCCCAGCATCATTTTTAAGTTTTGCAGGAAGAACTCTTACTCTCGGTCTGATTGGGGCCATAACTCTTTTTGATATTGTTCTTTTGATTGAGTCAAACAACGGCTTACCAAAACCGGCTATTCCTCCGCCAATAATAAAAACACTTATATCCAGTACGTTACAGAGAGAAGTGAATGCTGAACCAAGATGAAAACCGAGTTCCTCAATTACTGATTTTGCAAATTCATCACCAGATTCCGCTGCTTCTTGTATGTTGCGTGGAGAAACTTTACTCAAATCATTATCTATCAACTTCCACATTTTTGATTTGGGATGTTTTTTTAATTCTTTCCTAACTCTTTCTCTCAGATAAAGATTTCCAGCATAAGCTTCTATACATCCATAAGAACCGCAGTTACATTTGGGTCCGCTGTAATCAATTGATATGTGTCCGATTTCTCCTGCAGCTCCAAAATCGCCGTGATAGATTTTTTTATTTATTACAATTCCCCCGCCAACACCCGTACCCAAAGTGATCATGATAAATGATTTATATTTTTTTCCGCTGCCGAAAGTAAGTTCACCAATTGCTGCAGCGTTTGCATCGTTATCAACAAAGACACGTTTTTTAAATTCCTCTGAAATTGTTTTTCCAATATTTACTCTATCCCAGCCGGGAAGATTTGGAGGGTTCTCAACTATTCCTTTGCCGGGAGTAACAACACCGGGACAGCCAATACCAATTCCGGTAATTTTATATTTAGATTTTTCAGTAAGCTCATTAATACCGGAAATTATTTTTTCGATTACTTTCTTCGGTCCCTTTTCTGCTTCAGTTCGAATGGCAATCTTCTTAATTATTCTGCCGGTGTTTGTAACTATTCCAAGTTTTATACTCGAACCGCCTAAATCAACACCGATTGCATATTTATTTTTATTTATCATATAGTGTCAAGATATACCAGATTTCTGAAATCTGGTATATCTATTTTTAATTTGTAAAAGATTGTTCAACAATTTTTATTTCACCTGGATACTTGATATCTCCTATTGGAGAAGTAACTGTTGGTTCAGCAAACAATGTAAGTTTTGAAGATGAACCTTGCTGACCACCGAGAGTAAGCGCAAGATTAATTAAATTTTCATAACCTTTGTTACCAAAGAATTCTATCAAATCTATGTTCATTGTTAATGGAATGTCTTGAATCTCTCCTGTTCCGGGAACAGTAACCGGTGTTCCAATATTTCCGGTAATTGTTTCAACATCATCAATCTCAAGTCGCCACGGAAAATCTTTTATGGTTGCATCCGTTCTTGGATAACCACCAGAACCGTCATTCGGGTTCCTGGCTTCAACATTTAAAGTGAATGATGCAGGCAATTTACCCGAAGAAATAACCTGGGTCAGGTTTATTATTTCCAGAGGGTTAAAATCCTGCAGAGATTTTTTATTAGAAATATTAATTCCACTCACAGTAAAGTTGTTAACATCGCCAAGTTTAAATTTTAAGCGGGAAAGGTTAACCATTGTTTCATAAACGCTGCAGCTCGAAGTTAATAATAAAATCGTGATTGATAATAGAAGTATTTTTTTCATTTTAGTTTTATTGTTTTATTGTTTTATTGTTCTACTGTTATTTTTTGTTTACTAAGCTATTCTCTGCCCCTCAATCTTCTGGATAATTATCTGAGCAACTTTCAATGCTCTCAGACCATCAATACCGGAAACAACCGGTTTAGTTTTGTTTATTACAGACTCTACAAATAACTGAAGTTCATATTGAAGAGCGTTCAATTCTTTTTGTTCAGGCTGTTCGTAAACAAGTTTTTTTCTTTTTTCACCAATTCCAATTTCTCCAAATGAAATAAGTGTGGGATCAAGTTGTGCATCGGGTGGAAGAAGCCGGTATGCTTCAGCGACTCCGGTTACAAAATCCAGTGCAACGTAGCTATCCTTTTGAAAAATTCTCATCTTCCTGAGTTTCTTTTGAGATATCCTGCTGGCAGTTACATTTGCCACAGCGCCATTTGCAAATTGAAGTCTGGCATTTGCAATATCAAGGTGATCCGATACAACCGCAACACCGTTTGCCTGAACATCAACAACATCACTTTTAACAAGACTGAGAATAATATCTATATCGTGAATCATCAAATCCAGAACGACTGCTACATCGGTTCCGCGAGGATTAAACTGTGCAAGACGGTCTGTTTGAATGAACTTTGGTTCGTCAATATATTTTTCCATTGAAACTAAAGCAGGATTGAACCGCTCGATATGCCCTACCTGCAGATTAAGATTTTTCTTTTCCGAAATTTCAACCAGTTCTTCTGCTTCTTTGATAGTTGCTGTTATTGGTTTTTCGATGAAGACGTGAATTCCTTTTTCAAAACATTTTTTTGCAAGCTCATAATGAGCGGTGGTAGTTGCAGCAATTGAAACGGCATCAACTTTTTTCAATAATTCTTCAATTGATCCGGCACCTTGAACATTGAGTTCTGAACTAACTGATTTTAGCTGTTCCGGATTTGAATCATAAATGCCAATTAGCTCACAACTGTCTATTGACTTAAACATTTTAATATGCAGCTTACCGAGGTGACCTGTGCCTATTACGCCGACTTTTATTTTATTCATGTTCTCGTTCTCTCTGAAATGCTTTTATAGTTCTTAGTTTATTAGTTGTTAGCTATAGTTAAATAGTTCTTTGTTATAGTTTTTGGTTGATATGCTGTTCATTTTAACTGTTAACAAAAAAACTTTAACTAAAAACCAGTAACCAAGAACTAATTTTTCATCACTTATTAAAAATTCTTTTATAGCCGATAATTCTTTCATAGCCACCTTTGTCCTGCTCATTATAATAGAGGAAGACATCAAATTCTTTTGAGTTTAACCAGGTATTGCCTTCAAGAACAAGCCAGTCAGCATTAACAATCTCTCCATTTTCTAGATCGGCGGCGACATACTGATAATCATAAATTCCCCTTTTAAGCGGAATGGTGATTGAATAAGCTCCGCTGCTTTCTTTCATTTTGTAATCCATCGAAAGTTTCCAGTCGTTAAAAGCACCAATGAGAAAAATATTTTTAAAATTCTCTTCTGGTGGACGGATTGAAAATGTAACATTCAGGTAAGTAGAAAATTCATCACGATAGTTTGAAAATATTTTTCCACCGTTCAGATCTTTATTTGAAGGATTAAGAAAGAAGCGTGAGTACTCAAGTCCATCGAGCTGTGCTCTTACATCCTTCGTACTGAACAAATTATTATCACGTAAATCAACCTGACGAAATTCATTCCCGGCCGGAATATCTCTTGCAGTGAAAGTAAAACTTCTGTTTGCATCCCATTTATAAAACCTGTGAAGAGTATTTGTTTTTCTGTCAATCACATCTGGATAATAAATTCGCTGGTTATCAATAATCTCAACCCTGTCAACAAAAGCTGGATGAAATTCATCAGGCAAGTAAAAACCGGTAGTTATATTTATTGTCTTGGCAAGTTCAACCGGCCATAAAGTTTGCCCCTCAAGTTCGTCTCTTTTTACTGCAACATTTAATTCAATTCCTTCATTAATTACAAAGAACTTACCGGTTGCATAGACAATTGACGAATCCTGTATGTCCGTCAAATAAAATCTCCATTTACCGGAGAAAGGAAATTGAACCTGGTCCCTGTCATCCGGATAAATACTTTTGTGATGATAACGTGCATCATCAACAACCATAATCGGCAGCTCTTCAAAATCTAAAAAGTAAGCCGTGCTGTATTGTGAATTAAGAAGGAAAATATTTTTTGTAGGTGTCCAGCCCTGATCACAAAACCTGAAGACGATATTCATTGCCGGAATAAATTCTCCCTGAACATCAAATTCGATAACAAGCTTTTCGCGCCCTGCAAGAACCGGAAGCGAAGTGAGATTATCGGTTGTGTAAACATTCAGGCTTTTGACAATAAAATCCTGAGCGAATGTATATGAAGTCAAAAAGAAGAAGAGATTAATAAGGATATAAGTGGTTTTCAAATTGCTACCCTGCTTATTTATAAAATTTGAAAAAATTATATGAAAAATTTGTTGAATAGTTGAAAAGGTTTTCTTTTATAAGTTTTTTATAATTAAGCATCGGGATACAAACCTGTTTCAACAGTTTTTATTTGATGGTATTTATTCAAACCTAACATAATTAAAAATCAAAAATTTCTACGCACTTAATTGAATTATATGGTATGAAAATTCCGATGCTCTGACTTTCTCTCTTTGTTTCAAGTAGTAGACCGTCATCGTAAGCATTAACTAGTTTTCCTGTTTTAAAAACTATTTCGTAAAGCGGTTGGTCTAATTTAGGATCTTTTATTGCACCATAATTTTCGTGCATCGTAACGTTTAATGTACGATTTATGTATTCAGTCCAATCGAGGTTCATATTCAATCCATAGAATGTTTTATTTGATTATGCAATTTAGGTTATTAGAAAATAAGAGTCATGTGATATTTATATGTAATAAAAATGCCCCTGAAATTAAGAATTCCAGGGGCTGAATTTGTTTCGTCAGTCAATCAACTATAGCGCTTTAATCTCACTAACCAGTTTACTCATTGCTTCTTTAGAATCACCAAAATACATAAGTGCATTTGGATAGAAGAAAAGCTCGTTATCAATTCCGGCATAACCAACATTCAGTGAGCGCTTGTTAATTATAACAGTCTTTGCATAATCAACATTTAGAATAGGCATTCCGTAAATTGGACTGCTCTGGTCGTGTCTTGCAGCAGGATTAACAACGTCGTTTGCACCAATTACTATTACAACATCTGTATTCGGGAAGTCATCATTTATATCTTCCATTGCCAGAAGTTTATCGTACGGAACCTGGGCTTCAGCAAGAAGTACGTTCATATGCCCAGGCATTCTACCTGCAACCGGATGGATTGCAAATCTTACATTGATATTTTTCTTTTCAAGAACGTTCATTAAATCTCTTACAGCGTGCTGAGCCTGACCGACAGCCATTCCATAACCGGGAACGATAACAACACTGCTAACACTATCAAGCAGCATTGCGAGTTCTTCCGAATCAATTGACTTAGCAGTTCCTTTATGTGCTTTACTATCAGCAGCAGGACCTTCAGCACCGGCAGAAGCCCACCCGCCAAGAACAACATTCATCAGCGAACGGTTCATTCCTTTACACATAATTATTGTAAGTATAATTCCTGAAGCACCAACGAGCGCACCTGCAATAATCAGCATATTGTTATTCAACACAAATCCAGTCATCGAAGCTGCCAATCCTGAGTAGGAGTTAAGAAGTGAAATTGCAACCGGCATATCCGCACCGCCAATAGGCAATACCAGAAGAATTCCTAAAAGCAGCGAAACGCCGACTATTCCAAGTACAACTTCAATATCGTATGGATTAATTACAACGATTACTCCCGCTGCAAAAACAGCAAGCAATAAAAGTGCATTAATAGGGTGTTGTAACGGATACTTCACAACCTTTCCGGTTACAATTCCCTGCAGTTTTCCAAATGCAATTAATGATCCGGTGAATGTAACTGATCCAATAAGAATACTTAAAATTATAGTTATTGTAGTCGGAACATCAAACATAATTGTTGGAGTGACAAAAATTCTGTCATACTCAGCAAATCCAACTAATACTGAAGCCCCACCTCCGAAACCATTCAACAACCCGACCATCTGCGGCATTCCCGTCATCTGAACTTTAAGCGCAAACACTGCTCCGATCAATGAGCCAAGAACTAGACCGAGAATGATATATTCAAATGTTAAAACTCTTTGGTCAAAGAGAGTAACAATAATGGCAAGAAGCATTCCAATTGCGGCAAGCTGATTTCCCTGCCGTGCAGTTTTGGGTGAACTTAATTTTTTAATTCCGAATATGAAGCAGATTGATGCTACTAAATAAACAAGGTATGATACTATTTCCATTGCTTTTCCCCTTATTTTTTCTTGAACATTTTTAACATCCTATCAGTTACAAGGAACCCGCCGACAACGTTTATCATTGCAAAAACTATTGCAATGATTCCGAGTATAGTACTGATAGTTAATTCACCTGCACCGGCACTAAGCAGAGCACCAACGACGGTTATTCCGGAAATAGCATTTGATCCGGACATTAGGGGCGTGTGCAATGTTGGAGGTACTTTTGTGATTAATTCAAATCCCACGAATATGGCTAACACAAAAACGTATACCAGCATTAATAATCCGTATATATCCATTTAAAATTTCCTTTTATTTTTATTCTAAAAATTTCTTGAGATAAATTATTTCAGTAAATCTTTTATTCTTTGATTAAAAACTTCACCATTATGTGTAATCAACGAACCTTTTACAATTTCATCTTCAAGCTTCAGTTCAACTTTTCCTTCTTTACCGATGTGTTGAATTAAAGCAAGAATATTTTTCGAATACATCTCACTGGAGTGAGTCGGGACAAGACTTGGAAGATTTGGTTCACCAATTATTGTAACACCATGCTTTTTAACTGTCTTTCCTTTTTCACTTACTTCACAGTTACCGCCAAACTCAACAGCCATATCAAGCACAACACTGCCGGGTCTCATATGTTTTACCATTTCTTCTGTAACAAGAACAGGCGCTTTCTTACCCGGCACTAATGCCGTTGTGATGACGATATCAGCTTCGGTAATATGTTTGAAGATTAATTCTTTCTGCTTTTTCAGAAATTCTTCTGAAGCTTCTTTTGCATAACCGCCGGCATCCTGCATATCTGCTGCACCTTCCACTTCAATAAATCTTCCGCCGAGACTCATCACTTCTTCTTTAACTGCTGCACGAATGTCAGAAACTTCAACAACAGCACCTAAACGTTTTGCCGTTCCGAGTGCCTGAAGTCCCGCGACACCTGCACCCATAATTACAACTTTAGCAGGCGAGATTGTTCCTGCTGCCGTCATCATCAATGGAAATATTTTTCCAAGTGTATCTGCACACATAACTACACTTTTGTAGCCCGCAATGTTTGCCTGTGAACTAAGTGCATCCATTTTTTGTGCTAATGTTGTTCGCGGAATCATATCCATCGAGATAACATTAATTTTTTTTACTGCACATTTTTGTGCGAGTTCCGGATAGTTCAACGGATAAAGAAAAGTAATTAGAATTGTACCTTCTTTTAATAGATCAAGTTCATTTTTTCCTGCCGTGGGATGATCGAGAGGGCGCTGAACTTTTACAACAACATCTGCTGCTGAATATAGTTCATTAAGATTAACGATTTTAGCCCCTGCTTTTTCGTACATTTCATTTGTGTAACCGGCATTAAGTCCAGCATCTTTTTCAACATGAACCTGGAAACCGGATTTAATAAATTTGGAAGCTACATCGGGGATACAAGCTACTCGATTTTCGCCAGGCAGGATTTCCTTAGGAACTGCTATTACCATACCTGATTCTCCTGTGTGAATTGTTAAAAACAATAAAAATTGATGGATGAAAATTAAACGCATCTGGTACGAATTCCAAAAAAATGGCTAAAATTCGCAATAAATTTTGAATTAGAGTGAGCTTCAAATGGAAGGCTGCTCTTTGGTTAGGCAGTGAAGTGTTCCCAATCCCCAAACAAGATCAACCGAATGTATTCCAATCACTTTTCTATCAGGAAATAATTCAGATAATATTCCAAGTGCAATTCTGTCATTAGTATCGTTGAAAGTTGGAACAAGTACAGCATAGTTTGAAATGTAAAAGTTTGCGTAGCTGGCTGGAAGTCTTTGTCTTTTGAAAATCTGAGGCGAAGGCATAGGCAAAGACACCACATTTAGTTTTGATCCATTTTGTAAACTGATATTTTGAAGTCTTTCTCTGTTCTCATTCAGTAAATTGTAATTTTCATCTGAAAAATTTTTCTCTTCAACCAATACGACTGTGTTTTCATTCACAAAACGGCAAACATCATCAACATGTCCGTGAGTATCATCACCAATAATTCCCTCTCCCAGCCAAATCACATTTGAAACACCAAAATATTTTGTGAAGACTTCGAAGTAATTCTGTTTTGTAAATCCAGGGTTTCGTATTTGAATTTTTTCATCAAGCAAGCATTCCTCAGTAGTGATAAGTGTGCCTTTTCCATTTACATCAATCGAGCCACCTTCAAGAACTACTTGTTTACCTTTGTGTTCAGCAATGACTTTTTTCAGATTTAATTTGTTTGAAATAAAGGAGGGAATTTTATCGTCAAGTTTGTAATCATCATACTTTGCCCAGGCATTGAATTTAAAATCAAGAGCAACGATTTCATTAGTTTCTTTTACAAACATAGGTCCTGAATCTCTAAGCCAGCCTCTGTCTGTTTTCTTTATGAAGAATTCAACATTCAATAAACTCACGTCACAATCTTTTAGAACTTTTTCCGCTTTGAGTCTATGCTCTTTTGACTGAACGAATATTCTAACTTTCTCTGCATGAGAAATGTATTTTACAATTTCAGCATAAACATAAGGAATGGGCGAGAACTTTCCGGGCCAGTCGCTTTTGTTGTAAGGCCAGCCAATCCAGGTAGCTTCGTGAGGTGACCATTCAGGTTGCAGTTTGTAATTATTCATCTAAAAAACGTTTGGTAATTCCATCATAAGAATCAATCCTTCTGTCACGCAGGAATGGCCAGTTATGACGAATGTATTCAATCCTGTCAATATCAATCTCGGCAAGTAGTATTTCTTCTTTATCGGAAGAAGCCTGAGCAATGATCATTCCTTGTGGATCGCAAACAAATGATTGACCCCAGAATTCTATTCCGGGAGAATCTTCACTAATTTTTTCTAATCCAATTCTGTTAACTGCCGCAATATAAATTCCGTTTGCAACAGCGTGACCTCTTTGTATAGTAAGCCATGAATCGTATTGTGCTCTTCCGTGTTTTTCTTTTTCATATGGGTGCCAGCCAATTGCAGTGGGATAAAACAAAACTGCTGCCCCCTGAAGTGCAGTTAATCTTGCAGCTTCAGGATACCACTGATCCCAGCAAATCAGAGTTCCGATTTTTCCGAATGACGTATCAAAATTTTTATAACCGAGATCACCGGGAGAGAAATAATATTTTTCATAAAATCCGGGATCATCTGGAATGTGCATTTTACGGTAAATACCAACAATCTTTCCATCACTATCAATTACTACCAAACTATTGTGATAAACTCCTGATGATCTTTTTTCAAATAACGGTACGATAACACTAACTTTATTTTGCTTTGCTACTTCACTTATAGCATCAGTCGAAGGACCGGGAATTGTTTCAGCAAGTTTAAAATTTTCGATATCCTCTGTCTGGCAAAAGTATTGCGATCTGAAAAGTTCAGGAAGACAAACAACCTGTGCACCTGATTTTGCAGCTTTTTCAATCCAGTTAATTGCTTTCTTCAAATTTTCAGAAGTGTCTTTACTAAACGAGAGTTGAATTAATCCGATGGTGAATTTTTTGTTCATTTTTGTCCTGATTCTTTAATCTAAAATTAAAAAAATATCGACAGTAGTAAAATTTATTTGAAAGAGCTGAGAATTATTCTGATCACTCGCTGTTCGATTCATCAATATCCATAAGTTGAAACCATGTAGCCGTCTTCATTAAAATCTTTACTTCTCATAAGTTTTCCTTCTTTATAGTATTCTTCTTTTTGAATATTACCGTTAGGATAATAAGTCCGGACATAAGAATCTAATTTACCCTGGTAGTAGTACTCAACTTTTTGAAAAGCACCATTATCAAAGTATGAGTTTTTCTTTCCTTCAATTTCACCATCAACATAAGTAGCCGCCGATTTCAAAAGCCCGTTTTTATGATATTCTTTATAATCTCCGTCAAGGATATCATCAACATAAGTTCCCATTGATTTAAGAGATCCGTCCTCATAATAATTAACTACGAGTCCATTCTTCAAACCATCTTTAATAACAGTTTCGAGCTTGAGATGACCATCCGGATAATATTCCTTTATCATTCCTCTCTGCTCACCGTTTATATAATCCACTTTAGATTTTACAATACCGCTTTCATAATAAGTGACATAAATTCCATTAATAACTCCGTTCTCATAAGGAATTTCTTCTTTTAAAAATCCGGAGTCATAATAGGTTTTAGCAACTTCCTGCTTCACTCCATCTTTGGTAAAAGTTTCATTCAGCATGGCACCGCCGTCGGAATAATTTTTGAGCATTTCTTCTTTTGACTCAAACTTACCCTGGTAATCATATCTTTCCCTGTTGAGGAGTTCATCATTAATATATTCATCTTTAACTCTTAAGTTGCCAGCCATATCGTAAAGTTTTACAGTGCCTTCTATTTTGTCGTTTATAAAATTTGCGTCAACGGCAACCATTTTATTCTCGTGGTAGATGAAGATTTTTCCGTTCTGTTTTCCATCAACAAAAGTACGTTCAACTTCCACATCGCCATTTTTATAAAAAGTTCTTGAAATTCCCTGCAATACTCCATCAATATATTTCCATTCGCCCTGCAATTCACCGGTTTTATAATAAGTGTAAGTCAGTCCTTCCAGCACTCCGTTTTTATAATTCTGTTCAGCCCAGAGTTCACCGCTTTCATAAAACCAGCGTGAGATACCTTCCTTCACACCATCACTGTAATTCCATTCGATGCTTACTAAACCATCTTCAAAATACCAGGTTGATAAACCATGTTCTTTACCGTAACTAAATTTCCAATCCTTCCAGAGTTTGCCGTTAGGATAATATTCTTTGTAAAATCCATCAAGTTTATCATACCAGTATTGTCCTTCGGTTTTAATTTCTCCGTTCGGGTAGTATGTTTTAATAACTTTAGTGCCCGGTAATTCCTGTGACTGTGCAATGAGCGGGGAGGTCAGCAGAATGGCTGATAAAATTAGAAGTTGTAATAAATTTTTAATCATCAGGATATTTTAGTTGATATTATTTTGGAGTGGGAAAATAGATGATTTCTTTATCAGGATAAACTCAATTTTAAGTACCATTTAAGATATTAAAGGCTTCCGGGAATTTTAATTGAAAAGTTCAATGAAAATTTTTCTCACCGGCTTCAATTTCCATATCCAGGTAATCTTCTTCACGAGGGATCGGACAAGTGAACATAGCCGAGTAAGCACAATAGGGATTATATGCTCTGTTGAAGTCAATTGTGTAAACGTACCCGGGCTGATCATTCAATTCAAAATCAAGATACCTGCCTACACCGTAAGTTTCTTTTCCAGTTGTCCGATCAGTAAACCAGACGCTGTAATAAGGTTCCCCTGTTCTGCTGAAACTTTGATAAACATTTATCTTGTGCACGACTTTTTCCTTTTTCAATTCAATAAAACCAAGCCGGATTGCAGGTCTTGTTTCACCTTTCGTTCCTAAAACTGCTACGGTATCCTGGACCTCATATTTGAAAAGCTTCGACTTAAAAATAAAATCAGGATTCGGTCCGTAATAATTTAATGGTTTGAATGAAATTGTACTATCCCGGTTAAATGGTGAGTTATGATCAAACTGTAAACTATAGTCTTTTTCTTTTCTCTCTTTATTTAATTCCTCAATATACTTTTTCATTTCAGGATCATCGGAGTAGTTATTATTACAAGCTGTAATCAAAACTATTGCTGATAATAACAACAATGCTGATACCAATCCGGTTTTGAACAACATTAAAATACTATCCTTCTTTCTTTACTTTCTTTTTAAGTTCATTTAATTTGTTTAATGCTTCCAGTGGAGTGAGTTTTTCTATTTCAAGATCAGTCAACTCTCCTCTCAATTTGTCATCCTGATATTCAAATATACTCATCTGGTTCTCAGGAATTTGCAGCTTGCGTAATTTTTCTTTCTTCAATTCATAAGGAGTTAATTCTTTGCTTTCAAGATTGCGAAGAATTTCTTTTGCACGATTTGTTACGAAAGCCGGAAGTCCTGCCATTTGTGCAACCTGAATTCCGTAGCTGTGATCTGCTCTTCCGGGATTAACTTTGTGAAGAAAGATAACTTTGTCGTCATATTCTCGCACTTCAACTTTATAATTTTTTATTTTGGGGAAAAGATCAGACATTTCATTCAGTTCGTGGTAGTGAGTTGCGAAAAGAGTTTTTGCAGCGACATCATTATTATCGTGAAGATATTCCGTAATTGCCCACGCAATTGAAATTCCATCAAACGTACTTGTTCCTCTTCCGATTTCATCCAGAAGAATTAAACTTTTTGAAGAAGCATTATTTAAAATATTTGCTGCTTCCTGCATCTCGACTAAAAATGTGCTTTCACCGGAAGTAATGTTATCGCTCGCACCAACGCGAGTGAAAATTCTATCAACCAATCCAATCTTCGCACTTTTTGCAGGAACGAAAGAACCAATTTGTGCCATCAGAACCATCAAACCAACCTGACGAAGATAAACTGATTTACCAGCCATATTCGGACCGGTGAGTAAAATTATCTGATCGTTTTTATTATCAATCACACAATCATTCGGTTTAAACTTTTCTCCGGGAGGAAGTATTTGCTCAACAACAGGATGACGGCTTTCAATAATTTCGAGTTCATCACCATTGTGAACGATTGGCTTTGTGTACTTATAAGATTCAGCACATTCAGCAAATGAAATCAAACAATCAGTCAAAGCAATCAGTCGGGCATTGTTTTGAATTGCAACAGCATCTGCTGCAACGAATTTTCTTATCTCATCAAAGAGTTCTGCTTCGAGTTCGTAAATCTTTTCTTCAGCGTTGAGGATTTTATCTTCGTATTCTTTCAATTCAGGAGTAATGTATCTTTCAGAATTAACAAGCGTTTGTTTGCGTATATAATTTTCGGGCACTTTATCTTTATGTGCATTACTTATATCAATGTAATAGCCAAAAACATTATTGAAGCTGACTTTCAGTGAAGATATTCCTGTTCTTTCTCTTTCTGTTTTTTGAAGTTTCGCAATCCAATCTTTGCCGTGGAATGCTATGTTTCTCAACTCATCAAGCTCGGGACTGAATCCGTTTCTGATTACTCCTCCATCGGAAAGAGTAGCAGGTGGAGAATCAATTATTGAACTTTGTACTCTTTCAACTAATTTCTCAAGTGGATTCAGCTCTCTTGAAACGATTGTTAAAGCTTCTGTTTTAAAGTGTGAGAGAAATTCTTTTATCGAAGGTATTTTTTTCAGTGAAGTTTTCAGTGCAACAACTTCTCTCGGGTTTGCTCTTCCTGTACAAATTCTTGAAATAATTCTTTCAAGATCTCCAACTTCTTTCAACTCATTTTCAATTTTCTTTCGCTGAGATTTATTCTTCAACAATTCTTCAACACTATCCAACCTGCTTTGAATCTTTTTCAAATCTCTTAAAGGTGCAGAGATCCATTTTTTTAAAAGTCTGCCACCCATTGCTGTTATAGTTTTATCGAGAATTGAAATTAGTGACCCTTCCCTGCCGTCACTATGCATTGAATAACTTATTTCAAGATTTCTTCTTGTTGAAGAATCGAGGATCATATATTCGGAAGGATTATGGAGTGAAATTCTGTTGAGATGAGTGAGATTAACTTTTTGAGTTTCCTGCAAATAGTTTAAAGTCGCACCTCCAGCAACAATTCCGTTTTGAAGTTGTTCGATCCCAAATCCTTTTAAAGTTACCGTGCTGAATTGATTTAACAGAAGTTCATTCGCATAATCAAAATTGAAAATCCAATCATCCATTTTTGTGATACGTATTGACGGATTAATTTTAGTTATTACGGGAGTGAGATAATCTTTTTCTTTTTTTTGAATAAGAATTTCTGCAGGAGCTATTGATTCAATCTGCTGCTGAAGATCAGATTCGGGAACTTCAAATGTGAAGAACTCACCTGTGGAAACATCTGCAAAAGAAATTCCTGCAACTTCATCCGAAATAAAAACTGAAAGCAAGTAATTGTTTTTTTTATGATCGAGCAGCTTATCGGAAAGAGTTGCACCGGGAGTTACAACTTCAACAACCTCCCTTTTTACAATTCCTTTGGCAAACTTTGGATTTTCCATCTGCTCACAAATGGCAACACGGTAGCCGGCACGAACAAGTTTTGGTAAATAAGAATCAATTGCGTGATGAGGAAATCCTGCTAGTGGAACTTCCCCTGCAGCACCATTTGCTCTTTTCGTTAATGTTATTCCAAGCACTTTTGATGCAGTTTTTGCATCTTCTTCAAATGTTTCAAAAAAATCACCAACTCTGAAAAGCAGAATTGTATCCGGATTAGCTTCCTTAACTCTTAGGTATTGAGCCATCAACGGTGTCTGCTTATCACTTTCTGATCGCTTTGCGTGTGACACTTTATTGGTTTGTGAATCTTGTTTACTCATCGGGTAAAAATAGCTCAATCGTGAAAGAATATCAATTTAGCAGACTACTGATTACACACAACGATTAGCCATTTCTCAATAAATAATGATCATTCTACTTTTATTCTCGACTTGAAAAGCCATCACTTTTTAATATATTTGCCTCTAAGTTATAAGAGGAAAAACGGTTCTTATTATTGCAACTTCTCTTCTAAATTTAACAAATAATTAGCAGACAGAAAGTTCAGGAGATATATGAAAAAAATTGGAATATTGTTTGGTCAGGAAAATACTTTTCCTCCGGCATTTGTTGAAAGAGTAAATTCAAAAAAAGAAAAAGGAATAACCGCTGAGTTTGTTAAAATTGATAAAGTCGTTCAAGGCGAATCAAGTGGCTACGATGTTATCATTGATAGAATTTCACAGGATGTTCCTTTTTACAGAGCTTTTTTAAAGAATGCAGCTTTGAATGGAACTGCTGTAATCAACAATCCTTTCTGGTGGAGTGCTGATGAAAAGTTTTTCAACAATGCATTGATGACAAAGCTTGATGTTGCAGTTCCAAAAACTGTATTGCTTCCATCAAACCAGCATCCTGATGATACGAATGCAAATTCATTCCGTAATCTTGATTATCCTTTGAACTGGGATGCGATGTTCAGCTATGTTGGTTTCCCAGCTTACTTCAAACCATTTGCAGGTGGTGGATGGAAAAATGTTTACCGTCTTGAATCGCCCGATGATTTCTTCAAAGCGTACAATGAAACAGGTCAGCTTGTAATGATGCTTCAGGAAGAAATTAATTTCACAGAATATTTCAGATGCTATGCACTCGACAAAAAAGATTTTCACATTATGCGTTATGATCCAAAACAGCCTCATCATTTAAGATATGTTATAAATCCGGAACCGATTGATAAAACTTTGATGGAAAAATTAAATAAATCAATAGCTACTATTAGCGACTTTTTGGGATACGATTTTAATACGATTGAACTTGCTGTCAGAGATGGTATTCCTTATGCAATTGATTTTTGTAACCCGGCACCCGATGCCGAAAAAACTTCTGTCGGTGAAGAAAATTTTGAATGGATAGTTGAGGCCGCAGCAAATATGGCAATCAGAAGAGCGAAATCACACAAAGTGGGACAGAACAATTTAACGTGGGGAAATTTTATTAAATCATTTGCGGCTAACATTCCATTAGGCTAAAGTTAAAAAATCAAACCTCCGAGGTTTTGAAAACCTCGGAGGTTTCTAAAAAGTTTTAAAAAAAGGATATATAAGAGCAGAATAAATGACAGAACCCGGATTATTTACATTAGGTGTTGAAGAGGAATTTCAGATTGTTGATCCTCAAACAAGAGAGTTGAAATCTCACATTCAACAGATCATTGAAGACGGCAAAATGGTGCTCGCTGAAAAAGTAAAAGCCGAAATGCATCAATCTGTTGTTGAGATTGGAACCGATATTTGTAAGGATATTACAGATGCAAGGCAGCAGGTAACTAAATTACGTCAGGAACTTGCAAAACTTGCAAACAAAAATAAATTAAAAATTGCTGCAGCAGGAACACATCCGTTTTCACATTGGAAAGATCAGCAGATTACTGAACATCCACGTTACAAAGAAATTATATCGGACTATCAGCAGGTTGCTCGAGCTAATTTAATTTTTGGTCTTCATGTTCACGTTGGAGTTGACGACAGAGAAACTGCTCTTCACGTAATGAATGCAGCAAGATATTTTCTGCCGCACATTTTTGCTCTTTCAACTAATTCACCTTTCTGGCTTGGCAGGAATACAGGATTTAAATCCTACCGAAGCAAAGTGTTTGACCGTTTTCCGCGAACTGGAATCCCGGATTATTTTGGAAGCATTTCAGAATATGATAATTATGTTAAACTTTTAGTGAAAACAAAGTGTATTGATGATGCAAAAAAAATCTGGTGGGACATTCGTGCACATCCTTATTTCAATACTCTTGAGTTTAGAATTTGCGATATACCAATGCGCGTTGATGAAACTATTTGTCTCGCTGCAATAATGCAAGCAGTTGTTGCCAAACTGCACAAGCTGATAAAACAGAATCTTGGTTTCAGAATTTATAGACGAGCTTTGATCGCTGAAAATAAATGGCGTGCTTCACGTTACGGAATCAGCGGAAAGTTGATTGATTTCGGTAAACAGGAAGAAGTCGAGTTTAAACAACTGATCAGCGAATTGCTTGAATTTATTGATGATGTGGTTGATGGTTTAGGTTCAAGAGAGGAAATTCAATACGTTCATAAAATTATTGAGATGGGTACGGGTGCTGATCGCCAGTTAAAAATTTATGAGCAAAGTGGTGATACAAAATCTGTAGTTGATTACATAATTGAAGAAACTCACGTTGGACTCTAAAGCCCTCACCTCACCTCTCCCTAAGGGAGAGGGATTAGAATCTTTTTAATAAAATTTTACAGGACAGAATGAACTATCAATGTCAAATAAAAGAATTAAAATTTATTACTCCCCTCTTCCTTAGGAAGAGGGGTAGGGGGAGTAGGCCGTGATTAAAATAGCGACAATAGATCTTTACAATAATGAACGCAACGAAGGAATGCGCTGCATTGGTGAAATCGTTTCGGAAGCTCAGCAAAAAAATAACGGACTCGAAATTACGTACGAAGTATTTGATACAAGATTTAAAGAAGAAGTTCCAAGTTTAGATAAAGATATTTACATCTCATCCGGTGGACCTGGAAGTCCTTTTGAAGGAGAAGGAACCGAATGGGAAAAAGATTATTTCAATCTAATTCAGAAAATCTGGGATCACAATCAAAATAATCCTGAGAGAAAGAAGTATGTATTCTTTATCTGTCATTCTTTCCAGATGATGGGAAGATTTTTCAAATTCGGTACAGTTAGCCAGCGCCATTCCAAATCATTCGGTGTAATGCCTTTCACATTAACCAAAGAAGGAACAACAGATAATCTCTTTAAAGAATTATCGAATCCATTCTATGCTGCAGATATCAGGCAGTTCCAGGTAATCGAGCCGAATAAAAAGGTTATTGATGAACTTGGTGCAAAAATCCTCTCGTACGAAATTGTTGATGATGATGACAAAGCTCAGCCGGCTTTAGCTTCTGTAAGGATTTCTGATGAGATTGTTGGTACACAATTTCATCCTGAAGCGGACGCAGACAGTATGCTTTATCATTTTAAGCAAGATGAAAGGAAGAAACAGGTCGTTGAAAAATACGGTGAAAAAAGATACGATGAGATGATTGAGATTCTTCAGAGATCGGACACGATTAAAAAAACCAGGCAGACAGTTATTCCTTCATTCCTAAATCACGCAATTGATGAATTGAATGCCGTAATGAGCAGCAAATGATTCCAGAACTAAGAAAGAAATTCAATTCAGAATTCACAGAAGAGAAGTACAAAGCTTTTCTTGATGATCTCAATACATCATTAAAGTATCCTGTTGATTTCCGGGTTTCAGAGACTCCCCTCTTTTTAAGTGATGATCTGAAAAATAAATTATTCAAAGCCTGCGATGAACTTTGCAGGCAGATAACTGATCCAAAGTTCAAAGTGAATATGAAAGATGCTGTGCCAGCACATCTGAATATTCCCGGAGAAACTGATCATCCCGAATTTTTTGTTTTTGATTTTGCAATCTGTAAAAATAATTCCACCGGTGAATTTTATCCGAAGCTGATTGAACTGCAAGGGTTTCCTACTCTGTACAGTTATCAGTATTTTTTTGAAAAAAAGATCAGAGCCCATTTTGATATTCCTGAAAACTTCACTTCATATTTTAACGGCATTACTCCAGATAAATATGTAGAGATGCTTCGTAATGTGATTGTTGGCGAAGCTGATCCTGCAAATGTTATTCTTCTTGAAATAGAACCTGAGAAACAAAAAACCCGAATTGATTTTGCAGCAACTGAAAAATTACTTGGAGTAACCGAAGTCTGTATCTCAGATGTTATCAAGCATGGCAAAGTTTTATACTACAAAAAGAATGGAATCGAAATCCCTATTGAAAGAATTTACAATAGAGTAATTTTTGATGAGCTGAGCAGAACCGAAAGAAAATTTAATTTTGATTTGCAGGAAGAGTTGGATGTCGTGTGGGCTCCTCATCCAAATTGGTTTTACAAAATGAGTAAATATTCTCTACCGGTACTAAAGGGTGAATTTGTACCAAATTGTTTTTATCTGCGTGATCTCACATCGTATCCTGAAGATTTGGAGAATTATGTATTGAAGCCACTCTTTTCTTTTGCGGGACTCGGAGTTAAGATTGACGTAACAAAAGAAATGCTGGATGATATTAAAGATCCAGAAAATTATATCTTGCAGGAAAAAGTCGAGTACGCACCACTAATTGAAACTCCTGATGAGTTTGCGAAGGCTGAAATAAGAATGATGTTTATTTATGATAAAGAACCGATACTGGTTAACAATCTTGTAAGACAAAGCAAAGGAAAGATGCTTGGGGTTGATTTCAACAAAAACAAAACCTGGGTTGGCGGCAGTACAGCGCTACACGGAATAAAAAGTTAAACACCCCGTAATAATCTCTCCTGCAACAATTTCTGCATATCCCTTCTCCCATCAAGTATGCAGTGAACAAATACCTGTCTTCCGATCACCTGGAATATAATTCTGTAGGGTTTATAATGAATTTCCAGGTATTCGTAAATCTCAATTAGTTGTAGTTCTGGCGGGCAATGACCACGTTCAGGATAATTTTTTAATGCAACGCATTTCTCATACAGCTTTTTGAATAGTTTTTCCGCCTTTGTACTGGAATCATTCAAACGGACAAATTTATAAATTCCAAATAAGTCTTCTTCTGCAGTCGGCAGAAAATTAACTTTGTACTTCATCAATTTGCTTTTCGAAATCTTCGATTCTTTTTCTTACATCCTTAAATGCTCTATCCATATTTTTAAATTTTCTTCTTTTAATATCTCCTGAATTAAGCGCAAGAATTTTCAACAGAGCAATTGCTTCCTGTGTTTGCTCGTAAATTTTCACATCCTGCAAAACAACTTTCGCCTCACCATTATGTGTTATTAATAATGTCTTTTGGTTCTCTGCTACATCTCTTATTACTTCAGAAGCGTGAGCTTTAAGGTAACTTATTGGTTTTACTGATTCACTGAATTTCATGTTGATTTCCTTTCCGATTCTTTGACCAAAATATAGTCCTTTAAGTGGTCTTATTCAATGTTGAAAAAATCAAGTTAAAAAGAATTTCTACCTTGAGCTAAGGAATTATAAACTAAATATTTAAGCTTCATTTTTGTATATTTACACACAAATCTTCGCCTATTCTTAATATTCATCACAAGATTTTTAATTTAATACAATGATAAAATTTGATTTTCACATATCAAGAGCAGCAAGAGAAAAATATAAGATTGAGAAATCACTTTTCTCAATAACCGGCAAAATAATTATAGCGGATTATCAGCAGGCACGCATCCTTTCTGAAAAAATTAATTCTGGAAGAAGAGAAGAAGGAAATGTTGACCAGTTTGTAACTGCCGGACAAATAAATGCACTCGGTTTGCTTCACGAAATTTTTCATCTGTTAATTAGGAAATATGAAGAAGATGATAATCCCGGTGTATTCGCAAAAGCGAGCAATCATCTTAAAAATGAAATAAGTGAAAACGGATTAGAAAAAACTCTCCTTGCTTTTGTTCAGGAATTCCCTCCCCTTTCAGTTTACAATAAAGACGTAACAGCTGAAGAATATTTAAATGGACTCACTTCAGATAAACCAAATTCTGAAATTATTCTTGAAGAGATAATTCTTCTTCATATGGAGAACAGTAATCCTGCTGCATCCAATATGCGAGAGCTATATGCAGATGATAATCTTGTTATCAAAACAAATTACAAGCAACTGATTGAAAAGACAGAAATCTTTTTCGATAATGAAATTCCAACTCGTTTAGGTGGGCTTTCCCTTTTCAAACTGTTAAGAAAACCAATCTCGGAAAATCCTTTTGATCTTGAAAAGCAGCTTGAGTTTATCAGAACAGAATTCGGTGCATACCTTGGTGATGATATTTTGAACAGACTTCTTCGCAGTGTCGATCTGATAAGAGAAGATTATAAATTATTTGTTCAGCATGGAGGTGGTGAAAAAGGAACTCCTCCCGTCCCGACTTATAATGAAGATCTGGAAAGAATAAGATTAATAAAAGAAAAACTGGCAGCCGAGAAAAAACTTTCTGAAGATGAAAAGCGTTTTTATCTTGAGTATGAAAAGTTTACTGAAGACGTGCAGTGGATTCCAGAAGTGGTGATGATTGCCAAAAATGTTTACGTCTGGCTTCATCAACTTTCAGTAAAATACCAGAGAGAAATTAAACGATTGGATCAAATCCCGGATGAAGAACTCAACCAGCTTGCAAGATGGAACTTCAATGCACTCTGGCTCATAGGCATTTGGGAAAGAAGTACGGCATCACAAAAAATAAAACATCTCACGGGAAATATTTCTGCCGTATCATCAGCTTATTCATTATATGATTACGTAATTGCAAATGAACTCGGCGGCGAAAAAGCATTTCAAAATCTAAAAGACCGTGCATGGGCTCGTGGAATAAGAATGGCGAGCGATATGGTTCCAAATCACACAGGAGTTTATTCGAAATGGGTAATTGAAAAACCGGATTACTATTTGCAGAGAAATGAACCTCCATATCCAAATTATACTTTCACCGGACAAAACCTATCGGAAGATGACAGAGTTGAAGTAAGAATTGAAGATCAGTATTACAGCCGGAAAGATGCCGCAGTGGTTTTTCAGAGAAAGGACAGATACACAGGATCAACAAAATACATTTACCATGGCAACGACGGAACAAATATGCCGTGGAATGATACTGCTCAGCTAAATCTGTTAAATCCCGAAGTTCGCGAATCACTTATTCAAACAATTATGCACGTTGCTCGTAAAACTCCTATCATTCGTTTCGATGCAGCGATGACGTTGGCAAAAAAACATTACCAGAGATTATGGTTTCCAAATCCCGGATCGGGTGGAGCAATTCCTTCGCGTACAGACTATTCAATGACACTTGAACAATTCAACAAAATTATGCCGAATGAATTCTGGCGAGAAGTTGTTGACAGAATTAATTCAGAAATGCCGAATGTTCTTTTACTTGCCGAAGCTTTCTGGCTGATGGAAAGTTACTTTGTCCGCACACTTGGAATGCACAGAGTTTACAACAGCGCTTTTATGCATATGATGATGAAAGAAGAAAATGAAAAATACCGTCAGCTTATTACAAACACGCTTGAATTCAATCCTGAAATTCTGAAACGCTATGTTAACTTCATGAGCAATCCTGATGAAGAAACTGCGATAAATCAGTTTGGAAAAGGTGATAAGTATTTTGGTGTTGCAGTGATGATGTTAACTATGCCGGGCTTACCAATGTTCGGGCACGGACAGATTGAAGGATTTTCAGAAAAATATGGAATGGAATATAAACAGGCTTACTACAATGAAACACCTGATGAACATTTAGTCTGGCGACATAACAAAGAATTATTTCCATTAATGAAAATGCGTTACCTCTTCAGCCAGGTTGATAACTTTGAGCTTTATAATTTTATAGATAAGAACGGGGATTTGAACCAGAATGTTTATGCCTTTAGTAACCGGGCGGGTAACGAAACTGCTTTAGTGCTTTACAACAATTCCTATAATGAAACTGATGGAAGTATTTCGTTTTCAAATCCAAAAATGATATCAGGCAGCGGTGGAATGAAAAGACCGTTTCACCTTACTGAGCTAATCAATATCAAGCCGTACCGTGAGTATTACTACATTTACACAGATCATAGAACGCAGCTTCAATATCTTATTTCAGGAAAAGAAATTGCTGAACAGGGATTTCATATTCAGTTGTTTGGATACCAGTACAGAGTATGTCTTCACTTTAAAGAAGTTTACGATAAAGAAGGCCGGTATGAAAAACTTTATTACTTGTTGAATGGAAAAGGAGTTTCTTCAATTGATGAGGCATTAAAGGAAATAGAACTTCTCCCACTTCATAGCCGGTATGAAAATTTCTTCTCTTATGACAATATGGAAAAAATAAGAACTTATCTAATCCATAAACCTGATAAGAAAACGAAAGTAGAAGAAATTGCTTTGCCCGGTAAATTAGATACCGAACTCAATTCCCTTGTAATCGAATTCAATAATTTTCTGAACGGTAAAACCTCAAGTGATAAATTTGAAAAGAAATTTCACGATGATCTTGCTGCAAGCCGAAAATTCTTCCAGTTCTGGATTACACATAACGGTCGTAAAAGTGTAACTAAGTGGATGAAAGGATGTGATGAAATTCTGCCTGTAAAAAGCAACGTTGAAACTAACAGGGATTACTTAACATTTATTAATTTAATTTTACTCAAACAATTGTTCGTCAAAAAATCTGACAATGAGAAAATTCACATTTTGTTTGATGAGCTTCTGCTTTCAAAACCAATAACACATATCCTGCAGAAACAAGCCAATGGAACAAGCCTTCACCAAAGGATTGAACTTATAAAAATTTTATTAATTTCATTTTTATTTGAAAAGAAAAAAAATCCTGCCAAAACAGAGAACAAAAAATCGGAAGAAACAGAATTTTCTTCCTCAATTAAATCCTTGCTTGCTGAAAATATTGTTCATAAATTTCTGCGCGTAAATGAGTTTGAAGGTATTACTTATTTTAATAAGGAGCGATTCGAGGAGTACTTAAGATGGATTTTGTTGTTTCACCTTACAGCTATTCCCTCTTCGATTAATGATGAGCAGGCTGATAAGAAAAAACTTAAAAAAACAGAATTTGAGAAAAAGCTGTTAACGCTTTCTAAAGATAATTTTGAAAAATATATTGAGCTTATAAATAAAGCTGAGGCAACCGGGTATGACTTTGTAAAATTCCAAAAGGAATTGAACAAAGGAACTGAAAAGAAAATAAAAACCAAGGCTATAACTAAAAAAAGGAAAAAATCATGATAAGGAAGCTCATATTTTCAATAATCATTTTGTTAACGATGGGATCGAGCATGAATGCTCAGTTTACATCACAGAACGCATTTCCTAACCTAACATTCTCCAGTGCTTTATTCATAACACACGCCGGCGATAGCACGGACAGAATATTTGTGGTTGAACAAGCTGGAAGAATTAAGGTATTTCCAAATAATTCAAATGCGCTCCAGGCAAAAGTGTACCTAAACATAACTGACCGTGTTTCTTCGGGTGGTGAGAAAGGTCTGTTAGGACTGGCATTTCATCCGGATTATGAAAACAACGGATACTTTTACGTGAACTATACTAATGCAACAAGTACAGTTATTTCAAGATTCCAGGTTACTTCCAATCCGGATTCTGCAGACAAAAACAGCGAGTTTCAGTTGCTTACATTCACTCAGCCGTATACAAATCATAATGGCGGATGGATCGGGTTCGGACCAAATGATGGATATCTTTACATCGCAACGGGAGACGGTGGCTCAGGCGGTGATCCTCAGAATAATGGACAAAGAATTAATACTCTTCTGGGTAAAATACTTCGCATTGATGTTGATGGTGGAATACCATACGCAATTCCACCCACAAATCCGTTTATTGATAGCACTAACTCACAAGTTAAAAAAGAAATTTATGCCTGGGGAATGAGAAATCCCTGGCGATGTAGTTTTGATCCGGTTACTGGTTTTCTCTTAGCTGGAGATGTTGGTCAAGGGAGCTGGGAGGAAATTGATTTAATTGAAAATGGAAAAAATTACGGCTGGCGCTGCTATGAAGGAAATCATAGTTATGATTTATCCGGCTGCAATTACCCGGAATATATTTACCCGATCTGGGAGTACAGTTCAAATTCAGGTAGTGAATGTTCGATAACCGGCGGATATATTTATCGCGGAGCTGGCGTTCCTCAACTTGAAGGTAAATATATTTATGGTGATTATTGTTCTAACAAAATATGGGCACTATCCTATAATGGAATTACTCCTCCAACCAATCAATTATTATTGACTTCAGCAGGCTCACTTACATCTTTTGGAGTTGACCAAAATCAGGAATTATACTGGACTTCATTTAACGGGAATATATATCGCTTCACCCCAACTGTGACGTCCGGTGAAGTTGCGATCAAACCAAATGACTATTCACTTGAGCAGAATTATCCGAACCCTTTTAATCCTGCAACAATCATAAAGTATAATCTTCCGGAAGATAGTGAAGTTACAATCAGAATTTATGATTCTATTGGAAAAGAGATTGATTCAATTACAACAGGTTTCCAGGCAAAAGGAACTTATCAAAAAACCTGGAGTGCGGAAGGATTTGCTTCAGGAGTTTATTTTGTTAAAATGAATGCAAATTCCCTTTCTTCAGATAAAACATTTTCGAATGTTATCAAAATGCTGTATATGAAATAATTTCTTTGTGAACAACCAGATTAAAGGCGATCTTCGGATCGCCTTTAATTTTTTCGCTTGCCAAATTTTTATTATTTCTAACAAATAAATAGTGTCCTTATAAAAGATGTTACTTGAATTGTAAGATCTTTAAACCTACCAACCTCTTCGTTTAATTCCGTGAGATGAAATTTTTAAATAATTTTAATCCTTCTTTATTGATCAAGATTGCCAAATATTAAGACGAATAATAATCTAAAAATTAGTTCAGGAAGGTGATAAATTTTTAAAATTTCATAAATTGTCGAAGGCCAAAAGTATTCCCCAGTCAGCTCTAAAAGGCTTCGCCACCTGTTACTTACCTTTAGAAATTGCAAGCTTACCTAAAAATTTAGTTATTCTTTATCCAAAACCGCATTCTTTTTCCTCCTGTAATATCCCTTATTGACATTGACAAATTTTCTGATTAGGTTTGTGTGTCCCCATAGTAGGGATACTGCCCCTGTAGCAAGGGCACAAATAATTAGGAGACATTATTGAAAGAACAAATCACAAAGCTTCAAGAGCTTGGTTTATCAGGAAGGGAGGCTGAAATATATCTAGCCCTTCTTTCTAATAATGAACTTACAGCACCTGAAATTGCAAAAATCACTTCTGTCAGCAGAACCAAATCTTATGAAATTTTGCAAAACCTTGTAAAGAGAAAAGTATGTAATGAAAGTTTTAAAAACGGGATTAAAACATTCAGCAGTATAAATCCCGATATAGCAATTCAGAATTTGCTCTCTGTTTATGAAGTAGATTTGGATAAAAAAAAGACGTTGGCTGAGAAATTCCGTCATGAACTCATGCAATTACATAATCGAAAAGAGAAAATAAATTCTCCATTAGACTACATAGAAGTTTTGACTGATGTTCGACAAGTTCGAGAAAGATTGTTAAATATATTGAAAAATACGAAAAGAGAATTGCTTTATTTTACCAAACCCCCATATACGTCTTCAAACATACTTGATGATGTTCCTGCTGAAGCCAAGCTTATTAATAATAATGTTAATTGTAAAAGTATCTATGAATATGGCAATGACGCGACTACTGAGGAAAAGAAAAATCTATTAATAATAGTTAATGAATATCAGAAAATTGGTGAGGAGTCAAGAATTATTAAAGAGCTTCCGATGAAGCTGGTTATTAGTGATGAAAATATTGCAATGTTTGCATTAAATGATAGAGTTTCTCTTAAACCGAGTATTACGTCTATGATTATTGATCACCCAAGCTTTGCCGCGGCAATGAAAAAAGTATTTGAAAGTTATTGGGCAATATCAATTTCACCAGAGGACTTTGAGTAATACAAAAATAAGTTAAATATTAATCGCTTAGAAGTAGCATTATTTCATTAGCGAAATAAATAATCAATAACATTAGAGGAGAATTCTATGGAAACTGTAAAACTTTTTCAAAAACTTCTGCAAAGGGTTACACTGCCGATAATATTCTGGGTTGTGTTTATAATTTGTTTTGGAGTTTATTCTTATGGGCAGTCGTGGGAGGTGATTACAGAAACGCCTTCTGCCGATTTCAAAAACGGGCTTAGAATTTACGAAGATGGCCTTCATGGTATGGCTGTGGGAGACGGTCTTGTACTCACCACTTCGAATGGCGGCGAAAACTGGGAGATAGTAACTCCAATACCAGAGGGTGCCCCGAATGCAATTTACATGTTAACGCCAGATTCAGTTTGGGCAGTGTTCACCAGTGGCATGATATACGCAACATCGGATGGTGGGCAAACATGGGTTAATCAACCGAGTGGAACAACCAGAAGACTCTTTGATGTACAATTCATCGACCATCTTAACGGATGGGCTGTTGGTGGGTGGTCGGATGGTAGTACCTACCTTGTTCTTCGTACGACAAATGGCGGACAGACATGGGTGAACCAAAGTTTTGGTTCCGCCAGTAGCCCTACAATTCAAGCAGTCTTTTTTATTGATGCTCAAACCGGTTGGATTTGCGGAAAGGCTGATGGTCTGCCATTCGTGCAAAAAACAACGGATGGCGGTGCATCCTGGGTGAACCAGGTACTTCCCTCCTTTACGGGAACTGGAAAGTCATGCAACGACATTGACTTTGCATCCGCTGATATAGGCTGGGCTACCACCGATAGAAATAATCAAGACGGTGCAGTTATTCATACAACAGACGGTGGAACAACATGGACTATCCAGACTACAACTGATTGTGATTTAAATCGTATCGATGTTCAGGATGCTCAGCATGTGGCTTTAATGTGTAGAGATAATGGCAGTACAGGTCAAAAGATAGTGAAAATAACTACAGACGGTGGAACAACATGGACTACAAATAATTCTCCAACTTTCTCTTACAACATTAGTTACGTCGGTTCTTCAATATGGATTGGGGCAGAGATAGCCCGTATATTGCGTAGTTCTGATTTTGGGGCTAACTGGGATTACCAGTTTCAATCCTACTATTTGCAGTCTGTAGATTGGATTGACAATAATAGTGCCTGGATCGTTTCCAAATTCTCGGAACCAACAGGTTTAGCTCTGCGTACTGATGACGGCGGAAGCAACTGGTTTGAAGATGAGGATACGCCTGGTGGTAATTGGGTTTTTGTTCTTGATTCGAATACCGCCTGGATTATGATTCAGGGAAGCCCCCTTACTGCTCCTGCTATTCTTTATAGAACTACTGACGGAGGTGTTAACTGGGCTACAAGTACATTACCCGCTGGTTACATAGATGGGTTTACTTGGGTAACAGCGAATTTAGGATGGGCTTTCGGTGGATCGGGAAATATAAGACACACTACGGACGGAGGTGTTACATGGGTAGCACAATACATGAACATTGGAATTTATATTGCGGATGTTCATTTCATCAATGCATTGGAAGGATGGGCTTGCGGGGGATACGCTGGGGAAAATGCCTTCATAAGGCATACAACTGATGGAGGAGCAACGTGGACCGTGCAGGATCCCACTATCACTCCAATTATTAATGATATTTATTTCTTTGACTCATCTAATGGTATGGCAGTTGCAGATGATGGCCTGGTGCTGAGGACGTCCAATGGAGGTGCAACCTGGAGTGTTATCAGCACTATTGCAAATGAGGATCTAGATGTGCTTGTAATGTTGAATTCAACTACTGGCTGGGCAACCGGCAGCTCCATTTACAGAACTGATGATGGAGGTCAGAGTTGGACTCTTGATTGGTCTCCAACACCCATCGGAGGTGCAATTATTAGCATGGCCCTTAATCCGGCTGGAAATTCCTTGATGGCATGCGGGTCAAGCAATACAATCCTTCGATACCAGTTAATTGTTCCCGTGGAATTAATCTCATTCAACGCTGTAACAAATGGCAGCTCAGTTACACTATCCTGGAATACAGCTACCGAAACAAATAACCAAGGATTTGAAGTTCAAAGAAAGCTGGATAATTCCGAATGGACATTAAGAGAATTTAAAAGAGGAGTCGGAACAACGACAGAACCACAAACTTATTTATTTGTTGATGATATAAGCAATCTCACTTCTAATTCAATTTCATACAGACTAAAACAAATTGATTTTGATGGGACGTTTACTTATTCCAGTGAAATAGAAGTTGAAGTTGATCTTGCCCCATCAACATATTCCCTTTCACAAAACTACCCCAATCCATTTAACCCGACAACCATAATTGCTTTCGGCGTACCTATAAAATCTCAAGTTACACTGCAAGTATTCAACTCTATCGGCGAACTTGTAGCCTTATTGGTTAATGAAGAAAAACCTGCAGGCACTTATGAGTTGACTTGGTATGCAGAGGGATTACCAAGCGGAATATATTTTTATAAATTACAAGCTGGTTCTTTTATTGAAACGAAGAAAATGATTTTGTTAAAGTAACATTCACTAATACTTTAAAAAAGGGCGATCTATAGATCGCCTTTTTTTATGTGTAGTTATTAATCAAATAGTTTACGAATTTTAGGCTATAGAATTTGTTTTTCTTCGAATTATTCTGAAAGGACTCTCCTGATGAAAAAAGCTTTACTTCTCATCCCTTTACTTGTTTCTTTTTTGTCTACCTCCGGTGTTGCTCAAAGGGAACTAAGCATATTTGATCAACCACATGAATTAAATACCGAATACTGGCTTAGCAGGTTTCCACATTCATTTGCACCGATGACTTTTGATTTTACACCTACTGTTTTTTCCACATTCGATAATATTAATATTTCAAACGATCCGCTGCCGCAGAATGAGCCTTCAGTACAAATCAGCAGAAAAAATCCGAACCGTGTAGTCGCTGCGTGGCGCGATTTCAGAACAGGCGTTTCTCCTGCTCTCCGCAGAATCGGATACAGCTTTTCGACTGATGGTGGAAATACCTGGTCTGTCAGTGAGCTTACACCTCAAATTATTCCCGATGCTCCACTCAGCAGTGATCCTGTTGTTGTAGTCGATACCTCCGGCAACTTTTATATTTATACAGTATCACTAAACGAAACTACGGGCGACGGTGAATTATGGCTCTTTAAATCTATTGATCAGGGTGAAACATTTAACCAGGTTTACGAAATGGCAACCGGGCCCTGGTTTGAAGATAAAGAATGGGGCATTTCAGATTTAAGTCCAACAAGCCCGTATGTTAATTCACTCTATTGCAGCTGGACAAGATTCGCCGCAAATACATCAATCCTTCTTATCAGATCAACCGATGAAGGAGTTACGTGGAACTCGCCGGCTACAGTAAGTGATGAAAATGGTGTTCAGGGTTCTTTCCCGGCGGTTTCTTCAGATGGGGATTTGTTTATAGTTTGGCGCAATTATAATAGCGGAGGACAAATTCTTTTTGATAAATCCACTGACGGTGGTCTGACATTTGGAACTGATAAAATTGTCAGCAACTCACCTAATTCTTGGTTCCCTCATATGGCTGTTGATCTAAGCGGAAGTCCGTTTCATAATTTCATCTATGTAGTCTGGAATGATTTAAGAAATGGTGATGATGATGTATTTCTCAGCATTTCCTCCAATGGCGGTGATTCGTGGTCATCGGCTCAAAGGATTAATAACGATCCGATCGGGAATGGCAAGGATCAATACTGGCCAACAATTGCAATCAGCGAATTAGGCGAGATAGTTATTTTATTTTATGATACTCGAAATACTCCCAACAATAATATTATCGAAGCTTATATAGCAAGATCAACTGACGGTGGTGCAACATTTACAAATGAGCTTGTAAGTACTCAGCCTTCTCCAACAAGTATTCCAAACAACGATGTCAGGTTTGGCGATTATATTCATGTTGATTTTTACGGAGGCAACATTGTTCCTGTCTGGACTGACGAACGTGCTGGCGGTTTTGATATGGATATTTATACAGCAACCATTAATCCTATTGTTCCAGTAGAGTTGATTAGTTTCACTCACAACATTGTAAATGGAAAAGTAATTCTCGAATGGGTAACTGCTACCGAGCTTAACAACCGGGGTTTTGAAATTCAGCGAAGTATGGATAACAATCTATTCGTAACAATAGGTTTTGTTCAGGGGAAAGGAAATTCAACAACAAATCAATATTACAGTTTTACTGATGAGAGTATCGATGGTAAAATTTATTACCGTCTTAAACAAATGGATTATTTAGGAACATACAATTACTCGAATGTAATCGAAGTAAATGGAGTAACAATTTCAACAATACAACTTGAACAGAATTATCCCAATCCGTTTAATCCGGTTACAAATATAAAATATCAGCTTGGCAATGATGGTTTTGTTTCTTTAAAAGTATATAACTCAATTGGAGAAGAGGTTGCGGAACTTGTTAATGATTTTCAGAAAGGTGGAAATTACCAATTGACTTTTGATGGAAAGAATCTGCCGAGCGGAATGTATGTTTACAAACTTGTTTCGGGAAATTATGTTGAGAGTAAGAAGATGCTGCTCCTCAAATAATAATTAGATATTCCCACGAATGCGGGAATATTTTAATCTATTGAACTCGATTAGTCGAAAAGAAAAATATTGAATTGAGACTGATTTTTAAAAATGATTTCATTCTTCTTTTAGTAGTATTGTTGCCAGCCTTAATTAATGCACAGGCAACTGATATCGGAGAAGACTTCAAAAAATTCTACGACAATTACAAAGTAGAAGGTTCCTTTGTTCTGTATGACCTGAGTAACGACAAATATATTTTTTACAACCAATCACAATTCAAACAAAATTTCACTCCAGCTTCAACATTTAAAATTTGTAATTCACTCATCGGATTAGAATCGGGAGTGATTGAGGATGAAAATTTTATTATACCGTGGGATAGCGTAAAACGTCGTATTCCAAATTGGAATCAAGACCAGGATTTAAAATCAGCATTCAAAAATTCAACAGTTTGGTATTACCAGGAACTTGCAAGACGTGTCGGTAGAAAAAAAATGGATTACTGGCTCAGGAAAGCAAATTACGGCAACGCGGATACTTCAGGTGGAATAGATAAATTCTGGTTAACAGGCGGACTTCGCATCACACCTGAACAACAAATTGATTTTCTAAAAAGACTCTACAACAACAAACTCACCTTCTCTAAAAGATCTGTGGATATAGTTAGAAACATTATGATTGTAAAAGATACTTTAGATTATGTTGTTCGAGCAAAAACCGGTTGGGGTTTTCAGGATAATTTAAATATTGGCTGGTATGTTGGATATGTGGATACTAAAGACAATGTTTATTTTTTCGCCAACTGCATTCAAACTACCGACTCTGAAAACAAAGATTTTGCCAGAGCACGGATAGATATAGTTTATCAGATACTTGATGAATTGGATCTGATTAAGAAATAAAAATTACAATTTGAATATTACTTTTTGATTTTAAATCAATCAGTAACTTATCCAGCTTAGTTTCCGATAAACATCGGTGCACCCGGACCGACGGGGATTCCCAATAAAAACCAGACTACAAAAAGTATCGTCCAGATGATAAAAAAGGTTATTGTGTATGGAATCATTGTTGCAATTAGTGTTCCTATTCCAGCTTCCTTATCATATTTATTAATGAAAGCAATGACGAGTGCAAAGTATGACATCATTGGTGCAATAATATTCGTTGTGCTATCACCTACTCTGTAAGCAGCCTGAACCAGTTCAGGTGAATATCCCAATAGCATAAACATCGGAATAAAAACCGGTGCCATCACTGCCCATTTTGCTGATGCGCTACCCATAAACAAATTTATTATAGCTGAAATCATTATGAAGGCAATTAACAGAGGGATAGGTCCCAGACCGGATGACTTTAGAAGAACTGCTCCTTCAACAGCTACAATCATTCCGAGGTTTGTCCAGTTAAAGAAAGCAACAAACTGAGCTGCAAAGAATACAAGAACAATATATGAACCGAGTGTCTCCATTGACTTGTTCATTCCTTTAATTGCATCGCTATCATTCTTAATGGTTTTTGCTCCGATTCCATATGCAAGACCGGCAATCACACCGCCAAAGAAAATGAATGAAACTATTCCACTCAGGAATGGCGATTTAAGTATGCTGAATGTTTTGGGATCTCTTAAAAATCCTTGTTCAGGAATCAAACCCCAGACAACAATCCCTGCAAATATTAGTGTTGCTAATCCCGCATACAACAAGCCTCGTTTTTCATCACTGCTTAATGACTTAATTTCTTCAGCTTCAACCGAGCCCTTGTAAGAACCTAAACGAGGAATGACAATTTTTTCTGTTACCCACGTTCCTGCAGCAGCAATAAAAAATGTTGATACAACCATGAAGTAGTAATTAGCAGCAGCATTTATTTCATATGAAGGATCAATAATCCTTGCAGCTTCTTGAGAGAGTCCTGCAAGTAATGGATCGAGTGTACCTAACAATAAATTTGCGCTATAACCACCTGATACTCCTGCGAACGCAGCCGCAAGTCCCGCTATAGGATGTCTTCCAACAGCAAGAAAAATAATTGCGGCTAAAGGAACCAGAAGCACGTAGCCAATTTCGCTGGCAGTATTTGATAAAATTCCAGAAAATACAATTACGAATGTTAGAAGTTTTTTGGGAGCTTTTAATACGAGAAGTCTTAAAGCAGTTCCTATCAAACCGCTGTGCTCTGCGACGGCAATACCCAGTAATGAAACAAGTACAGTTCCCAGAGGAGCAAACGAAGTAAAATTTGTAACGAGATTTAAGATTATCCTGTGAAGACCATCGATGGATAGCAGACTAACCGGTCTTATCTCAGCACCGGTTCCCGGATGAATTACTGAAAAATCAAATAAGCTAACTACCCACGAAAGAATGACTACACCGATTGCGAACAATGCAAACAATGTTGTGGGATGCGGAAGTTTGTTCCCCACTTTCTCTATTAGTCCTAAAAATTTTTCAACTATCCTGTTGGATTGTAATTTCTCTTCACTCATTAAGGATTTCCTCAGGTTTGTTTGGTTGATTGGATTAAAGTAGTAACAACTATATCAGGAATTTCATTCTAATTTAACAAAAAAATAATTAGTGTTATTTGGTAAAGGCAAAAGTTGATTGGATTATTAAACGCAGGTACAGTTAAAATTACTTTATAAACTTGCTTACTGCATTTGCACAATTTTCACCATCAATAGCTGAAGATACAATTCCTCCCGCATAACCGGCCCCTTCACCAAATGGAAATAATCCGTTTACTTCAATATGCATAAAACTTTCCTTGTCATTGTCTTTTGACTTTGTAAATATCAAGTAGTAAATTTTAACCGAGAAGAACAAATGAAAACATAATTCCGATAGCATCGGGAAAAGGTATTGTATAATTAAAAATGTTAGTAATAATGCTATTACGAGCATACAAATTTCGACAAAAGTAAATAAAGCTATGACATCAGAATTTTTCAACCAGGAATTTGAAGGAATTACAGGGCAACTGAAATCCTATATTTTAAGAATAACGGCCAGTGTTGATGACGCTGAAGATATTGTGCAAGACACTTATATTAAAGCTCTTGATAAACTGCACACTTTCAGAGGAGAATCTACTTTAAAGACGTGGTTGTTTACCATTGCATCTAACCTGGCAAAGGATAATTTAAGAGCCCAGAGACGATGGGTAGAGAATGTAACTGATATAACAAAGGAAGCTGCTTTGTCCAATAAAGAGTTCTTTCAGGAGGCGATGCATATTAGGATGAATTCTCCAAATGGACAATATGAGGCTAAAGAGCATATTGCTTTCTGCTTTACTTGCATTTCAAAGTCTTTGCCTTTGGAACAACAGCTCTGTGTATTGTTAAAAGAGGTTTATGAATTTAAGGTAAGTGAAATAGCCATTATTTTAAATACGACAGAGGCAATGGTGAAATATTATCTTCACACCGGAAGATCGAAAATGATAAACATTTTTGAGGGAAAATGTGCTTTAATAAGTAAAGAAGGAGTTTGTCATCAATGTTCAGAATTGAATGGCATTTTTAATCCTAAACAAAATACTCAGGAAGAGTTAATGAAAATTGATTTAGTAAAGGAGGCAGAAAAAGGAAATAAAGAATATTTATTTGATTTAAGAATGCAAATTTTAAGAGATATCGATCCTTTTAAATCAAATGCATCCGAACTGCAACTACATCATTTAGAGCATAATAGAAAAGTGATGGAAAAATATTTAGAAAAAAATTCTGATTAATCCTATCGTTTTGCTCCGCCCAATCGTCAAAAGAGAATAAAAAAATGTTTTAATCACAAACGTGACAGCAATAATAAATTATGCCAACAATAACAATGGCTCAAAACGGAAAATCTACAACAATAAAAGCGACTTTTAGCCGTCAAACCTCGGTAAGTATTGACATTAAAGCAGACACATCAATTGTGTGGGCCTTATTAACCAAAGCACTTGACTATCCAAGATGGAATTCAACAATAACTTCAATCGAGGGATACATTGCATTGGGTGAAAAGATCAAATTAATATCTACACTCGATACAAAACGAACTTTCAATTTAAAGGTGAAAGAATTTGAACCCGAAAAACGGTTAGTATGGGGCGATGCGATGGGTAATCGGGTTTACACATTGACAAAAAATGCTAATAGGACGACCACATTTTCAATGGTTGAAAAAATTGGAGGACCACTCTTTCCATTATTCGCTAAAATGATTCCTTCCTTTGACCAATCGTTTGAAAAATTTGCAATCGACTTGAAAAAGGAAGCAGAAGAAATAATGAGTTCTAAATAAATTAAATATATAAGAATCAAACAAAATGAAAATAGTAAAAGTAACCTATACTACTAAAGATGAATTTGCAGAACAAAATCAGACTAACATAATAAATGTTATGGCTGACTTAAAAAGATTGAATTATAAAGGAATCAACTACACTGCTTGTATGAGTATGGACAACAAAACATTTATCCATACTGCTTTTTTCAAGTCAGACGAAGATCAGAAAATGCTTAATGAATTACCTTCCTTTAAATTTTTTCAGGAACAACTGAAATCAAGCGGTCTTGACTTTCCACCAAAGCAAGAGCTTCTTGCATTAGTAGGCTCATCAAATAATATTTTTTGACTAATAAATAAGACATAAAATGAAAAACAAAATCGGAACAAAAGAAAAACCGTTGGTTTTAAAAACACCACCATTAACATCAGAATATTCAATGCATGTTGATGTAAAGGACGGTAAAGAAGTTTTAGTCTGCACAGTTGGAAAAACTGTTTTACTTTATGACTACCGCTGTATTGTGGATCTTCATGAAGTGCTAAAAAAGCACGGTGACTGGATGGAACTTGGTAGTGCGGACGAACAGAAACCTGCAAAAGAAGGAACGGTGGAAGCCTGGGGACGCTCGGAAAAAAATCCGATTAAAGGTTGGTATGGATTGAAGAAAGGACTTCGCGGAAGGTTCGGAATGTATATTCCACCCCTAATGGAAAAACTGGGACTTGCAGAAGTTACACACGATGCAAAGGGTAATAAAATGAAAGTTAAGTAGCAAACTAAGAAGTGCTACTTCTAATAGCATATTTGCACCTCTTCATTTCAAGTAATTAATTACAGCATCAGCACAGTTCTCACCATCAATAGCTGATGAGACAATTCCTCCTGCATACCCAGCCCCTTCACCACACGGGAAAAATCCTTGTAAATCTGCGTGCATAAAAGTTTCTCTATCTCTGGGAACGCGGACTGGAGAACTAGTTCTGCTTTCTATCGCAACAAGAACTGCTTCATCAGTAACATAACCCCTCATTTTTCTGTTGAAATCCTTTAAAGCCTGCTTGAGCCTTATAACAATGAACGGCGGTAGTTCCTCATCGAGCCTTGCCGATGTTAGTCCGGGTATATATGATGACTTTGGTAAGATTTGCGAAAATTTTCCTTCAACAAAATCCGTAGCTTTTTGCGCAGGAGCAGATAAAGAATTTCCGGCAAGCTTATATGCATGCTGTTCTAACTTTTGTTGTAGAATTAAAGCACCGAATGGAGAATCGATATTGTTTTCGTTCTTCCAATTGTCTTCTTTTACTTCTACCACAAGTCCGGAATTGGCATAGGGAGAATCTCTTCTTGCCATAGACATACCATTAACAACGATCTCACCCGGTGCTGTTACTGCAGGTATAATAATCCCGCCGGGACACATACAAAAAGAGTAGACACCGGCACCTTCGATATTAGTTGCAAGGCTGTAGTTAGCTGAAGGAAGGTATTCAGGTTTTACTTTTACATGATATTGCATCTCATTTATTAAAGGCTGAGGATGCTCAATTCTTACACCCATTGCAAATGGTTTTGCTTCAATTTTAATTTTTTTCTTATCAAGAATATAAAATATATCCCTCGCAGAATGACCGGCAGCAAGGATAACTGCGTCACCAAAAAATTCCTGATTAGAATTTACAACAACTCCTTTAAGTTTTTTACTTTTAATTATGAAATCAGTTACTCTCGATGAGTAGTGGATCTCGCCACCTGCATTCAGAATTGTTTGTCTTACTGCTGCAATAATCTTCGGTAATTTATTTGAGCCAATATGCGGATGCGTATCAATCATTATATCTGGGCTGGCACCATGCTGCACAAGGATTTCCAAAACTTTTGAAACATTTCCTCTTTTTACCGCACGAGTATAAAGTTTCCCATCGCTGTATGTTCCGGCTCCCCCTTCGCCAAAGCAATAGTTTGAATCAGGATTAACAATTTGCTCTATTTGGAGTGTTCGTAAATCACGTCGCCTCGTTTGGATGTCCTTTCCCCTCTCAATGACAATTGGTTTAATACCAAGTTCAATGAGCCTTAATGCAGCATATATTCCCGAAGGTCCTAATCCGACTACAATTACTTTCTTTTTATCATCAACTGGTTTATAAATATACAGCGGCTTATCCAGAGAAGGATTTTCCCCAACATAAACATCAACAAATAAATGGAAGACAGGACTCTTACGGGCATCTATTGACCGACGGATGGGTACAATTGATGTTATTGATTCCGGATTTATACCTAATTTTCTTGAAGCGATATAACGGTAGAATCCGGTTTCGTTTATCTTTTCCGGTGGAACTAATATTTCAATTTGATGTTTCATTATTTACTCTCGATGCTTCATTATTAAATAGCACTTTTTATAAAGCCACCATCGACTTGTATCGTATTGCCGGTTACATAGCTCGCCTGTTTTGATGCAAGGAACACAACAACTGCGGCAATCTCCTCAGGTTTTGCAAGCCGATTTAAAGGAATGCGTTTTGCCATTTCTACAAGAATCTCTTCGTGAGATTTTCCTTTCTCTTTTGCTTCGACTACTGCAAGCTCATATAACCGTCCTGTTAATGTCATTCCGGGAGCTACATTATTTACAGTAATATTAAATTTTGCCACCTCGTTGCTCAGAGATTTTGTAAAACCGGCTACTCCGGCTCGGAATGAATTCGATAAAATCAAATTATCAATCGGCTGTTTTACTGAAATTGAAGTGAGATTAATTATTCTCCCCCAATTCTTTGCCATCATACCGGGCAAAACGAGCTTCGAAAACCTCACTGCACTCAACAGCACTTGTTCGTAGGCAAGATGCCAATCTTCTTCTTCAAGCTGTTGAAATAAACCTGGTGTGGGACCTCCACAATTGTTTACAAGGATATCAATATTTCCAAAATGAGCACTGGCTGCCGCGAAAGTATTTTCAATATCCTTCTGTTTATTCAGATCACAAACAGACCAGAAAGGTTCAATATTAAATTTTTCTTTAAGTCCTTTTGAGGCGGACAGAAGATTTTCTTTTGACCGGGAAGAAATTGCAATTCTACAGCCCTCTTCGGCAAAGAGTTCTGCAACAGCTTTTCCTATTCCCATGCTCGATGCAGTGATGAGAACATTTTTATTATTCAATCCCGTGTCCATTGTCCGCCTTTATTATTTATTTAAAGATAAAGTGATTGGTCGGAACTAAAAATAAAGGAAATATTTTAATTATTGAACTGACTCACCTACAATTTTTGCAGTATCTATTGCAATCACCAACTCCTCATTGGTTGGGATACGGTAAACTTTAACTTTTGAAGAATTATCAGAAATAATATTTTCATGGTTTTCATTTTTCAGTTTGTCCAGCTTGATCCCGATATATTCCATATTTTTGCATACTTCTTCTCTTACTTCAGCAGCATTTTCGCCAATACCGCCGGTAAAGACCAGCGCATCCAAACCACCCATTGCAGCAGAATAAGCACCAACGTATTTCTTTATTCTGTAGCAAAATATTTCGAATGCATAAATTGCCCGCTTTTGTTGATCTTTCACAGATGCGAGTATTTCCCGCATATCGCTGCTTTCACCGCTTATACCGATTAATCCTGAATGTTTATTAAGCAATGTATTGGCTTCGCTAAGAGACAATCCTTCTTTTCCCATTATGTATAAGATAAGTGAAGGATCAAGATCACCACTTCTGGTTCCCATCAATAATCCTTCAAGAGGTGTAAATCCCATTGATGTGTCTACACTTACCCCTTTGTCAACTGCAGCAATGCTGCATCCATTACCAAGGTGAGCAGTAATTATTTTAAGTTGATCAACTTTCTTTCCCATTAACTCCGCGGCTTTGTTCGAAACATATAGGTGAGATGTTCCATGAAAGCCGTATCGTCTTATTTTATACTTCTTGTATAATTCATATGGAATACCATACAGATATGAACGCGGCGGCATATTCGAATGGAATGCAGTGTCGAATACTGCAACTTGAGGAGTATTAGACAAGAGTCTTGTTACTGCCTGAATACCTTTTATGTTTGGAGGATTATGAAGCGGTGCTAATTCAATATTATCCTGAAGGACTTTTATTGCTTCATCGTTAATAAGGATTGATCCGGAAAACGTTTCACCACCATGCACCACACGATGACCAACAGCTTCTATTTCCTTAACATCTTTAATGACACCGTGATTCGGACTTATTAATATCGCAATAACATATTCAATGGCAATCTGATGGTCAAGAATTTCGCCGGCAATTTTTATACTGCTGCCATCAAACCTTGAATGTGAAAGAACAGCGCCAGCCATCCCTATTCTTTCAACCATACCTTTTGCAAGGGCAGTTTCAGTTTCTGCATCCATGAACTGATATTTAATTGAAGAGCTTCCGCAGTTTAGTACCAGTACTTTCATTTTAATTTTCTGATTTAATGTTATGAAAAAATTAGCCTATGATATTTCCGTTTTCATCATATTTATAGAATCCTTCCCCACTTTTCTTTCCGAGCTTCATTTCTCTGACAAGCTTTCGTAAAATCGGGCATGCCCGGTATCTCGGTTCTCCGAGAGTTTTCCAAAGTGTTTCCATCCAGGCAAGAACTTCATCGAGTCCCATGCTATCCGCCATTTCCAACGGACCCATCTGAAAATTATAACCGAGTTTCATTGCTGTATCAATATCTTTTGCAGTTGCAACTCCTTCAAGAAGAATATGCATTGCTTCGTTCAGTAGTGGAACGATTGCACGAGTGGTTACAAAACCGGGATACTCATAAACTTCAACGGGAGTCTTTCCAATATTTGAAATAAATTTTTTTACTTTAGCGATAGTCTCAGCAGATGTATGCACACATTTTACAACTTCAACTACCGGTACTTTCGGAACAGGATTTAAGAAATGCAGCCCGATCATTTTATCAGGTCTGCTTGTTTTTTCTGAAATCTTTGAAAGACTAAGAGTAGAAGAGTTTGAAACGAAGATGCAGTCTTGCTTTGCCTTTTTGTCAAGTTGAGTGAAGATATGGACTTTGAGATCAAAATCTTCATCAACTGCCTCAACAATTAAATCGCGATCACCAATTTGATCGAAACTGGTATCCCAAATTATTCTGCTGAGTATGGCTTTTTTTTCGGATTTTGTCAATCCCCATCGTTTTATTTCACGATCCATAGATTCTGAAAGCATAGCCTTGGAATGCTTCAATTGTTTTTCATTTTTTTCTATCAGTAGTACGTCAAGTCCTGCTGATGAAAAAGTTTGAGCAAGACCCTGCCCCATTACGCCTGCTCCAATTATTGCAATTTCTTTAATGGCATTTTGGTCGTCAATTTTTGGTGAGGATTTTAATAAATCTGCTAATTTTAATTCTTTCTCTTGCATTTAAAAACCTATTAATATTTTTCCTGGGGAAAATTCTGTGAGATTATTTTGGAGGATAGTCATTGCTATCTAAAACATTTCTGATATTCAATAAATAACAAATAAAGTCACCGTAAAATTAACGATAATCCTGATGTTTTAACAGCAGAAAAATAGTTTTAGTAATTCACGTTAGTCAAAACCAGGAGATGCCATCTTTTCATAAATAAAGTCGAGGCTTAGATTTTAATGTTAATTTTAACTTTGTTTGAAATTTATTAAAAAATAAAGATGGCATCTCTATACCAGTTAATTCACTGCGAAGGATGAGTTAGTAAATAAGTTCAATTAATAAATTGAGCGTAGATGATTTTAATCACAAAAAAAGGGATGCAAATTATTACATCCCTTTAATAAAAAATATTTTGATTAGTTATTATTTTAAGAATACTATCTTCTTCATCTCACGATGAGATTTGGAACCATCAGCACTGTTTACTTCAAAGGAATAATAATAAACTCCCGATGAATAATTCTGTGCGTTCCAGGTTACTTCATAGTTGCCAGAAGTCTGGACTTTAGAAACTAATTCTTCAATCATTTGACCAAGAGAATTATAAATATTTATTCTTACAGTACTTTCAACCGGCAAAGAATATTTTATTGTTGTAGAAGGATTGAATGGATTAGGATAATTTTGATAGAGCACAAACTCCTTTGGAGTAAAATCAACTTCAACCTCTATCCCGTTTGAGTATTCGAAAGTTCCATCAAAATCAATTTGCTTGAGTCGGTATTTGTAAGTGCCAAGCGTAACATTATCATCAACAAATGAATATGATTTGTGTTCCGTAGTAGTTCCAAATCCCGGAACAAAGCCAATTGCCCCCCAATCCCCCCAAAGGGGGGTTTGAGAAGTCCCTTCCCTTTGGGAAGGGATTAGGGATGGGCTTCTCTCTATTTCAAACCCTGAGTTGTTTGTTTCTGTTGCAGTTGTCCAATTAAGTTGTATTGCTTTTTGGTTTTGTACAACTGAAGCTGTGAATGAAGTGAATTCTACAGGAAAAATATTATCATATTCCATTATCAATAAAACTTTTTGGAATATATTAGTATAAATTTCTGGAATTGTGATTACTCCTTGTCCTGAAAATGGACCGAGATTTAATAATGCACCACCGATTTGGTCAGTTATAGTCATCCATGCGCCAGAGGGGATGTTATAAGTTATTTCTAATGTCGGCCCCAAAGGCCCATTAGTCCACCATAATGTATGTTCAATAATTCCAGTAAATGGAAATGCTGGTGGATTTCCAGGTGGTCTATAATCTTTGTAGGATGATAACGGTTGACCTGTATAAGGCTGTAGATCAAATACTATTAAAACGTCCCCAGGTTGTATGGGTGGTATATCCCATTCACCTAATTGTGGATCGATTCCATTTGTTGCTGTTAAATCCATGCCAACGGCCATTTGAAACGTCGATATGCCATCAGTTACAATAAGTGGGATATCAACTGCAGCCTGCCCAAAAACATTTACAACGAGTAGCAGAGTAAAAGAAAATATTAAGAAAAGTCTAAGCAATTTCATTTTTCCCTCCTGATAAAAAATCTTGTAGTAAACCGGATAACCTTGCGGTGTGTTAGTGTTTGTACTCTTCCTAATTGATCGTAGTTTAAGCGTGGGATAGGAAGAAATTCAGACTCAATTTTTATTCTCATTAGAATTTTTCCTTTTTACTAATCGTAACTTAATGAAAATAAATTATTTGTCAACTTATTAGTTTAATAAGTCCAATTTCACTGGATAATTTAGTTTCCGAATGGTTCATCAGGAATAAAAAAAGGGATGCAAATTATTACATCCCTTTAATAAAAAATATTTTGATTAGTTATTATTTTAAGAATACTATCTTCTTCATCTCACGATGAGATTTGGAACCATCAGCACTGTTTACTTCAAAGGAATAATAATAAACTCCCGATGAATAATTCTGTGCGTTCCAGGTTACTTCATAGTTGCCAAAAGTCTGGACTTTAGAAACTAATTCTTCAATCATTTGACCAAGAGAATTATAAATATTTATTCTTACAGTACTTTCAACCGGCAAAGAATATTTTATTATTGTAGATGGATTGAAAGGATTCGGGTAATTCTGCGATATATAAAATTCAGAAGGTACAAAAGTTAAATTGACTGCAAGCTGTTCTGAATATTCATAGTCTCCATTGTAATCAATTTGTTTCAACCTGTATAAAGCTGTTCCTTCATAAGGCATTTGAGAATAATCATCAGCATAATTGTAATTCTGAATTTCAGTTGTAGTCCCTTTGCCATTTACAAATCCAATTGTAACCCACTCCTGGTTTTTTAGTTTCCTTTCAATTTCAAAACCCTGGTTGTTTGTTTCGGTTGCAGTACTCCAGTCTAACTGCACTGAATTATTCACAGTCTCTGCAGTGAAGGAAGAAAGCTCAACCGGTACTGTGAAATCAATGAATGCTTCATAAACTCCTCTGCCGTGAGTTCCGGCTCTCATCATCTGGTTTGAATGGGAATAATCGAGATGAATAATAACAGTATTTGGAAGATTGTTTGGAAGTTCAACCCAGTTTGCCCCATCATTCTGTGTTAAGAACACACCAATATCGGTCGCTGCAAAATATGTATTTGGATTCAGTGCATCGTAAGTATAAATGAAAGCGTCATTAACAGGTGAATCCGGCAGATTGCCAAATATACTAACCCAGGTAGTTCCCATATTGGTAGTTTTATAAACTTTGTTAGTACTAAATCCTGAGAATGTTATTACTGCAATGTTTTCATCAGAAGGGTGAATATTTACAGAAGTTATGGTTCTTGAAGGTAAACCGGTTGTCTTATTATTAAAAGTAACTCCACCGTCTGTCGAAAGAAAGATACTCCCACCTGAAGTAGCATACATGATTGATGGATTAGTTTTGCTTATAGCCATTTCTCTAACTGCACTACTGCCGTTGACATTTGGTGAAATTGCTGTCCAGGCTCCACCGTTATTTGTCGAACGAAAAACTCGCTGTCTGGCAGTATAAAAAGTTCCATCAGTAGTTGGATGTGCAATTATAGGAGCAACCCAGGTAACATTTTCACTTGTGCTGATACCGCTTGTTGCACTACTCCAGGAAGTGCCGCCATTCGTAGTCCTGAATATTCCACCATTCTGAGTTTCACCAAGAATAAAGTTTGAATTGAGTGGATTGAAACAAACTTCTCCCCCATCTCCGCCGTAAGCAGCCGCCCAATTTAATGCAGAATAAGTTTGTTGAGTTCCGTTATCTTGAGTACCTCCCAGAATTCGGCTTGGTGTAAAGGGACTTGCTGCAATTCTGTAAAATTGGGTAAGAGTTAAATTTTGGTTTAGATTAGTAAAACTATTTCCACTATTCGTTGAAGACCAGATACCGCCATCATTACAAGCTATAACCGTATTGGGATCAGTGGGATGGAAAAATAGAAAATGCTGATCAACATGAACGTAACCACCTTGGTACCCATTTGTGATATTAGTAAAGTTAGTTCCATCGGTTGACCGCCAGATATCTATTGTTCCGACAAATACAATATTCGGATTAACGGGATTTACTCTGCAATACAAATCATACCATGCTTGTCCTCCCTGACTTTGAAAAGCAGATGTAGTTGTTAATTGAGTCCAGTTAGCACCAAAGTTGGTTGATTTAAAAAGATTAACATTCCCGCTGACGTGGACAGATGCATACATAAAAGCAGGCTGTGCAATACACAAATCAAAATGGGTTCTGGTACCGGTACCAAGTCCGGTTCCGAAAGCTGTAAATGTTTGACCACCATCCAATGATCTTCTGAAACCGATTCCGGAACCGACTGCAAAAACTGTGTCACCCGTGAAAGTGAAAACCACATCGTCGCATCTTCCGCTGATCAAGGAAGTCCAGTTTTGTCCGGAGTTCGTGCTTCTGTATAAACCACTATTTCCAAGTGCAGCAAGTAGTTCATTTGGATGATTGGGACGAATTTTTATTCTTGAAAAATAAGATGACGAAGGCAATCCACTTGTAATATGCTGCCAGGTGGTTCCTGCATCTGTAGATTTCAGCAAGCCCCGGCCGTAATAAGAAGCACCGCTGTAAGTAGCTTCACCTGTTCCTGCATAAACGATATCCGGATTTGTCGGATCGATTGCAATTGCTCCCATCGACATTGAAGCCTGGTTATCAGTGAGAGGTGTCCAGTTAACCCCGCTGTCTGTTGATTTCCATACACCGCCATTTGCTGGTCCGATATAAATTGTACTTGGATTTGCAGGATGGAAAGCGCCGGTAACTACTCGTGAAGAAATGTTTCCATAGTTAAAGTAGTAACCCGGTGTTGGACCAAGACTTACCCAATTAATTGCAAGCATTCGATCAGCGTTTTCAATTCGCAGATCATTACGTTGATTTATTGCGTTGGCATATGCATCTTGAGGAATATAATTATTCGGATAAGCTCGCTGCTCAAAGAACCATCTCTGCCGTATAAATGGTTTGGTTTGTTGTATCTCAATTGGTGCTTCTGAATAAACAGAATTTTCAATGAGAATATCAGTATATGTAGTTTGGGAGAAGCTGGTACCTGCTATAACCAAAAATAGAATTGAAAAGAAATATGCTTTCATATGAAAAAACTCCTAATTGTTAATAACAAGAGTGAAGATATTTTAAGGGTAATGTTCTGAATTGATTTTTTGAATATATTTTTAGAAATCAGATACAATCAATTATTTTTTTGATAATTTAGTTCAAAGATAAACTTCAATATTTGAGATAACAAGCAAAAACGGTACCGATGCCGAATACCCCGATCAAAATACTAAATGAATTTTTCGGCTATGAAAATTTCAGAAATGGACAGCTTGAAATAATAGAAGCTGTAATTAAGTATAATAATGTGCTGACAGTATTGCCTACCGGTGCAGGTAAGTCAATTTGTTACCAGATTCCGGCACTTATATCGGAAAATTTTTCAATTGTAATCTCGCCACTTATTGCGTTAATGAAGGATCAGGTTGACGGCCTGAACCGGAAAAAAGAGATTGCCGCATTTATAAATAGTACAATGAATTATTCAGAAACAGAAACAGTTTTGAATAAAATATCTCTCGGAAGCATAAAGCTGCTTTATCTTGCACCGGAAAGAATTGATAGCCTGAAGTTTGCAGAACGTTTGAAGGAATTAAAACCAAAAAATCTTTTTATTGATGAAGCACATTGCATAAGTGAATGGGGTCACAACTTCAGACCAAGTTACCTGAAGATAAAAGAATTTATTGATCATATCGGGATAAAAAAAATATCGGCATTCACAGCAACTGCTACTCCCGAAGTGAGAGAGGATATAATTTTACAGCTCGGCTTCAAAGATGAGAAAGTATTCGTTAGAGGATTTGAAAGAGAAAATTTAAATGTCAGCGTACTTCATACCAAAAAGAAAAAAGAAAAATGCTTTGAATTGATTCAAGAGATAAACGGACCGGCTATCATTTATACATCCTCAAGAAAAAAGGCAGAGGAAGCCGCCGAATATCTTAACATCAAAGGAATAAAATGTAATTATTATCACGCAGGACTTACAGCGCCGGAACGAAGAAGAGTTCAGGAAGATTTTATCCAGGGACAAACTGGAATTATTGCTGCGACAAATGCATTCGGAATGGGAATTGACAAATCGGATATAAGGTTGATAATTCATTTCAACACTCCGGGCTCAATTGAAAGCTATTACCAGGAAATCGGAAGAGCAGGACGAGACGGTAAAGAATCTTTTTGCTACCTCATGCACGATGAATCTGATCTTACAATTCAAAACTTTTTTATCACCAATTCTCATCCGGGTAAAGAGCATATTCAAAAAATTTATAAGGCTGTATGCGATTACAACCGGATTGCTGTCGGGAGTACAACCGACAAGGAATTGGTAATTGATAAAGATTATATAATAAAATATATTGGAACGGAAGTTTCATCAGGACTACTTTATTCAGCACTTAAGTATTTAGAGAACTCAGGTTATTTCCACCGGGTTTCTGAATTCGATAAAAAGGATTCCATACAATTTCTGGTTGACAAAGACAGGCTCAGACAGTTTGTTGAAAATCCATCCTACCAGGAAATAGCTAATGTAGTTTTTTCATTACTTCGTGAATTTGGGAGTACAATCTTAAATTCTCCTGTTAAAATATCGGCTCCATATCTTGCCAATAAATTTTTAATACCTGAACAAAGTTTTATTGATTCTTTGAACATTCTTGACAATATGGGAATTATCTCTTTCCAGCAAGCAATAGCAAAAGAAACTGTCATTCTCACTACACCAAGAGCTGACGCAGATAAATTGGTTCTAAACTACCGAGTGATCAATGAAAGTTTTTTGAATCTACAAAACAAACTTGACAAGATGACTGAATTTGTTTTTACAAATGAATGCCGATTCAGGAGTATTTTAAACTACTTTGGGGAGGATGTATCCGATTACAAATGTGGAAAGTGCGATAATTGCACAAGCACGGGTAAGTTATACGATACATCAGCAGCTTATCTTTCAGAAATAATTATTGAAACACTGGAAGAAGCAAAAGAAGATTTGCCCGAAAATTTTTTAGTCAATCTTCTTCGGGGTGAAAAAGTAAAGGAAAGTGCAGCACTATTTAAACATTTTGGCGCCTGCAAAAAATTTACTACTTCAGAAATAAAAGGCGTTTTGTCCGTCCAGATAACAAAAGGAAAAATTATAAAGAGAGCAGGCAGGAAAAATTATTTAAGTCTGCCAAAACCTGAGAAATTAAAAACTGAAAAAAGAACTAAGATTGACGATATTGATATCAAACAGCCTGGTTATGATAATGAATTATATCTCTTCAACCAGCTTCGTGAAATTCGAAAAAAAGCAGCAGAAAGATTTTTACAGTCGGGTTATTTAATTTGCCCGGATAATGTTTTGAGGGAAGTTGCCAGCATTCAACCTAAGAATAAATATGAGCTGCTCGGCATAAAGGGATTTAACAGCAGAATGTTTAATAAAATCGGAAATGATTTTCTTGAAATAATAAATTCTTATAAGCCGAAAGAAATTTACAGAACAGATTTTAGAAAGCAGAAGGAACTGCCACCAAATATTATTGAGACAAAAAATCTCATCGAAAAAAAATATACACTCAAGGAGATTGCTGAGACGATCAAGCTTACTGAAGCCGTTATTTCTATGCAGGTTGAAACGATAGTTGAGTTTCAGCCGGATACTGATATTTCATCGTTAGTTAAGCAAGAAATTATTCAGGAAATTATTGCAGAAGCAACAAAGGGGTTTGAAAATTTGAAAGAGCTTAAAGAAAGATTGCCGTCAAGAATAACTTATCCGGAAATAAGGATTGCTGTTGCAAAATATCGAGCTAGTTCTCAGCTTCCTCCCTCAAACCAGTCACATAAGAAGTAGCACTGTCAAAAAAAGTTATCCATTTATCAGGGTGTGAATTGTAATAGCTGATCGTTTCGTCATATTGTTCAGAAGAAATATTGTGCCTTCTGAATACAAAAGTTTTAATAGAGTCGAGTGAAAAAGCGGCAGTGTTAGTAGTATCCTGTATGATTAGCAAATCAGTATATACTTTAATGAATTTTTCCTCCGGTATTGGCGGTCCCTTGTCACAGGCAGAAAAAAGAATCAGCGATACAAAGAGTAAAATAATATTGTTTCTTAGGAGTCTCATGCATCCATGCATCCATGCATCACCCGGTAACGATTGAATGGTTGCATGATTGCATGATTGCATGATTGCATGTTTGAAAGATTGTATGGATGTTCGTCGGTTTAAATTTCGGATTAGCATTTTGTTTGAGTTAAATTTCTTAATTCATCTTCTTGCTTGCTTCAAAAAGTATTCGCTTTTCATGTTCTGTTAGGTTCTGATAACCGGACTGACTGATCTTATCAAGAATTGCATCAATCTCAGCCTGCGAAATTTCTTTGCCATCTTTCTTCTGATTTAAATCATAATAATTTGCATCTTCAATATTCTGACTCTTCCTTTTGAACTTATCAGACAACCCGCTAAACGGATTATTAAAAGTACTGTTCCTTTGGTATCCGGATAAATTCAACATATGTTTTAACGGAACGTCAATGCGCTTATCAAACATTATGAATAAGAAACCAGCCAAAGCACCACCAAGATGAGCAAGATGAGCTACTGTGTCGTGAGCGCTATCAACGGCTAAAATCTCAAAGACTATGAAAAACCCAATAAGATATTTTGCTTTTACCGGAATAGGAGGAAAAATTAATAACAAGTATCTATCAGGAAACATTAAGCCGAAGGCAATCATCACTCCATAAACTGCTCCTGAAGCTCCAATTGTCGGAGCCGGAATGGAAAATAGAGGCGCGATAAAAAGTTGAGCGAGACCGGCTGCAATTCCGCAAATTAAATAGTAGTAAAGGAATTTTTTTGAACCTAAGATATTTTCAATTTCCATACCGAACATCCAGAGCATGAACATATTGAAGAGTATGTGCATAAATCCGCCGTGCATGAACTGGTAACTAATTAATTGCCATGGATAAAAATTCCATACTATTAACTCAGCACCAACTCTTCCTGCAACAAAACCGTCAACAGGAATTAAACCAAAATATTGCAACAATAAATCTGAAAGTTTTAGACCAGGTTCAACTATAAACATACCCCCCACGGTCTGAAGAAAAAACACTGCAACATTGATGATTAAAAGATTTTTAATCACCGGTGGAAACACACTAAAACTACGAAAAGGTCTATAAGAATTGTTCATTCATTCCTGATATTTGTAACCAAAATAATTTAAAACATACAATCATGCAGCCATACATTCATGCAATCGCATTTAATCTCGTTGTATGGATTTATTGCTCTCTGAAAACTCTAATTCTATTATTTCAAAAACGTTATTTAATTTGCATCAGTTAAAGCAGCAACACCGGGAAGAATTTTGCCTTCCAGAAATTCAAGAGAAGCCCCGCCTCCGGTTGAAACGTGAGATACTTTTTTCTCCAATCCAGCTTGTGCAATTGCCGCTGCTGAATCACCGCCACCGATAACAGTTACTGCACCGTCTTGTGTTGCTTTTGCCAATACATCTGCGATTGCAAAAGTTCCTTTGGCAAAGTTTTCCATTTCAAATACTCCCATCGGACCATTCCAGATGATTGTTTTCGATTTCATTAATTCATCTGAAAATAACTTAATTGATTTGGGCCCGATATCCAATCCCATTTTATCCGAAGGAATATTATCCACATCAACGGTAAGTGCAGGTGAATCGTTTTTGAATTCGTCGGCAACAATAACATCAACAGGAAGCAGGAACTTTAATTTGGATGATTTAACTTTTTCAAGAAGTTCTTTTGCAAGATCGAGTTTTTCTGCTTCTAGCAATGACTTGCCGATTTCTTTTCCTTGTGCTTTGAAGAATGTAAATGCCATTCCTCCACCGACAATAAGTATATCAACTTTATCAAGAAGATTATTTATCACATCAATCTTGCCCGAAATTTTTGCACCGCCGAGTACTGCACAGTAAGGTTTTTTAGGATTTGTAAGTGCGCTTCCAAGATAATCAAGTTCTTTCTGCATTAAATATCCTGCTACACAAGTTTTAATATATTTTGTAACTCCTTCTGTTGAAGCGTGAGCCCTGTGCGCACTTCCAAATGCATCGTTGACATAAACATCACCAAGTTCAGCTAGTTGCTTTGCAAACTCCGGATCGTTCTTCTCTTCCTGCTTGTGGAAGCGAAGATTTTCCAGAAGAACTACATCTCCGGATTTCATTTCATTTACAAGCTTTTCGGTTTCTCCACCAATGCAATCAGGGGCAAGTCTTACTTCTTTACCAAGTAATTTGCTTAATCTTTCTGCCGCTGGTTTCAGGCTAAATTCTGATTTACGCTCACCTTTTGGTCTTCCGAGATGGCTCATCAGAATTGCTTTCCCACCGGAGTCAATTATTTTTTTGATTGTCGGCAGTGATTCAACTATTCTATTGTCATTTGTTACATTTAGTTTTTCATCAAGAGGAACATTAAAATCCACCCGGACAAGAACTTTTTTATTTTTTAATTCAACTTTGTCTATTGAAAGTTTATTCATTTTATTTTGCTGTTATTTATATCGCAAATTATTTCAACTACATTTTTGCCATCTTCTTCAATAAGTCAACACACCTGTTTGAATAACCCCATTCGTTATCATACCAGGATACAACTTTGAAAAATCTTTTTTCATCTTTAAAGTTATTCTGCATAGTTGCTAATGAATCATAGATTGAAGAACGCTGATCATGATTAAAATCAGTTGAAACCAGTTCTTCTTCTGTATAGCCAAGAATTCCATCCATATAAGTTTTTGATGCTTTCTTTAATAACTCATCAATTTCTTTAATTGAACTATCCCTGCTTGCTCTGAAAGTAAGATCAACCACAGAAACATTTGCAGTTGGGACTCTAAAAGACATTCCTGTTAATTTTCCTTTAACTGAAGGCAGAACTTCACCAACAGCTTTTGCTGCACCAGTTACTTGATGGAATAATATTTATTGCTGCAGCACGACCACCTCTCCAGTCTTTTTTGGATGGACCATCGACAGTTTTTTGTGTGGCTGTGTATGCGTGAATTGTAGTCATAATTCCAACTTCGATTCCAATTCCTTCTTTCAACAAAACGTGGACGACCGGAGCCAGACAGTTAGTTGTGCACGAAGCATTAGAAATAATTTTATGATCGGCAGTAAGTTCATTATCATTAACGCCCATTACAACAGTTTTAACTTCGCCTTTTCCGGGAGCAGAAATCATAACTTTTTTTGCACCAGCCGTTAAATGACCTTTTGCTTTTTCTGAATCAGTAAAAAGTCCGGTTGATTCAATTACAATATCAACTCCAAGTTCTTTCCATGGAAGCTGTGAAGGATCCTTTGTTGCAAGAACACATTTTGTCTCATCACCATTAATGACAAGTATGTCATCGTGCTCTAAATCCGGCTTACTTTTCTTTGAGCTTAATTCGCCTTTAAAAATTCCGTGGACTGAGTCATACTTCAACTGGTATGCAAAATATTTTGCATCATTTACTACATCAACAAGTGCGACAACGTCAAATTCTTTTCCGAGCACACCCTGCTCAGCCATTGAACGAAGTATTAATCTGCCAATTCTACCAAAACCATTTATTGCTATTTTTTTAGCCATTTTTTAACTCCTTGAATATAAGATTTGATTTGAAAAACTTGCCAAAGTTAGTTAAATGAGGAGGTATTTTCAATTCACTATTTCGGTAGAATGGATTACATCACACATTTTTTAATTCATTGAATCCGCAGACTCAAAACAATTGTGAGACCTAAGACTTTATTTCAGTTTCACTATATTTGCAGAAAATCATTGTGAAAAAAATAAAAACAGAAAGAGGTTTAAAATGATGTCTAAAAAAATGCTCGATGCACTCAATAATCACTTAAATGAGGAAGTTTATTCATCCTATTTGTATTTATCTATGGCTGCTTATTTTGAAGATAAAAACCTGAAGGGATTTGCAGGCTGGTTCAGGATTCAGTCACAGGAAGAATATATGCACGGAATGAAATTTTACGATTTTATAAACCAAACCGGCGGCAAAGTAACCTTGAAGGCAATAGCAGCACCGAAGACAAACTGGAAATCAATTATGGAAATTTATAAGGATACGCTTGCACACGAAAAGCATATCACTGCATTAATTGATAAGCTTGTTGGACAGGCAATGCAGGAAAAAGATTATGCAACAAACAACTTCCTGCAGTGGTTTGTGAACGAGCAGGTGGAAGAAGTAGCTACCGTAGAAGAAATAATTAACAAGCTTGAAATGATTGGTGATAATAAAGGTGGATTGTATATGTTAGACAGAGAGTTGGGTGCAAGAACTGCCGGAGCTTGAATATTCAATTAAAAGGAACAATTAATATTTTGTAGCGAATAATTTAGTATAAAAATAATCATTGACCATGATGTTTGGAAATGTCCGTTCTAGGTGAAAATATCAAAGATGTATGTATAATTATTGCAATAATATTTTTTGCAATTTTACTTAGTCCTCTTTTATTACTTTTATTTATTTTATCTCTATTTGGCGATCAGAGAAAAATTACAACAAAGGTTCCGAACATAAGTTTCGATATGCCTTATGAAAATTCGTACTTACCTGATTCAGTAACAAGGTATGTTCGTCCTATACTTGAGAATGAGTTTAACATACTAAGAAATGCGTTTGGATTATTTGGCGTTAATGAAGTTAAAGCAGAAGGAAATGCCGAAGTCTTACATACGAAAGTTGATACGGTTTATTACTTAAATCCTTGTGGGCCAGGGTGTTGCCCACCTCAACTACTTTTTCAAATTAATAAACAGGATTACTTATATGTCGCAGGTTTGAAATATAGCCATGGTTTGGATCTATTCGCAGACGAGGAGGAAAACTTAAAGCCCCTTTTTCAAAATCTTGTTGTCATTCGTTCTGTAAAAAGTCATATACCACTTCAAATACTCGGAACGGGAGAACTACTACTAGTAAAAGAAATTATGATATCTGATCCAAATGAACCACTTGTATTCACCTCAAGCCTAAAGGAACTTAGTTGCACCTTCTTGAGAAGTAATGAATTACCTGAAACATTGACAGATAAATTCACCTCAGCATCAGAACCGTGTTTTAGTTCCAAAACAAGCGAACTTTCATGGGCTAAGAACCAGGAATTCATTAATATAGTAATTTGTAGTTATTGTGGGACGGAACTTCAACTCAATGACGTCGAAATAAAAAAGCAAACATACGATTGTCCTGTTTGTTGCAAACAAATAGTGGTTCAGAATAACTAATTCTTCACATCCGCTAGCGGGAAAGCGGTTTCTCTCATCGAGTGGACTTTGTTTGCAACAGGTAAGCTAATTTCTTTACTTACTCTTGCTTCAAAATAATCGCGGAATCTATCAACCATAAATTTAACTGGCCAGGCAGCAGCTTCACCAAGTGCGCAGATTGTGTTGCCTTCAATCTGGTTTGCAACAGTAATCAATAAATCCAGATCACTTACAGAACCTTTGCCAGCAACAATTCGTTTTAGAATTTTTTCCAGCCAGCCGGTTCCTTCGCGGCAGGGAGTACATTGACCGCAGCTTTCGTGGTGATAGAAGTGCGCGATTCTTGCTAATACTTTTACAAGATCTGTATCTTCATCCATTACAATAACTCCACCGGTACCAATAGCAGAACCAACCTCTTTTAATGACTCAGCATCCATCTTCACGCCTTCAAGCTTTTCCCCTCTTAGTGGAGGCATAGAGGTTCCGCCGGGAATAACACATAGGATTTTTTTATCGTTAGGAACTCCGCCGGCATAATTATAAATGATATCAGTAAGTAAAGTTCCGGTTGGAAGTTCATAAACACCGGGTTTGTTAACGTGTCCGCTAACTCCAAAAAGTAAAGTGCCGGGATGTTTCGGATGACCAATTTTTGAAAACCACTCCCATCCTTTTTCAATTATCTTTGGGACGTTTGCAATTGTTTCAACATTGTTAATTGTAGTTGGACAACCCCACAATCCATTCTGTGCCGGGAACGGAGGTTTTATTCTTGGATATCCCCTCTGCCCTTCAAGTGAATTCATCAAAGAAGATTCTTCACCGCAAATGTAAGCACCGGCACCTTTGTGAATGTAAACATCGCAGCTAAAATTAGTTCCGAAAGTTTCTTTCATCTTCTCGCCGAGATAACCTTTTTCATAAGCATCATCAATTGCTTTCTGCAATAATTTTATCCACTTATGATATTCACCTCTTATATAAACGTAGGCAGTCTTTGCACCGATTGCGTAACATGTAATTATCGCTCCTTCAATCATCTGGTGAGGATTGAATTCAAATATTTGTCTATCCTTAAATGAACCGGGCTCACTTTCATCACCATTTATACAAAGATATTTTGGCTTATCTGAAGTCTTCGGCATGAAGCTCCATTTAAGTCCACATAAAAACGCAGCGCCGCCTCTTCCTCTTAATCCGGATTTTTTTACCTGGTCAATTATGTCATCGGAAGTTTGAGTTAATGCCTTCTTTGCAGCATTATATCCACCGTTAGAAACGTAAACATCAATTAAGTGAAAATCTTTTATTTCGGGGAGAAGAATTTTTTCCATATTAGTTTGCACTCTCAATCCCCCAAAGGGGGACTTTAGTGAAAAACTATTATCAATTTGATTATACATTTTAGCAACAAAATTCATTTGCGATTTTTAGATTAATTTTTTAGACTCCCTCTCCTTTGGAGAGGTGGGTGAGACAATTAATATTTCTTCAACTTTTTCTTTGGAAAGGTTTTCGTAAAAATCTTCATTCACTGCAATCATTGGTGCAGTGCCGCAACTTCCCATACATTCGACTTCTTCCAGAGAAAATTTTTGATCTTCAGTTACGCCCATATGCTCAATTCCAAATTTATTTTTTACCTGGTTCCAGATTTCATATCCTCCTCGAAGCATACACGAAACATTTGTACAAACCTGTATGTGAAATTTGCCCATCTGTTTCTGATGATACATTGTATAAAATGTAACTACACCAAGAACTTCTTCAGCAGAAATTTCTAAAATGTTGGCGACTTCTTTCATCACTTCAGAAGAAATGAAACCATTCTGTTCCTGCGCAATATACAATGCTGCCATCACTGCAGGTTTTTTTACAGGATACTTTTTTGTCTCCTGCTCAATTCTTATCAAATTATTTTCTGTGAACTTAAATTCCATTTTTCAGTTTAGAATGATTTATAATTTTACAAAGAAGCATGGTCGCATGTTTGTATGATTGCATGATTTAAATGTTCATGCTGTCATGCATCCATTCAATCACTTGTCCGCTTCGCCCATAATAGGATCAATGCTTCCGATGATAGCAACTACATCTGAAATTAAATGCCCGATAACTAGTTTAGGTAAAGACTGAATATTATTAAACGAAGGCGAGCGGATTTTACATTTCCATGGATGGCCATCGCCTTTACTGACAAGGTAAAATCCAAGTTCTCCTTTCGATCCTTCAATTGCGTGATATATTTCTCCAACCGGAGGATTAATTCCAAAATTGACAATCATAAAATCATGAATAAGTTCTTCCATCTTTGTGTACACTTCATCTTTTTGCGGGAGAACTTTTTTCGGCATATCAGCATGAACCGGACCTTGCGGCATCTTCTCTAAAATTTGCTTTACAATTTTTGCACTTTCTCTACATTCATCTATTCTTAAGAAATAACGTGCAAGGCAATCACCTTCAGTGTAAGTTGGAATTTTGAAATCAATTTCATTGTAGCATAGATATGGTGCATTGCGTCTCAAATCAAATTCAACTCCGCAGGCACGAAGGTTTGGTCCGCAGAAGCCAAGATCAATTGCATCTTCTTTTGAAATAACCCCGACACCATCAACACGTTCGATAAAAATTTTGTTTGTGTTAAGAAGCTGCTCGACTTCACCTAAATTGGGTTCAAACTGATCAATAAACCATTTAGCTTTTGCAAGAGCTTCTGGCTGCGCATCGTTGGCAACTCCACCAATTCTTGTATAACTGTTTGTAAATCTTGCACCACAGAGAATATCCCATATATCTAAAATCTTCTCACGTTCACGGAGTGTCCATAAAAAAACCGTCAAAGCGCCAACATCCATAGCAAATGCGCCGATGGCAACGAGATGAGAAGCTATGCGGGCAAGCTCGGCTATCATCATTCGTATATATTGGGCTCTTTTTGGAGCTTCAATTCCGGCAAGTTTTTCTACGGCCAAAACCCATGCAACATTGTTAGCCATTGGAGAAATGTAATCTAGTCTGTCTGTGTGTGGAATGTATTCATAGTAACTCATATTCTCAGCCATCTTCTCATAGCCCCGATGCAAATAACCAAGTTCCGGAACACATCCAATAATTCTTTCACCGTCTAATCGTAACAAGAGTCGAAGTACACCATGAGTTGCAGGATGCTGCGGACCCATATTCAGGATCATCTCATTTTCAAGAGCATCTTCAATTGTATAATCATTTCTTGAAGCAAGTAGCGCTTGTAATATTTTAGGATCAGTTTCCTGTTCTAATTGTTTCATAAAATTTTATTTCTTTGGTAATGGAAGTGAGCCGGGTATTCCCATCAGCGGAAAATCTTTTCTTAAAGGATGATACTCAAATTCTTCCGGCATATACATTCTTCTCAAGTCAGGATGGTTATTAAATTTAATTCCATACATATCATAAGTTTCTCGTTCCTGCCAGTTTGCCGCTTGCCATACTGACGATACTGAATCAATTTTACAATCAGATTCATCCACATCGGCTTTTAGTCTTAGACGGAAATTGTGTTTCATTGAAAAAATATTGTAAGAAAGTGTGAATCTGTTTTTACGAGTTGCCCAATCAATTGCAGTAATATCGGAACACCAGTTGAATTCAAGTTCAGGCTCTGATTTTAAAAAAGTACAAACTTCCACAATAAATTTTTTATCGAACTTTAAAGTAAGTTCATCTCTGTAATCAGAAACTTCGAATTCAATTGAAGAAAACTTCTCTTTCAGTTTTTGGAGAATAAGAGTTTTGAAGTCCATAAATTTTAGTTTTTCTGAATTACGTTTAGTTCAGGAAGTTTAAAACCCTCTTCTTTGAGAGGTATGTTATGAAATTGAGATGCTTTTGTTTTTCCAATTTTTTCCTGAATCTTCATTAAGGCATGAAGCAAATTATCAGGACGAGGTGGACAACCGGCAAGATAAATATCAACGGGCAAAAACTGATCTATTCCCTGAACAACGGAATAAGAACGATACATTCCTCCGGAAGAAGTGCAGGCACCCATTGCAATCACCCATTTCGGATCAGGCATCTGGTCATAAATTTTTCTTACAACAGGAGCCATCTTGTAGGTCACGGTTCCTGCAACTATCATCAGATCGCATTGACGTGGAGTGAATCTCATTACTTCGGAACCAAATCTTGCAATATCATATTTCGGATCGCCAACTGCCATCATCTCAATTGCACAACAGGAAATTCCCATCGGCATCGGCCACACAGAACTTTTTCTTGCCCAGGCAATTATAGCATTAACCTGAGTTGTCAAAAATCCAGTATCCTTTATATAAGCTTCTAATCCCATTTAAACCCGCCTTTTTTGTATGCATACAAGTAACCAAGCTCTAACACTACTAGAAATACTAACATCGAAATGAACACAGAAATTCCAATTTCACCAAATAATTTTTTAAACTGAACCGCCCACGGATAAATAAAAATCACTTCAAGATCAAAAATGATAAAGAACATCGCAACCAGGTAATATTTTATAGAAATTCTCTGCCTTGTTGTGCCGACCGGCTGCATACCGCTTTCGTAAGTGGAAGTCTTCTGTTTGTTAGGCCGCTGCGGTCCAATCAGTGTAGATGACCATACTAAAACAGCACCGAAAATCAGTGCAACTGCTAAAACAAGAAGTAATGGTATGTATTGTTCGATCATTTGATAATTATGAAATAATTGAGGCTAAAATTATTGAAAATAAGGGGGATTGTCAAAGAAAAGTTTGATGCACTTTGCTCTTTTGTGTTTGCAAATTGGTCACTATTTGTTAATTGTCTAAGAACTTAAAATTAGCCGTTTACTCCCGCAGTTTAATTGCAATTTGAAGGTAATTATTAATCGCACCTAAAAATTCAAATTTCAATTTGTACGCTGATACGATTTCTGTGAAGGCTTTAAATTCGTGTGTTGGTACGCCGAACTCATCAAAAATAATTATATCATCTTTCTTCAGAATCGGGAGTAGCCTTGTAAGAACAAATAAAGTTGACGAGAACAAATCAGCATCCATATGTATCACTTTTCTTTTGTCCGATTTATAATTCTCCAGGAAACCCGGAAGTGAATCCTGGAATAGCCCTTTGATAAAAGAGACTCTCGCGTCATCAATTTCAGGTGTGGTTCCTTCGGTGTTATAATGCTGCTTTTTCATCACGCCAAAATCCTCAGGCAAACCTGTGAATACGTCAAAGCCATAAAATCTTGAGTTGGAATTATTGTTTTTTCCAACCCACCATTTAAAAGCAATACCACTGGCTACACCAAATTCAATGTAGTCAATCGGTTGATTTTTTATTTCTTCATTGAAAACAAACTCATGAAGTAAAAACCTGTTTTCATATTTTACTTTACCGTTATAAAAATCATTGAATCTGCCACGAGGAGTAATTGAAATCCAGCGGGATAACTTTGCTAAATAAACAATCTGAAGCATTATTCCTTCAAATGGTTTTACAAGAATGTGAAGTTTAAACCTGAAGAATAAAGCTTTTATTTTTCTGATAAAGTAGAGTTTCAGATGCATAAAATATTTTCGATTATAATTGTGAGACTACTTTAGAAAATTACAATTTCTTAGAACCGGGCCAGCCAACGTTTATTACTCTTTAATAACTCTATATAATACTGATGGCGGATCATTAAAATAAACTACAACTTCCAAACCTGGATGAGTACCTTTGGGATCAATAAGGTATTGTAATTCACTTCTTAGTCCGGCTTCTGCAATTCCGAAGTACAGGTAATCTGTTTTGTTCTCTTTTAGCTTGCTTATAAATTCTGAGTAAGATTCTGCCATCGGCATCAACTTAAAATCCATGTCAAGATAGTATGCAACGTGAGCTTTCCTCGCAGCAACTGACTTTCCTTTCATCTCTGGTGAGACATTTTCTTCATACCAATCCCTGAGTATTAATAGTTCTGTAGGTCCGGAATTAATATTGCTGCTGTTAAAAGAATATGAATTAAAAAACGTAATCACAATTAATGCGAGCAACACAACATACCGTAAAGTTTTCGGAAGGAGATTAGAAATTCTAAATTTCTCTATGAAAAACGGCTGAACTGCTATCACCAAATAAAACGGAATCAGAAAAAGTGAAAATCTTTCGCTGTAAAAAAGCAGGAGCAGAAGTGCAAAGAAAAATAAATTAACGATGTAATAACCATTCACCTGTTCCTGCCATTGTTTAAATGGCTTTGATATTATCAGAAGAAAGATTCCCAGAATGACAAACACCCCGGTATGCCAGCCAACGAGTTTTTCCATATCATCAATAAAATGATCCCGGATATTCTCGAAGATCGTAGAGAAAAATAAACCTGTGTCTTTAAAGACCACCTCGGATAAAGAAGTAATTTTGCTGCTTTCTTTAAACCAGAAATCATCCCAGCTCATCTTTCCTTTACCGTGAATCTCAAAAGCTATGTTTTTATAATTCTCGTTATAGAAAAATGAACCTTTTTCACTCAGACAATAAATGCCCCACGGGGAAAATGTTAGAATAAATATAGCACCGAAAATTATGGAACTCTTGATTCGATTGGTCCAATCTATTTTCCAGTAATTCACAAACAGGATAACTATAATGAAACTGGCTAAAAAGATGCCGTTGTATCTGGTTAAGTAAGAAAGACCACCGATGAACGCAGCAATAGCTAAATTTTTATAATTCAATTCTTTTTTCTTGAAAAAGAAAAACAGAGTTAATGCGGCAAGTGCATTAAAGAACATGTCTGTTCCTGCACTGTATGAGTACTGAACAAACACAGTATTTACTGCAAGTAATAAAGTGGTGAAAAAAGAAATTAATGGCGTGAACATATTCTTTAGCATTTCGTAGGAGATATAAACAACAACTGAAGCCGAAAGAACCGCAATCAAAATTCCTGCAATAAAGAAATCACCGATTGTGAAACCAAATATTCCCAGAACCATTGGGTACAATGGTCCCCTGAATGCATCAATTGGTATTTCACCGGAAAGAAATTTCCTGGCTCCCGGCACATAACCCCAAAAAAAGTCAGTCTCAATTCCGTAATCGCCAACAGTGTGAAAAATAAAACTAATCACCCCAACCACAATAAAATAAATTAGAGCTAAAATCAGTCCGGTGTGTTTGTGCGAAAGATACTCTTCAAGATTTCGTCGGGTAGTTTTCTTACCGGAAGGAATTTGTTTTTTTTCCTGCTTTTTCTTTACAGAATGTGGTTTAGACATTGAAGGTTTTAGTTATCAACAATGAGAAAAAAATTATTAGATAATATAAGTAATTTTAGCTATACCTGAATCTGAAATTTCACAATCAGGATGATGTTATGGTTTTACTGTTGGCGTTTACTGTTTTAATTTTATCTGTTTGCCGGAAGTGCTTATTTTTATTTGAATTAAAAATCTAACAATTCCTTAACTGCTTGAAAGCTAAATTAAATATAATCTTCATCTTTAAATTTTTGCGAATTATTTTCTTTCTCAGCCAACCTTCATTCGCTCAACTCAGTTCTGACTCAACTTTCTATTTTATACCAGTGAGTTCTTTGAACAGATTATTTTCTGATTTTGATAAACAATTAAATACTTACTATCTGAATACAGGATTCGATTTATACGGCTCCATTTCAAATTTGGAATACAAGATTAAACAGAATTATCGCTCCACATTAATTCAAAGTAACCAAAACAGTATTCGTGATGAAGAATATTTTTCCGCTTTGGGCAAATACAAACTGAACAGCGGATGGAAGCAAGGTATAGCGGTTTACAGTAACATTGTTTCTGACGACCGACAGCTCGGAATTAACGAGGTAACTATTAATCACGCTGTAACTCTAAGCGAATTATCTTTTGTCAGAGGATTAATTTTAACACCTTACGGCGGCTACTCGCATAACAAGCAGGTAAACGAAATTGATACCGGACCTATTTACGGTATTGAAGGTAAACTCGATTATCTTAATTCGACTGACTTTGATATAAACTCATTGCTAAGATTTGAAAATGAAGATATCTCTCCACGAAAAAATACAATCCGTTATTTGGACCTTTTAATTACAAATCCATTTAACCCTGATGTTACAAATTTTCTTACTGCAAAATTTAATGACGGCAGAAAAGATTTCTATATTTTTGCCGACTCAATTACTTCAGAACAGTTTAATATTAATAATAACATCGAGAGTAGAACCGAGACAGCATTTTTTCTTCAGGATAGACTTAGCTTAGCAAATTTACTGGATCTATTTTCATTTGATCTTTCCGGAAGAATTAACTTCAGGACGATTGACCGGGACACAAGATATAAATCAACCAGTACACCATCTTCATCAATCTTTGATACACAAGTGGATGAACTTGGAATTGTAGTTGAATCCGGATTATTCTACAAAACCGCATCTGCTGATTTTGGAATCAACCTCAATTACTATGAACGGGATGAGAAACATATCACAAAAAAATTCGAAGGTATTCCGGAGAATTTTTATGAACAGCGTTCCGAACTTGAAGCAAGAAAAAATAACAATTCTTACAGAACATCCATTTCATTTATTGGGAATTATTATTTCTCACGTAAGGACCAACTGTCACTTAGTCTTTTTCACAGTAAATTAAAGTATGATACACCAAGTGAAGAAAATGATGACGATCGTGATGAACTTCTGACTATAGGCAGGTTAAGGTATACAAGATACCTGTCCCCTTTTTTCCAGGTGTTTACTAATCTCGAGGGAACTCTCAGTCACCTCGTTTATTTATTCGCAAGCCGAAGTGCAAACAACAATGTTAATCACGTGTTGAGACTTTCGGCTGGCGGGTATTACAACGGAACACAATTTTCTTCTTTAAATAATTTTGAAGTGTCAGCCAATTATACCGTTTACGATTTTCAGGATGTCGCCTCCAGTTTAAGAAGTATTTCTTTCCGGCAATTTTCCGCCACTGATTCCACAAATTACCGGATAACAAAACGTTTATCCTTCATCATTACCGCTTATCTTAAAGTTACCAGCCAGGGAGAACTTGACTGGGGAAATTTTGCTGAAAGACCATTGAGATATCTTCAGGAAATCTTTGCTGACCCCAAGATAGGAATTGTTTCTGAATACTCTTTTTTTGCCATAGGAATGAGATATTTTTCTCTTAATACTTTCAGGTATAATAAAACTGAACGCGTTCCTGATTCAGATTTCCTCAGCATTGGCCCTCTTTTTGAACTTTTGATTGGTTCACAAATGTTGCATCTCAAGTTGAATACATGGTATGAGTTTATTTCTGATAACACAAACGTTGACCGTGAAAGATTGAATTTTATTTTATCAATGAATTGGAATTTCTAACTAATCAGGGTAAATTTTCACGCAATTTTAAATAGAAAAATTAGATTGAGTATTGGCTGAACCATTTTACGAAATAGAAATTGAAAGCGACCCAAATAACCTGATAACGGTTGAAGAGTTTGTAAATTATTTTGCAAAAGATCTTGGACTGTCGGATGAACAATTATCGGTTTTATTGCTTGCCGTAACTGAAGCTACTACAAATGCAATTATTCACGCTAATAAATGTGATCCTTCAAAGCTTGTTAAAATTAATGCTCATATTGAAGATTCCAAATTAGTCATTAAAATTAAAGATGAGGGAAAGGGCTTTGATCCTACAAAACTGCCTGATCCAACCCAACCCGAAAATTTGCTAAAAGATTCCGGTCGCGGAGTTTTCCTGATGAAGGTGTATATGAACGAAGTAAAATACAATATTACACCTTCTGGTCTTGAAACCATTCTCATGCTAAACCTTTAGCCTAAAATCATTTCAAAAGAATTTCATTATTACTTATCGGCTATTATCAGCTCTGATATTTTTTGTTTATTTTAACTATTGCTAACAACAACATTATTTTAAACAGGGAGATAAAAATGAGCAGAAAAAAAATTTCAATAATTGGAGGCGGTCAGATTGGTGGAGTTTTAGCTCAATTAATTGCGCTTCGCCAGCTTGGGGATGTTGTTCTTTATGACATTGTAGAAGATATGCCCCAGGGAAAAACTCTTGACATAGTCGAAGCATCAAGGATAGATGGATTCGACGTATCATTAAAAGGAACTAACGATTACAAAGATATCGAAGGTTCTGATATTGTAATTGTTACTGCCGGCTTACCCCGTAAACCCGGAATGAGCAGGGACGATTTACTCACAACGAATGCTAAGATCATGCAAGCAGTTGCTGAAAATGTAAAAAAGCATGCTGTTAAGTCCATTGCGATAATTATTTCAAATCCTCTGGATGCAATGGTAACACTCTTCAAAAAGATTACCGGGTTTCCCGCTGAACGGGTTATAGGACAAGCCGGTGTTCTGGATTCTTCAAGATTTGCTACCTTTATAGCATGGGAGCTTGGTGTTTCTGTAAAGGACGTAAATGCGATGGTTCTTGGCGGACACGGCGATACGATGGTCCCGATTGTGAGATATGCAAATGTAAATGGTATTCCTGTAATGGAATTATTAGAGAAAAAATATAAAGACAAAACAAAAGCTGCTGAAGTGATGAAAGCAATGGTTGAAAGAACAAAAATGGCAGGTGGAGAAGTTGTAAAACTTCTGAAAACCGGATCAGCTTTCTATTCACCTGCATCAGCTTCTATTGCAATGGTCGAAGCAATTGTCTATGATGAAAAACGTATGCTGCCCGTCTGTGCTTATCTTAATGGTGAGTTTGGAGTGAAGGGATATTATGTTGGTGTACCAGCAGTTCTTGGTGCAGCCGGTGTAGAAAAAATTATTGAGTTCGATCTGATTGCAGAAGAAAAAGCTTTGCTTGATAATTCAGTTAATGCTGTTAAAAGTCTCGTGACTGATATGGAAAGACTTGGCTTCTAAAATCTGATCTGATTCGATTGAATTTAAAACAAAAAACCCTCCAACAGCGGAGGGTTTTTTAATGACTCTGAATTTTTCAACTACGAAGCATAAACGCTTACAAATTTTCTATTACCTCTTTTCACTTCAAACTTAACGACTCCATCCGCAACAGCAAACAAAGTATCGTCATTTCCTTTTTTCACATTCACTCCGGGATGAAATTTTGTTCCGCGCTGTCTTATAATAATGTTCCCGGCAATAACTTTTTCGCCGCCGAATCTCTTCACTCCTAAATACTGCGGATTACTGTCTCTTCCATTTCTTGTTGAGCCTTGACCTTTTTTATGTGCCATAACTTATATCCTTTTTAATAAACTTTAGTTTATTCTACGAAATTTTTAAAACTTCAATTTTGGTGTATTGCTGTCTGTGACCAGCTTTTTTCTTATACCCTTTTCTGATCTTTTTCTTGAATACAATAACTTTATCATCCTTAATGTGTTCCAGAACTTTGGCGGTTACTTTCGCTCCTTTAACTTCGGGAGTGCCAATCTTAACATTTTTGGCATCGCCAATCATCAGAACAGATTTAAAAGTCACCTCAGAGTCAACTTTTTCCTTCAATCTGGGCACATAATATTTATTATTTTCCAGAACTTTAACCTGGTCACCCAGAACATTTATAATTGCAAACATTGTTAGCTTTTAACCTTTAAATTTTGAGGCACAAATCTATGCAAAGATGTGTTCTATGTCAATCCCTATTAACGATTTATATTAAGAAAAAATCATTTTTTCAGTAAAAAGGAAAATTCACTCCCTTCGCCTTCCTTGCTCATTACACTCACCTTTGAATTATGAGCTTCAACAATATGCTTGACGATAGCGAGACCTAATCCGGTTCCTCCCTGTGATCTTGAACGAGCTTTATCAACCCTGAAAAATCTTTCAAATATTCTGTCGTGGTAATTTTCAGGTATGCCAATTCCTGTATCCCTGATGGCAATTCTTGCGACCTTGTTTTCTTCTTCAACTGTCACTTCTATTCTCCCCTTCTCCGTATACTTAACTGCATTCAGTATCAAGTTGATCAAAACTTGTCGCAGTTTATCTTTATCGCCAAAGACTTCAAGGTCATCTCTTGCTGGAATGTAAACTAACTCCAGGTTTTTTTCTTCAGCTATTATCTTATTCTCCTGAATTACCTGGTTTATCAACTCATTGATTTTAAAATAGCGAAAACTCATCCGCATCTCGCCGGATTCTATCATCGAAATATCAATGAGATCGTTAAGTAAATTACTTAATGAAATTGTATTCCGGTTTGCTTTTTCCAAAAAATGCACGTTGACATTTTTATCATTTATTGCACCATTGAGTAAAGTTTCTATATAACCCTGGATTGCAAATATGGGTGTCCGGAGTTCGTGAGATACATTTGCAAGAAATTGGGATCTCATTCTTTGTAATCGCTGGAGATATTCGATATCACTTTTTTCCTTTTTGAACATTTTTTTAATTGCTTTTTGTAACGAAAGCAAATTGGAACCAAGTTGGATTTCGTCTTCGTTGTTATATTTATTTTTTCTGATATTGTTAATGATTGTCTTAATTTCATCCAGTTCTTTGTTGCGTCTTCTTCCGATAAAGTAAAGCGCAAAAACATCAATAATAATTATGGAAATAATAAGGGATGGAAGAAGCGATAGATCCCGGGTGATAAGGAGTGTTATAACAATAAAAATAATATTGAATAAAAGGAATTCCCTGTAGTAAACCAGAGAAGATGTCAGGTAAGACACCAACTTATTCGTTTTGCTTGAATCTGTATCCAACACCTTTTATCGTCTCAATAATTTCAGAGTGCTTGCCAAGTTTTTCTCTAACTTTTCTGATGTGAACATCAATTGTTCTGTCAATTACAAAAACATCATTTCCCCAGATTTCTTTCAGTAAAGTTTCTCTGTTCATAACTTTGCCAGGATTACTGGCAAGAAAATGAAGAAGCTGAAATTCTTTGCGCGGAAAAAACTTCTTCTTATTATCAACCTTAACAACGAATTGCTCAACATCAATTATCAAAGGCCCGATGATAAGTTCTTTTGGTCCCTCAGTTTTGATTTCAGGGACGGATATTTTTCTGAGGTTAGATTTTATACGTGCAATTAATTTTTTTGGTGAAATAGGTTTTTGGATATAGTCGCTTGCACCAAGGTCCAGTCCTTTAATTTCGTCTGTCTCACCGGATTTTGCAGTAAGGAAAATTATTGGAATATCCCGATATTTTTCATTCTTTTTGATCTGCTCATAAAGTTCAAACCCATCCATTTCCGGCATCATTATATCAAGGACAATAACATCAGGATTATGTGATATTTTTTTTAGAGCATCTTTACCATCAGTACTAACCATTACGTCAAAATTTTCCTGCTCAAGATTATATTTCAGGAATTCAAGAATATCTGCTTCGTCATCAACAAGTAATATTTTAGTCATATCATAAAGTAATTATCATCTCTTGATTTTTCTTTGCTGAAAGATACATGGTCTCAGAAATTCTTAATAACTGTAGAGCTTCGCTTGCCGATGAAAATACAGGATTCAGTCCTCTTATTGCTCCAATAAAACTTTTTAGTTCATTCAAGTAAGATTTTTTGAAAGCCTCAGTCGGTGATTCAGTAAAAGTTGAACCAAAATCAATCTGATCTTCTGCCATTACTTTAATCAGTTTAAAAGGATTTGCACCTATGCTTCCTTTAGTACCATAAACATTAGTATAAAATGTATCTTTTTCAGCAGCAAGGCTCCAGCTTGCTTCAATCGTAATTGTAATTGAATTTTCACATCTTATAAAACTTACCGAAGTATCCTCAAGGTTTCTTGAGTGGTGATGGAAATTTTGAGTAGATATTGATAATGCCTTTGGATAATCCGCCAGCCAAAGGGCAAGATCAACAAGATTAATTCCCAGATCGAGGATTACACCGCCGCCGGCTTGTTCTCTTTTAGTGAACCATTTTTCTGAACTACTTTGCTTTCTTATCCAGCCGCACTTTATATAGAATGGATCACCAATTTCACCAGCATTTATTAAACTCCTGATCAACATGCTATCTGATCTGTATCGCAGATTCATACCGACCATCAGCTTCCTGTTATTTTTTTCAGCACAAGCTAAAATTTCTTCACCCTCTTTGCTGTTGATCGCGAGTGGTTTTTCTACGAGAACATCCCTGCCTGCATTCATACAATCAATTGCCATTTGCTTATGCAGGTGAGTAGGAGTTGAAATGATAACAGCAGATGCATCTTCGTTTTTTAAAAGCTGAGTATAATCTTTATATCGTTTGTTTATCCCATATTTATCTGCAACAGCATGCAGCCTGTTATTATTTGTCTCGGCAACAGCAGTGACTTCTGCATTTTTTATCTTCATAAGATTTGGCAGATGAACAAGCTGGGCAACACTTCCCAATCCGATTACTGCAACGCTGGTTTTATCCATTAGTAAGTAACCTTAACTGTTGATTTAGTATTATTGAAGAAAGTAGTGATTTTTGAAACAATGCCGGCAGGATCAATTGCAATTTGTTTATGAAGTTCCGATTGAGTTCCATGATCAATAAATTTATCAGGAATTCCAATTCGCAAGATATCATTTTTATAATTTTTGTCACTGAAATACTCCACAATTACGGAACCGAAACCACCCGGCAAATTATTTTCTTCAACTGTTACGATTTTATCATGCTTTGAAGCAACTTCATCAAGCATCTTAGTATCAAGTGGTTTGATGAAACGCATATTAATAAGTTCAGCACTGATACCAACATCCTTCAGCATAGTGACAACTTTTTCTGCACTGTCAACCATTGAACCAACGGCAAGAATTGATAAATCCTCTCCATCATTTAATTTCTCAGCTTTACCAATCTCGATTTTCTGGAAACCTGGTTCAAGTTTCACACCTAATGCTGAGCCTCTTGGATACCTTACTGCCACAGGACCTTCACAATGTTCAACGGCAGTGTAAACCATGTTTCGTAATTCAGCTTCATCTTTTGGTGCCATTACAACCATTCCGGGAATCATTCTCAAGTATGCCAAATCAAAAGTACCATGATGAGTCGGACCATCCGCACCAACCAACCCTGCTCTGTCCAAAATAAAAACAACGTGCAACTTTTGTAATGCAACATCATGTATGATTTGATCAATAGCTCTTTGAAGAAATGTAGAGTAGATGGCTACCACCGGAATTATTCCTTGCGTAGCTAATCCCGCGGCAAATGTCACTGCGTGTTCTTCAGCAATACCGACATCATAATAATTCTGCGGAATTTTTTCCCTTAAAATATCAAGACCGGTTCCATCCGGCATTGCAGCAGTAATACCAACTACTTTAGGATTTTTTTCAATAATTTCTACCAGTGCATTGCCAAATATTTTTGTATAGGCTACTGCTTCACCGGATTTTTTATGTGCTTGCCCGGTCATTTTATCGAATGGAGTTGAAGCATGAAGTCTTTGGACATGACTTTCTGCGGGTTTGTAACCTTTTCCTTTTTGAGTGATAGCATGAATAAGAATTGGACCCTTAAGATCTTTAACCTGTTCAAATATTTTTATTGACTGATGTAAATTATGCCCATTAACCGGTCCAAAATATCTGAAACCCAGAGCTTCGAAAAGCATTCCCGGAGTAATTACCGCTTTGATACCATGTTCAAGCCTGACGGCAATTTTTCTCATCCTGTCTCCAAACTGATCCAGCTTTCCTGTAAGATCCCAGATCTGTCCTTTGAATTTATTATAGTCAGGATGCGAAATCATCTCGGTAAAGTAATTAGAAATCTGCCAGACATTCGGAGCGATGGACATATTATTATCATTTAACACAACGATCAGATCGGTTTTAAGAACACCGGAATTGTTCATAGCCTCGTAGGCCATGCCGCCGGTCATCGCACCATCACCAATAACTGCAACAACTTTCTTATCAACCTTAGTGTGGTTTTTGGCTGTCGCCATTCCGAGAGCTGCCGAGATGGAAGTTGAAGCATGTCCAGCCCCAAAAGCATCGTATTCGCTTTCAGATCGTTTGAGAAATCCGCTGATACCTCCAAGCTGACGAATCCTGTTTAATGATTCTTTTCTTCCTGTAAGAATTTTGTGAGGATATGCCTGATGCCCAGTATCCCAAACTACAAGATCGTGAGGTGTGTTAAATACTTTATGAATAGCTACGGTAAGTTCAACTGTTCCGAGACCACCTCCAAAGTGTCCGCCAATTTCTGAAATTGTATCAACCATATATTCTCGAATATCTGTACACAATTGCTTAAGCTGCGGAAGAGATAATTGGCGAATATCAGACGGATAATCTACTTTTGAGAGAACGGGGTATTTTTGTTCATCAATCATTAAATAAAATAATCCTCCGTATTGAAACTTGTTTATTCTTCTTTGACACGAGTTATTTTTCCTAGTTCACTTTTAAGTTCAGTGATTTTTAATTCTGCTTCTTTCAGTCTTATTAAGCAGGACTTTGAAAGCTTAACGCCTTCTTCAAAAAGAGTAATCGCTTCCTCAAGCTCAACATTATCTTCCTCGAGAATTCGGCTTATTTCCTCCAGCCGCAATAAATCCTGTTCAAAATTACTTTTAACTTTTTTCTTTGCCATAAACTATAACTACCGGGTTGTTATTTCCCCATCATAAAACTTCAGTTGAGCTTTTTCATTCCGAGTAAAATCAGAAGCTCTTGTGACAAATTTAGAGTTCTGCTTCACTAAAACAAAACCCCTCTCCAAAGCCCTCTGAACGTCATAAACTTCAATAGATTTGGAAAGTAGTGATATTTTCTTGTCATAAGCCATAGAAAATTTATCAATATTCTGAAGAATTCTGTTAGTGCTGATATCAACCTGCTGCGATTTACTGCTTAATATTTGCATCGGAATTCTGACTCCATAAGAGCTATAAAATGCAGCAACATTTTCTTTTTTATCTTCAACATTAGATTCAATGCTTGAGATTGATTTTAGTAAAAATTGATTGATGAAATTTTCAATATCTGTTTTATCGGGAGTAGCAATTTCCATTGCGACTGAAGGTGTAGGAGCGCGCAAATCTGAAACATAATCTGCAATTGTAAAATCAACTTCGTGTCCGACTCCGGATATTATCGGGATCTTAGATTTGAATATAGCTCTTGCAACAATTTCTTCATTAAATGCCCAGAGATCTTCAATTGAACCACCACCGCGAGCAACAATTATAACATCAATTTCCGGAAAATCGTTCAATCGTTTAATACTCTTAACAATTGATTCAGCAGCACCGCTGCCCTGAACTCTTGAAGGTGCAATTATAATTTCCACAGAAGGAAATCGTCTTTTCGCAACACTTATCAAATCTTTGAAAGCTGCTCCATCTATTGCAGTTACAATTCCAATTTTTTGGGGAAATGTGGGAATAGGTTTTTTGAATTTTTCATCAAACAACCCTTCTGAGTCAAGTTTCTTTTTGAGTTTCTCGAATGCTTCCTGTAATTCTCCGATACCAGCCGGTTTTAATGAGCGAATATCAAGCTGATAACTACCGCGTGGTGGATATACCGTTAACTTACCGTTTACGATTATCTTCATCCCATCCTGAGGTGTAAAGAAAACGTATTGGTTGAATCCTTTCCACATCGTACAGTTAATTACTGCATCAGAATCTTTAAGACTGAAATACCAATGACCTGAAATGTGGGATTTGAAATTTGATATTTCACCTATCACAGAAATCTGCTCAAAAGATTCCTCAAGAGTTCTTCGGATTTCTTTTGTTAATTCAGAAACGGTTAATATTTGATTTTCGTTTTTCAATTAGATGTTTGCCATAAAAATTTAATAGTCATACAATCATTCATCCATACATCCATTCACCTCACATTCACTGATTGATTTTACTGTTCATCTCATCAAGAGTCTGAATAGTTTCTCTCTCCTTTGATTCGAGCTCGTTGTAGTCAAGTTCTGATCCAAGTACGCTGTGTGGAATTAAAAATATTATAAACATAAGAAACGATGCAAATATTATCCAGCGTTTTGGATTTTTAAATTTGTAAAGTGAAATTAAAGCAAGCATCCAGCCAATAAAACCTATCAGTATTTTATTATCAGTCAAATCGTGCCCGAAAGGAAATCCTGTCCAAAATGCTCCAAATGCAAAATACTGGATAATTGGACCTAAGATAAATCCACCTGCAATTATAAAAATAGTAGTGAGGATTGTAAGAGATTTAAATTTCTTTCCATCATTGAAATACTCCAATCCAGTTCTTGTTGAAAGCAGCATCGCACCAAAGATAAAAATGATATGGGGAATCAGAAATAAAACCGGTACATCTCCCTTGAATCTGATGACGACCTCTCCGTTTGGAGGTAATGTAATGACTCCCTCATCAGTTTGAAGGTTGATATGATAAACAAGTTTTCCAGCAGGTGGTTGATGAGGCAACGAAGCACTTAATTTATTATTCTGCTTGATCATTTCAACTGAAGTCCACTCGTCATTAGTCTTATATCTTTTCCACAAAAGCCGACCACTGACTTTTTCATTCTTAACTGGAATTTCAATAGTATGATCGCCGTCTCCTCCATGTGATCTGTCAAGTTTGTACTCAATTAATTCTCCTGCAATATTTAATTCACCTGAGACGGGATAGGTTGGTCCGGTCATTCTCTGATAAACTGCAGTTAAAGCTGTTAAAACAAATGCAATTACCCAAAGCAAGATGGATTTTTTCATTGAGGATGATACGTGAGATTTATTTTGATTTTTCGTGAGTGGAAAATAAGAATTAAAACCTTACGCTAAAACCTAAAGTAGGAATTATTGGAAGCATTGTTGTGGTTTCTCTGCCAAGGGAGAGATTTTCTTCAACGTAATAATCATAACCAATTACATTTGAATGGTTATAAATATTAATTACATCGAGATAAATTGTCCAATCGAGATTCCACCAGTCGGCAAAAGCATTTATACGGAAATCAAGACGATGGTAAATAGGTTTGCGGGAGTTCAGCTTTCTGTCTGCGAAATCAACATCAAATATCACAGGATTTTCACCGTTATTATTGAGGTTTCTTGTAGCTACTACAGGCGTTTCGGGTTTCCCATCAAGATCCTGATCTTCAAGAATAATTCTGGGCTTTACTCCGGCAGGCTGACTTATCGGAAATCCGGAACCATACTGCCATCGCACACCCAGTTCCAGCCAACTGCTAACCTGGTAGTTCAGTACAATGTTTACAGTATGTCTCTGGTCAAAGTTGAAAGGATATTTTATTCCTTCTTCATACCTGTTAGCATATGCAAGTGCGTAGGAAACCCAGCCGGAAAATCTACTTTCATAAAAAGTGTTTTTCTTCGATAAGAAAAATTCGAATCCAAATGCCTCACCGTACGATGCATTAATTGGAATCTGAGTTAATGAATCTCCATTAAATGTTGCCGGCAATGTCCAACCGGAAGCATACCTGGGATCTTTGCCGGGAATTTGTTCAGTATAAAATCTTTCACCTTGAAATATTTGAGGCTTGTAAAGATTATCAAAATCTTTATAATAACCTTCAACTCTCGCGCTCCATTCACCTGACAGCCATCTTTCTATTCCGAGTACGTAATGAGTAGCTTTTTCTGCGACGAGTGTTTGTGTATATCTATCAGAAAGATCGTAAAGTATTCCCTGGTCTCTTAATTTTTCATAGCCGGGAGATTGATAGTATAATCCCCAAACTGCACGCAAAGTTGTAAGCTCATCGAATGCATAAGACAAAGACAAACGGGGAGCCAGGTAAGCTTTTTCAAGGATGTTATAGTAATCTAATCTTAAGCTGGGTTGAAAGGTAAGCTGTTCAGTCCAACGGAAATTATCCTGCAAGTATGCACGATAACGATTAAAGTTCTGCACATCTTTAATATCATCAAGAGCTGAACGAAACTGAGGATTTGAATTAAGTACAGCTTGAAGCTGCTCATCAAGATCAAATGTAAAGTCAATTGTAGTCTTCATAAAATCAGCACCTGCACCTGCTTCAATTATGTGATCGTTGACAATGTATGTGAACTTATCATCAATCGAATATTTTTCATAAATAAAATCACCACCAAATGAAAAACGTAGAAGGTATGGAGCTAAAGTATCCGGAATAGTATTTTCGAAAGCACCACGGTTAAGTGAAGGATCAAGTATCTGAGAATCAAAATCTGTTGTTCCATTATTTCTGTACCACGAAACAACAACTTTATTTAGTGTATTTTGATTTGGTGCAAAATGCCATGCAGCCGATAATAAATCATTATTGGTTTCATTAAATACTCCAACACTGTCCGGCGTTTCTCTTTCATCACCACTAACAACATTTACAGCATCTCTGGATAAAATTCCATTTAACAAAAACTTATGACCATTGTAAGGGCCTATCACAATCTTTCCTTGCAAATCATAAAAATTCGGGAAACTGGTATTATCGTCAACCAGACCGGCATTCTTTACAAATGGCTCAATGATGAGATCGTAATAAGTTCTTCGTGTGTTGAATAACCAGCTGCCTCTAAGATTAAAAGGATTCTTCCCTTCTAAAACTAAATTTGCATCAACTATCGAGATGTTCACATTGCCGCTAAGTGATTTAGTTGTTGTTCCTTCCTTGTTAGTTACATCCAGAACCGCTGAAAGTCTGTCACCGTACTTGGCTGGGAATCCTCCCGAAATTAAATTAACATTTTCTACTGCATCAGGATTGAACATGCTCACAACACCATAAAGTCTGTAAGGATTGAAAACTTCGACATCATCAAGAATAATAAGATTCTGATCAGGACCACTTCCTCTGACCACCAGTTGAGAAGAAAAATCATTTGGAGCCAGGACACCGGGCAATGCCTGCAGTGTTCTGAAGACATCCTCTGCTGCACCCGGAAGTGTTTTAGCATCTCTTGGATTCAGATCAATCAGGCTTGTTCGTGTATCTCTCTGATCTTGCACCTGAAAATCTGTTACTTCAACACTTTGCAGTTCAATAGCCTTTGAATCCAATTCAACATTGAGTTCGGTTATTTTATTTGCACCTATTTCAACATCAAATATTCTGGAGTCAAATCCAATCACGCTGAACCTGACCTCGTAGATACCAGAAGGAATACCGGTGATTTCATAAGTTCCGTCAATCTTGGTTGCAGTTCCAAAATTCGTATCGAGAATAATAATATTCACAAAAGGAATCGCTGCAGAGCCGTCGGTAACTTTTCCTTTCAGCTTGCCCGTTTGTGCAAATGAAAATCCTCCCAAAAGTGTTATGAATATGTAAACAAATATTTTCAACGATTGATAATTAGTGATTATATGTTCAATTATCTATAACAAAAAAAAGTGTGAAATAATTCCTGAGGAGCAATTCCTCAATCAAGATAAAGAGAGAAGAAGCCTGAGTAAAGCCCGATATAAATTTCCTGAAAATTTGTTCCTGCAGAATGAAGTGTAATATTATACCTGTAACGAGCATAAAAAGTGAAAGTATCTTTTATTGTAAACAGACCAATTGAAAATTCGGGACTTATACCCTGATTAGTGTTAAAGTTTGTATACAAAGATATACCGGGAGAAACATATTCGGTGTGAGGAAGCTCAATGATTTTTTTATATCCGGTGCGGAGATAATTCGGATTATTTGCATTGAAGATATAAGTATATTCAACTGATAAATACCCCGAAGGATAGTTTAAACTTCTTGAGCGGAATGAAATGATAGGAATTTCTTTTGTAAGACTAAAGTAGCTTGAAGTACCATCGGAGACATAGCTGGGATATGGAAGCAGAAATATAGCGGAGCCAAATAAACAAAGAGTGAAAAGATCAGAGCCTTCCTTAATTTGCGGCTCGAATGGCAAATCAAAATCAAATGTTTCGCTTTTATAATTTTTTCCGGACTCTGTTTCGGTTACAATTACGAAGTTAATTATTTGATCTTCAAACGGCAGAGCGTTTATATCAATTTCGGATTTGTGAAGATCAGTTGCTTCATTTGATACTTCGAACTCGTATTTATCCTCAAGAATAACTTTGGATTTGCAAACTTCACTTGTATAAAAAGAAAGTTTGAAAGTATAAGGAATCTCCCTCGTACAATAAGCATCTATAAGATAAACTTCTATCGAATCGGTTTGACTGAAAAGTTTTTCAGATGATATAAATATCAGTGTCAGAAGTAATATTGCTTTAAATTTCATTCGTCATTGAAAGTGAAATTAATTCTCATTCAAATTTATGAAAAATGATTGTGAATACAGTGTAATTCATAATGGCTTATTGATGATTATTATATTCCTGCACGGCCAAATATTCAGCGATGTTTTAATTATTTTTACAAAGACAAATTTTCCACTAACCTAATTACACATTTTAAAGGAATGAATAAAAGCCGGATAACATCTCTTCTCAGAAAACTCAGGCTGATGCAGTTAAGTGATTATCTACATTTCGTATATCAGAAAATGAAAAATCGATCCGGCAATAGAACATTCAAATTAAATAATCCCGATGTTGTTCTTCCGCCTGACTATATGATTTACGAATCCTTCCAGATGAGTTACGAATATTATTATAACGATAGTCTTGACACCGCAAAATGGTTGATTGGTTATTTTGAAAAATATATTGAGTTGAAAAATATAAAAATTCTTGAGTGGGGCTGCGGACCAGCAAGGATTATTCGTCATCTACCAAAGTTGCTGGATCGCAGTTGTGAAATTTATGGTTCTGATTACAACCACAAAACAATTGATTGGTGCAAAAAAAATATTCACGACATTAATTTTTCAATAAATGATCTTCAACCACCGCTCGAGTATGAGAGTAATTTTTTCGACATAATTTATGCAACTTCTGTTTTCACTCATCTGTCTGAAGAAATGCATTATGCCTGGATCGAAGAATTAAAAAGAGTTTGCAAACCGAACCGAATAATTTTCCTGACTACGCACGGCGATAATTGTAAACCAAAATTAACTGATGAAGAGTTGAATTTATTTGAGGCCGGTAAATTAGTAGTTAGAGGAAATGTGAGGGAAGGTCACAGAACTTTTGCAGCCTATCAACCTCCACAATTTATGCAGAAACTTTTTTCAGATGTTAAAATATTAGAACACGTCACAAGAGAACCTGAAGGTAATTATATTCCGCAAGATATCTGGATCGTGCGAAAGATATAACAACAAAATTTTACCAAAAGTAAAAGTTGATTGTTGATGATTGAATTTGGAAAACTTAGTTACTACGTACGGAGCTTCTATTTCAGAACGGAAGGGTCTGATTAGATAAATGATCAGACTGTAAACCTTGACTACGACCTATACTATTCACTTTATTGAATCTTTAGTTTAGTGCTGCCTATAATAATCATTATTAGCAATAATTGGATATTATGCTGCGTGTAAGCATCATTATACCTATTGCTTTTGATCATAATTGGAACTATTATTGCTGTGTAAAAGCATCAATAAATATGAAAAGGAAAATCAACGATGCCTATTAACGAAATTATAAAATGGAATAATTTGAGTGATCCGGATATCGTTAAGCAATTAGGAGAGAAACTTAAACTGATCAGGCTTAAAAAAAATATTACACAAGATGAGCTTGCAAAACTTTCTGGATTGAACCGCGCAACAATCAGTCAATTGGAAAATGGAAGAGCCGCAACTTTACTCACTCTCGTTCAGGTTTTACGTGCGCTGAATAAACTTGATGTGCTGAACACTTTTTCTGAAGAAACTGAAATCAGTCCGCTGCAAATGGCAAAACTAAAAACACAAAGCAGACAAAGAGCATCGAACAAAAAAGCAGAAAAGAAAAATGAGGAAGAGTCTGAATGGTGAATGTTGCAACAGTTCTGCTTTGGAATAAAATTGTTGGTGCGGTGCTCTGGGATGAAAACAGACAATATGCAATCCTGGAATTTGATGATTCATTTATTAAAAGAGCGCTTGATATTTCACCGATCATTATGCCTTTATCCGAATTACAAAGAGGAAATAAAATATTTTCTTTTTCAAGCTTATCTAAAGAAACATTTTACGGACTACCCGGCTTGCTTGCTGATTCTTTGCCTGATCGTTTTGGAAACAGAATATTAAATGCATGGCTGACAAAACAAGGTAGAGATTTGCAAAGTATTAATCCTGTCGAAAGACTTTGCTACACAGGCAAAAGAGGAATGGGTGCACTCGAATATAAACCTGCAATGCATCCGGCAGGAAATTACAAATCAGATCCGCTGGAAATTGATGAGCTGATCTTTCTTGCAAATGAAATTTTGAACGAAAGAAGTAAACTTACAGGCAATTTCGAAGAAGATGGCGAACATTCGCTGATTGATATTATTAAAGTTGGAACTTCTGCAGGCGGTGCGAGAGCAAAGGCAATCATTGCTTATAATGAAATAACCGGTGAAGTCAGATCGGGACAAAGTAATGCACCAGCAAATTTTTCTCACTGGATAATAAAATTCGACGGCGTTAAAATGAAAGAGCTCGGCGATCCTAGAGGCTACGGAAGAATTGAATATGCATATTATAAAATGGCAAGTGATTGTGAAATAATTATGAACGAATGTAGATTGCTCGAAGAAAATGAACGGGCACATTTTATGACGAAACGTTTTGACAGGATAAATGGGAATGAAAAAATTCATTTACAAACTTTGTGTGCCATTGCACATTTTGATTACAATGATCCAAATTCATATTCATACGAGCAGGCTTTCCAGGTAATGCGACAGTTGCGGCTTCCCTATCCGGATGCTGAACAGCTTTACCGCAGAATGGTTTTTAATGTAATCGCAAAAAATTTAGACGATCATACAAAAAATATTTCTTTCCTGATGGATAAAAACAGTAAATGGAAATTAGCACCTGCTTACGATGTTACTTATTCATTAAATCCTGAAAGTAAATGGACGAGAAGACATCAACTCTCTATCAACGGTAAAAGAGATGAAATTACAAAAGATGATCTACTGAAAGTGGGAAAAGAAATGAACATTAAAAAAGCAAAGGAGATAATTGATCAAATAAAAAACACAGTAGCTGATTGGAGCCGTTATGCTAAAGATTGCAGCATTCCGAAATCACAAATAGATGAGATTGCGCGAAATCAGAGATTAAATACTTAATAATTATTTCAGCGTCTTTTCAACGTCAGCTATCAAATCCTCAACATCTTCAATCCCAACAGAGAAACGAACGAGTGCATCTGTAAACCCATACTTTTCTCTTTCTTCTTTGGGAACAGCGGCGTGTGTCATTGATGAAGGATGACAAATTAGACTTTCTACTCCACCAAGACTTTCTGCAAGAACAAATATTTTCACTCCATTCAATACTTTTTTTGCTTTATCGATCGAACCAAAATCTGCTGAAACCATTCCACCAAAACCACGCATTTGTTTTTTAGCAAGTTCGTGCTGAGGATGATCTTTTAATCCGGGATAAATTACTTTTTTAGCTGCACCGGACTTTGAAAGGAAATCAGCAAAAGTTCGCGCATTTTCTTCATGCTGTTTCATTCTGACTGCAAGAGTTTTTGTAGAACGTAAAACAAGCCAGCAATCAAATGGAGACGGAACTCCACCAGCAGCATTTTGAATGTATCGCAGTCGCTCGTGATATTTTTCATTACTGGTAACTAGCATTCCACCAACCATATCGCTGTGACCATTTAAATATTTTGTTGTTGAGTGAAGAACAATGTCAATTCCCCATTCCAATGGATTCTGGAAATAGGGACTCATAAAAGTGTTATCGCAAACTGTAATCAGGTTATTTTTCTTTGCAATTTCAGAAACAGCTTTCAAGTCGGTGAGAATCAACATTGGGTTGGTTGGAGTTTCAACAAAAATCATTTTTGTGTTTTTTCTGATTGCGTTTTCAATGTTTGCCACTTCACTTGTATCAACCCAGGAATATTCAACACCGTAGTTTGTCATATTGAGTTCATAAAGTCTGTACGTTCCACCATAAACATTACTTGACACGATTATGTGATCTCCTGCTTTTACAAGACTCATCAATGCGTGTGTTGCAGCAAGTCCAGATGCTAACGCAATTCCATATTTCCCTTTTTCGAGTGTTGCAATGTTTGTCTCAAGTGCTTGTCTGGTAAGATTGTGCGTTCGTCCATATTCAAAGCCAGTGTTCTTACCCAACTCGTGCTGAGCATAAGTTGAGGTTAAATAAAGTGGAGTAATTACTGCTCCGGTTGTTGGATCAGGAATTTGTCCTGCATGAATTGCGTCTGTTGAAAAGCCCATTTTAATCTTTCAGTTTATTACGTGATATTTTAATACTTTGAATAATGAATATCGAATTCAGAATATTGAATTTCGAAATGAAGGATATTATTACTTTTTTAACTTATTCTTTTTAGCGGTCTCAATACTTTTTACAAATATTGAAATAAGTTCATTACACTCAATCATTCCTCTATCTATAATTTCCATTTTTTTACTCAATGAAACCCTTTTTATAATTTTCAGAGCAACTAATGTTTCTCTTAATTCTTTTAATAAAATTTTTAATTTATGAATAAAATCATTTCTTGATTCTGCACTTTGTGCTTCACCATATTGAAATGCCGGTGATGTGCCTGATCTTACTATCTGACCGGCAATATGATTCCCTGCTCTTGTATTATTCAGGCTTTCTGAAATTTCAATTATAAGGACAGCAAAATCAATCAGCCGTTCTTCGAGATCAAATTTCTTATTTTTATTTTCATTCATTATTCAAAATTCCTTGTTCGTTATTCGATATTCAAAAACAAAGCCAATCACGCACTTAAATTTATTAAATCATATCTCGTGATAATATCGGTAACCAAACCAAAGTCGCTTACGAGAACCGCCGCATTTTCTTTGAGTATTTTTTTTACTTCAGAAATTTCTGTCTTCGCATCGAGAATTGGAAAACTTTCTTCCATTACATCCTTTATTGAATTATTATATAGTGTTGGTTTATCCACGAGCTTTGATAATAATCTTCCTTCTCTGATTGAGCCAACAGATTGCCTACCTCTCAATACAGGTATATGAGTATAGCCTGTCTTTGTAATCAACTCAAGTACGTCTTTTACTTTGTCATCTTCTTTAATGGATACAATTTCTTCAATACCAAGTGATTTTTTCCTATCTGAAATATCACGCAAAGTTCTTAATTCTGTATCAAGCATTTTGTTAGATCTGAGCCAATCTTCGTTGTGAAGTTTAGATAAATATCTTTCACCTGTATCACAAACGATGAAAACCACCACATCATCTTTTGAAAGTCCTTTAGAAATATCTAACGCAACGTGAACGATTGTACCCGTGCTTCCTCCACAAAAAATTCCCTCTTCTTTTGTGAGTCTTCTTGCGGCAGCGAACGAATCTTTATCACTAATGTTTATAATTTTATCAATGTATTGAAAATGTACATTTTCCGGTAAACAGTCCTGCCCAATCCCTTCAACCAAGTACGGAGTACCTTTAATTATTTCACCGGTTTCTTTGTAATGTTTGAAAATCGATCCCAACGGATCAGCACCGATTACCTGAATGTCAGGATTTTTCTCTTTCAGAAATCTTCCCGTTCCACTTATTGTTCCTCCAGTTCCGATACTTGATACAAAGTGGGTGATCTTACCATCTGTTTGTCGCCAGATTTCAGGTCCGGTTGTTTTGTAATGTATTTCAGGATTAGAAGGATTTGAATATTGATAGGCAAAAAATGAATTTGGAATTTCTTTATTTAAACGCTTTGCTACATTAACATAATATTCATCATCTTCAGGATCTGCAAGATTTGAAACTACAATTACTTCTGAGCCAAGTGCTTTAAGGTAATTTATTTTTTCATCACTAACTTTTGAGGTTACCACAAAGATACATTTGTAGTCTTTTACAGCAGCTGTAATAGCTAGACCAATACCCGTATTACCGCTTGTTGCTTCTATTATCGTTCCGCCTGGTTTTAATATGCCCTTCTCCTCCGCATCAGCAATCATATTGTAACCAATACGATCTTTGACACTACCACCCGGATTTGCTGATTCCAACTTGGCAAATATCTGCGGTTTTAATCCCTTGTTTATTTTATTGAGCTTGATTAGCGGAGTATTACCGATCTGCTCAATTATGCTGTTTTTGAATTCCAATTACTTTCTCTTTATAAAAAATTGTTCAATAATACTGAATTGGTAGGAATGATGAAAGAAGTTTACTTAGTCTTGCTTTTAAAACATCTAATTAAATATTTTTAATGTTATTAGTGATTTACTCGACTAAAAAGCGAAATGAATTTTGTAAAAGATAACACAAACAAAGTTTCTACTAAAAAATCACACTTAATAACTCATACTCTAAAAGCCTTCGCCATTAACTCCTGCTCACTCTTCGTAATATTATAACTGTTCGCTTTATCTCTCCAACTGCTTACAACACTTTTGATATTATTAATTATGTCCGAGGCCTTTTTCTTATCAAGACGAAAATATTCAATAACCTCTAAAGCCAGATCAAAATCGAGAGAGTTATCATTTTCGGAAATATTGAGTTTTAATCCGGTTCCTGTTTCATTAGGATTAATATCATAAGCTGGAGAAAGTTTCCAACCCCGGTCTGTTAAAATAAAGCCATGGTTCCTTAAATGATCATCTGTGTTCGTAATGCAAATACTGAATACAATCCTTTTCCATAGTTCTTCCAAATCCTTATTAACATTTGCCCCATTTGTTGATAGAAATTCTGCTAATTCTAAATAACTTACACCATCATGAAAATCAGTACCATCAGTATAACCTAACATAGTCATAGCAGAAGCGAAGTGAATTCTTTTCTCCTTTGTTCTATCAAATCTTTTAGTAAGAAAAGTATGATATTTATGTGAAAATTTTTTAATCATCGCTTTTGCAATATTCAACCCGGACTCCACAGCAAGTTTGTGAACAATCATTTCCCATGCACCAACATCCTTCCCATCACTAAGGCTTGGGAATTTTGCAATCCAAAGATTGTTTGTTTCATCCAGAACACTTGCTTTTGGTCTTGCCCCTCCTAATGATGAACCGGGAGCTATCAACATGTTTAGCCACTTTAAATATTCAGGATCATCGACTATATCATCTCTCTCGATCTTCAGACTTGCTTGCTCTAACTCATTCAATGATGTCCATGGAGGAGATGCAAACTTTTTGTTATCATTAAGAAAAGGTCCGTCAATATTTTCTTTAAATCTGAGAGCGCCCATTCTATGTTCATCAAAAACGCCCAGAAGATAATCAGATTCGAACAAAGTTTTTTCAGCTCTCTTTTCTAATCTGGCATACGCAGCTTCACGCCTTCGCATCAGAAGTCGTCCCCAGCGATCGGGTGAAGAATCTAAGAAAATACCAAAATTTTCTTTTTTGTTACCAAGATATTGAGGTCCTTTATAAAGTTGTAAATCAGGATCTATGATTTGAGCATATTTAGAGTTCAACCATTCGTCACTATATTCAAAAGAAAAAATTTCTTTTTCTCTTATTATTTCAGAATATAATGTACCCATCATCATTGGTTTTTTTATTTCTAACCAATCTGCGAAAACCAGTATTTCTTTTCGGTTATGTTTCTTTACCATAAGTAGTTTCTATTAGTTTTTCTTAGGGGCTCTTTCTTTTGTAATCAGTTTTGCATCCTGAAGTCTTCTTCCTAATTCATCATCATTGGCAACTTTTAAAAAATCTTCTGCTAACCCCAATACAAAAAGTACCTGGACATAAGAACCTATACTAACTGAAGAAGACCCTTTCTCTATTGCAGATAAAGTAGGTCGGCTTATGTCTGCTCTTTCCGATACTTGTTCAGTGCTGAGCTTTCTTCTCAACCTAGCTAGTTTTATATTTTCGCCTAATCCTTCGAGTATTTTGTTTGTTTTTGGTGATAGCATTAGTTCTTCTCATTTATAATGTAAAATATCCTTTGCAAATATAATGATAATTGTAAAATATCTTTTACGTTATAAAAAGTATTATTTTAGCATTAATCCTGATTAAACCTCGTTTTGGCAAAAAATATTTGTCGTCCACATGCACCAGTCCTTGATGAGACCTTTTTTGATTGGTTCGATATAGACTTAATAATTATCTCCAAACTACAAGGATTAATATTTCTAGAATTAAAATTTCAACGTTGGTTTTATCTCACTTAAAATGTTTAATCCTTAATCACCTTCTTAGAGTACGGAGGATAAGTCTATTCAATTTCTTAACCAATTATTCTCTCAAATCTTTTATCGGGAATAAACCATATTAGTGCAACAACAATATACATTGATGCAGCGATCAACGAATTAACAAAAGCAAGTGGGATTGCAATTGCATAAATGCCCACTGAAATTTTTCCTTTAAAATCATTTCCCAATGCTTTAACAAGTTTTGAATCTTCGTCGTGATGAGCTTTTAAAACAAGTGTAAGAATGAAATAAGCAATTGCATCCAATAGAAGCACAACTCCATATAAAGCTACTGGCAGTGGGGCAAAATTATTCTCTCCCATCCAACCGGTTACAAATGGAATTAATGACAGCCAGAAAAGAAGATGGATATTTGCCCAGAGAATTGACCCGTTAACTTTTTCAATTGCCTGGCAGAGATGATGATGGTTATTCCAGTAAATAGCAAGGAATACAAAACTTAAGACATAGCTTAATAAAACCGGTATCAAGGGAACCAATGAATTGAAATCTGTACCTTGCGGCACTTTTAATTCCAGCACCATAATTGTAATAATTATAGCAAGGACACCATCACTGAAAGCTTCCATTCTGCTTTTTTTCATTCTTTTCCTGGTTTGTTAGAAAATAATATTTGATTAAAATTTTTCTCAATAATACGGAATTGGTTTGAATGATGAAAGAAACTAAGGATAACCATTCTAACTTTAAATTATTATTGAGAAGAGATATGATTTTTGTTTTCATTTTAGCATCTTGAAATAATTATTAAATTTTAATCAAAAATTAGGTGATAAAAGGATACTTTGTAATTCAAACAAGATGATTATGATTGTGGTGTATATTTGCTCATCATTTTAATAATAAATACTTATCATAGTTTTTATGTCTCTAAACATTACTCCTGTTATTTTATCAGCACTTGAGCTTGAGGTACATTTTGGCGAGCAAGTTATACTTGATAGAGCTTCGCTGACTATTCATGAAGGTGATCGTATTGGTTTAGTTGGAAAAAACGGCGCGGGAAAATCTACTTTTCTAAAAATTATTTCAGGTTTGATGCCCCAGGATTCTGGTAAGGTTGCGAAGAGAAAAGATATTGTGATAGGCTTTTTATCTCAGGAATTTACCATCGATGAGACTAAAAATGTTTATGATAATATTCTTGAAGGTGCTCTATCTGAATTGAATCTTATAAAAAAATACGAACATACTCCATTCGATTCACCAAAAAAACATAATCTTGAAGAAAAAATATTACGACTTGATTCCTGGAATCTGGATAAAAGGATTAATATTCTTATCAATTCACTTGATGCTCCAAATGGCGAGAGAGAGATTTCTTCACTTTCTGGTGGTGAAAAAAGACGGGTTGCACTTTGCAGAGCTTTGATCTCAAAACCTGATTTACTTATACTTGATGAACCTACAAACCATCTTGACACAAAATCGATTGAATGGCTTGAGAATTTTCTTTCATCGTATAATGGAACTTGTATCTTCGTAACTCACGATCGTTATTTCCTGGATAGAATTGCAAACAGAATAGTGGAATTATCATCAGGAACATTTTATTCGCACCAAGGAAATTATACCGGGTACTTAGTTAATAAAGCAGAACGACGTACAATTAAAGAAGTTGAAGAGCGTAAACGCCAGATGTTTCTTAAGCGCGAACTTGATTGGATAAAACGCGGACCTAAAGCTCGCAGAACAAAGGCTAAAAGCAGGATTGATAATTATAACGATGTTGCTGCTCAAAATGATTTTGAAGTTGACCTTGATGTTGATTTAATTATTCCACCTGCAGAAAGATTAGGGAAAAAAGTTTTAGAGTTTAAAAATATTGGGATCAAACTCGGTGAAAAACTCTTGTTTCAAAATTTTAATTTTATCTTTGAACCGGGAAGAAAAATTGGCGTTGTTGGACAAAATGGTGTTGGTAAAACTACTCTGTTAAAAATTATTCTTGGATCAATTTCTCCTACTTTCGGAATTATTGAAATTGGTGAAACGACACAATTTAATTATGTGGATCAGGCAAGGATATTGTTGAACGATGAAGACACTGTTATCAGAGCAATCGGTGAAGGAAGTGAAACAGTTAAGTTTGGGAAACAAGAGCTTAGCATATGGACTTATCTTAGAAGATTTCTATTTAGTGATGATAGAATTAATACACTTGTTGGAAGATTATCCGGTGGAGAAAAAAGCAGGTTAACACTTGCAAAGATATTGTGTAACGGCGGTAATTTCCTGATGCTCGATGAACCAACAAATGATCTTGATCTGCCAACATTAAGAATACTGGAAGAAGCACTTTTATCATTTGAAGGATGTGTGATGATTGTGAGCCACGACAGGTATTTTCTAAATCGTGTTTGTGATGGAATTTTAGCTTTAGAAGGTAACGGTGATATTTACTACAGTGAAGGTGATTACGATTTTTATATCGAAAAGAAAAATAATCGGGACAAAGATATTGATCAATCAAAGCCAAAAGTAAAAAAAGAAGATTCACGAGTAAAACCAAAATCCAAAAAACTTAGTTTTAAAGATGCATCGGAACTAGAAAAGATTGAAGAAAAAATAATTATTGCTGAAGAAGAAGTTGAACAAATTGAAAAAATATTCTCCTCCCCTGACTTTTACGAAAAATATGCTACACAGACTAATGAATTGAATCAAAAGTTGGAAACAGCAAAAGAAAAAGTAAAAAAACTGTACGCAAGATGGGATGAGTTGGAGAGGAAGAAAGCTGAACTTTCTTAGAAAGTGTATGTTTTTAAACTTTCAAAATTTTTCAAGAAATAGCTTATTCGTCTATATGGAAATAACAAAGACACTTTATGTGAAAACCAGAAGCGAATGGCGTAGCTGGCTAAAAAAGAATTACAAAACAGAAAAAGAAATCTGGCTGGTTTTTTATAACAAAGCTTCAAGTAAGGCAAGATTGCCTTACTATATTGCAGTAGAAGAAGCTTTATGTTTCGGATGGATTGACAGTATTTTGAAAAAGACAGACGATGAAAGTCATGTTCAGAGATTTACACCTAGAAATCCAAAAAGCAAGTACTCACAGTTGAATAAAGAAAGACTGAAAAGGTTACTTAAGCAGAAAAAAGTTATCGCATCTATCAAAAAAACGCTCGGCGATTTAGAAAACGAGAAATTTATTTTTCCTAAGGATATTCTTAATGAAATAAAAAGAAATAAAGATGCATGGAAAAACTATCAGAAATTCTCCGAAGCATATAAAAGAATTCGAATAGGATTCATTGACGATTCAAGAATACGTCCGGATATTTTTAAGAAACGTTTAAATTACTTTATTAAAATGACTGCTATGAACAAACAGTATGGATTAAAAGGGATAGAAAAATATTTGTAACCAAATCTATTGTTGGTGTGATCTTCACCTTTTATTATTGAAACAACAATCCTTATCTTGCAATCAAATCTATGAAGCTGCTTTTATCATACCTTAGAAATTATTGGAAACTGGTTGTGCTTGCATTAATTCTGGCAGCAATCAACCAGGTTTTCTCAATGCTCGATCCTTGGATATTTCGGATTGTGATTGATGATTACGCTACAAAGTTCGATCACTACACAACTGAACAGTTTATTAGCGGAGTTATGCTTCTTCTGGCTGCTGCTGTTGGAGTAGCATTTGTATCCCGCATTGCAAAAAATTTTCAGGATTATTATGTGAATGTAATAACTCAAAGGCTGGGTGCACAGATTTACACGGATGGAATCCGACATTCATTACTTCTTCCCTTTTACCAATTCGAGGACCAGAGGAGCGGAACAACTTTGGGTATTCTGCAAAAAGTAAGAAGCGACACAGAGAGACTAATTAGTGCATTAATAAATGTACTTTTCACAACACTTGTAGGTGTAATCTTTGTTACCATTTACTCAATCAGCATTTATTGGCTTATTGCTCCAATTTATTTTGCAGCCATTCCGATCCTTGGAATACTTAGTTCAGTACCTAAGTCGAAGAATAAAAAATATTCAGAAAATTATTGTTGCTGAAACAACTGCTCTTGCCGGATCGACAACGGAATCATTAAGAAATATCGAGCTTGTGAAAAGCCTGGGACTTGGAAACCAGGAGATTAATAGGCTAAATTCCACCACGGATAAAATTCTTCAGCTTGAATTAAAAAAAGTTCGATATATAAGAACTTTGAGCTTCATACAGGGAACTTCTGTTAACTTCATCAGGACAACAATTATGTTTATCCTGCTGTACCTTATTTTTATTCAGCGCATAACGGTTGGTGAATTCTTTTCACTTTTTATCTACTCATTCTTCCTGTTTGGTCCCCTGCAAAGTCTCGGAGATATAATAAATATTTATCGTGAAGCTGAAGTATCATTAAATAATTTTGAGTCTTTACTTAGTAAACCAATAGAATCGAAACCGGAGAAACCCGTCAAGCTTGGAGAAATAAAAAGGATCGAATTTCAGAACGTTGTTTTCCAACATCAATCTGCTAACAGGCACGCAATAAACGGAATTTCATTCAGTGTTAATGAAGGAGAAACCGTAGCATTTGTTGGTCCTTCCGGTTCAGGTAAAACGACGCTTGTAAAGCTGCTTGTTGGACTATATACTCCTCAGGAAGGAAAGATTTTTTTCAACAATACTTCAGGTGATAAAATTGATTTTGATGAAATAAGAGAAAAGATAGGATTTGTTACACAGGATACTCAGCTTTTCTCCGGAACGATAAAAGAAAATCTGCTATTTGTAAATCCAAACGCTACAGATGAAGATTGCCTGGAGGTTCTTAGTAAGGCATCCGCCACAAATCTTCTTGAAAGAGCAGAAAATGGATTGGATACAATGATTGGTGAAGGGGGAATTAAAGTTAGCGGTGGTGAAAAGCAAAGATTGTCTATTGCGAGAGCTTTGTTGAGGAATCCTCATCTCTTAATTTTTGATGAAGCAACATCAGCTCTCGATTCTCTCACTGAAGAAGAGATCAGTAAAACGATTAGAGAAATTTCATTAAGAAAAGATCTGATTACGCTAATGATTGCACACCGTCTTTCAACAATAATGCATGCCGATAAAATCTATGTTCTCGAACGGGGAAATATTGTGGAATCAGGAAAGCACGAAGAACTGATTGAAATGAAGGGGCTTTACTATGCAATGTGGCGACAGCAAATTGGAGAGAGAGAAATATTAACAAACAGCTTTTTAAAAAACGTTTCCGAAAATTGAAATTATAAAAGGAATAAAATGCCAGACAAATACAATTACACAACCAAACTTGATATTAAGTTTAAACATTTTGATTTAATTGACATTGCCCAAATTGTAGAAGAAGTTAAAGAGAAATGGTTCAATCAAACATTAACTGAAGTTAACGGAAGCGTTGTTCGGGTTGGAATTGTTGAAGGAGAATACCACTGGCACAAACACGAGAACGATGATGAATTCTTTTTTGTTCTTGAAGGAAAACTTTTTGTCGATTTGGAGGATAAAACTATTGAACTTAATCCCGGTCAGGGCGTTACAATAACTAAAAATGTAATTCACAGAACAAGAGCCCTTCAAAAAACTGTAATGTTGATGGTGGAGAATAAAGGTATTATTCCAACGGGAGATTAATAAATTTTTAATTTCCGTACAACTATACTTAAGATTTGATAAAAATTTGGGAAAAATGAAAACCTCCGAAGTGAAAAAAGAGTTTGAAAAGTTAGTTAAAAATAAATTTGAAGTTTATAACAGTTTATTTTTAAATCTTCCATTCAATAATATCCGGAATACGGGAATGTTCATTCCTCTCCTGCAACAAGTATGTAAGAGCGGACTTAAAGCAGGAAAAGATCCAATACAGATTCTTGATTCATTTTTCAAAGTGCACGCCAACATTACTACCGAAGATAAAAAGATAGATTTTATGTTTAGAATAATTCAATATATCGAAAGACAAATAGTACTTTATGATAGTGTTGAAGATGCAGCTTATCCTGCAATTCAAAAATTGGGCAATGATTTGTTATTAAAAGATTTTATTAATCTCTTGAAGGAGAAAGCAGATTCAGATGAAATTTCGACCAGATTATCTGATTTTAGTGCAAGAATAGTTTTGACTGCGCATCCAACCCAGTTTTACACACACTCTGTTCTTGATATTATGAATAGACTGCGATCACTTATCCTGGATAACAATATCACAGAAATTGATCTGACTCTCCAGCAATTAGGATTGACATCACTTGTAAATTCTCAAAAGCCTACTCCGCTTGATGAAGCAAAAAACATAATCTATTTTCTTCGGAATGTTTATTACGATGCTATTGGCGAATTATACTCTGAAATAAAAAACAATTTAAACGATGAAGGCTTTGATAATGCCAATATCATAAGAATTGGTTTCTGGCCGGGAGGAGACAGAGATGGAAATCCTTATGTAACTTCGGAAGTTACAATGAATGTAGCCGATGAACTTAGAATGTCCTTAATGAAATGTTATTACAGGGATGTGAAAATCCTGGAACAAAAAATGACTTTCAGAAAAGTTGAAGGTCTGATCGCACGGCTTAGATTAGAACTCTACACAGCGATGTTTGATTCAACAAAAATTATCAGGACGGAAGAAATTTTAAATCCTCTTTATAAAATCAGGAAATTCATAATTGAAAATTACAACAGCCTTTATCTTGAATTACTTGAAAATTTGATTAACAAAGTAAAAATATTCAGAACTCACTTTGCGGTATTAGATATCAGGCAAAATCACGCAATTCACGAAAAAGTGATTGAAGATATATTAAAAAAAGAAGGTTTGATTTCAAAAAGTCTTAATGAAATTGGGAAAGATGAATTAATAAGTATTCTTCTGCATAAAAAAATTAAAATTAATCCGGATTTGTATGAAGATGTTTTTGTAAAGGATAGTCTAATCAACATCACCCAGCTAAAGCCGATACAAAATAAAAACGGTGAGGACGGATGCTCCAGATATATCATCAGTAATTCTGAAGATATCTTTTCTGTTCTGTTCGTTTATGCGTTGTTCAGGTGGTGCTGGAAAAGTGATAAAGTTAATTTTGATATTGTTCCTTTATTTGAATCGATGGAGGCAATGAATAATTCTGAAAAAATCATGAAGGCACTCCTTGATTTGCCTGAATACAAGAACCATTTAAAACAACGGAACAGCTCACAGACAATAATGCTCGGATTTTCTGACGGGACAAAAGACGGAGGATACCTCAAAGCAAACTGGTCAATCTTTAAAACAAAGGAAAATCTTTCGGCTTTATACAAGCGATACAATATTAAAGTAATATTCTTTGATGGACGTGGTGGTCCACCTGCAAGAGGAGGAGGCAAAACACATAAGTTTTATGCTACCCAGACAGAAACAATTGCGAATAATGAAATTCAACTGACCGTGCAGGGACAAACAATCACCAGTAAATATGGTACGAGAGAACACTTTATCAATAATATGGAACAAATGCTGACCGCAGGTTTATCAAACAAATTTTATGCTGAAAGAAATATAATAACTGATAAATCGCGAAAGATTATTGAAGAGCTTGCCCAGATTAGTTTTGAGAAGTATCAAACACTAAAAAACCATGAAAAATTTCTTCCATACCTTGAAAAGAAAAGTACGCTGAAATATTACGGTGAGACTAAAATCGGCAGCAGACCAGCAAAAAGAGGTACTAAAAATAAATTAGAATTTAATGATCTCAGGGCGATTTCATTTGTTGGATCATGGAGTCAGTTAAAACAAAATGTACCTGGTTATTTTGGAGTGGGCACGGCATTGAAAAAATTAGCAGACAGAGGAAAGCTTAGTGAGTTGAAAAGGATATATAATGAAGTTCCTTTCTTCAAAGTTTTAATGTTGAACAGTATGATGTCTTTATCAAAATGTAATTTTAATTTGACTTCTTATTTCAAAAAAGATAAAGACTTTAAAGATTTCTGGAAAATGCTGTATAATGAATATAAACTTTCCAGGGAAATGCTTCTTAAAATTTCCGGCTTCAAAGATTTAATGGAAGAAGAACCGGTGCCAGCGAATTCTATTGCAATAAGGGAACAAATTATCTTACCACTTTTAGTAATTCAGCAATATGCTATGCAGAAAATAGAACAAAACTCAAAAAGAAAAACAGCATATGAAAAAATTGTAAAAAGGTCTTTGTATGGTAATATTAACGCGAGCAGGAATTCGGCTTAGGATGGTTTTAAATTAAAAACTAAATCCTCTTAGAAATTCTTCAACGTGCATTCGTTTCTTGCCTTCCTGTTGAATCTCGAGTATTCTTAGTGCATCTATTCCACAACCAATAACAAGTTCAGTTTTAGTTTGATGAAATTGAAATGGCTTCAGGTTCATTCCAGATGCAACTTCTGACTTATAAATTTTAATAACTTTGTTTTTGAAATTAAAATATGCTGCGGGATGAGGTGAAAGTCCACGAATCAAATTATGAATATCTTTTGCAGATTTACTCCAATCAATTTCACAAATTTCTTTTGTGATCTTTGGTGCAGGTGATGCAAGCGAATCATCCTGCTGCTTTAACTCATAATCTCCACTTTCAATAAGATTAACAGTTTCGAGAACAAGTTTGGAACCGAGTTCGCTCATTCGGTCGTGGAGAGTTTCAAAATTATCTTCAGGAAGAATTTCAAGTTTTTGCTGAAAGTAGATGTTCCCTGTATCAACTTTTTCAGCAAGTTTGAATGTGGTCAGTCCGGTTTCTGTTTCGCCATTTATCAGTGCCCACTGAATTGGAGCGGCGCCGCGGTATTTTGGCAGATAGGATCCATGTAGATTGAACGAACCAAATTTTGGGATTGCAAAAACTTCCTTCGGTAAAATCCTGAATGCAACGACTACAAATAAATCGGGCTCAAGCGATTTCATCTGTCTTACAAATTCCAGATTACCCTTCAACTTCTCCGGCTGATAAACCGGAATATTGTTTTCAATAGCAAACTTTTTTACAGAAGTGAAAGAAACTTTCTGCCCTCTTCCCCTCTCTTTGTCCGGTTGAGTAACAACTGCAAGTAATTTATGATTGCTTTCAAGAAGCATTTTAAGTGAAGGAATTGAAAAATCTGGTGTGCCCATAAATATGATATTCATAGCATACCTACTTTATCAGATAATCGACTGCGGAACTTACCGGGTAGTCAAAATCAATTTTTCTTTTTTTAATTTTATCGAGATGTTTTTTATACCGCTTTTTCATCTCATCATCAAAGTAATCAATGAACAAAACACCTTGCAGATGATCATACTCGTGCTGAATTACGCGGGCAAAAAGTTCATCAGCTTCAATGGTACGCTCTTTCATATTCACATCAAAAAAAGAAACGAAAATGCTTTTAGGTCTTATCACTTCAGCACGTAAGTCAGGAATGCTCAAACATCCTTCTTCAATCGAAATTGTTTCATCAGACTTTGAGATAATCTTTGGATTGATCATCGCAATAGGTTTGTACTTTTCGTAACCTTCAACCGGGGAAATATCAGCAACAAAAATTTGTTTGTTCAATCCGATCTGATTTGCAGCAAGACCAATACCGCTGGCATATCGCATTGTTTCAAACATATCAGCAATAATTCCAACAATCTTATCATCAATTTCGCTGACTTTTGTTGCTTTCTTTCTTAATATTTTATCACCGCAAAGAGTGATTGGCACTATTGACATATTCCACTAATACTTTTCTAATTTTTAAAACTATTCAAAATTAAATATTGATTGGGGAATAAGAAAGGAATGAGTTGAGAATAACGTGTTAAAAATATTAACCCCGACCTAAAGGTCGGGGCTATTTGAATAAAATTCTTATTACTTCATATTAAATTAGCAGCTTCCCATCTTTCATCAACAATTTTCCATCCATCCAGACGGTAGGTTTTTTAATTACTCCATCAAGATGAATCGGAACGTTTACACTTCCACCCATTGAAACGTTATTTCCAACAGCAATGTGAATTGTTCCCATAACTTTTTCATCTTCTAAAAGAACACCGCTAAGTTTAGCTGAATCATTTGTTCCAATTCCAAACTCAGCAATGTTGCGTGCTTCTTTTCCAACTGCATCAAGCTGTTGTTTTAATTTTTTTGCGAGAACTCCACCCGTAATTTTTGTTGCGTAACCTTTTTCAACTTCAATTTTAATATTTGCATTTTTTATTAATCCAAGTCCAGCCATCGAACCATCAACAACAAAAACTCCATTTGCTGTTTCTTCAACCGGTGCCAGGAATGCTTCACCGGTGGGAAGATTTCCACTCTCTCCTTTTGCATGGAATAAACCTTTACTTGCATATCCTTTTCTTCCCTTGATACTGAAAGTAATATCTGTTCCGGCTGGTGCTGTAACTCGAATTTCGCTACCGGTTTCCAAAATTTCTGTCAATTTGATTGTTCTTTTGGAAATAGATTTATAATCAGCATTCATCCCTCGGATCATCACATCTTTTGTAATTCCGGGAAATGTTGCAATGCGTACGCCCTTTGCTGATGCTGCTCTTCTTGCATTTGTGTGAGTTAACGATTTTGCGGTTGGACAGAACACAACATCATATTTTTGCATTAACTCTGCAACTTCTGCTGATGGCTCTTCACCATTAATTTTACCAGATTTCATTTCAACCAGTAAGGAAAAGTAACCCATTCTGACAGCGTTTTCGTGAAGCGATAGGCCGATCTCTCTTTTCATTTCATCGGTTATAATTAAAATTTTTTCATTTTTCTTTGCACCCATACAATCGCGTATTGCGATCTGTGATGCAGAATCAAGTTTAGTTAATTTTTTCATTTTACTTCCTGTAATAATTTTTTTTAATTATCATAAATTTAATAATTCACTATGCCATACTAATTCTTCATACCCTGTTCAAGTCCATGTGCACCGGGACCAGTTTCAGATTTTCTTAATAAGAATGCAAATAATAATCCAAGAAAACCAAGAATTGAAAAAATCCACATTCCGGGATTATATCCACCGGGATTTGCTGCGCTTGCACCTGAATAATCATTTGCAAAGCCAATTAATAAATTGAAACCAAAAAGTCCAATGTTTTGAATCATTGTCATCAAACCGTACGCAGTACCAAGTTTTGATTGATTAACGATAATCGCCACAGATGGCCACATTACAGCCGGAACGAGTGAAAACGCAATTCCCATCATAGCCATTGGAAGAATGAGATAAATCGGGATTGCGGCATCGATATCAAAAAACTTAAAACTGATGTTTAAGAAATCACTATCCGTCATAACATCAGGTTTACCGAATTGGTAAGCCATCATTAAATAAACAGGAATTATTAATAGTGAACCAAACATCATCAGTAAAGATCTTTTTCCTATTTTATCCGAAAGTAAACCAAACAAAGGTGTAAACACCATTGCAGCCAGAGTTAAAATACTTGAAAGATTTCCGCCAACTTCTCTGCTGGTTGCGTGAGCTTCCTGAAAAAATTTGATCGCAAAAGTCTGGAACGGAAACATCGCTGAATAAAATGTCACGCACAGTGCAGTAATAAACCAGAATGATTTTGGAAATTGAAAAATCTCTTTGAAGATAATTTTATCCTGGGAGCCTTCCTTTGGCATAGAATAATTCTTCGCCGTGTATAAATCCAACATGAAATAAACTACAATACATAAAAAGGCAAACACTCCGGCATAGACTGTAATCCACAAAGGAGACTGCCAATATTCATATAAACTTTTTCCCCAGGTTGGAGAATTCAATGCAAGGAAAGAACCAAGTCTGGCAACTGTTAAGTTTAATCCAAACGCAAAAGAGAGTTCTTTCCCCTTAAACCATCTTGCGATAATTGTAGTTACTGCAACAATCATTGATTCGGCACCAAGTCCAAAGATTAGTCTGCCAGTAGACATAACCCAGATATTTCCCGTAATTGCAGTTACAAGCGCACCCAGCATTATTAAAACTGTGAAAATAATTACAGAAGTTCTTGTGCCGATACGGTCAATTATCAAACCGCCAACAAGTACCATAATTATATTCGGGAAACTGTAAATGGCATTCAGCAGACCAATGTTGGAATCGGAAAATGCTAATTGAGTTTTAAGAAGATCTGCGAGTGGTGAAATGCTGTCATAAATATAGTAGTTTCCGAACATCCCAAGGCTGACGAGAAGCAAAGCCGTCCAGCGCAAAAAAGTTGATGGTTGAGGTTTGTTAATTGTGTTTTGCATATTTCCTACTGTTGTAAATAAATAAAAAGCAGATACCTACTTATCAAGTATCTGCTTTATAAAATTACTTATCTAAATTAATTTTAGTTTGACGGAATATTTTTCAGAACATTAACAAGTTGATTGTAAAATTCCGGCACAGTTGAGATCTGTAATTTCTCATCAGGTGAATGTACACGCAAACATTGTTGGTCCGAATGAAATCATATCCATCTCCGGATATTTTTCTCCGATAATTCCGCATTCAAGTCCTGCGTGGATAGCAGTAACTGCCGGTTCTTTACCATACATCTGATTGAAAGTAGATTTGAAAACCTTCAGAATACCGGAACTAATATCTGGTTTCCAGCCCGGATAACCATCGCCGTAAGAAATTTCAGCGCCCGCAAGAAGGAAAATTGAAGTAACCATATTTGTAATGTCAACATTTTCAGAAGCAACTGAACTTCTTTGACTGGTTACAAAGTTAATGTGCTTTCCAACAGTTTCAACAACTGCAAGGTTGTTTGAAGTTTCAACTAATCCAGGAATGTCATTTGACATTTTTGTTACGCCGTGCGGTATTGCATAAATAGCATTAACTAAACGTCGCTGAGTTTTTTCATCCATAAATTTTTCAGACATAGCATGCTTATCTGCTGCAACATTAAGATCGGGTTCAATTGCTGCAAATTCTGCCTTCACAGTATCATTATACTTAGTGATAAATTTCTTCAATTGCTTTTCATCTTTCTTTGGAACAGCAACAACGGCAAATGCTTCACGAGGAATAGCATTATGCTTGTTACCACCGTTTATTGATGCAAGTCTTATAATATTTTCCTTTGCATAATCGAAGATCAGCCTGTTCAAAATCTTAACAGCATTTCCTCTTCCAACATGAATCTCGAGACCTGAATGTCCGCCTTTTAATCCTGCAACTTTTAATTCAAATGATGAGTAATTCTTTGGAGCTTTATCCCATTTTGCTTTAATCTTAGCTGCAGTATTTTTTCCTCCAGAGCAGCCAATGAAAATTGTTCCAATCTCTTCGGAATCCATATTGATAAGAATATCAGCTTTCAACCAACCTTTCTTCAAACTTGAGGCACCAGTTAATCCTGTTTCTTCATCAA
>CAVORE010000010.1:0-122964 GCA_963698525.1 uncultured Ignavibacteriaceae bacterium | reverse complement strand
ACAGGATATCGTTCAAGCCCTTCAACAGTTTGTGTGAGATTCATTCCACCAACGGCAGTCATAAAAACATCCTGAACATCCCGAACAGTCAATCCATAACGAGCAATTGCATTACGATCTATTTCAAAATCAACATAATTACCACCTAGAGATCTTTCCGCAAATGAAGACCGGGTACCGGGAACATTTTTCATTAATTTCTTCAACTACGTGTTCCAAGGCTATCAAGCAATGCAAGATCGGGTCCGGCAATCTTAATTCCGACAGGAGTTTTAATTCCCGTTGAAAGCATATCAATTCTTGTTTTTATCGGCATTGTCCATGCATTCGTTAAGCCCGGGAATATGAACAGCTTTGTTCAGTTCATCCACAAGTTTGTCAGGTGTCATTCCTTCACGCCATTCACTTTCGTGGTTTTAACCTGATTGTAGTTTCAATCATAGTAAAAGGTGCCGGATCTGTTGCTGTTTCAGCTCTTCCGATTTTTCCGAACACAGTTTCGACTTCAGGGAAAGTTTTTATGATTTTATCTGTCTGCTGAAGAATCTCACGTGCTTTTGTAATAGAAATTCCCGGAAGGTTGTTGGCATATAGAGTAAGATCACCTTCATACAATGGCGGCATAAATTCTGAACCAAGTTTCGAGAAAGGAATTATTGTTATAAACACTATAATTACTGCTGTTCCCATTACCCACCATCTTCGCTTCATTACAAAATCGACAATAGGATGGTAAATCTTTACTAAGAATTTTGTAATTGGATTTTCCTCTTCCTTTCTCATTTTTCCGCGAACGAAATAACCAATCAGAACCGGAACAATCGTAACAGCTAGGATTGCCGCTGCTGCCATCGCATAAGTTTTTGTGAATGCAAGCGGTTTAAACAATCTTCCTTCCTGCTGCTTCAAGAGTAAACACAGGAAGAAAAGAAATTGTAATAACAAGCAATGAATAAAATATTGACGGTCCGACTTCTTTCGCAGATTGAAGTATCATATGCCAGTGAGCTCTTTGTTCATTAACTGGTTTCTCTTTTTCCTGCTGCAAGATGAGTTGCGGCATTTTCAACCATCACTATTGAGGCATCAACCATTGCTCCGATTGCAATTGCAATTCCACCAAGAGACATTATGTTTGCATTTATTCCCTGCAGCCTCATAATTAAAAAAGATATCAGCACGGCAGTCGGCAAAGTGAATATTGCAACAAAAGAACTTCTGACGTGAAGAAGAAAAGCAATAATTACTAATAGCAACAATTATAGTTTCTTCAATCAGCTTATCACTAAGATTATCAATTGCACTATCAATTAGTCCCGACCTGTCATAAGCAATATCAATTGTAACATCCTCAGGTAGAGATTTTTTAAGTTCTTCCAATCGTTCCTTAACTCTTTCAATTACTGCAAGAGCATTTTCACCATAACTAATTACGACAATTCCGCCAACAGTTTCACCTTCACCATTCCAGTCTGCTAATCCTCTTCTTAATTCGGGTCCAATATTTATTGTTGCAATATCTTTTAAATAAATTGGTGCACCTGTCATTTGTGGAATTTCCAATAGCAACATTTTTTAGATCTTCATGTTGATTGGATATAACCCAGACTTCTGACCATATATTCCATTTCACCCATTTCCATTATTCGTCCACCGACATCGTTGTTGCTTTTCTTAATTGCCATTTCTACCATCTGAAATGGAATATTGTAGTAAGCAAGTTTTGTAGGATCAATATTTACCTGGTATTGTTTTACAAATCCACCGATGCTGGCTACTTCCGCAACACCTTCTATTGATGAAAGTTCGTATCGAAGGAAAAAATCCTGAATTGAACGTAGTTCCTGAAGACTTTTTTTATCTGAGTTAAGAGCATACTGAAAAACCCAGCCCAATCCGGTCGCATCAGGTCCGAGTTGCAGCTTTACACCGTCCGGCAGTTCTGCTTGAATTGTATTAAGATATTCAAGTACTCTGCTTCGAGCCCAGTAAATATCTGTTCCGTCTTCAAAAATTATATACACCATTGAAAGTCCGAACATCGAATATCCACGAACATCTTTTGCATAAGGAACCGAAAGCATTTTAGTTGTAAGCGGATATGTAACCTGATCTTCAACAATTCGCGGACCCTGACCTTCATATTCAGACATTATTATCACCTGAACATCGCTTAAATCCGGGATAGCATCGACAGGTGTAGTTATTAGCGCCCAGATTCCAAGCAGAATCAGTGCGACGGTAAAGATAATTACTAGAAATTTATTGTTGACTGACCACTCGATCAGTTTTGCAATTAGTCCATCTTTATTTTGATCTGATGTTATCATTTATTTCTCCAAAACTTTATTATTCGCATTAGTCACACTGAGTTTATCGAAGTGTGATTTTCATCCTTCGACAAGCTCAGGATGACATACCAATAGCTTTATTTCTTATACTCATAACCATATTTATCTAAATTTGCTTTTACTTCTTCAATTGAATATTCTTTCAATTTCATATTGCACAATGGGCATCTACCTGATTCATCTGAAATAACATTCCAATCCATTGGGCATTCCCAGAGTTTGCCATCATTGTTTTTATCAATTGACTCAACATCAATCACACCTTTGTGAACTATAGATGCAGAGTGATCGTGCTCTTCCATTTTCATTTCTTGTTTATCTTCTTCCATCAACCTTCTTCCATCATCCATGGTCTGCTTTTCCTCTTTCGATTCACTTTTCACTTCTTGCATTCCAGTTTGAAACTGATTTATTGCTGCTTTTAAATTACTTTCTGAGTCGATCATAAACTGAGCAGACGTAACAATCTTGTTCCCTACTTGCAAACCAGAGAGAACTTGATAATACCCATCTGAATAAATACCAAGTTTAACTTCCTGCGGTTTGAACTTTCCGTTTCCAAGATCAAGAATCACAATATCTTTCTTTCCACCCCTGATCACTGCATTCTCAGGAACAACCGGTGTTGAGTCGAATGTCGGTCCTTCAATAATTACATTAGCAAACATGGAAGGTTTCAGTTCACCTTTAGTATTGCTGATATCAATTCTTACTTTAACTGTTCGTGACTCGGGATCAATAGTCGGATAAATAAAGGTTACTTTACCTTCATAAGTTTTTCCAGGAAGGAAATTAAAATTGATATACGCTTTGGAATGCATTTTTACTTTTGAAAGTTCGTACTCATAAACATCTGCTGTGAGCCAGAGATTTGAGAGGTTAGCAATTTTTAAAAGAGGCTCGCCAGCCATAATCTTCTGCCCTTCGATAACATTTTTTTCAAGCACAGTTCCGGAGTTTTGTGCAAAGAGTGTCACATAAGTATTGATTTCTTTTGTTTCTCTCAGCCTTTCAATTTCAGAATCGGATACGTTCAACAATTGAAGCTTTCTTACCGCATTTTTTACAAGTTCATTGCTACTTTTAAGAATTTCGCTTAGAGAACTTTTACTCATCGAGCTCTGATAAGATAATGCTGTTAAGTAATTCCTGCTGTGCCGAGACAAGCATTGGCGAGTAAATATCCATCAGCTTAGATCCCTTTTGAACAAACTGACCGGTATAAGTTCACATAAAGTTTTTCAACCCAGCCATCAACTCTAGTGTTAACGATGTATTCTTTAGTTTCATCAGTTAACAATACGCCGTTTGTGGTAACTCTGGATGAAAGTTTTTTACTTTCAACGATTGCAGTTTTGACATTCATATTCTGCTGAATTTCAGGATCGATAGTCACAACACCTTCGCTACCGAGTTCATCCTCGTACACAGGAACATAGTCCATTCCCATTTCATCTTTTTGCGGACTTTCAGAAATTATATTTGGATTCATCGGGTTACGGTAAAAAAGAATTTTTCTTTCACCGGAATTTTTCTGATTGTTATTTTTTATTGGTGTCAGATTCATTTCGCAAATTGGGCACAATCCCGGTTCATCAGAAATTATCTGTGGATGCATTCCGCAGGTGTAAAGTTGTTTTTCTCCTGAAGTTGGATCAGAAGAATCACCAGCTATGAATAAAAAATAAACCGGGACAAGTATTACAACTGCTATAACTATTATTATTAATATTTTCTTTTTCACTTTATTTACTCCTGAATAAAATCTTATTTTCATTTAATTTTGTTCCGGTTAGGAACTCAAGTTCAGCAATAAGTTTGAGATAATCAGTTCTCAACCGGTAAAGATTTTTCTCAATACATATAAGCTGTTCTGTGCATCGATTACATTCATAAAATCAATTTCTCCAACCTGGTAAGCAGTTAAAGATGAATTTAAATTTTCTTTTGCTTGTATAAATGAACCTTGTTCAACTAATTCAATTCTTTCCTTTAAGTGATTTCAGTTTTGCGGTTATCATTCCGAACTCTCGTCTTAGCATTTGCAATGATGCAGAATATTGTTCCTCGTACATTTGCTGCATCGACTATAGTTTCTTCAACCATCGCAGTAACTTTTCCACCGTAGTTTAACGGAATGAAACATCAAACATCAAAGACAGCATATTATCGAGTTGAGTCCCGGTGCTTTCGATTTCTCCACGAAAGCCATACTGTGCCGATACTTTAAACATTGGATAATAATCATATTCAGCAAGAGATTGATTTAGTTTTGCTCTTTTCAACTGCCTCATTTACTCCAACAAGATAAGGTCTGTTCGTTTCGGCTGAAGAACTAACTCATCTATAGTTTCATCTGTGAAAGATACTTGCGGAAAAGAATCAGTAACAATAGTGAGTCGATGGAATCTCTAAGAAAATAAGCATTAAGTGTTGAGATTTGTTCTGCTTCTTCACCTTTTAACGCTGAAAGCATTTCAGCCATATTGGTCAGCTCAAGATCAATCCTCAAAAGATTTTGCTGGCTTGCTTCTGAAACTGAATACATTACTTTAACAACATCAGAAATATCTTTCATCAATCTTATCTGCTGTTCAGTAAGTTCAATTTCTTTTCTGATGTTTAAAATTCATAATAACTTTGCGAAAACTCTTTTAATTAATTCATTTCGCGTGTCATTAAATTCCTGCTTCTGTAATTTCAACATCCTTCCTGTTAACATCTGCTTTAGTCCCTAACATTCCGGGGAATGGAATCTCCTGACTTAAACCAATGACTTTCATCGTCATAGGTTCTTCATTGAAGGAAAATGTACTGGTCGGTAAATTCATAAATCCCAACGAAAGCATCGGATCCGGTAGATTTGTGTTTTGCTCTATTCTATTTGATGCAGCATTTATTTTCGCATTCAGCATTTTCAGTTCAGGACTTGAAGCAATAGAGCTGTCAATCAATTCAGCAAGCGACTGACCGAATGCCGTTTGTATGAATCCTATCATTAAAATGATGATTATTAAGTTCCTTTTCATCTTTATTCATCCTTAAAATTTTTCGTTCGCACTTACCAACTATCACGGTAAGTATAATTTTATAGTTCATATCCGGACGTAATAATTCCCGAATATCAGAAATGGTCTGAGATGAAAGGATTAAATCAGGAGGACTGAGTTGGTGATATGTATTTCGGGATTGATTAAAAATGGTGGTGAAGAATCACAAAAAAATGATTCCTCAATAGAAAAATCATTCGAGGGTGGAATTAATGCTATTGGTTTGAAATAAATTTTCAGATGATAAAAAGAGAGTTGTCTCTGATTTACCTGAAATAAATTCATCTTCAATCTTGTTGTAAACAAATTCATCCTGGCAGCAAATAGGATTTTCTGAAGAAATAGTAATTAGCTCTTCATTTATTTCCTCGCTGCAACATGAAGTATCAACTTTTTGCATTTCTATCATGCATATTTCACATTCGGTTAAAGTTTTATTTTTCATCATCTCACAATAATGCGACCAGATCGGCAAACCTGTTGTTGAAACAAGAAATAGAAATGATAGGGACTAATATTAAAATTCTTTTCTTCATCATCTGGAGTCAAACATAAACGATTATTTGCTATAAAGCAATGATAATGCCGGGTTAATTGTTACAGAATTTTAGTTTTAATTTACATTTTAATTGAGATTTTTCTCTGAAATGGAAAATTTGACAATTCGAATTTCAAACTCAATAATCATTACAATAAGTAAAACTAACCCAGCTTGATCAGAAACCGGGTTAGTTATTAGAATATTTTACTTCGCCTTAGTAAATCTCATTTGTTCAGCTAACTCTTTTATTTCAGCAAGATCAAGAACCATTTCACTCCAGCCATACCATAACGCGTAGTCTGGATTGGCATGAAATGTTCCCTGGAATGTTCTCATCCTATGTTCAAGAAACATTACAAAAAGTTTTTGCTCGACCACAGTTGGGGCATCGTGGAAAGTTAACAGCATTGGAAAAGCATAAGCATAATTAGCAGGTTTTGGAATAATTCCATCTTTATACAAACCTGCAACTATTAAAATTGCTTCAGCCATAAGGCGATCTGCTACTTTAATCATGTTGTCACCCTTTTCAAGCTCAAGCTTTGCAAAATTTCCAGAATGGCAGGTGTTACAGGTTTCAAGCATTTTATTTCTTTCCCTATCCCAATCTTCCTGAGTTAATCGTGCAACATCAGCGGCTTTAATAACATCCAACAGTGCAGTAGGATTTCCTTCCAGATCTAAGACTCCAAGCGCTTGCAAAATTGTAACCCTGTCTTTTGTCCATTGTTCATCATCAGGCATTGGTAATTTCACTGCAAGAAATCCCCAGGCTGTTCTAACTTCATGATTGCCTTCCTGCATATGACAAGTCTGACAAGTTGGTGCAGAAGTATTTTCGGGTAGAACACCATTTTGCTTTAAAAGATATCTCACACCATGCTTTGAGCTGGAATACATTTCCCACTGTGGATGATCAAATCCCATATGGCAGGTTTGACAAGCTTGTGGTTGCCTTGCTTCTTCCAGAGAAAACAAATGTCGTGTATGACACGCATCGCAGGATGCTACACCGTATTGCTGTCCATCAGCTTTTAATTGTTTGATTTGCTCCTCTGATTTTAAACCGATTTTGTGACAGCTTCCGCAGCCTTTCATTCCATCTATTAATGCCATTGGCTGCATATGAATAGTCGGCATTGCATTCATTGAAGCCCAACCGAGTGCATGCTTTCCCTTGCTGTATTGATTTACCTGAGTTTCATGACAGGTTGCACAAACTTCTGGTGTTGGCATACTTACCTTATCTACGTTGCTCGGTGAGTTATGATCGCTTCCGTGGCAATCAGAGCACATAACATCATTACCCGAATGTTTGCTCAACTGCCAGTCATTAACAATCCCTGGTGTCACTTTCGTATGGCACTTCACACAATTTTGAGCGTACAGAAGTGGTGTTGCAGCAAAACAAATCATGAATAAAAAAATATTTATTTTTTTCATACATGTCTCCCTCTATTATTTTAGTTCGGTTTTAAGTTCAGAGAGTTCTCCCTCTGTTAAAATTCTTTCGATAGCCGGAAATAGTTCTCTTTCTTCCTTCCTGATGTGTTTTTCCAATAGCCAGCCCAATTTATCCATGATATTTTCAGGGTCGGTTGTTTGACCAAGTTCTTTTATCAGTATCTCAATATTTCTGTGCTCGGAAATAATTTCAGCAATAAGTCTGTCAACTTCTTTATCTTTATTCTTTACAGAAGGAAACAAAATTTCTTCCTCATCTTTAAAATGTTTTATCAGATCGGATTGATAAAATGAAAGTGCATATTCTTTTTTCCCCTCAAGAGTGTCTGGCATGCCTTTATATTGCGGAGCTCCTTTTTTCAGTTGTTGAGCGAGGATTAGCCCCTGATGATGATCGTGTGAAAGCGGATAAAGAGCAGGATGTCTTTTCATTAGTAATAGTTTATTATACGAAAAATTGACTAACTCAAATTAAAACATCCCGCTTATTTTTTCAACTGGATTGGTTAAAAAACCAATAGTATTATTTAATCATTGTCAAAAGCATTTTGGATTTTAAAGTAGCTTTTAATCCGTGAGAAACATTAGGTGGCATAACAATTATTTCGCCAGCTTTCACGTTGTAAGGAATTCCGCCAATCGTGATTTCCATTTCACCATCAACCATATAAACGATTGCTTCAAATGGTGAAGTATGTTCTGTTAGGGATTCATCTTTGTCGAATGCAAACAAAGTAATATTTCCATTCGGTTTTTTTATTATCTGCTTACTTACTATTGAACCATTTTGATAACCGACTGCTTCTATAAGCAATTCTTTGTTAATTGTTTCTGACATCTTACTTTCTTTTAAATAATTGATTAATGTTTGTGCTCGCTGTGCGAGTTTTTGATTTCTTCACCATTAAACAAAGACTCTACATAATGAATGAAATGAACATAGGCTTCGACATATTCTCTTCCGGCTTTTAGATCATTTGCATCATATTCTTTTTTTGATTGCAACTCGGCAAAGTATTCTTTGACTTTTGGATTTTGTTCTTCATCAAGATGAGCATAAATAGGTTCTAAAGAATTTTCTGCAATAGCAATGTCTGCAGCTTCAATTCCTTCTTCAGGCTGATATCCGGCTGGTTTCAATCCTGTGTATCCGACACCTTCTCCCATTCTGTGAACTCTCACAACTGTTTCAAAGAAATACATATCTGCGAGTTCTTTTGCTTCAGGACCTAATGATCTTACTTTATTTACGTTATCGAACATTTCTTTTATCTCTTTTTCATCTTTAGCCTGAACCCAAACCAGCACATAATTAATATTACCAGTTTCAAGAGCTTTTTGAGATGCCTTAACCACAGGGCCTTCCACGCTGTCACAATGTGCAAAGAGTTTAGTAAATCCAGTAGTTAAGTATAGTAGAATTGTTATTAATAAAATGTTTCGTTTCATTGTAAAGTTACTCCTCTGTTTAATTATTATTAGTCAATAATTCTGATTCCAGTGTAATTGATTTCGGAAACAGAATATTATTCTCAAGATGAATATGCTTGTGAAGATCTTCCTCAAACTCTTTCAACTCAGAGTAAAGTGCTTTGAATGTATTGCAGGCATCTTCGGGAGGTGTATATCCGCTACTTAACTCTTTTATTTTGGACAGCGCATCACCAGCACTTGTATGCTCAAGTTCCATCATTCTTATCGGATTCTGAATAGTTCCGAATGGTGGTGGAAAAAACTGATCATTTTCTTTTTGAGTCAAGACCATTTGCTTTATTTGTGGGAATAAAATTCTTTCTTCTTTCATCATATGTCCCTCAAGCTCTTCACGGACAGCAAGAAATAAATCTGCAATCTGCAATGTCTCCGAGTGATTATTTCCGTGAACCGATGCAACCTTATCTGTATGCAATGATATAACCGGAATCATTCTTCTTACATACTGATGATGATTGTTGACAATGTAATCGACAAGAAAATCAAGCTGCCAATCATTAACATTTTGCGTTCCATTTTCATTAACTGAAAGATTTGATAATTCATTCACAATTTTCTGCACATCAACTTTTTTATCTTCACATGCAGATTTAAGACTACGATTACCGTTACAGCAGAAATCCAAACCGAATTCTTCAAAAACAACTGCCGACCGGATGTTATCGGTTACAATTTCTGCAAGAGTTTTTTCTACAAGTTTTTCGATTGTAGAATTATTTAATTTTGTCTCGTTCATTTTATTTACCTCGTTTTATTATTTGATTTAATAAATTCATTGTCACACTGAGCCAGTCGAAGTGTGCCCGTCAGTCTTCGACAAGCTCAGACTGACATTATTCATTTTTATCATTGGGATTATTTTTCAATGCATCCTCATTAAACTTTTTTACTGCTTCCGTTCCTGTTGGATGACCGAATGAATCCATATTTTCGTAAAGTTTCAAATACTCTTCCTTCGAAATACTGTTCTGCCAATTTCCTGTTAGCATTCCATATCCGGTTACAATCATAAAAACAGTAACGACACCTATCGCAACATATTTTTTGTTAATCTTATTCTTAGTTCCAACTGTTTTCAGTTGAAGTGTATCAGCGACAGGACATGCATCAACGCAGTTTAGACACGATGTGCATTCATCTGAAAGTACTGTTTTTACTTTATCAACTTTAATAAATGATGGACAGGCTTTGTTGCAAAGTCCGCAGTCAATGCAGTTTACCGCTTTGCGTTTTATTTTATTCGGACTGAGTAGTGAAGTGATTCCAAGTAAAGCACCGTAAGGACAAAGATATCTGCACCAGAATCCGCGGAGAACAATTGAAAGCAGAAATAATATCCCAAGAATGATTAATGCAAACCTTGAAATTTCAGCGAAGAAGTAAAACATCTTTATATCTGAAACAAGATTGTACGGACTATCGAGGAATGCCTGAAGAGCAGTAGTGCTCATCAAAAAGAAAACTGAATAGAAAAGAAAACCGAGTAATAAATATTTCAAACTTCTAAGAGGATAATCAAGAAACTTTCGAAGCTTTAAATCCTTACCAAAAATTTTCTTTCCGAAATCTCCTATCAGCTCTGATAAAAATCCAACCGGACAAAGCCAGCTGCAGAATGCTTTTCCGAAGACAATCGAAACCAGAATGATTGCAAAGAAGATGAAAAAGCCTGCGGGATGTGCTGAGTGAATTTCGCCGGTCATCAAAAACAAATAGAAACTCATAAATGAACTGATTGGAAGAAATCCATCTACTCCCGGAGGACGAGATGTAAATGCTACCGCACCGTTTGTCTCCAGGTATTGTAAGAACTGATAGAACTCTATTCCAATCCAGATGCAAAGTAATGCAAACAAACTCTGAACAATGAACCGGAAATTTTGAATTCCCTTTTCTTTGTTCTTAATAATCTTTTTCTTGGGCTTTATCCCGTCCCGATTTTGTCGGGATCGGGATCTTATTTCACTTTCGTGATTCTGAATCAAACCTGCCTTGCCGTCAGGCAAGTTCAGAATGACATGTGATGATTTTATTTTTTCTTTTGTTGAACTTTCCATTTCAGATATATTAGTCTGATTATACTATAAAAAAATGTTAAAGGCTGTTGATCTTATTTAATGTTTTCTCTTTCAGTTTATCAATCGTTTCGGATGTGAGCATATCGTAAGTCTGAGTTCTCAAAGCTCCCCACGTATCGTGAACGGGACAAGGATGAGTTGGTGTACATTCAGGAAAACCGAGCACGCAGCTATCAAACATATCCAGACCATCTATTGCAGAAACAACATCAATCAATTTAATGCGTGAAGCATCTTTAGCGAGACTGAATCCACCGGACTTACCTTTTGTTGAAGAAATGAGTCCGCTTTCCTTTAAGCTTTGAAGAATTTTTGAAACGAACTCACGGGGAATTTTCAGAACTTTTGAAATCTCATCTGCAGAAACCAAAGTCCCCTTTTCCCGTGCAGCAAGGTAGAGCACCGCCTGCATTCCATATTCACACTTTTTAGAGAAAATTACTGTCATATTCATAATCGGATAAAACTATCTGGTTAAACTTACGAACAACTTTCGTAAGTGTCAATTGAAATTTTCAGTTTAAAAATTTCACTCAATCCATCATTGCATTGGTATTGAATCAACTTAGGAAGTTGTTTTGATCGTTTGGATATTCTCCTCTTTACACTGTTCATAAATATTATTTCTCTTACCCTTTCTTATAAAGTTATTCACCATAATTATTATTAAATACTTGACAAAAATATAAGAATTTATTAGTTTTAATCGGACTTTATCGTCTGATTTAGATAATCAAAGAACTGAATAGTATCCTACTAAAAAAAGGTTGGCAAATGTTATTCATCAAAGAAAAATTAATAATTAATATTTGGTTCATTTCAACTCTAATTATTCTGGTCAGTTTGTTTTCCTGAACAAACTTTTCCTCAAACACAAGGTGAATTAACTTTCACAAAAACCTGCCAGGCATGTCACTCTATCGGCAAGGGTCGCTTAGTCGGACCTGATTTAAAGGATGTACATATTAATCGGTACTGAAGCATGGCTTTTGAAATTTATAAAGTCTTCTCAGGACATGGTGAATAGTGGAGACACAGGTGCAGTTGCAATTTTTAATGAGTTTAATAAAACAATAATGCCAGATCAACCTTTGAGTGATAGCGAAATTAAAGATGTAATTAGCTACATTAAACTACAATCTGAGTCTGGCATTACAATAGATTTATCAAAACCAATCGTTCTCAGTTCAGGATTAACGCTTGATGAAGCAAGAGATAATGAATTCACAATAGGAAGAAAATTATTCTCCGGTGAAAATCATTTGAAAAACAACGGACCTGCCTGTATTTCCTGTCATAATGTTTTAAATGATGAATTGATTAGCGGAGGCTTGCTTGCACTCGATTTAACCAATGCATTTACACGTTTAACAGGACCCGGAGTACACAACATAATTTCAAATCCTCCGTTCCCTGTTATGAAAACGGCTTACACGAATCATCCAGTTACTGATGATGAAGCATTTTATCTTACTGCATTTTTAAAGAGTGCGGATTTTGTTTCATCCCTTCAGGATCCAAACATTCCACAACAAAATTTTTTATATGCCGGGATTGTTGGAGGAGTAGTTCTCTTTGGTTTTTACGGCGGTATCTGGTGGAATAGAAAACGAAAAGCTGTTAATCATAAAATTTATAAAAGACAAATTGTATCTCACTAAAAATTAATCAGAAAGATTGTTAATGAGCTGGATCAAGGATTTAATATCACCACAGACCCGACAATGGGAAGAGTTTTACCGAAACCGTTTTCAACATGATAAAATTGTAAGAAGCACACACGGTGTAAATTGCACCGGAGGATGTTCCTGGCAAATTCACGTTAAAGATGGAATTGTTGTTTGGGAAACTCAGCAATTAGATTATCCATTGCTTGAAGACACACTGCCACCTTATGAACCTCGCGGCTGTCAAAGAGGAATTTCATTTTCATGGTATCTCTACAGTCCACTGCGAATTAAATATCCTCTAGTCAGAGGAACATTACTAGATTTTTATCGTGAAGAAAAAATGAAAACCGGTGATCCTTTAACTGCATGGGAAAATCTTCAGAACAATAAAGAAAAAAGAAGTGCTTACCAGAATGCAAGGGGCAAAGGTGGATTCAGAAGAACAACCTGGGATGAAGTTCTTGAGATTATGGCTGCAGCAAATATTTATACTGCAAAAAAATATGGTCCGGATCGTGTGATTGGTTTCTCTCCTATTCCTGCAATGTCTATGATGAGCTATGCTGCAGGAAGCAGATTTCTTCAGCTCTTTGGCGGAGTTAATCTAAGTTTTTACGATTGGTATTGCGATCTGCCGAATGCTTCACCTGAAATTTGGGGAGAGCAGACTGATGTTTGTGAAAGTGCAGATTGGTATAATTCAAAATTCATTGCAGTAATGGGTGCAAATCTTAATATGACAAGAACACCTGACTGCCACTTTTTTGCTGAATCACGTCACAACGGAACCAAAGCTGTTGTGTTCGCACCTGATTTCAGTCAGGTATCTAAATATGCAGATCAATGGGTTCCTTTGCATGCCGGAAGTGATGGTGCTTTCTGGATGGCTGTATCTCATGTAATTTTAAAAGAATTCCATCACGAAAAACAAACTCCTTACTTTATCAACTATGTAAAAAAATATACTGACTCTCCTTACTTAGTTGAAATTGAAAAAGAAGGAAACGTTTATAAACCCGGCAGACTAATAAGAGCAAACAAAATTTCTAAATATAAAGATGTTGAAAACGGTGACTGGAAATTTCTGAACTTTGATGAAGATTCCGGCAAATTAGTAATGCCCAAAGGAAGCATGGGACATCGCTGGGACAAAACTCCGGGCAAATGGAATATGAAATATGAAGATGCCGAAGATAACAGCAGTTATAATCCTCTTCTTTCCTTAATAAAAAATAATGATGAAGTCTTACAGGTGGAATTCACTGAGTTTGGATTGGATAAGAAACAGATTAAGAGGTGTACCTGTAAAATATATTGAAACAGTTGACGGAGAGAAAATTCCTGTTACAACTGTTTATGATCTCACGATGGCTCAATATGGAGTAAGCAGAAATTTGAAAGGTGATTATCCGGCAGATTACAATGAAACTGATGCTGCATACACACCAGCCTGGCAGGAAATATTCACTGGTGTCAGCAGAAATACAGTTGTTCAATTTGCAAGAGAATGGGCAAAAACTGCTCAGGCTACCGAAGGTAAATGTATGATTATAATCGGTGCCGGAATAAATCATTGGTATCATAATAATCTTATTTACCGTGCAGGCATAATGGCGTTAATGTTAACAGGATGTGTTGGCAAAAACGGCGGCGGACTTAACCATTATGTTGGTCAGGAAAAATTAGCTCCAATGGATTCCTGGGGAACTATTGCTTTTGCAAGAGACTGGGTTGGTGCAGTTAGACTTCAGCAAGCACCTATCTGGCATTATATAAACACTTGCCAGTACCGTTATGATGGACATTTTTCAGAATACAACAAGCTGCCTGAAAATGAATGGACAAAGGGACATCACGCAGACCAAATTTACAAATCGGTTAGAATGGGCTGGATGCCGTTCTATCCACAATTCAATAAAAATACTTTTGAACTAAGTAAAGAAGCTATTAAGAACGGTGCACAAAACGATGATGAGATTAAGCAATATGTTTTGGAGAAATTAAAATCAAAAGAACTAAAATATGCTGTTGGCGATCCGGATGCGGAAGAGAATTTTCCGAGAACCTGGTACATCTGGAGAGGAAATGCTATTATGGGAAGTATGAAGGGACACGAATATTTATTAAAGCACTACCTTGGTACACATTCGAATCTTATTGCAAAAGATATTAATGATCAGAAAACAGAAGAAGTAAAATGGCATGACATTGCACCAGTTGGTAAAATGGATCTGGTTGTTGATCTTAATTTTAGAATGGACTCTTCAGCGCTTTACTCCGATATTGTTTTACCTGCTGCATCATGGTATGAAAAAGCAGATTTGAACAGTACCGACTTACATTCGTTTATTCATCCACTATCTGCTGCAATTGCACCTGTCTGGGAAGCAAAAACTGATTGGGAAATATTTAAACAGATTGCACTCGCCACAAGCAAGCTTGCAAAGAAACATTTTTCGGAACCTCAAAAAGATATTATTACAAGTCCGCTCTCTCACGATTCCGCAGATGAAATATCTCAACCCGAATGTAAAGGATTGGTATAAAGGTGAGTGCGATGCTATTCCTGGTAAAACAATGCACAAAATTGCAATTGTGGAAAGAGATTATACACAGTTATATCAGAAATACATTTCCCTTGGTGAAAATATTAAAACCAACGGTTTGGGTGCTCACGGAAATAGTTATAAATGTGAAGATCAATATGATGAGATGATTAATTCTTATCACTTTCCTGTTGAAAAGTTAAACGGCAAAACGCTACCTTCTATTAAAGAAGATGAATGGGCATCGAACGCTGTGCTTCATCTTTCATCTTTAACTAATGGTGAACTGACAGTGAGAGCATATAAAAATGCAGAGATAAAAACCGGACTTGTTCTTGCCGATTTGGGTGAAGGCAGCCGTGATGTTAAAATAAATTATGCTGATCTTCAGGCACAGCCAAGAAGATACAATAACTCGCCATTATGGTCAGGACTGATGCACAATGGAAGAGCTTATTCACCATTCACATACAATGTTGAAAGGCTCGTTCCCTGGAGAACATTAACTGGCAGACAGCATTTCTATTTGGATCATGAAATGTATATCGCCTTCGGTGAGAACTTACCGACTTATAAACCTTCTCCTTCTCCTGAAGTTTATGGCGATTTAAGAGAAACTTTAAAAGAGGGTAAAGCGAAAATATTTAACTGCTTAACCCCTCATGGTAAGTGGCATATCCATTCAACTTATTGCGATAATATCAGGATGCTAACTCTTTCGCGTGGCTGCGAACCATGCTGGATAAATGAAGCTGATGCTAAGGAGCTTGGCATTAACGATAATGATTGGGTTGAAGTTTACAATGATCACGGTGTTTACTGCACAAGAGCTGTTGTTAGCAGCAGAATACCTAAAGGTGTTTCAATAGTTTATCATGTTCCGGAAAGAACAGTTGGAATTCCGAAATCGCAGGTAAGAGGAAACAAGAGAGCGGGAGGACATAACAGTTTCACCCGTGTTCACCTGAAACCAAATCTGCTTGCAGGTGGTTACGGACAGTTCACTTATCATTTTAATTATTGGGGTCCAACAGCTCCGAACAGAGATACACACGTTGTAATTAAAAAGATGGACAAGGTAGTTTTTTGATTTATGATTAATGAAACTCATCCCAACCCTTCTATTAAGAATAGAGGGGCTTGTTGAAGATGAAACTAGAATTTTATTTGCTGACAGAAAACAAAATGTTTTGTTTTATAATGATTACAATTCTCTCTCTTTTTAAGAGAGAGATACAGTGAGAGTTCAAAGGATAAAGAATTACATATTCAATAATAAATAATACATAATAAATTATGGACGTAAGATCACAAGTATCAATGATGTTTCATCTGGACAAATGTATTGGCTGCCACACCTGTTCAATCGCTTGTAAAAATATCTGGACTGACAGAAAAGGTGCAGAATACATGTGGTGGAACAATGTTGAAACTAAACCGGGCACAGGTTATCCAAGTAAATGGGAAGACCAGAGAATCTATAAAGGCGGCTGGGAAAAAAATAATGGAAGAGCTTCGCTTAAAGGTTCTGGTAAGTTTAAAGGCTTAGTAAATATATTTCATAATCCGCACCTGCCAGTAATTGATGACTATTATGAGCCATGGACCTATAAATATTTAGATTTAATTGAATCACCAAAGCAGGATGACCAGCCGACAGCGCGTCCTATTTCTCTTATAACAGGTGAACCAATTGATATAAAAGCCGGGCCGAATTGGGATGATGATTTAAGCGGTACTCCGGATTACGGCAGGAAAGATCCTAATCTGGAAAACCTCTCCCCTGCTGAACAAGAAGCAATGTTCCAACTGGAACAGATGGCATTTTTCTATCTGCCAAGAATATGTAATCATTGTCTTAATCCCGCTTGTGTTGCATCGTGCCCATCAGGTGCAATATATAAACGCGGCGAAGATGGCGTTGTTTTAATAAATCAAAAAGTCTGTCGTGCGTGGAGAATGTGTGTTACTGCTTGTCCATATAAAAAATCATATTACAATTGGAGTACCGGAAAATCTGAAAAATGTATATTATGTTATCCACGTATCGAAGCCGGACTCGCACCTGCTTGTATGCATTCCTGTGTTGGAAGAATCAGGTATCTGGGAGTTATGCTTTATGATGCTGACAAAATACAAAATGTTGCTTCGGCAGATGAAAGCGATCTTGTTGAAAGCCAGATAGACATGATTCTCGATCCTTTTGATGAAGAAGTAATAGCATCAGCTAAAGCAAACGGTGTTGCTGATTCAACAATTCATGCAGCACAATATTCCCCTGTTTATAAATTTGTAAAAGAGTGGGGTCTCGCTTTACCTCTTCATCCTGAATTCAGGACATTACCAATGTTGTTTTACGTTCCGCCTCTATTGCCGGTAATGGCATCTTTATCTGAATTAAAAAATAAAGAACAGTTAGATAAGCTCGATCCAATTTCTAAAAAATGGGATGATGGCTGGCTTTACGATACAAGCACTGAAGAGCTATGGGGTACAATTGATAATGCAAGATTCCCGCTGCAGTATATGGCAAATCTTTTTAGTGCAGGAGATACTGAAAAAGTTAAAAATGTTCTAAAAAAATTAATGGCTGTAAGAATCCACAGAAGAAAGGAAACAGTTGGTGATCTTTCTGATGAAAAAGTCAATACGGCTTTATCAGAAGCAGGTCTGACACCTGAAATGGCTGATGATATTTTTGCTTTAACATCGCTTGCAAAATTTGATGAAAGATTTGTTATTCCTCCTGCACATCGTGAACTGGCGATTGAAATGCTCGAAAACACTGCCGATAAAAAAGGTTCAACCGGTTTCGGATTCCTTGAAAAACCAAATAGAGGGATTTGATTTTTTATATCAGAAATGAAACGATAAAACAATGACAGAAATATATCTAAATCACTACACACACTTAGCTGAGTTGTTTCAATACCCAAAGGAAGATTATTCAGAACAAATTAGTAAGGTTGAGTATTTGTTAAAAAGTCGATATCCAGAAACATTGGCTGCGTTCGAAGAATTTTCTAACTACGTTGTAAAAGCGACAAAAGAAGAACTGGAAGAATTATTTGCGCGCACTTTTGATGTTCAGGCAATTACAACTTTAGATATTGGTTATGTTTTATTTGGAGATGATTATAAACGAGGTGAACTGTTGGTAAACCTCAACAGAGAACATCGCGAAGCAGGAAATGATTGCGGAAATGAACTGGCTGATAACTTGTCAAACATTCTCCGGCTGCTTCCAAAGATGAAAGACATTGAAATACGTAATGAAATTGTAGAGAAATTAATTATGCCTGCACTGGATAAAATTATTAATGAGTTCAATGTTGAAAACGTAAATATGAAAAATAAAATCTATAAGAAGCAGCATAAAACTATTATAGATCAGTCTGAAGATTATGGAAGAATTTATCAAAAGCCGTTGATGGTTGTTTATAAAATTCTGGAAAAGGATTTCAACTACATTAAACCGGAAGATGATCGAAACAAAAACAGCTTTACTAAGTCAATTAAATCAGAAATAGAAATTGATTAACCATTTAATTCTTAATTGCTATGACAACAATTTATAATTTTCTTTTTATTGCACTGCCTTACGTTGCACTGACAGTTTTCTTAATTGGAACTATCTACAGATACAAAGGCACTAAATTCAAATTTTCTTCTTTATCATCGCAGTTCATAGAGGGGAAGAAATTATTCTGGGGTTCAGTTCCCTTTCATTACGGCATAATTGTTTTATTCTTTGGTCACTTAATCGCATTTCTTTTCCCAAGAGAAATTTTATTATGGAATAGTCACCCTGTAAGATTATTAATATTAGAAGTATCGGGTTTCATTTTTGGCATTAGCGCCTTAGTTGGAATCATATTACTTCTAATTAGAAGAAAATCTCATCCCCGGATAAAAATGGTTACGAGCAGGATGGATGTTTTAATTGAAGCACTAATAATTGTTGAAATATTTTTAGGATTATGGGTTGCTTATGGCTACCGTTGGGGTTCATCCTGGTTTGCTTCAGTTCTATCACCTTACCTTTTATCTATCTTTTCTCTAAACCCACAGACTGATGCTGTGGTTACTATGCCTCTGGTTATTCAATTACACATTGCGCTTGCTTTTATAATTGTGCTGCTTATTCCTTTTTCAAGATTAGTTCATTTACTTGTTCCGCCGTTAAGTTACCTGTGGCGACCCTATCAAAAAGTAATATGGTATTGGAACAGGAAAAAAATCCGTGATCCAAGATCAATCTGGTCTGTCAATAAATCAAAAAACAATTAATGCTTAACTCTGCGTATCAGTAAAAAATACAGACTTGTAATCAACTTTTAAAAGATAACATCCAACAGATTTTCGATGGAAGAAACAGTTACAAAGAAAGCTCACAAAATACTTTTCTTTAATACGTTTGCATTTACTATTTGCTTTGCAGCGTGGACAATTAATGGAGTGCTGGTAACGTTTCTGGTGGATAACAGCCTATTCAAATGGGATACTGTCCAGGTGGGCTGGTTGTTCGGAATACCAATACTCTCAGGTTCAATTTTCAGATTCCCAATCGGAATACTAACAGATAAATTCGGAGGAAAAGTAATTTTCACCTCCTTATTAATTTTTTGTTCTATTCCTATGTTTCTTCTCTCGTATGCAAATGATTTTACAATATTTGCAATACTCAGTTTTATTTTCGGTTTAACGGGCGCCAGCTTTGCATGTGGAATTGCATTTACATCTTTGTGGTATCCAAAAAATAAACAGGGAACTGTTTTAGGAATATTTGGTGCAGGGACAATGGGAACAGCGCTTACTGCCCTATTCGCTCCAACTCTTCTGGACTATTTGACTAACCATGGTGAATTTTTGGACGGCTGGCGAGCACTGCCGCAAATTTATGCTGCTGCGTTATTTGGGATGGGTATTTTATTTTTCTTTTTCACTACAAACAAAATTTCTGAGAAGAAAAAAAGCGTCAAAGAACTTTTGCATCCATTAAAAGAATTACGGTTATGGCGTTTTGGGTTATACTACTTTTTAGTCTTTGGATGTTTCGTAGCGTTTTCTCAATGGTTGATACCATATTATGTAAATGCGTATTATATGACACTTGTTACGGCTGGTGTTCTTACTTCAATGTTTAGCTTACCTGCGGGGCTTATTCGTGCTTTCGGCGGTTGGCTTGCCGATAAATTCGGAGCAAGGAAGGTTATGTATTATGTATTTACTGCATCAATTATTCTTTCGTTCTTACTGATTTTTCCAAGAATGGAAATTTATTCACCCGGTTCAGGAGTAACCGCCCTTAAAAGCGGAATTGTAACATCGGTGGATGAAAAGGAAATATTACTTGGAGAAGAAAAGTATTCTTTAATTATAAAAGCAGAAGAGTTTTATCATAAATCAGATGCGACTTTGGTTCTTCCTAAAATTGAAGCTTGGCATGAACCGATTGTTAAGGTCGGAGATACTGTTCAAAAGAGAGAATTATTAGCAAGGGGTGTTACAAGAATTTTCTTTCAGGCTAATGTTTGGATATTCACAGGGCTTGTTTTGTTAATTGGAATGGCATGGGGAATAGGTATGGGAGGAGTCTATAAATTCATCCCGGAATATTTTCCAAACGAGGTTGGTGTTGTTGGTGGCATGGTAGGAGTTCTCGGAGGTTTAGGCGGATTTTTCTCGCCGATTATTTTTGGTTATGCTTTAAATTTTTCCGGCGTATGGACTTCGAGCTGGTTTTTAATGTTGTTACTTTCATTAACCTGTTTTATCTGGTTCCATAAAGTTGTAACCCGGATGTTAAACAAGAAATCGCCTGAGCTTCAGACAAAATTCGAAACAACCGGATAAATATTGTTTGTTCTTTGAAAGATTGAATAACTGATTTGAATTTTTTAAATCAGGAAGTTGACTGCAGCTTACCTTGTACCTGTAGGTCTGATTATCAACAATTTAAACTGATTGAGTAGGGAATGTAAAAATCCAATAAACGTAGCAAGCCAGGCAGCAAGTGCAATGTAAATAAAATAATTCGGCACATCATCCAAAAAGTGTATGTTCATTGCTTCAGCCATGCGAAATGTGCAGGCAGTATACATTCCCAAGGGGAACACGGCTCCCCAATATAACGGGTCGTACTTCATCGGAAAGCGTTTATAAATATGCCGCCAGATCGCAAGAATAAAAAGCATTGGTATCCACCAGGTTCCGGTAACCCAGTAAAAAATTGTAAATCCTTTTATAAAAGGTACAAGGGAGAGTAAAAACGGTGCTTCAAAAGTGTTAGTCATTAATAATGAGCCGGCTAATGTTGAAATTGCCATCGCACCCATGTTTATCCAATACGGTGGTGAAAGATCACCCGGCGAAAACTTAAAAAAGGTATAGCGGTAAAAGATAAGCGAGATCATCCAGATATAGAGCATACCGCCCCACAACCACATACAGAGTGCTAAAAAGTTCATGTGTAATTTGAAAGGCTGTTCCATGTGCGCTGCAATTAATGTGCTGAGCACTGCAATTGATTGAGTGGCAACCACAGCTAAAAGCCATGCACCGCTTATGCCTTCATCTAAGGTGGGTTTATTTTCTTTTACTGTTAAACCGGTAAAAATTGTGTAGTTAAATATAAACCAAAGAATTAGTCCAATAAGCCATAATATAAAAGCTGCGGAGTAATTATTAAAAATTATTATAAATTGACTTCCGAGAATACAAGAACCAGCAACAATCGTAAAGAATCCCGGACCTCGCTGGTGATCTATCATATCAGTAAAAAATTCTTTATGATAGAAAACGATCCGAAGAATGCTCAATATCCATAATGAAAAATAGAACCATAGATTTAACCAGAACAGAATATGTGCCAGCAAATCCATTTCAAGCAAGTAACAGGAAATAGAAATTATTCCGGTTGACATTACCATTGCGAAGTACGCTGGAGGTAAGTTTTTTACACGTTCCTTAACTATTATTAAAAAGTGATTTGCCGAAAAGCTGTCGTTGTTATTTTGTGTGTTCATTTATGAAATAAAACTAATGATTAAAAATGGAATGTTCAAAAATAATATTTGATACGAATTGGGCTTTAAATGATCATCTACTCTTGAGAACAATATTCTGTGTCCAAGAGTAATTGAACTTGAAGAAAATCTAACATAGTAAAAAAAAATAAATAAATATTAAAACAAAGGAGTGAATATGAGCAAACCTTATTTCCCTGTTGAATCACTTTATCGATTGCCATGGACAATGCCGGATAACGGTATTACCTGGCTTGAACCTACATCACAATGTAACCTAAGCTGTTATGGATGTTACAGGAAGAACATTAAAAACTCTCATAAATCTCTTGAGCAGGTAAAACATGAACTGGATTTTTTCCAGTCACAAAGAAAATCTGATTGCATTTCTATTGCCGGAGGTGATCCATTAGTTTATCCTCATATTATTGAATTGGTAAAGGAAATAAAATCCAGAGGGATTAAACCGATAATTAATACAAACGGAATTGCTCTCACAAAAGAGCTTTTACATGTGCTTAAGGAAGCCGGAGTGTTCGGATTTACGTTTCACATAGATTCAAAACAAGGAAGAGGCAGGGAAGAAAAATGGCGCGACAAAAATGAAGTGGAACTTAATGAATTACGACTTTACTATGCCGAAATGCTTGCAGCAGAAGGAGGAATTGCCTGTTCATTCAATTCCACAGTTTATGGCGATACTCTGCAGTATGTACCTGAGTTAGTTGATTGGGCACAAAAGCATATTGATATTGTTGATACAATGGTCTTTATATTGTTCCGATACATTACACCAAATACACCTTACGATTTTTATGTGGGGGATAAAAAGATAGTCTGGAATGATATTCATTATCACTCAGACCACGAAGAGGTTGTAAATATTAAAGCCCCTGTTGTTGTAAATAAAATAAGAGAAAGGAACCCTGATTTTTCACCCGCAGCTTTTCTAAACGGAACACACAAAGCAGATGATTACAAATGGCTGCTGACTGAAAGAGTCGGAACTAAGGATAAGATATACGGATATGCAGGTAAAAAGTTTTTTGAACTAGTAATGTCTGTCTATCATTATAAATATGATAGATATCTAAGCTACGCATCTCCAAAAACACTCAGTATGGGTAGATCTACAATGTTAACATTGTGGCTCTTTGATAAAAGCATCAGGAAAGCTCTTAAAAATTATTTAAAGCATCTTGCTTTTAATCCGTTCAGAATTTTCAAGAAAGTACATCTGCAGTCTATATTAATAATACAACCACCTGATATGATGGCGAACGGAGATCAAAGTATGTGCGATGGCTGTCCTGACATCACCTATTGGAAAGATAAAGATGGTACCGAAAAACTTGTCTGGTCATGCAGACTGGAGGAGCCAATGAAGTATGGCGACTTTTTAAGAATGATACCAAAAAACGAAGCGGAAAAAGAAACGGAAAAAGTTCTACATTTTAACTACAACGAAAATGTGGATGAAGTAAAGGGGATATAAATTGATTATATTAAAAATTCACGAGCAAATAATAACAGGTAAGAAAAGAATATGAACTTAAAAAAATTAAATGAGAATGATCCTTTAAAAAGAAATGCTGAAAAAGATAGCTCTGAAGAATTATCTCCGATGGATCCTCCTGATGCTTTTTCACCGCCCTCACTTGATGAAATTTCATACGACGAAATGAATGATATTTTAAAAAAATTCATGGACGAGCACAAAAACTGTATAAAAAAATTAGATGTTTTTGAAGATGCCCTGAACAAAATTAGAGAAGAAGGATTTAGTGCTCTAAAGGAATTAAACAATGTGCTTTCGGATTTTTTCCAGTTTTTTGATAAAAACATAACCAAGCACAATATTAAGGAAGAAAAAATACTCTTCCCTCTTCTGCTCCAACGTTATGTTGAAACCGGAGAACACAGTAAAGGTCAGGTTCAAATAACTGCTGTTGATATGCTCGAAGATGATCATATAAATTTTATGCAGGTCGCAGCAATTACATTTAACTTACTGGGACTTGCAGGAAGACTGCCCGACAAAGCATCGAGTCTTGTTGTGTTAGACCTTGCTCTTGAACAAGGCAAAACTCTAATAGAACAACTCCGCCTTCACATCTTTCGGGAGGATAATATTGTATTTCCCTTTGCTCATCAGAATTTAACTAAGGAAGAAGTCGCAGATATGAAAATTAAAATGGAACGCTTTGGATAAAATATTTTCATTTAAAGGAATTAAATTGAAACTAAGCTCTTTATCTGGTTTAACAATATTTCTAATCTCATTTTCATTTCTCATAACGAGTTGTTCCGAAGAAAATACTTCGCAACCACCGCCGTTAGTAAATGATACAAATAATGGATTTGAAACTTTTGAGGTTGCAAGAATATTTGCCGAGAATTGTACACAATCCGGCTGCCATGGGGGAACTGAACCGGTTCACGATCTTTCCCTAGAATCCTGGTCAAAAATGATTCTTGGTTCCTGGGGAAGACCACTTTCAGATTCTTCAGGACATAAACAATCTAATATCCTTCATGATAATGGCGTTTATGGAGGCGAGGCTGTCATTCCTTTTAATGCCGGACGCAGCCTGCTTTATAGACTTATAAGTGGTGATGTTGAAGATTCAACGCTTCTAATGCCGTATAATAAACCAAAGCTAAGCGATAGTGAAATCAATACAATAAAAGATTGGATTAATAACGGTGCAAAATCTTTTAATGGGGAAATTCCTTATTCCTCTTCTTCGGGAGAAATTTTTATTTGTAATCAAGGTGGAGATGAAGTTTCAGTTATTGATATTCAAAACAAGCTTGTTAAAAGAACGATTGATGTTAATTTAAATCCTGTCGGTATTGACTTTCCTGATCATGTTGTCAGGAAGGATGGTTACATTTATGTGGGTTTGGTTTCCGCCGGCAAAATTCTCAAAATAGATATGAATACCTTTGAGATAGTTGGAACCATTAGTGGATTAGAATTTCCCGGAATGATTGTTTTCAGCAGTGATGGCAAAAGGCTTTATGCTTCCAAGTCTCCACTCTCACCGGGCGCATTAACTGGTGTCTATGAAATCGAAATACAGACGATGACTCTTCTTTCTGAAATTTATTTACCAATTGCTGGCATACCACATGGAATGGCGATAACTCTGGATGATAAGTTGCTCATTACTGATATGAAATGGGATCTTATTTATATCTACAATACTCTTACTCACGACATTGAAAATGATCCAATAGATATGTCCCCCGGTCAAATGACTGTTCATGAACCGATGCACGCTTATACTTCACCAGATGGGCTTTATTTATATGTTTCCTGCAGGACATCCAATTATGTAATTATTTATGATATCCAATTACGGCAGGAAGTTGCAAGGCTGAATATGGGGAATCATCCAATGCAGATGGCAATTACTCATGATGGATCAAAAATTTATGTGACGGTTTTTCACGAAAGCAAAATAAAAATTATCAAGAAGGATGGGACTTCATGGAGTATTGAAAATGAAATCTCTCATCCCGCTTTTCAGATGCTATGGGGAATTGATTTGAATCCGGATGAGAGGTATATAATTGCAACAAGTTCAAATCAGATGGATAACTATAAACCGAGATATAAACAGAAAGAAAAGCTAAGAACTTCAAACGTAGTTTTCATTGATGCAATAACCAATGAAGTCGTAAGAATTCTGGATGTCGAACGATATGCATCTGGAGTAAATGCCCGGTAACTATAATCTGTAAGAGAGGCATTTCGCAAAACAAAGCTCGATAAAATATTTTGCAAAAATCTTTCATCTACCTGTAATTTTTAAAGATGAAGAATTAGTTTAAAGTTTATCATTATTCAGTTTCTCAGGTACTGGAAGTAACCTGATTTTCACGCGATCTTCTTTTGGCTATATAATTATCAATAGATAAAACTCCTGATCCGAAAATAAAATAAATAAACAAAAGTACGAGCACAAGCGCAGATAGCTCCAATGATTGCCCACCAGTCATCAGACCTTGCTTGAAATGAACGATGAACACTGCTCCAAAAAGAATTGGAATTTGAAGTAAAGCTCCAAAGCGTGCAAATAGACCAATCGCCAGGGATAAACCACCAACCAGATGAGCGATGGTTATATAAGAATACCACCAGTAAAACTGGTGCGCCCCTGCTAATCGGGTAATAGCACCCGGATCAGAGATGAGTACTATGCCTCGCACGAAAAGTGCAACACCTAAAAATATTCTAATAAGCGAATATGCTAACTTGTTGTTGCTTTCTATCCAATGCAATGTTTTAGTAAATAGATTCATCTTATCTCCAAAAAAATTTTTGTTTATATTTTTCTATACACATAATAAAAGCAAACTGAGGAGAATATTTACTGTCCCGTGTTTTCTTTAACTTTTGCAAGAACATACTCGGCAACGGCTTTTGCTTCGTTCGGTTTTAATCCTGGATTGGGCATTGCCGGATATTCAGGATTAATTCTAACCGGGTTTCTTAAATAAGCGATCAATTGATTTTCTTTTCCAAAATATTTAGGAACTACTTCGTTATGAGGTGGTCCTACCAATTTAGTATTGAAAGTATGGCAACCGGCACAGCTAACCTTATAAATGTTTTCACCGTTTAGTTCAACAACATTCTCAGTTCCCTTCAATTCGCTCAAATAAGTATCATAACCGGCAATAAGAACGGCTGACTGAACCCTGGTTGAATTGGATATTGCAATCTGGTCACCAATTGTAAAAGTCATAACAAAACCAAAAACTGTTAGCACAAGCACAGCGACTATTGTTTTATCAAATTTTTTATATAATAGATACAGCAGATGGTAAACAAGGAATATCAATATTAAACTAATTACAACGTAAACAAATATGGAAGCAGATAATGATTCAGTTGGTAGTACTAAGATATAGATCAAGAGACATATCGGAATAAGCAATGTTGCTGTAAATGTTATTCTTAAAGATAGACTCTTAATTAGCTTTGCGTATTCTTCATCATCTTCAACCTTACTTTTAGATAAATAAAACATCCCAAGCATTATTATAGAACCCGTGATTGCTCCGGAGATTAAAATAAAAAGCAAAAATCTTATCAAAACATTAAATGAAAATAATACTTCAGTTAGTCCAAGAACATTTTTTGTGTTATTGAATAAAGCCAAAGTTAATGTTGCATTAAATACCCAGAGTGTAAAAAACATAAAAACTACTCCAAGCAATCCGGAAGCAATGCTCAAATTAGTATAATCGTGAAATGAATTTTTATAACTGTAAATAAACAACAAGCTAATAGTAAGCAGAACAAGTGAACCAGCGAGGTACTCCAGGTCTGGAATACTAGCTGATTGAAAGAGTTGAGCAAAAATCAAAATAATAGTTATCAAAGGAAGAATACAAAACATTAAACCAATGTGTTTGTTTACCAATACAATTTGAATAACATCTTTCGCAAATTTATTATGCTTGCTCTCTAAATTTTTATTTGACTTTAGCTTAGAGTGTATAGATAAAATTGTTCCCCATAATATTATGCTGCAGAATGATGTAAATATAAAAAGTGATATCACAAGCATATAGTGTAATAAGTCTATATGCTCAGCGGACTGGGGTAAAGCAATATTTTTAAGCCATTCCATAAAATTCTTCAATTCAATTTAATTGATTTCTTAGTATCGTAATAGTTTTATTTGAACTAGTTATAAAATATTAAATAAGTTAATCAGATAAAAATGTCTGGTTAAAATTACAATGTACTTTTTAAATATTCAAGTTGATTTATTGTATGAAGTGTTTAAAAGTCCTTCTTCTTAAAAAACCTGCTGCTTAAAAAAAATGGGACGATAATCCAGACAAGCAGACAAATAATAGAAACTATCATACCTAAAGAGCTACCAAAAAATCTTTGAAAGACTGCACCAGTGTAACCCATCAATGCTGCAATATCGAACTTCATCAAAAATAATATTCGTCCAAGGTCAATCGGGTTCAGTGTAGTTAATACTATCATCGCTTTTTCAAGCGGGTAATCCTGGAAATTATAGATTATTAGAAGGACAAATCCATCATAAACAACAGCAAGCACAAGCCAAATTAAGATAGCTAATCCAAGTCCTTTTGATTTGTCATCTTGCTTCACCGAAATTAAAAATGAAAGAGCTATGAAAATAAATGTCAGCAGCACACCGATGAGTAGCAATAAAATGAATCCTTCAATCTGTTGGCTGACTTTGCCGAACAACATGAAAGGAAGTGAAAAACCCAATGCAAATCCTGCAGAAAGTGGGATCGCGGTTCCCAAATATATTCCGAGGAAAAGAGATTTTCTGTCAATCGGCTGGCTCAGCATCATCTCAATAAATTCCCTCGAGTTATAAAAATAAATTGACCCAAAGATGATCGATACAAGCGGAATAATAATGATAATAATATTCATCAAACTGATGTATGATTTATTTACATCACCGCTAAAAGTGAAGAGCGCGTATCCCACCAAAAAGAAAAAGAAAGTGTAAAGCATCACCCACTTGCTTCTAATTGTGTTGTGTATTTCGTAGAGTAATATTTTTTTAACGAGTTTCATTTATTAATCTAATTAATGCTCTTTGTGACTTTGCATCTTCGTGGCAGAAAAAAATAGCCACAAGGACACCAAGACACAAAGTTATTTCTTATTCTGGCTCATCAACTCAGCGATGGCTCTTTCGAGCTTTGATTCTTTTTTATCATCCAGTAACGATTGAATCGAACCTTTAAATTTTATTTCACCCTCTAACAGAAATACAATTTCATCTGAAAGTTCCTGCACTTCATTCATCAGATGAGATGTAAGAATTATTGTTTTCTTTTGTTCTTTTTGTTTTAAGACCAGGTCTTTGAAATAGCTGCTTGAAATAGGATCAAGACCGGCGGTTGGTTCATCGAGAATAATAATTTTAGCATTGAATGCAAAAGCAATTAACGCAGAAATTTTCTGTTTCGTTCCACCAGAAAGATTATTAAATGGCTTCTCCATCTCTGAATCCAGCTTGAAAGATGAAAGAATTTCCTTATCTGAGAATTCACTTGAGTTACGAATTGATTTTATTAGTGAGATTATTTCATTTCCTGTCAGGTTTTCAGGATATCTTGCAATCTGCGGCATGTAACCAATTTTATTTCGGTAGAGATAATCATCATTTACAGGTGTTCCATCAACTTCGATTACGCCTTCGGTTGGACTAACAAGTCCGAGAATTGTTTTCATTAATGTAGTTTTTCCAGAGCCATTCGGACCAACGATTGCTGTAACCTTTCCTTCATCAATGGTCAGGTCAATGTTTCTTAGAACGGAATTCTTTCCGAAATTTTTAACCAAGTTTTTAAATGTGATCAATTGACCATCCTCATTCTTGGATTCGGGTCGGTCAGTGCTTCGGGAGTTATTGCCGGAATTATGCTTTCAGCAATATTTAGAATATCAATAAACAAGCTGTGAAGTAAAACGAGTGAAGTTGGATGTGATTCAATCATCATTGAAAACATTGTTACAGGTCTGAACGGAACATCTCCGAAACCATCTTTGTTAAGATCGTAACCATCGTACTCAGACCAATAATTTTTTTCAAATGTGTTGAAATTCTGTCTGCTGTTTGTCGAGATATCAAATGAATTTGCCACAAAGTTATTATCATAAAAATAATTATCCATCGAATTAGCCATTAACTTAAGCGCCCAGCCATTTTGAGTAAAATTATTTTGTTCGATAGTTACTCTGCTACAGCCTTCCATATAAAGTCCGATTGAATTTTCATCAAAATTATTTTTCTCAATTATGCTGTCGGAAATATCTTTTAACAAAATTCCATATGACGAGGGACCCCAATTGTGCAAAAAATTATTTTCAGACATTAATACATTCTTTGTATACATTACTGCAACACCGGCACCATTATTTTTAAAAGTGTTATTGGTGTAAACGCAACTATCGGAAAACATAAAGTGAAGTCCGTAGCGGAGATTTCCTTCGCTGTAATTATTAACAATTTTACCGTTCCTCACAAACTCAAAATAAATTCCATCACGATGATTGAATATTTTATTATTCTCAATCGTAATGTTTTTGCAGTACCAAAGGTGAATTCCATTACCTGAATTCGTTTCTCTTTTCTTAACTGCTGTAATATAATTGTCGGTAATTTTACAATCAGCAGATTTAGCAAGATAAACTGCAAAAAAATTGTTAATGAATTTATTGTTTGTGATAGAACAATTACGCACTTCTTTCAATCTTATTCCTGCATTTTCTTCCAGGTAACTTATTCCGGAATTTTGAATTAACAATCCGGTAATGTGAACATCATTTGAAGTAACTGTAAATATTTCTCCAACTCCTTTTCCCTCTATTACGGGAAATTCTTCACCAATAATAATAACTTTTTTATCGACGATGATATTTCCTTCCGCATACTTCCCACTTCCAACTATGATTGTATCTAAGTCATTAGCAAGACTAATTGCTGTTGTAATTGTTTTAACCGAACCGCTTTTAGAGACAATTATTGTTTTAGAAAATGTAAGAGTAGATAAAATGATAAGGGTAGATAAGGAGAGTAATACTGAATTATATTTGTTTTGAAGAATCATCTAATTGTCTGATTGATCAAGTTAATAGTTATAAAGAATCGTAGTCATTCTGGCTTGTTCCGAAAGGACGGAGTTCTTGCGAACTTGCCCAGAATCTTACACTTTGGAGACTCCAGACTTCCCTGCTAAAGCATGGAATCCGGAATGACTGCAGATCACATACTTCTTTGTTTTACCAGTTCAATAACATCAATCCAGTTTAATAGATTGCCGCCACTTTCAGCAACAAATTTTTGTCTGGATATCTCACTGTCAAACGCTGAAACATTCAAACCCATTGGGCTTCTGAAATTATCATTGTGGACATAAAATGCTGATGTGGCATCAGTAAAAGATTCAGGCGCTGCAAAATCCGTTACAAGAAAATTCTGATTTGTATCACCAATTAAATTCTTGACCATCGCAAATTCAATCATACATTCAATCGAATCAAATTTGTAAACCTTCCCTTTATCTGTAACCAACTCTGCACCATAACGGTTATCTGAAATTTGCATTCTACAGAATTCACATTCGTCGTGTCCGTAATTAATGGGTTCGGGATTGCTTCCGCAGGAAACAGTTACTAACGAAAGCAATAAAAATATTGCAATGAAATATTTACTATGCATTTGTTTCGTCCTTCTTTTTACTTTTTCTATCAATGATCAATGCAACTACTGCTAAAACAACCGTAGCAACTAAAATCCAGGAACCAATATGTGGCATTGAAATAGCGTTAAAATTTAGCAACATCTTAGAACCAATCAATGGCGGCTGATATGCCATTCCCGGAATTTTTATTGCTGCCTGTGGATTTAAATTGTGTCCGTAATCGTACTCCCACATATAGAAATCGTACAACCCGACAGCAGCAACCACACAGAACAGAACAATCCAAATATAAACCAAACTTCTTTTACCTGAAATTCCTGAAACCAATCCAAACAAAATTAAAAATATGATTATGAAAGGCATGATTTTCAGTTCGGGAATAGCATCGGGCACAATTTCTTTCATTCCGATGTAGTGATTTAATCCATTAATGTTTTCAAGATCGTGTGGATTCTGACCGGTAATTTTATTCAGCCAGATTTCAAGACCAATACCTTCAGGATATTGCGGGGCCTCGAGATCAATATACCAGATGGGGAAAAAGAAGGATAAAATTAAAATTAGTGATGCGAATATTACAATTATTTTTGATTGGGTTTTCATTTCGATTCCAGAGAAAAAAAGTAGCACAGAATAATATTCTGTGCTACAACAAATTAATTTTACTTACCAGTTCCATAAGTTAATGCAACATTAGATCCGCGTGGTGATACTCTTACGTATCCAGACATTTCCTGGTGAAGTGCGGAACAGAAATCCGTGCAGTAAAATGGATATATTCCTTCTTTTGGCGGAGTCCAGACTATTGATTCTGTTGCACCGGGCATAACGAGCAATTCAGAATTCTGCAATCCTTTTATTGCAAAACCATGAGGAATATCCCAATCCTGTTCAAGATTCGTGACATGGAAATAAACAACATCACCTACTTTAATTCCTTCAATATTATCAGGTGCAAAGTGTGTTCTGATCGTTGACATATAAACATGAACAACATTTCCTTCTCTTACTACGCGCGCATCTTTTTCTGCTTTAATTCCGTAAGGATTTTCATTCTCTTCAATCGGATAAATCTTAACGGAGTTTTTCATAAGAATATCGGCAGGAATTGCCTGTGCATAGTGAGGTTCGCCGATAGTTGGAAAATCAAGAAGTAATTTCATCTTGTCTCCTGAAATATCTATCAACTGCGCTGACTGAGTTAACTCCGGTCCGGTTGGAAGATATCTGTCTTTAGTAATTTTATTTAAAGCGATAACATATTTGCCCCAGGGTTTTCTGGTATCTCCACCCGGAATGCAAAGATGCCCGATTGAATAGTAAGCAGGTATTCTGTCAACAACTTCCCATGTTCCTACTTTCCATTTTACAATTTCAGATGAAATAAATGATGAAGTATATCCATATCCGTTTCCATCAAATTCTGTGTGAAGCGGACCTAATCCTGGGTTAGAAACTTCTCCGGCAATTACTGATTCATATTTCAAAACAGGAATACCATCAATTGTAGTTTCAAAATCTTTGCTCTCAATTGCTTTTAACATTTTGCTGAATGAGTGAACAGGAATTACAGAAGCAAGCTTACCACCTGCTGCTATGTACTCACCTGTTGGATCAACATCAACTCCGTGAGGTGATTTGGGAGTCGGGAGATAATAAATTAATCCAGGACATTCTTCAGGGATAAGAACTTTTACACTTTTCTTTTCCTCTGAAAATCCCATGTGTTTCTTTTCATCAAAATAATTTCTGTAGTAGCTAGTATTGAAAGTCTTGGCTTTTCCCTGAGCAATATATTCTTCAGCTTTTTTCCAGTTGATTGCAGCGATAAAATCTTTATCGTTCTGCGAAGCATTTACTTCAAGTAAAGTGTTTGCCTGCTCAGTGTTGTAACTTGTAAAGAATGCCCAGCCGTGTGATGGACCTTTACCTGCATGTGCAAGATCATAATTAAATCCGGGAACAAGAATCTGGAATGCAACATCCATTGCACCTTCTTTATCAACTTTTATAAAACTGATTGTTCCTTTAAAATTTTCTTTGTAGGAATCAATCGCAACATCTTTATTCGGTATCGGTACACTGAATCTTGTTGAAGCTACAACGTACTCAGTGTTTTCAGTTAAGAATGGAGAACCATGATTACCGCCGGAGTTTGGTATTTCAATTATCTCTGCAGTCTTAAAAGTTGAAAGATCAACTCTTGCAACACGGGGAGTATTGTTTGCATTTATAAAAATCCATCTTCCATCTGCAATTCCTTCAGTCTGAGAAAGTTTTGGATGATGAGCATCATCCCACGGAATAAAACCGTATGAAGTCATAAACATTGGTTTTGATTCTTCAGAATATCCCCATGCTTTTTCCGGATCCTGTGAAAATACAGGAATTACTCTGAACATTCTTCCACTTGGTAATCCGTAAACACCAATCTGTCCGCTGAATCCACCTGAAGTAAAAAGATAAAAATCATCATAAGTACCGGGTGCAACATAAACTTGTTCTGCTTCATCTCCTGCGGAAAGATTTTTTGATTCCTGGCAGCCATAATGCATAAGTACAAAAGCTGCAACAACAGAAACTCCTATCAACAGTGCTCTTAAAATATCTGCGACTCATAAAAGATCCTCCTAATTTATTTAGTTGGTTTTAGTATTGTTTTTTAATTCTTCATCAAGAAGTCTGAAGTACTCAAGCAATGCACGTGCATCTTTAAGTGTAACATTCTGATTTGTCATTTTGGTCATATATTGTGCAAGCATTTCTTTGCTGTGCGGATGTTTTTCAAGATTTTCATCAGGATTTAAAACTGTGTTCATGAAAAATTCAGGTGTAACTCTTTGCAATACATTTCTCTGTGCCGGACCTGTATATCTTTCATCAAGTTTATGACAGGATGCACATTTAGATTCAAATATTTTCTCTCCTTCGGCAGCCATTGCTGGATCAATTGGACCGAGATTAAGTTTTTTCTTTACAGGACCGAAACCGTTTGCAAGTTCCCAATCGGAAAGTCCAGATGGATTGGTTTTATCAACTGTTTGATTTTGGTCAGATGAATCACCTCCGCAGGCAGTCATGAGAGTAACAGTTGAAATAATAACAAACAGATAGAAAATTCCAAGTTTTAGTCCATTTAATTTTTGTTCGAACATTACTAACTCCTTCATTTTGATAATCGGATTATTTTGTCTGATTAAAAATACAAACAATTTTAACTTATTTGTCAAGTAATTTTTATAGATGATCTCAAATGACTAATAAAGGAAGGATTACAAATTATTTCCAAGCAGGATGTCTTGTTTTCTTTTAATCTTTTTAGAAATTCTTTCATCAAATAATTTTCCTATTTCTGCACCAAGAATGAAAACTGCAGAGGTATAATAAATCCAGAAAGCCACAACAATTCCGAGAGCATATGCACCGTAAATTCGACTGAAGGTTGTGAAATTAGATAGGTAAATTCCAAAAAGAATTTTTGCTGTGACCCAGAATATAGATGCCCACGCCGCTCCTAATACTACAGATCGCTTTCGGATTTTAACTGGTCGGCATAAACTTATAAAGAACAGCAAAGATCAGAAACATTACGAAAAATGAAAATGAAGCAGTAAAGACCCGGTGAAAAATCGGCTGATTAAAAACCTGGAAGTACGGAGTAGACTGAGCGACAGAAATTATAAAATCGAGCATAGGAAGAGTTAATACCAATGCTAAAAATACAAGGACAATAATTATAATGACAAGAAAATCTCTTAGCTTACCAAGAAATATATTTATGTCGATATCAGTTCCATTAATTTTATTTAGTACAGTACGGAGACTGCTTGCGAATCCGCTTGCTGCAAAAAATAATCCAATGATACCAACCCATCCGGCAATGTTTCTGTATTCAACCACTTCCTGAACTCGTTCAAAAATTACGTCTTTGACAAATTGTGCATAAGTAGCATAAGGAATTACTGTATCGATCAGCGTATTTATCTGCAACTCAACTTCAACCGAATTAAGGAATTTTCCAAGCAGCCAGAAGATGATTAATGTCATCGGTATAATGCAGACAAAAAGTGAAAATGCTAATCCGCCTGAGAGAAGAAATAAATGATGGCGATCAGTACGATCGTAAAGTCCACCAAAATAATGTTTTACAAATCCAAAAAACCAATGCCACGCCGGAACTAAATGAAGATAAAAGCGAACTTTTCTGAATAACGCATAAAGTTTGGTATCACGAATCGCCTGTAAAATTTTATTTTTCACCAGACATTATCCGGGATATTGTATTGAAATAAAGATCAGCAAGAGTTTCAACTTTTACGTTTATATCATTATTTATTTTCAATGCTGAACCACCAACTGTTCCTAACTGAATGCATGGATGCATTGATTGAATGAAGAATATTTTCGAATTCTTCCTTATTATCTTTTGATACTGAAACAATAATTCTTGATTGAGTTTCTGAAAAATATGAAAAATCTTTTCTTGATTTGATTGGAATAGTTATTTCAGCCCCGAGTTTTTTTTCTTCATTTATTATACAACACTCAGCAAGTGCACAAACGATACCGCCTTCTGATACATCGTGAGCAGAATTAATTAATTTCTTTTTGATAAGATCGAGAACTGTGTCTTGCAATCTTTTTTCAATTGAAAGATCAATCTGCGGCGAATCACCTTCAACTTTTTTATGAATTAGTTTTAGATATTCGCTTCCACCAAGTTCTTCTTTGTCTTCGCCTAAAACGTAAATCAGATTGCCCTCATTTTTAAAGTAAGAAGTTGTTATGTGAGAAAGATCTTCAACCAAACCAATCATACCAATTGTTGGTGTTGGATAAACAGCAACATTTGGGGATTCGTTGTAGAAGCTTACGTTGCCTCCGGTAACAGGAGTATTAAAAAATCTGCACGCTTCGCCCATTCCTGCAATCGCTTCAGCAAATTGCCAGTAGATTTCCGGTTTGTAAGGATTGCCGAAATTCAAACAATTTGTTACTGCAAGTGGAATTCCTCCTGAACAAACAATATTTCTTGCCGATTCTGCAACGGCAATTTTAGCTCCTTCTCTCGGATTGAGATAAACGTAACGAGCATTGCAATCTGTTTTCATTGCGAGAGCTTTGTTTGTTCCTTTAATGTATATCACCGCCGAGTCGCAACCGGGACCAACGATTGTATTTGTTCTCACCATTGAATCGTACTGTTCGTAAACCCATTTCTTTGAAGCAATATTTGGTGAAGAAAAAACTTTCAGAAAAGTTTCCTGAATGTCGTTTGGTTCAGGCAAAGATGAAAAATCAAATTTCCTTTTTTCTTGTATATACGAAGGTTCTTTTTGTTCGCGAATGTAAACCGGTGCTCCACCCCCGAGGACTAAATCAAAAGGAGGTAATTCCGCTTCGAGTTTTCCTTTGTAATTAATGAATAGTTTATCTTCATTAATTACTTCACCGATAATTTCACAATGAAGATCCCATTTTTCAAAAACTTCCTGAACTCTGTCTTCATAACCTTTTTTAACAACGCATAGCATTCTCTCCTGGCTTTCGGAAAGCATAATTTCATAAGCACTCATTCCCTCTTCCCGCAAAGGAACTTTATCAAGATCAATCTTCATCCCTGATTTCCCTTTGGCACTCATCTCACTTGTCGAACAGGAAATCCCTGCAGCACCCATATCCTGAATTCCAATCAAATATCCTTTGCGTATAATTTCGAGAGAAGCTTCGAGTAAAAGTTTTTCTGTGAATGGATCTCCAACCTGAACTGAAGGACGTTTCGCTTCAGATTTTTCCGAAAGCTCTTCCGATGCAAAAGTTGCACCGTGAATTCCATCTCTTCCTGTTGATGAACCAACAATCATCACGGGATTGCCTTCTCCTTTTGCTACAGCACTTGCAAAAATATTTGTTCTGACAAGTCCAACAGCCATTGCATTCACTAAAGGATTTCCCTGGTAAGATTCATCAAAATAAACTTCTCCCGCAACAGTAGGAACTCCGAAGCTGTTACCGTAATCACCTATTCCTTTTACAACTCCTGCAAAAAGATAACGTGTTCTTGCATCATCAAGAGTTCCGAAGCGAAGCGAGTTAAGTGAAGCAATTGGACGCGCACCCATTGTAAAAATGTCCCTCATAATTCCACCAACTCCTGTTGCTGCACCCTGATATGGTTCAACCGCTGATGGATGGTTGTGACTTTCTATTTTAAATGCAACTGCTAACCCGTCACCAATATCTACCAATCCAGCATTTTCTTCACCAGCACCAACTAAAAGCTTTCCACCTTCTCTTGGTAATGTTTTGAGCAATGCAATTGAATTTTTATAACTACAATGTTCACTCCACATTACACTAAAAATACCAAGTTCGGTAAATGTTGGGGTCCTTCCGAGTATCTTTAGTATTCTTTTGTATTCTTCCTTATTTAGACCGTGTTCTTTGGCAAGATCAAGATTAACTTCGGCTTCTTTCATTAATAAGTTGATTATTAGTTTAAGCGTGAATATTTAGGTAGGAAATATAATAAAATTAGCCCCCTCTTTTTCTCCCCCAAAAGGGGAGATTTAAAATGTCCCTTCCCTTTGGGAAGGGATTTAGGGATGGGCCAAATATTTTTCCCAAATCTTAAAAAGCTGAAAAGTTGCAAAAATATCCTTCGAGCAGTAAACAGCTATATCTTTTATCCTACCTGCTTCGTAAAGATTTTTCACTTCCATTCCTGTTATATCTTTTGATTTGGGTGATTCAATTCCAAATGACTGACAGTAAAAATCGAGATTAAATTTTCTTGTTGCTCCATAAAAAGTAAAATGTTCAAGAAGATCAATGTGTTCATCACCATAACGGTAACCCATTAAATTTCTGGAAACTCTGACTCCAAGCATCGCAGAACGCATCATTAAAAATGGCACATCAAAATTTCTTCCGTTGAATGTTATGAACTGATCAACTCTTTTCGCGACACGCCAGAAAGATTCAAGCATTTCTTTTTCTGTCAAACCTTTATAATAGACTCCGTTGTCTTCACTTTTCCATTCTGCTTTCTTATCGTTCTCATAATAGACGTACGATTTTTCTTTTTCAACATCATAAATTCCAATTACTATACATTTTGAAGTATAAGGATAAAGACTTGTGTAACGAACAGCATCGTCAATCATCATTTGTCGTTTTTCAGGATCTGATTCTTTGTCAGCATATCGCAGAAGGTATTCTTTCTGATTTTCTGCAAGGGTTTCGAATGGATAAGCACAGGTTTCAATGTCGAAAACTATTCTTCTCATTTTGCCTCCTGTTTAATTTGCGAAAAATGTGATTCAATTCCCGACTTGATTTCGACTTATTCTGATGTGGAATTGAGTACTTAGTTCTAACCTTCGAGGTTACATACTCTGTTACGCAGCTTTAACCTCGAAGGTTTTGTTTAACAATTTATTCATTATTCTCGATCTACAGGTTTACCGGGATTCACTTTAACAAGATAGTATTAATCCCTTAAAATCTGTACTCCAGGTTCAAAAGTTTTTACTTTTTCTATGAAACTCGCTGGTAAAGAAGTTGATTTGCGAGATTTTGGATCTACATAAACGACAACACCTTTTCCATCAACAATTACTTCTCCGGATTTTTGTTTTACTATCAAATGATCATATCCAAAAGAAGAATTCTTTATGTAAGAGATTCTTGAAAATACTTCAAGTACATCATCATAATAAGCATGGCTGCGATAATTGATTTCATTTCTTACCATAAAAAATATTTTGCCGTCTGAGAAGATTCCTTTCTCAGGCATAAGTCCGGCAGCTTTAATATATTCCAATCGTGCGGTTTCAAAAAAATTAATATACACTGCATTATTGCAAACACCAAGCATATCAACTTCGTGAAAGCGAACAGTTACATTGTATTTGTGTTTGAAATCTTTGGGAGTCAACAATTCGCTCACGCAAAAACCTCGTCCACAATATTAGCAGCATTTTCAATATCATCATCACTCACATCAAGATGCGTTATCGCTCTTAGAGAATCAATTGTTCCGGGTGTAATTAGCAATCCTCTTTCTTTGCATCTGTTCAATCCTTCTGCAGAAGTAATTTTCAGAGGTTTAAATAGAAGAATGTTTGTCTGAACCGTTTCCATCTTTATTTCGAGATTAGGATTCAATTTTATTCTTTCTGCAAGATGCTTTGCCTTCCAGTGATCTTCTCGCAATCTTTCCCTGTTGTTTTGAACTGCATATAAAGCAGCAGCAGCAAGAATTCCAACCTGTCTCATTCCTCCGCCCCAGGCTTTACGAATACGATATGCTTCTTTTATAAATTCTTTTGAACCGGCTATCGCAGAACCAACAGGTGCACCAAGACCTTTTGAAAAACAACATGAGACTGTATCAAAGTGCTGAGCATAATCTTTTGGAGAGATTCCGGTTTCAGCACAAGCATTCCATATTCTTGCACCATCGAGATGATAATATAGGTTATGTTTCTTTGCAAGATTTTTTAAAGTTATGATATTATCCATCGGCCAGATTGTTCCACCAGCACGGTTGTGAGTATTTTCTACCTCGATAACTTTTGTGCGAGGCATATGATAAGCAGTTGTTCGAATGTATGGCTCAACCTGATCAGCAAAGAGAATTCCGAGTACTCCATCAAGCGGATAAAGTTGAATCCCGCTTAATCTTGAAGCTGAGGAAGATTCATAATTAAAAATGTGAGCTTCTCTATCACAGATAACTTCATCACCGGGATCGGTGAGAACATTTAAACAAATCTGATTTCCCATCAACCCACTTGGAACATAAAGTGCTGCTTCTTTACCAAGAAGTTCAGCAATGTAATCTTCAAGTTTGTTTACGGTGGGATCTTCTTTGAAAACATCATCACCAACTTCAGCTTCGTACATTGCTTTTCGCATTTCTGGTGATGGTTTGGTTACTGTGTCGCTTCTTAAGTCAATCATCGGCCCCCTCCTTGCAATCAATTTTACTTTTTTTCATTTCTTAATTAACGAAAATATATATTGTTGTACTATTAAATTACATTTTAAATTTTTTCTTCAGCCAAATTAAAATATTCATTCCAAAAATCCAGAAAGAAAATACTGAACACAACAAAGGAACGATTAGTGGGTTTTCAGAAAAGAATGTTTTTTCATTTTGAAGAGGAACTTCACCAACTAAAGTTGTTTTCGTGTACAATTCGGTTTCGGAAAGTATTTCCCCCTTTGCATTTATTATACAACTGATTCCACCGTTAGCACAACGAACTACTGATCTTCTGTTTTCAACGGCACGAAGCATTCCAAAATCTTTATGCTGATAAGGTCCGCTTGATCTTCCGTACCAACTATCATTGGTAACAACAGTGATTATCTCTGCACCTTTTTGAACGAAAGCAGTAACAAAAACAGGATCAACTGATTCGTAACAGACCAGTCCGCCAACTTTTATAGTGTCAAGATTATCGTTATAAATTTTAAAAACCGTTGTGTCCTTGCCGATATTCCAACCAGTGATTCCAACTCCCCATTTAAATATATCTCCCAAAAACGCTAACTGATCTACAAACGGAACTCGTTCACCTAAAGGTACAAGTTTCATCTTCCCATAATATTGAATTTCTCTTGAACCGGGATTTAGACCAAGTACTGCATTGTAAGTTGCATAATAATAGTTTCCTTGTTTTGCATACTTTGCATCTTCAGGGAGTTTAAGTGAATCCAAAAAATAAATAATATGAGGCATGCCTGTAAGCAATGAAACTTTATTGCTATCGAGAAATTTAAAGATTGAATTTTCAACTGCATTATAACCACCACCAAAAGCATAAACCGGTAAAGCAGTTTCCGGCCATAGAATTAATTCTGCCCCATCATCAACGCATTTTTGTGACAGATCAAGATAATTTTTTAATAGATGATTAAGATTTCCTGTTTCCCATTTATCCCATGGATTTAAATCAGGTTGGACAATTCCAACTTTTACAGTTTTATCAGATATTTTAAATGATGAAACTTTGTAGATACCATAGAACATCAGACTGAAAAAAATTATTGCTGCTATGAAAGCAGGTTTAAAATTAAATTTTTTCTCAAACTTTTTTTCAAAAAAAGATTTATACAGAAGCACGTTGATATAAGCAACAGCTAATGATAACCCATTAGTTCCAATAATATCAGCTCCTTGAATAAATAAATTAAATTTTGCAAGTCCGTGACCAAGCAGTACCCAGGGAAATCTGAGATCAGTAAGAGTAAGTAGGTATTCAAATGTTACCCAGAAAATTGGGAAAAGCCAAAGCGCATCGAATCTTGGAAAAACTTTTTTCGCTAAATAATAAAGAGTTGATGGAATAAGCATAACAGTAGGATAAGCAAGTAGAAGTGCTACACCAGCTAACATCAAATATGGATCAGCCTCTGACGACCAACTACCAACCCAATAAATGGTTAATAAACTAAACACCAAAGAGAAAAGAAAAGTGGCTTTGCTGATTGATGTAAGTGTTGTTCTTCTCTTAAGAACATTGAAATATGGAATCAGTCCAACAAAAATTAAAAGCGTAAACGGAAATGGGAAAGGTGTAAATGATATTCCGAGAACTATTCCACTAAGAATTAATAATAGCCAATCTTTTTTTCGTTGCTTTTTCTCTTCGGGTGTAGCCGGAGTTCTATATTTTGATAAGAAATTCAAGATGCAGATTTCCTTTTTCTAAAAAATATTCGAACAATGAAAAATAAAATAACAACTACAGTCCCGGCTATTACTATGTTGCTGTATGTCGTCAGATATTCGTCTACTGCATGAACATTATCTCCGAAAATAAATCCCAGGTAAAGCATAACTGCATTCCATAACAGTGCGGATATAAAACATAATATTACAGTCTTTTTCGGATCTAGGTTACTTATACCTGCAAAGAAAGAAATCACTGCTCTGGTGCCGGGCATAAATCGATTGGCAACAACTACAAAGTACCCGTACTTTCTAAACCAGGTCTCAACTTTGTCGAGAGATTCCAGAGGGATAAATTTTATTTTGCTGGAATGAATTATTTTTTTGTCAATGGTTGAACCAATATAAAACATCAGGATAAAACCAAGAATGCTGCCGAGTGTTGAAAATGCCAGGGCGAATAAAAAATTTATAGAGCCCGTACCAATCAGTGAACCGCCTACAACAGTTACCACATCACTGGGAGAAGGCGGAAAAACATTTTCAATAAATGCAAAAAAGAAAAGTGTGATGTAAATCCAAAGTGGAGAAAAGGTGCCTATTCTGGCAAGTATATCTTCAAACATTATTTTCTTACAACTGTGGCAACAGCCATTACTGAAATACCTTCTTCTCTTCCGACAAACCCAAGCTTTTCAGTTGTAGTTGCTTTTATTGAAACTCTATCGGAACCAATATCCAGAATTTTGGAAATTTTATCTTTCATTTTTTGAGTGTAGGGAGAAATTTTTGGCTGCTGAAGCATTACAACAACATCAATATTATTTATAAAGTAACCTCTGTTCCGGATAAGCTCATGAGCTTTTTTCAGGAAGACGGTACTGTCAGCATTTTTATATCTTGGATCATCATCAGGGAAATGAGTACCGATGTCTCCGAGCGAAAGTGAACCAAGTATTGCATCAGTAATCGCATGCAGAAGAGCGTCTGCATCTGAGTGACCGGCTAATCCTTTTTCGTGAGGAATTTCAATTCCACCGAGAATTAGTTTCCTTCCTTCTGCAAATGCGTGTACGTCAAACCCAATTCCTGTTCTTAAATCAATAATCACAATCTCACCTCAAAATCTGTGAATTCATTTTTTGGTTCCTGCCACTGTGCTTTACAGGATTTAACTGAAGCGTGGATTGGTCCTACTTTTAATTTTTGAATCAGTTCTTCAATAACTGCTTTCTCACCCTCTACGACTGTTAACACTTCACCAGTGTAAAGGTTTTGTGTAAAGCCTTTCAGTTCCATTTTTTTTGCTTCACGCATAACAAAATACCTGTAACCAACTCCCTGCACCAAACCGTTAACAATAATCTCTGCACGAACTTCCATCGGAAAATAAATATTTCTTTAAGAAATGATGTAAAAAATTAGAAAATTTTTGTATGAGTACAAAGCTGGATATCTTATTCCTTTTTAGAATATCCAAAACTCTTTAGCAGGTTTTCATCACTTCGCCATTTTTTTCTAACCTTTACTCTCAGCTCCAGAAAAACTTCACGCTGCAGAAACTCTTCAATTGATTCTCTGGAAAACTGCCCTAACTTTTTAATTGCAGCTCCGCCTTTACCAATAATTATTGCCTTCTGTGAATCTCTTTCAACAACAATTTCCGCGCTGATGTAGTGTTTACTTGTTTCCCGCTCTTTGAATTCTGCGATTAAAACTTCGCAGCTATATGGTACTTCATCACGATAAATCTCAAGAATTTTTTCGCGGATAATTTCTGAGACAAAGAACCTTTCGTTCTCATCAGTTACCTGGTCATCCGGAAAAAGTTTTGGTCCTTCTGGAAGAAAACGAATTAATTCTTCTCTTACTCTCAGAATGTTAAAATTTTGTGAGGCTGAAATTGGAATTACTTCTTCATATAAATTTTGAGATTCAAAGTGCTTGATCAGCTCGTTCACTTTTTCCTGTGTAATCAAATCAACTTTGTTCAACACAAGCAATTTTGATTTTTTGGAATTGATGACAGATTCTTTCACAAATTCCTGACTAAATAACTTCTCTGCAAAAATGTCTTCCTTCACATCAATTATTAATACTATTACATCAGCATCATCAAGCGACGTTTTTACTTCTTCCATCATTTTTTCCTGGAGTAGATAAGATGGTGAAAGTATTCCGGGGGTATCAAGAAAAATAATCTGGTAATTTTCTTCGCTTAAAATACCAAGAATCCTTTTTCTTGTTGTTTGCGGCTTGGAAGTTATAATGGAAAGTTTTTGTCCAAGCAAAGCATTGAGCAAAGTTGACTTACCCGAGTTAGGTAACCCGAGTATAGCAACGTAGCCGGTTTTGTGACTAATCATTTGTTAGATACAGTATTAAAATTTTAAATTGGATGGGGTTAAAATAGTCCCGATAAATCTTAATTGCTATATTGATTTACTGTTATATAGTTATATGATGAATTTTATTTTCAACAATACAACAATTTCTGTTCAATCCAGGTAGTTTAGATACTGAATTAAGAACTCACCAAAAGATTAATTACCGAGATTAGCTTTTGTTCTCTTCTGCATTTCAAAAAAGAAATAACCTGAGATAAGGACGATGATAGAAAAGATTGAACCAATTATTGATAACCCTGCACCGCTGAATAGTTGCTTCAAAGTTTTAACCAATCCGTCTGTTAAATAAGATATCGAATCCAGAATAGATTTTGATTCGCCGACTGACGGAGATGTTGTCGAAATTACCGCTGAAATTGAAAAACCGAATATTACAAGACAAAGCAGTGTTATAAAAGTTGCTACCGAAGCGATGAAGTATTTCTGCTGTTTGGGAGCTGTTTGTCGCTTTACAATTCGTTTCATTAATTTATCAGTAAAGCCAGGACTAACTTCATCCTCTTCTAGAACAGATAATTTATCATGAACCAGTTTCAACGCATTAAATTTCTTTTGTAATTCTTCAGAGCTACGAAGTGCTGAGTTTACATGTTCGGCTTCCTCCCTGTTTAAATCACCGTCAAGATATTGGTTTAATATTTCGTCTGTTATCTGAATCATATTAATTCTTCAGCTAATTTGCTATTTAAAATTAAATCACGCAATGAATTTCTTGATCTGTAAAGCATAACTTTAACATTGGAAACTGTCAATCCCATAGCTTCACTAATTTCTTCAATACTCATTTCATTCAAATAAAACATAGTAATAATTGCTGAATACTTTTCCGGTAATTTACTAATTGTTTCATGAATAAGTTTTTTAACATCTGCCTTTTCAAATTCGTTTGTGTTGTACTCACTTTCAAGATTAAAATGATCTTCCACTGAAGTCATTTCAGATTCAGTCTTTCTTTTTTGGGAAGATAATTTCGTCAAAGCTGTATTATAAACAATCCTATAAAACCAGGTCGAAAATTTAGAATTACCTTTAAATGCATTTATCGATTTATAAGCTTTCAAAAAACAATCCTGTAAAACTTCTTCCGCTTCGAATTCATTTTTGAGCATTCTTTTCAACATTGAAAATGCTTTATTCTTGTATCGATCTACAATTATTGAGTAATCGGAACTATTTCCTTTACGAACCGAATCAATTATTTCCTGATCAGAAAGATTTCTCATTCAACTCTTAGACTAATAGTCTGTGATTTTAGTTACACATAGTTTAGTTCTGTTGAAAAATATGTTGTGAACTCAAGAAAAGCAATTTAAGCGAAAATGGTAATATCCATTAATTAAACAGCAAGTGTAACCTGCAGCCGGATATCTGAGTCTCAACTATTAAACAAATGAAAGGAAAATAAAATGCATGAAGAAGTAGTTGCCGTATTTATACCGATAGTGATGTTTCTGATCATCGGATTAATTTTGGTTACATCTATATATTACAGATCGAGGGAAAGACAAATGCTGATTGAAAAAGGTCTTTCTGCAGAGGATATGAAAAAGTTCTTTGAACAAAAGAAAGATCCATTCTGGTTGATGAAGGTTGGAATTATTTGCATCTTCTTTGGAATTGGACTTGGTATTGGATTGATGTCGGGTCCGGAAGAAACACGAGAAGTGGTAACTCCAACCTCAATATTTATCTTTACAGGAATAGGTTTCGTGATAGCCAACATTTACGGCAATAAGCTAAGACAAAATTATGATTTGGAAAAGAAGGCTGGTAGTTAAGATCGAAACGAAATTAAATGTAGCACAGATTACTAACCTGTGCTACGAATCTTAATTTACGATTCCTGTGCCTCAAGCCATCTTTCAGCATCAAGTGCAGCCATACAACCGGTACCTGCTGCCGTAACAGCCTGACGATATTTACTATCACTAACATCACCTGCTGCAAAAACACCTTCAATGTTTGTATATGTTGAACCTGGTTTTACTTTTAAATATCCAACTTCATCCATATCAAGCTGACCCTTGAATAATTCAGTATTTGGCTTATGACCAATTCCAATAAACAATCCATCTGCTTTTAATTCTTCAACCGAATGATCACGAGTGTCTTCAAGCAAAACACCGGTCATTCTTTTAACACCGTTCTCCTCAAGACCAATTACTTCTTTAATAGTTTTATTCAGAAGAAATTTAATCTTCTGATTTTTTTGTGCACGATTCAGCATGATGCTCGAAGCTCTGAATCCTTCTCGTCTATGAATAATCGTAACTTCTGAAGCGTGATTTGTAAGATATGTTGCTTCCTCCATTGCAGTATCACCCCCACCAATGACTAGAACTTTTTGATTCTTGAAAAAGAATCCATCGCAAGTTGCACAAGCTGAAACTCCGTAACCCATATATTTCTTTTCACTTTCCAGACCTATCAATTTTGCTGAGGCACCTGTCGCAATTATTACTGCATCTGCAAAATATTCTTCATCGTAGGATTTTAATTTGAAAGGTCTTTTAGAGAAATCAACTTCTGTTATTTCTTTATATATGCATTCTGCACCAAATCTTTGAACTTGTTTTCTCATCACATCCATCAATGCAGGTCCTTGAATACCGTGTTCGAAACCGGGATAATTTTCTACGTCAGTAGTAATTGTTAATTGTCCACCGGGCTGCATCCCTTCGAATATAACGGGTTTAAGATTTGCTCTTGCATTGTAAAGTGCTGCTGTAAATCCTGCAGGACCTGAACCAATTATTATTATTTTATGATGATTATCTGCCATTTCATTTCCTTAATAGAATTATAGTTAAAAATTAATTTCTGGAGATTTGATGGTACAAATTTACAAAAGATTCACGGAGGAAGCATGAAGGCATGGATGCATGCAATCATGCATCCATGCAAAAGTGTCATTGATTTAAGATTCATATTTGCCAATGTAAAATATTTCACTCTTTAATTCAATTAATTTTGAGGTGCGAAGCATTGCGTTTCAATCCGCTCAACTTTGCTCTCTTAATGGGGGAAGTTTTGAATTTTTCTTTAAAAGCTTCTTCATTCATCTCAAGAACTTCATTTAGATTCAATTCTTTATTTTGTGGACGAAAATCTTTTATCAAAGTTTCTACCGGAAATTTTTGATTCCAGGGACAAACATCCTGGCAGATATCACAACCGAAAATCCAGTTATCAAACTTACCTTTGAATTTTTCGGATATTTCTTTTTTATTCTCAATGGTCAAATAGGATATACATTTATTTGCATCAACAACATATTCCTGAACAATTGCATTTGTTGGGCAAGCATCGAGGCAAGCGGTGCAACTTCCGCAAAAATCAGGTATCAGTTCAAAGTAATCAAATTCATAATTAGTAATTAGGTTAGCAATAAAAAACCAGCTTCCAATTTCACGATTAATGACATTTGTATGCTTGCCAAGCCAGCCAATTCCAGCACGAACTGCCCAGGCTTTGTCCATTACCGGTCCGGTATCAACGTATGAAATAGATTCGAAACAATTATCAACTTTTTTTAATTCTTCTTTGAGTTCATCCAGCATTGACCAGATAATTAAATGATAATCTTTTCCCCAGGCATAACGGGAAACCTTTCCCTTTGAGTTATCATCTGAATAGGGATTTGGTGTGTAGTAGTTAAGTCCAAGTGAGATAACAGATTTGGAATCTGGAAGAATTTGTTTTATGTCTTTTCGCTTCTCAAAATTCCTTTCCATATAATCCATTCCGGCTTGATATTTATTATCCAACCATTGCTGAAGTTGATCCGATTCTTCGTTAAGGATTTCAACTTTTGCAAATCCAACCAAATCAAACCCAATTTGCTTGGCTTTCTGAACTACTATGTCGTTAGTTAATTTCATTTGAATAAGAATCTCCGAGGTTGATGCAAGTTAAGACGAAACCTTAAACTCGAAGGTTAGGGACTCCATTTCAATTCTTTTGGTTTAACTTTTACATAAACTCTATTCGCAACCACCTCTACAGGATAAACCTGCAGTCCATTACTACCGGAATTCTTTTTGCCAGATCGAATATTAAACTTCCATCCGTGTGCAGGGCAAACAACAAATTCATCTTCTATAAATCCATCGTAAATCAGATGTGACTGTTGGTGTGGACAGATATTGCTTAATGCAAAGATTTCATTATTGATTTTGAACACAGCAATTTCAATATCATTAACTATAAACTTTTTACCAATGCTTTCCTGCAATTCATTCATCAAACAAAGGAAAGTAAAGCCCTCTTCTTCAGGTTTCATCGAATGATCCGAATTTTTGATCAACTATATATCCTTCACCAAATTTTTTAATGGTTGCAAATGCAACTTCAGGATCGTGTCCAAAAAACAATTTCCATTTTTCATCCAGCGCCAACTTCAAATATTTCTTCTTTTCCTCAAGAGTAACAAGCGGCTGAAGATCATAGCCCATTATGTATGGTAGCGGAATATGAGCAAATGTTGGGATCAAATCAGCACAAAATAAAAATGTATTGCTAGCATCTGAAATCTTTACCATTTGCTGACCAAAAGTATGTCCGTTAATAACTATAAACTCAATTTCATCATCAAACATATTATTTCCATTTATGAAGTTGAGCACTCCTTCTTCAAACAAAGGTTGAAAATTTTCTTTGATGTAGCTGCCTTTATCTCTGTCGGATGGATTTATCGCCCAATCGTAATTCTGTTTTTGAACATGATAATTTGCATTTGGAAAAGTTGGTTCGAGTTTGCCATCTTTTGCAATTGTTGAACCTCCGGTATGATCGAAATGAAGATGCGTGAGAATTACATCGGTGATGTCGTCAACTTTTAATCCACTTTGAGTAAGTGCAGAATTCATTGAAATTTTTTCATCAATGGCATAAATGCTTTTCATTTTTTCATCCCATTTATTTCCCATCCCGGTGTCAATTAAAATTTTTTTTGAATCACTTTCAAGAAGCAATTGTCGTGTTGACATTTTAATCCGATTGACTTCATCGGGAGGATTAGTCTTTTGCCACAATACTTTCGGAATGATGCCGAACATAGCTCCGCCATCAAGCGCAAAAATTCCTGATTCGATAATGTTGAGTTTGTATTTACCAACTTTCATATAAAAATATATTTATTAGAATAAAATCTTTGCTTTGCCAAGTTAAAAAAGAAAGGATTCAATTCACAGATCGGAGAGGATTTAAAATAAAAAACCCCGACAAAGTCGGGGCAAATAAAAAACTAAATTATCTTCCTAATCCATCTAAATAATCTTTCCTTGCAAGAAGCTGCTCTTCTGTTTCAACGTGTTTAGGATCAGGGATACAGCAATCAACCGGACAAACTGCAGCACATTGTGGTTCATCATGAAATCCTTTACACTCGGTACATTTATCGGGAACAATATAAAAGAACTCTGAAGAATAAAATCCGGTAGCTCCTGTTGGAGCTGCATCACCATCACCATAAGATTTACCAGCCAATTCCCAGCTAACACCACCTTCATAAATTGCAGTATTTGGGCATTCAGGTTCGCAAGCACCGCAGTTTATACATTCTTCAGTTATCATTATTGCCATAACATTACTCCTTTACGATTTAATTCTTGATTCAAAATTGCTACATCTAATGAACAGGATAAAATTCCTAAAAGTTCATCTGAAATTTATAAAAAATACTTTCCTTGACAAGCCAAAATATGACCTGAGTGTAATTTTATAACGCCTTTTTTGATTAATATGATAGTTTTAGGGCTTTGTCCCATTATATTTATCCTTAAGATAATGCAGGGCTGAGTTAGTTATCTCCAGATTTTTTTCAATAGCAAACTTTTCCGCGTTCTGAATATTCCCTGAATAGAACCTCCACCATAATAATGAACCAATCAGTACTCCGTCAAGTATTCTATCTTCAATAAAGGCATTAATTGTAAGGTAACCCCATAAAACATTCCATCCAATTGATATCAGACCGCTGAAATATTCTCCTGTGTAAAACTGTCCTGCACCGGGAACAATGGATAAATATTTTGCTAATTGCGGATTGTAAAGATCGATTTCAATCGAATCACAAAGTACTGCAAGTTGATGATCCGGTTGTACCAATGAAAAAGATAATGCTGCATTTTCCCAGTCATCAGAGAAAACATAAGTCCAACCCCGCCAGTAATTTATTTCATCAAGTTTGCTGCTGAATCTTGAATCATTTTGTAAAGAATCGAGCAATGTTAAAGCTCTTGCTGTTGTCCTACGTAAAATATTTATTTTAATAATCTCCAATCTTGATTCAAACAATTCTTTTTCTGTTCTTGAATTTAATTCTGCAATTGTAAAGTGTTGAACAGCATCCGAAAATTTAGCTCCGTTCTTAAAACTAAGCCCGATTAAGAAATTGGCATCATAGGTATACATCTGTGTATCATCAAATAATAATAGCCGTTTGAATTCAGTAACTGCATCAAAATAATTTTCTTCGTCATAAAGTTTTTTGGCATAATTGAATTGCTCTTCGAGCAATTCTTGAGCAACTGAAGTTAATGTTGTTACCGACAGAAAAAGAAAAATGAATAATACTTTAATTGCAGAAATCATATTCAGGTAAAAAATAATTTTGTTCTTGAAGGAATAAATTAAAACCATTACTGAAATCGAAATCAATTCGTGCATTAAATATTTGCGCTGAAGCTATTGAACCATAAATATTTCCAGCGTAGAAGAAAGCACCGAGCCCGGCAAATATCCATGCACGTGTTGTGTGATCAGCTTTGAAGTTATCATAAGTCAGAAATGCAAAAAGACTTGTAATAATTAGCGCCGTTATGCCATCGCCCCATTCGCCAACATACATTTTTCCGCTACCGGGTATAATTGCAGAGAGAGTTCCCGCCAAAGCAGGATTTTTATAGCCGGGATTTAAACTCAAATCAATGAAAGGTTCTAATTCCTTTTTTTGTGCCAGGTCGAATGGTTTGAGTAAATCTTGTTTCTCAATTTCATTTGAGCGGGTTTCAATAAAGTAAAGCGATCTGAGTTTTTGAAAATAGTTTTCTATCGTAAAATTCAATTTGAAGGGTAATGGATTATCAGATAAGATATTACGAAAGGTTGAGGAATCAAACATAAACTGAGTTTTCAGATAAATCATTTGAGCATCATTAATAAATTCTGAAAAATTATTATTTAGATACGAATCGAATACTTGATTGTAAAGATTCAGATTGGTATAACATAACATAATCTTAAAGTTGATTGTGTCATTGAGAAATATATTTCTGATTGATCCATACTCTTCAATCGCACGAATATAATCTCCTTCACAGAATAAATAATCAGCAAATATTTTTATATTTTGAGGTGATTGGAAATCAAATGTGGATGATTGAGGTGAGGCAGTTACAGCAATAAGAAATAGTGTTACGAACAATTTGTTCATTCATCATCAAGAATAAATATTGGTGGTATATAATTAATTCTTCCCTGATTTAAAGTGTAGTTAGTAACCGGATCAACGTAATGCCTGCTTTTCATTCTCGGATAGTTATCTCTTCTTGAGGGGTTTAAATCACGAGTTAATCGGTCAGCAAACATCAGTGTTCCCTGAAAAATATTAGTTTCTATGGTTGCATCTATAAAAAAAGAAGAACAAGTCGGTTGGAATGAACAATTATCACCATCAACATCAGAAATAAAAAACCAATAAGCATTAGTAATTGATTTTGCCACAAACTCACCAGCATTCTCTGACTCGAAGGAATAATTTCTCTTGTCGTATTGAATTTGTTTTTCGTAAGAGATATCTGCCTTTTGCCATTTGAGATTGTTTGATTGTGAAAAGAGGATTCCATTTATTATCATAATAATAAGAACAACTAAACTTAAATGTTTCATTCACTCTTTTTCTTTGATCAAACCTGAGATATAATTTATGAATTCTTCTGCTTTGGAAATCCATGGGAGAACTTGTTCTTCGTCGAAATTGACGAAGTCTATGTAGTCAACTTCCTGCCGCCTTTCAAATAAATCATTGTAAATGCTTGCTAAATTTTTAGGAACTAAACCAGATTTTACATAATGTTTATTGAAGAGGCTACGAACACCTGTGTGCTTTGAAGAAGTTAAGCCATCAACCAGAAGAAGAGAAGTAACAGCATAAAAGCAAGAATAATAAAGCCTATTTACACAAGCATCCCAGCGACCCGATTTGGCAAGGATACGAGCATCTTCTAAAGATTCATTTGCACGCGTCATTCGATACACAACTAAATCTTTATTCCATTCCGTCAAAGCCTAATCCCGTCCCGCCTGATGTTTTGATAAAAAGGCATAGCTTTGAACAGAGAACTATTCCATTGATCACGCGTTCGGATTATAGAAGATAAAACCTCACCAAATTCCCATTCGAATTCATAAATTCTGTGTCGAATTCGGTTTATACGTTCGTCGTTCAAAATACCATCAACTATTATTAAGAAATCCCAATCGGATTCTACATTAATATCACCACGTGATCTTGATCCATAAAGAAATATTTCGGCACTGGGTTCAATATCCTTAACCGCTTCCTTCACTAATTTGACAAGTTTGCTGTTATTCATAAGATTTTAAAAACTTTTATTCAATAATTATATCTTACTTTGCATCGAGTAATGACCTGGCAATTACAATCCTCTGGATTTCAGAAGTGCCTTCATAAATTTCTGTGATCTTTGAATCGCGAAGATATCTTTCAACAAGATATTCTCTTACATAACCATATCCGCCATGAATCTGAATTGCTTCGAGCGCACACTCGACTGAAATTTTTGAAGCATATAATTTTGCCATTGCTGCTTCAGCATAATATTTTTTTCCGGCATCCTTAAGCGCAGCAGCTTTAAACGTTAACAATTTTGCAGCATCGAGTTTCATTGCCATATCAGCAAGCTTAAATTGTATTGCCTGAAGGTTTGCAATTTCTTTACCAAATGCTTTTCTTTCTTTTGAATACTTAACAGCAGCTTCAAGTGATGCCTCTGCAATACCAAGAGCCTGAGATGCTATCCCGATTCTTCCTCCGTTGAGTGTGTTCATTGCAAAGTTAAAACCTTTGCCTTCTTCCCAGACAATATTTTCTTTCGGGACTCTGCAGCTCTCAAATGTTAATGAACAAGTATCGGAACTTCTTATGCCGAGTTTATCTTCTTTTTTTCCATGACCAAATCCCGGAGTGCCTTTCTCAACTAAGAAAGTAGAAATACCTTTATGACCTTTTGTTTTGTCTGTTGTTGCCATAACCAGATGATAGTCGGCAGTTGTTCCGTTGGTGATCCAGTTCTTCATTCCATTCAGAACAAAAAATTCTCCATCCTTATCTGCCATTGTATGCTGCTGCGTTGCATCGCTTCCGGCTTCAGGTTCAGAAAGAGCAAACGAACCAAGCTTTTCACCTTTAGCAAGAGGTACTAAATATTTTTGTTTTACAAAGTCAGAACCGTATCTCTTCCAATCCCCAGCAAACGAGAGAATTGTTCACAGACATAATCACACCAACACTAGCATCAACTTTTGATATTTCAATCATCGCAAGCACATAACTAATCGTATCCATACCGGCTCCGCCATAATCAGGCGAGACCATCATTCCCATAAATCCAAGTTCTCCCATTTTCTTAATTATCTCTGCTGGAAATTCGGCATTTATGTCACGGTCAATTGTTGTTGGTGCTATTTCATTTTGAGCGAAGTCCCGGGCGGATTCCTGAATCATCAATTGTTCTTCTGTAAAATCAAAATTCATTTTTTTACCCCGTAGATTTTTTATGATAAGTTCGATGCATTTGGAGATGAATTATTTTCCACTCCAAAAATAGTGTAATATAAAATTTAAGACAACGATTTTTAATAATAAGATAAGCGCTTCTTGCTTGTCTTGTCAGACGAAGTTTGATAGATTATTTTTGGATTGTGATTAAATCAAAAGAAAAACACACATTGAAGGGATTAACACTTTCAGAATTAAGAGAATATTTCATTTCTGAAGGTGAACCACCGTTCAGAGCCGGGCAGGTTTTCAAATGGATGTACGGCGATATGGTTGACAGTTTTAATGAAATGAGCAATCTGTCCAAATCTCTCAGAAGCAAGCTTTCTGAAAAATCAGAGCTTGATACACTCCATTATTTTACAAGTGAAGTTTCTCCCTTTACCGGAACAAAAAAATATATTTTCGAAACCGGTGATGGGAACAAAATTGAATCTGTAGTTATTCCTGAAAAGAAACGTACTACACTGTGCATTTCAACTCAGGTTGGCTGTCCTCTCGATTGTAAATTTTGTGCAACCGGTTTGATGGGATACAAAAAAAATCTTGCTGCCGGAGAAATTTTTGATCAGTTCAAACTTGCAAGTAAAGATTACAAAGTAAGTGAGATAACTAACATAGTTTATATGGGAATGGGTGAACCGCTGTTAAACTTTAAAGAAACGGTGAAGTCTCTGGAAATTTTTGCTGAAGAACTTACAACCGGAATAAGTTTGAAAAAAATAACTGTATCAACTGCTGGAATTGCTCCCAAAATAAAAGAGCTTGAAGAAACCGGATTAAAAGTAAAGCTGGCTTTTTCTCTTCACTCCTGCTTTGAAGACATCAGAAATAAAATTATGCCAATAAACAAAAAATATTCTCTGAAAGAAAATATTGAGGCATTAAAAAGTTACGCTGCAAAAACCAACACCCGAATTACATTCGAATATGTTATGCTCGATGGAATAAATGATCGTGATGAAGATATAAAAGCACTTGCAAGATTGATGAGCACAATTCCGAGCAAGTTAAATATTATTCCTTTTAACTCTCTTGAGCATATGAATCCGGCAGGGTTAGCCGGAAAATTAAGATCAACTCCGATGGAGCGAATTAATATTTTCGCAGATAAACTGAGAGAAAAAAATATAACCGTAATGTTACGGAATACACAAGGAGATGATATAGCCGCAGCTTGTGGTCAATTGGCAACGAGAGTTCAAGCATAATGAAAAAACTAACTCACGATGAAATAGCGATAAACAGAAGCACACTTGAATCACTTCACAAAGTAAAAAAGCTTCCTGTATACGTTGTGCTGAACAGCATCAGAAGTTCCTACAATGTTGGTTCAATATTCAGAACTTCAGATGGTGCAATGATTGAAAAACTTTTTCTCTGTGGTTATACTCCTTATCCACCTCATCCTGAACTACTTTCCGGAAATAAAGATGTTTTAAAAACTTCACTTGGTGCTACAGAAAGTGTGAATTGGGAATATGTGAAAGATCCAAAAGAAGTTATCAATAAAATGAAAGATGAAGGAATAAAAGTTTGTGCGCTTGAGTTAACAGATAAAAGCACTCCATATTATGAGTTGAAAAAAGAAATTTTTCCTATTTGCCTGGTTGTTGGAAATGAAATCACAGGAGTGTCTCAAGAGATTCTGGATTTGTGTGATTTTTCAATTGAGATTCCACAATTCGGTATAAAGCAATCATTAAACGTTGCAGTTGCGTATGGGGTAACGCTATTTAAATTGCGAGAAATGAATGACACATAAATTATTTAAGTTTTAAAAAGGAGAATGTAAAATGAATAACTTAGTCATTTTTTTAGTAGCATTATTGTTTTTCTCTTGTAATGAAAAAAAAAAGCGAAGGTACTATTACTAAGAAAATTGGAAGTGGTCATATTACAACAATTGTCGATAATTATGATGTTAAGAAAGTCAATCTTTGGAGTTCAACATTGTCCAGTAGAAAGATAGTAGCTTCTATGGTAAATGATGAAAAAGTTTACATACTGAAAGATGAAGACCCTTATTACTTGGTCGAATCAGCAAATGGTGATGGACGAAAAGGATATTGTATGAAGGGTTTTATAATTGTTACTAAGCCGCCGCCGTGAAAAACACCTCTCCGTTATCTTTGGTGTGAATCAAAAGAAGATTTGCCCGAACCATTTTCACAAGTGTTCTTGAGGCTCTTCTTTCTGAAATGTTAACAAGATTACTGAGCTCTTTAACCGAAATTCTCTCATACTTCCCAAGATATTCAAAAACCATTTTTTCAGTTTGACCGATAGTGTACTTCTTCAAAGAAAGGTCCGCAGAGTTTGCGCGAAGTATTCTCACCATCTCTTTGCTTGCCTGAACGCTTTTATCATTTATCCGTACAAGCACAATTGCTTTGTTGATATCAAAATCATTTTCATAATCCTGTAATCTGTGTGGTTTGTTATCCGATTCAGGAATACTGGCAACTACAACTTCTTTTCCATATAACTCAATAAAATCAATCGAATAGTTGAGAGGTGGTTCACAGAAATTCTCTGCTGCATCTTTGATCATTTCCGATTCCGATTTTTCACTGTCAACTCCAACTACTTCTTTGTTGTCATCAATTCCAAAAATAACATAGCCGCCTTTTGTATTGGCGAACGCAATCATCTCTCTGGCAATTTTTTCAGGAGTGGTGAAATGTCTTTTAAATTCACATTGAAGATTCTCCCCTTCTTCAATTAATTCTAAAAGTAGCCGGCGGTTCATAATTCAGAATATGAATTTGTTAAGATAAATTGATTTATCTTCTTTTTCTTGGATTCCACATAGGTTCCTTAATTTCAGAACCTTTTTTTGCTTCTAAAAGTTCTTGATTTTCCTGATCAATCGGTGACTGCTCATCTTCTGTTATAGAAACCTGAACTGTGTCTTTTATAGGAATTGTATTCTCAATTACCAATGAAGTATCTGCAGCAAGTGAATCTAAATTCACAAGAGCATTTAGTGAATCCTCTAAAGCTGTTTGCTGCTTTCTTTTTTCCTGCTTGTAAAGAGATACTTTCGGCGCAACAGCTTTTACGTATTCAGAAGCAGGATATCTGGCAATAAGTGTATCGTATGATTCCGCAGCAGCAGTATAATCTTTCAATTTATTTTCCTCAATCCAGCCTGAAGCATAGATTGCTTTTGGAGCAAATGCCGATGCCGGATATTCCTGTAGAATAGTATTAAACTTATCTATTGCCCCGTAGTAATCACCTGAATTCAGATATTCCTCAGCTTGATTGTAATCTTCTTCTGCCGGATCAAAATTAAGATCAATGAATGGTTTGTTAAGCTTTGCTGCAGCAGCATTAACTATGCTTTCGTTTTGATAGTTCTCATAAACAATAGTGAACAGACTATCTGCACTTTTTTGGTTATCTACAGTAAGATAATAGCTCCCCATTGCAAACATTGAAGTTGCATAATAAATATTATTCGGGTATTGCGTCAGGTTGCTGTAGTAATATTTATACGCGGAGTCAGGCATTTCAAACTCGGACAAAAATAAATTTCCGAGATCAAGTTGATTTTTTGCTAAAATTGTTTTTAAAGAGTCCTGACCTATCTTCGGTCGCTTCGGCGGATTATTTTTGAACTTGAGAGTATCCGGCAATGATGCAATTAATTGATTAGCCATACTTTCCCGCTCACGTTGTTCCTGCTCAAGTTTCATTTTTGCATTGGGATCAAATATTTTGTTAGTAAACATACTGTCGAATTGTGCAACGAGCATCGAATCTTCGGGCAAAGGATTTCTTACTCTGCTGAAAATTGTATCCCGGTTAACATACTGAAGCGAATCTTTGAGATGAGCAACCAGTGAGTCAGCTACCTTAACTGAATCCTGGAAAAATCCTGTGGTATCTTTCGTACCAAGTAATAAAGTTTCTAATCCCGACCAGCTTTCCTGCAATTCTTTTACATTTGATATTTCTTCAGCTATAGCTAATGAATCCTGAACATATTTTGCAGAATCTTTTTTGAACTCTTCCGGATTCTCAAGATAGAAAAGTTGTCTGCCATAATTGTTCAATTCCTTTTTTAGCAGAACGTATCTGCTGAAGAGCCGGTTTTTATCTTTTGCCGGGTTGAGGTACTCCTTAGGCAAAACCGCTGTTGAAGCTTTCTGATAATATACCGCAGCACTATCAAGCAGTTGATATCCATGTTCATAAACAAGACCAATTTCATATTTAGCTGCACCGGAATTAGGTGAGCTTCTGTAGGTCGTATCAACAAAAGTTAGCTGTTCAATTGCGTCCTCATAATTACCAAGCGCAGCATCAGTAATACCAATTTGAAGATCAATATCTACAAACTTTTCTGAATATTTATCCTGCGAGCGCATATCCGAAAAAATCGTGTAAGCCTGTTCAGGTTCTCCAATTTCTCGCAATGCATTACCGAGTTTAAGATATGCAGATACTTCAAGCTCATAAGTTGGAGAATATTCAAATACATTTTCATAGGCAACCACAGCGTTCTCAATATCCTCAATTTGAGTATTGAGGTTTCCGACCTCGTACCATACTTCTGCTTTTATCTCATCATTATCGGATATTTCAAGAAATTCATTAGCGACAAGTATTGCTGCTGGAATATCGCCAATCGTTTTTCTGTAAACAATTTCCTCGATGAATGAATCTTCCATAATTTTTTCTTCATCATCATCAATAGCAATTGTTCTCACCTCTCTGAGTATAACCAATCCATCTTCAAAATTTCTTAATCTCATATCGCATTTGCCAATCCACAGCCTTGCTTCAAGAACATATTTGCTGTCAGGCTCCGAAGCGAGCAGCTCTTTAAATTTCTGTTGTGATTTTAAGTAATTTTTCTGGAAATAAAATGCTTTACCAAGCATCATAAGCGCATCATCAACGTAGGATGAGTTAGGACTGAATTGAAGAATGTTTGAACATTTCTCTATCAACTTTTGAACATCGGAGTTTGCAGCGGGTGGAATATTTGGCGGCTCAATGGAGAATAAATCTTTCTTCTGGCTGGTGATCTGGTTTTCTATTTTTGTATAAAGCTCATCTGCATTGTAGTAAAGGTTGAAAAAAGTGGTGAAATTTTCCCACACGCTGCATCCACTAATAAATAGCAGTAATGGGATCAGAAGAAAAATTCTATCTTTAAAAACATTGGTGAACATGGCACCTGAAGCTATTAAAGTATAAATAAAACAAAAAGGTAAAATATTTTACAAAGCGTCTTTGCCCGACTCCCCTGTTCTGATTCTAACCACATCTTCAACATTGTAGATAAAGATCTTACCATCCCCTACCTGACCCGTTTTTGCGGTTTTTAATATCGCATCAACGATTTTTTCAACTTTGGAATCTTCGATTACAACTTCAATTTTTATTTTTGGAACGAATTCTATCCTGTATTCGCTTCCGCGGTAAGTTTCTGTGTGACCTTTCTGGCGTCCGTATCCTCTGACTTCAGATATCGTTAAACCTCTGATGCCTTCTTCAACGAGTGCCTCTTTTACTTCTTCAAGTTTAAAAGGTCGGATTATTGCTTCTATTTTTTTCATAAAAATCTCAGCTATTATTTTTAGCCCGGGTTTATTCCTACGAGGTTAGATCGTCGCTCAACAACTGGTAACCTCGAAGGTTCTGAATTTATTTACCGTGACATTGTTTATATTTTTTTCCACTGCCGCAAGGACAGGGATCGTTTCGTCCAACTTTTTCACCAGTTTGAATAGGCTGCATCTTTCCTGCAACCTGAGGAGAACCTTGTCTTGGTGCTTGCAGTCCGATGTTAGTTGCTACCTGCTTGCTTTCAGTCATTCTTGTTACAGGTTGCCTTCTTTGCTGCTGAACTTCACCCGGAGCGTGCGGAAAAAATTTAAATGCGAACGACACTACATCATTTCTTATTTCTTCAAGTAACGAAACAAACAACTTGAATGACTCTGCTTTGTATTCAACAAGCGGATCTTTCTGACCGTAAGCACGTAGCCCGATTCCTTCTTTCAGATCATCCATTTCACGGAGATGTTCTTTCCACTTCGTATCAATAACGCTTAGCATTGCATAGCGCTCAAGTCTTGCCATCAATTCTGCACTAAGCATCTCTTCTTTTCTTCTGTAAAATTCTTTCGCTGCACCAAGAAGTTTTTCCTTTAAACCATCTCTACCCAGTTTTTCAAATTCCTCCGGTTCAATTTTAACATCAACCAGAAGCTTCATCAACATTTCTTCTCTTATCAGATCTGCTTCAGCGTTATCGAAGTGTGCTTCAAGTAACTGGTCAATATATTCTTCAAGCAGATCAAAGATTTCACTTTTCAACCGATCACCCTGCAAAGCACGATTTCGTTTTGTGTAAATAACTTCTCTCTGCGAGTTCATTGTGTCATCATATTCCAGCAATCTTTTTCTGATAGAAAAATTATTCTCCTCAACTTTTTTCTGTGCTCTTTCAACGGAACGTGTTATTAATGGATGCTGAATAACTTCGCCTTCTTTCAATCCCATTTTTTCCATTACAGAAGAAATACGATCTGAGCCAAATAATCTCATCAAGTCATCTTCAAGTGAAAGGAAAAATTTTGTTGTTCCCGGATCGCCCTGTCTTCCGGAACGACCTCTCAACTGACGATCAATTCGTCTTGATTCGTGTCGTTCAGTTCCAAGAATATACAAACCGCCTCTGTCAACTACTCCGGAACCCAATTTAATATCAGTTCCCCGACCTGCCATATTAGTTGCTATTGTAACGGCACTAATTTCACCTGCGTGAGCAACAACATCAGCCTCACGATGGTGCTGTTTTGCATTTAATACGTTATGCTGAACTCCCTTTCTCTTTAACATTCTGCTAAGGGTTTCTGAAACTTCCACCGAAGTTGTACCAACAAGAACAGGTCTTCCTTCTTTTTTCAGCTCTTCAATTTTTTCTATTACAGCATTATACTTTTCTCTTTTGGTTTTGAAAACAGAATCATCCGTATCATCTCTTACACACACTCTGTTAGTTGGAATTACAACTACTTCAAGTTTATAAATTGAGAAGAATTCATTTTCCTCTGTTTCTGCAGTACCTGTCATACCTGCAAGTTTGTTGTACATTCTGAAATAATTTTGGAGAGTGATTGTAGCCAGCGTCTGAGAATCTCTTTGAACTTTAACATTCTCTTTCGCTTCAATTGCCTGGTGAAGTCCATCACTGTATCTTCTGCCGGGTAGAACACGTCCGGTAAACTCATCAACTATTGCAATCTTACCGTCTTCCGTGATAACATACTCGACATCTTTATCGAAAAGTGTGTAGGCTTTTAACAATTGATGAAGTGTGTGAATTCTATCACTTGCCTCAGAGTATTTTGAATAGAGCAAATCTTTTTTCTTTATTTTTTCCTCATCGGAAAGATTCGTATCATTTTCAAACTTGCTTATTTCTGTTCCAAGATCAGGAAGAATAAAGAAATCTTTTTCCATTCCGCTTCCCTGTGCAAGCTCTTCGCGACCTTTTTCTGTTAAGTCAATGCTGTTATTCTTTTCATCAATTACAAAATAAAGTTCATCATCAATAATGTACATATTCTTTGCTTTTTCACGAAGAAACTCCATCTCAGTATCCTGCATAAGCTTTTTGTTGGAAGCTTCGCTTAAAATTTTTGCAAGCTTGTTGCTTTTTGGTAATCCGCGGTAAGCCCTGAAAATCTGAACTCCGGCTTCAGGAGTTTGACCATTTTCTTCAATAATTTTTTCTGCTTCCTGCAGAATGTTTGCAACGTAATTTTTCTGCTTCCTGTAGAGTCTTTCAATTCTTGGTTTCATTTCGTCGAACTTATGATCATCAACATCAACAGGACCGGAAATAATAAGCGGCGTTCTTGCTTCATCAACTAAAACAGAATCAACTTCATCCACAATTACATAATTATGTCCACGCTGAACCTGACCGTCCTTTTCAACTGCCATATTATCACGCAGGTAATCGAAACCAAATTCGTTGTTTGTTCCGAAAGTGATGTCGCGCTGATAAATTTCTTTTCTTTGGTGAGGATCCATTGTGTTGAGTATACAGCCAACTGTAAGTCCGTGAAATTTATAAATCTCACCCATCCACTCGCTGTCACGTTGAGCAAGATAATCGTTCACAGTTACAAGATGAACACCTCTGCCTGTCAAAGCATTCAAATAAACTGGAAGAGTTGCAACGAGAGTTTTACCTTCACCGGTTGCCATCTCAGCAATTTTTCCCTGGTGTAAAACAATTCCACCAATAAGCTGAACATCATACGGCACCATATCCCAGGTTATTTTATTTCCTACAATATGTCCAGCTTTTACCAACCAATCTTTCGCAAGTAGATTTAACAACTGCAAAAGCTTCGGGAAGAATTTGATTTAATACTTCTTCATATTCTTCGTCAAGCTTATCATTTAGTTCATCAAGCTCATCATAAGCTGCAACTCTATCAAAATCCTCATCACCATGTAATTTCTCTTTCAGTTCATCAATCTGCTTTCTCGTCTCTGCAGTGAATTCGTTTATTTTATCTTTGAATTCTTTTGTTTTAGCTCGTAATTCATCATCGGAAAGCAGTTTCAGCTTCTCATATTCCTGGTTTATTTCCTCAACAACAGGCCAGAGAATTTTAAGATTTTTCTCGTGCTTATCCCCGAATATTTTCTTAACAATATTTAACATCCAGTGCCTAACTCCTTTATTAAAGTGCTTTTAACATACTTATTGAACAATTGAGATGCAATTTAAGAAATTTTACTCACAAAGGGTTGTGATGGATGTTTCTTCATTCCGGACTTAATTCGGAATCTCAGTGTTTTCTTTTACTAAAATTTTTGTTGAATGTTTTTGGAAGATTTAGAAAGTTTGGAACGTGAAAAGACTATCAATAATTATTACTTTAATTATAGTTCTGATATCAGGCTGTCAGACATTTTATAATTGGACTATAAGACCAAATCTTGATTTTTATTTTCTGCATTTTTTTAATTCTATGTTCATCGATGAAGTTGCAAAATATGTAACTTGTTATTATTATCTGGAAAATAAATTTCCTGATAGTCATTTCGATATTATGCCCCTTCTACCTGACGACTCAATCAATGATATTAAAGTAAAAGATTCTACGTTTTTAATAAGGGATTATAATTTTATTGGAATAGCAAAATATGAATTCAAAATAAAAAACTTAAAAATTGAAACTTTTGTAGATGATACTACTGATTCTTACCTTGATTCAATAAAAGTGTATGAATGCAATGGTACATTAACATTTACAGATTCGATATACTACGAAGCTGAAAAGACATTTATTGTGGAAATATTAATATCTGATATTAATGGTACACTATATTGGAATGGAGATAGTTCATATTATGATGAAAATAAAAGTCGTCAAATACTCAATAGTTCTTCGAGTAACTATTCTGTTGTGAATGACACAATTCAAATTAGCAAAACCTGTCAAAAAAATAATGGACTCGAAATCAACTCAAAACAATAATAAGTGCTAACAAACCTATTTATACTTAAATTTGAATAATAATTGATTATTTGAATTTAAGAGCCAAGTTCCTTTGCGTTTAACAAAACTCACAAATGATTTTATAAACAAGATTGCCGGCTTTTCGGCTGGTGCACTTCCGCCACAGGATTTTGAAAAGCTGCTAAAACTTTTCGATTCCGAAATTAAGAAGCACTACTTCACGCACTCCTCCGAATCAAACTTGCTGAGAATAATTATCGGAATGTACGATAAATTCTTTTTCCTCCGCGAATGCCTGCGCTATCCTCATCACGTCGAGATGCTTGTAAGTATTGCATCCAACAGCAATTATTTAAGCGATATACTCGTCATCAACCCTGAATATTTTTACAGGATGACTGATTCATCGGTTTTGAATTCAAAGCTGGATAAAAAAGCTTTTACTCAAGAAGTCGAAGAAAGAATTTCCCGTTACAATTCTCTGGATTCAAAAACTCACGCACTTAATTCACTAAAGCGAAGAGAAATCCTCAGGATTGGATTGAAAGATATTCTCAATAATACAGAAGTTGCAGAAACCACAGCAGAGCTTTCAATACTTGCAAACACATTAACCGAAAAGTTATTTGAAAGTTGTTACCAATTCATTCTGAATAAATATAAAATTGAAAAAGTCAAACAAACGTATTGCGTAATTTCACTTGGCAAGCTCGGCGGTGGTGAACTCAATTACAGTTCCGATATTGACATCATAATTTTTTATGAAACAGAAATTAAAATTGGAAATAAGTACTACAGCGAAATCCTTTCAGAAACGATTCAACTATTCCTAGAAAAATGCACATCATCCGAAGCCGGGAATTTGTACAGGATAGATTTACGATTGCGACCCGATGGTAAAAGCTCATCGGTTTGTAGAAGTTTGCAGGAATATCTTGACTACTACGAAAGCAGAGGAAGCGATTGGGAAAGACAAATGCTTATCAAAGCTGGATTTTTAGCAGGAAGTGAAAAACTTTATTCACAATTCACAAAATATATTGATCGGTTTATATTTCCTGCTTCTCATTTTGCTTCTCCGCTCGAACAAATGAAGAAATTGAGAAAGATTATTGAGCGAGATGTCGAAGACTCAAACATAAAACTTATTCCCGGTGGAATCAGAGACATAGAGTTTGTAGTTCAGGCATTACAGCTTCTCAATGGCGGGAAAGATGAATCAATAAAAACCGGTAACACTTTCACCGCACTGGAAAAACTTATCGGTGCGAAACTGCTCTCAACAAATGAGACTAAAACTTTAAAAGAAGCTTACATTTTATACAGGAGGATTGAGCATTTCCTTCAACTGATGAACAACACACAAACGCACACAATTCCTGAAAGTGGAGAAATAGCAGAAAAGTTGAGCTTGTTTCTGGGATTCAAGAATCTTAGTGAGTTTAAAGAGAAAGTAAAAAATTCCAGAAAATTGGTCAGAGAGATTTACAACTTGATTGTCGGTGAAAGCAAAAATTCAAAAGGTGATAATAACATATTCAGCAACATTAAATTCATCAATCCACAAAAAGCAGCGAACGATATTTCTTTTTTGCGCGAAGGTAAAGGGTTAACTGTTAGCCGGAAGTTCGATAAAGGCACTCTCGAAGCTTTCAGTAAAATCGAAAAAAATGTTTTTGAATATCTTTTGAACTCTGATGATCCAGACTTGTGTCTTTCAAATTTTGTCAGACTAATAAAGCAAGCTGACCTGCCATCTATCTGGTTTAGTGAATTAAGCGATGAGAAATTTCTTAGCATCCTTTTGAAGTTATGTGAGCGCTCACAAATGGTAATTGATCATTTTGCAGAAGATAAAATTCTCAGGGAAGGTTTTTTAAGCAGAGACTTTCTCAATAAAATTATTTTGGGTCAGGCTCAAACGACCAGGTTAAAAAATGTTTTATTCAAACTTGCAGTTCAGTTGTCAATCAAATTAATTGAATCCCAAACCGCTTCGCAAATTTTAAGCGATGTCGTGAAAGAAAAAATTGATTTTCTGGCGGGAGAGTTCAGCAAAAAGAAGAAGTGGAAAAACGATTATTTAATTATTGTTTTGGGAAGCACAGGAACCGGAACGATGACATTTGCTTCCGATATTGATTTGATTTTTGCCGTTAAGAACTCAGAAAAGTATCAAAACATTCAGAAAGATTTCCAGGAATTGCTCGGAAGTTTGAAGAAAGAACTCTCCCCTTTCAGTGTTGATTGCAGATTAAGACCGGAAGGCGCAAGCAGTCAGTTAGTCTGGGATTTTGAAAAATACACTGAATACCTCGACAACCGTGCGAGGATCTGGGAAATGGAGGCATTCCTAAAGGCGAGCTATCTAAGTGGAAATGAGAATTTGTTTAATCACCTCGTTAGTTCTTTTATACAAAGACTTTCAAAGCTTACCACAGCGGAAATTGTGAAAGGAATAACTGATGTCAGATCAAAATCGCTTTCGAACTTCCCGGCGGAAATGAATCTAATTGATCTTAAAAAGAACGAGGGCGGCTTGAACGATATTGAATATATTACTCATTACTTGTTACTTACTGAAGAGAAACAACCAAATAATCTCATTGGAAAATCAATTCCTGTAATTCTTAAAAACTTTAAATCAAACAAAAAAGTTTTAAGTGAGCTTGCCGATAATTACATTTTCATTAAGAATTTAGAAATTTTTAACCAGATAGCTTTTGGCGGTAGTTCATCTAAGTTATCCGGTGATGAAATTAAATTTGATAAGCTTGCTCGTTTTTTGGAATTTGAAACCGGAAGTGCGTTAAAGAAAAAACTGAACTCTGTATTTAAAATAAATCGAGAATTTTTTCCTAAGCTCATTAAGTGAATTACAGCATTAAAACGAAAATAAAATTTAGTTCTTGGTTGATTAGTTTTTAGTTTTAGTTCTGTAGTCCTTAGTTTTGGTTTTAAGTTTAGGAATATTTTTTGTTAGAATATCTAACAACTTCTTGTAATATAAATTCAATGAAAAATAAGACTCGGAAACTATACTTGATAACCAGACAACCAAGACCATCAACTAAAAACCAATAACGAAAATCAAAGAATGATTCGGATAAAAAAGTACTACTCACTTCTGACCTCAATATTTGTATTCATAATTTACTTGTTCACACTCGCGCCTTCAGTTGTGCAGATTGATTCAGGCGAACTTGCGGCGGTTCAGGCAACTCTTGGCATTGCTCATCCGACTGGTTACCCACTTTTCACGATGATTGGATATTTATTTTCGTTGATACCACTTCCTTTTACAAAAATTTTGCAGCTAAATATTCTTGCAGCAATTTATTGCAGCGCTGCCGTGGGTGTATTCACTTATACGATAAAATATTGTCTTGATAATTTAGCCGCATTCAAGAGTAAAAAATCAAATCAAAGAGAGGATGCAAAAAAAGAAAAGAAAAAAGGTAAACATCAGATTGAAACAACAGATAACAAGGGAGAACTTTCTGAAAATATAAAATTACTCACTGCAGTATTTGGAGGATTAATCCTTGCATTCAGCAGAACATTCTGGTTTCAAAGTACTTCGGTTGAGGTTTACTCTCTGCATTTACTTTTAATTACACTTATAATTCTTTCACTTTTAAAAGCCTATGTAAGTTCTTTTCAGAACGACAGGCTTTCTCACTGGCTGGTATTCGCTTTTTTTCTTGCACTGGGGTTCTCCAATCATCTCACAACTTTGATGATACTTCCCGCCACAGCTTACCTGTATTTCTCAAGATACAAATTGCATTCATCAGGATTAAAAAAATTGGGTGTGATGATATTTTTTTTCGCAATTGTTCTTATTGCGGTTTACACATACCTGCCATTGAGAGCTTCACAAAATCCAGCATTGAACTGGGGAAACCCGGTTGATTGGGAAAGAATTTACCGTCACGTAACCGGCAAACAATACCAGGTTTGGTTGTTTACTTCGTTTGATTCTGCCGGAAAACAGTTCAGCTACTTCTGGAGCATTCTGCCTTTTGAATTTTTTGTCGGCTTGCTTCTTTCAATTGTTGGAATGTTTGTTTCTCTTTTAAATCAAGAAAACTTGGATTGTTCATCCTGATTACTTTTATATTCACGGTTCTTTACTCAATCAATTATGATATTCACGATATTGATTCTTACTTTTTACTTGCATTTGTTATGCTTGCCTTCTTCGTGGCATTCGGTGCATTGAAAATTCTGGAGATGAAAAGTCTCCCAAAAAATTATGCACTGATCGGGTTATCGATTGTAATTGCTGTTCAACTTTTTTTCAATTTCATAAAAGTAAATCAAAGCGGCGTTTACACTTTTGAAGATTACACTAAAGCGGTTCTGAATACTGTTCCCGAAAATTCAATCATATTCAGCTATCAATGGGATTATTTTATTTCTGCTTCGTATTATTATCAATTTGTTGAAGGATACAGAAAAGATGTAACAGTTATTGATAAAGAATTGCTTAGAAGATCATGGTATTACAACCAGTTAAATAACCAGGATCCGAAAGTTTTTTCGGGTGTAAGGAATGAGCTCGATCAATTTCTTTTTGCTCTCAAGCCTTTTGAGCAGGATAAAAATTTCGACCCGAACAGACTCGAAGCTTTATACAAAGCAATCATGACTAATCTAATCAAAACAAATCTGAACGAAAGGGATTACTTCATTGGGCCAGAGCTGGTTGACCAGGAAATGAAAAAAGGTGAGTTCAGGCTTCCTGAAGGATATAATCTTGTCCCGCACTTATTCTTCTACCAGGTTGTTCAAGGGAATGAATATGTTCCGGCACCGGATCCGGATTTTCAAATCAGGATTGCTTCAAACAAAAACTATTATATTGATATGATAGAAAATATGGTTGGAAGAATGCTTTCCAACCGGGCATATTATGAAGTTCAGAATGGGAGGACAGACCGGGCAAAGATCTATCTCAAAAAAATTCTCACAGATTTTCCGGGAGTAAAACTTCACCCATCATTACAGCAATTATTAAAGAACTAATTTTCTACTGCTTCCAAAAGATCGTTTATTCTATCCTCAGTAAGTTCTGCTTTTGTTCGGAATGATTGTAAAGTTACATCCATCTGCTGAATCAAATTTCTTTTATAATACTTTGGGGCATAAACAGAACCATCGATCATATAAATTCTTCTCATTTCTTCATCATAGAAAAAATAATTTACAAACGGTCCGCCCATACCTTTGATATTTAATTCCCACAATCCCTGAGTAAATAATGCATACCTGCCGTTAAAGTTTACTTCATTCACCACAAAATTATCAGAAGCAACAACAACATACGAAGCATCATCGCTCGTCTGGTAAAATTGTTTCGTCAGCCTGTCTCGAATAACTTTAATTGAATCTTGTGTTAAGTAATCCGGAGTTGCATTATCAATCCAGTGAATGAATATCCATCGTTCCATATCGCTTCCGGGAGACCTTCTCAGCCAGATGAATTTCTCTTCAGGCTTGTCGAGCGCAACTACAAAATCAGCCTGAACGTAAATCACCCAGCCATAATCCCTGAGAAATTTCCCTTCGATATCTTCCTTTTCGTAAGTTGGATTGTAGAGATTGCTGAATAATCTTTCATCGGATTTTTTTTGGAATGTATATAAAAGGTCTTCTGAATTAATAATTATTTTTTTGCGAAGCTCCTGGATTTCAGGGGCAGAGATCACAACAACAAGCTGGTTCTTTGCCCATAGATCATATTTATAAACGATGAAGCTGGTATCGGACGCTAACCTGGCTTCTACTGAAGAATCAACAATAGCTTTTAAGTATTCAGAAGTTCTGCTGCCTGAGTTAAGAGGCGCAGCAATTATTATGTTTTTTACCCTTTGATTTTTTTCAAGTTGAGCAACGGAAATTCTTTTCAGCATGAATAATTTTTCCGGCTGTGGTGTGAATATTTCTTTCTCAAACACAGATTGCAAAGAAGGAAGCATCGCTTCATACTCAAGTGAATCGGCAACAACAAGTATTTCATCTTCAAAACCTTTTGCCGGTTTTTTAGTTGTATCACATGAGACTAACAAAGTTGAAAGAATAAGTAATAAAATTATTATAAAATTTTTCATAACTACCTCGGTACGTTTGATAGTGTTAATTCCAGGTTTGGCAGCAGCGCCAGGTACAATCCCCACATTGTAAATCCAACAGAAAGCGGAATAGATAAATTATCATCAACTAATTTGAAAGATATATTCTCAATGATAGCTCCGACAAATGCTGCAATGAACCCTATCAAATATTCTTCTGAAAATCCGCTGACTTTTGGAGTAAATAAAATCACAATACATGCACTAACAAAAAAGGTTAAAGTTCCCTCAAAACTTTTAGAAAGAAATTTTCTTTTACCGAACTTCCTACCGATCAAAGCAGCGGCTGAATCACTTATTATCAGAATGGAGAAAGCTGAGATAAAAATAACTTTGGGAAAAATGAGGACACTTATTAACGCAGAAATCAGAACATAAGTTGCGCCGTTGAGATTCTTTTTTTTATGATCGAGCTCATGTTCACGCAGCAGGAAGCCAAACATCTTGTAGAATATTTTTCCGGTTTCGGAATGAAGGTGCCTGCCAAGATCAATTATAAGAGCAGTGGCTGCAAGTATTCCAAGAATAATTGCAGCAGCTTCAGTAGTTATAAAATAATAGACAATAGGAATTGAAAGCGAAATAAAATGAATTAATTTGCGAAATAATTCATCTTTGTACTGAATGGTACCATTATCAATTTGCGTCATCTTTTACTGGCGCATCCTTTGGCTTGCGTTGCTGCATCATAGCTTTAACGTGTTCAGGAATTTCTTCCTTGGGAGTTTCTACAACCGGAACAGGCGGAAGCTCTTCACCTTTAATGATTCTTTCAATCTCATCAGAATCAAGAATTTCGCGTTCAAGCAATTCCTTTGATAGACTGTGAAGCAAACTAATATTATCTCTTAATATTTTCTCAGCCCGGTTCATTGCCTGACTAATAATGCCGCGGATTTCTTCATCAATATCAATTGCAGTTTTCTCACTATAATCACGATGTTTCTGAATTTCCCTGCCAAGAAATATTTCTTCTTCTTTTGCACCGTAACTCATCGGGCCGAGTTTTTCACTCATACCCCATTCGCAAACCATCTTACGTGCAATATTTGTAGCTTTCTCAATATCATTACCAGCACCGGTTGTGTAGTGATCAAAAACAATTTTCTCTGCGGCTCTTCCGCCAAGCGCATATGTAATTACGGCTTCGAGATATTCTTTGGAGTATGTATGTTTCTCATCAATCGGAAGATAACTTGTAACACCAAGAGCACGACCTCTTGGAATGATAGTTACTTTGTGAACCGGATCAGCTTCGGGAATCATCCTTGCAACAAGAACATGACCGATTTCATGATATGAAGTTGTTTTCTTTTCCTCTTCAGAAATAATCATGCTCTTTCTTTCCATTCCCATCATCACTTTATCTTTTGCTTCTTCAAAATCTGCCATTTCAACTTTTTTCTTATTTTTTCTTGCAGCGAGAAGAGCAGCTTCGTTAACCAGATTGGCAAGGTCTGCACCTGCTAAACCGGGTGTACCTTTTGCAAGAACTTCAAGATTTACTTTTTCTTCGAGAGGAATATTTCTTGTGTGAACTTTCAGAATTCCTTCTCTGCCTTTTACATCCGGTCTGTCCACAACCACCTGGCGATCAAATCTGCCCGGTCTCATCAAAGCAGGATCGAGAACGTCGGGTCTGTTTGTTGCTGCGATTATAATTACACCGCTGTTCTGTTCAAATCCATCCATTTCAACAAGCAACTGATTGAGAGTTTGCTCTCTTTCATCATGACCGCCACCAAGACCCGCACCACGGTGTCTTCCGACAGCATCAATTTCATCAATAAAAATTATGCAGGGTGCATTCTTCTTTCCCTGCTCAAAAAGATCTCTTACACGGCTTGCACCAACACCAACAAACATTTCAACAAAGTCAGCACCGCTAATTGAAAAGAATGGAACACCGGCTTCACCGGCAACTGCACGGGCAAGAAGAGTTTTGCCGGTTCCAGGAGGCCCCAATAAAAGTACACCACGAGGAATTTTCCCGCCAAGTTTTTGAAATTTTGTCGGCTCTTTTAAAAATTCAATTATTTCCTGAAGCTCAACTTTAGCTTCGTCTGCACCAGCAACATCACGAAATGTGACTTTTTGGCCCGATTGACTGATCAACTTTGCTTTACTTTTTCCGAATGAAAAAATGCCGCGTGAACCGCCGCTTTGTCCCTGCATCCGTCGCATAATTATAATCCAGATTGCGATTATAAGAATCCATGGTAGGAATCCAAGCAGGATGTTCAGCCATTCGCTGGACTGCTTATCGAAGGAATAGGTAATCCCTTTTTCTTTCCACAAAGTTTCTTCATCTTTAATTATTGGTTCAGGGATGTAAACTGAAATAGCTTTTACGTTAGTTGAAGTTCCATCAATAATTATGGAGGTCTCTGAAGTCAGATCAGCACGAAAGAAATAATCGTTAATGTCTGATTTTGTAATTGTAGCTTCCTGGATTTTATCAGTCTCATTAAGAAGTCTTCTGTATTCGGCAAAAGGAATGTCAACATAGGTTTCCTGGCTTGTTCTGAACACCTGCATAACAATAACAGCTGCGACAATTACTGCACCCCAGCCAAAAACCATTCTTAAAATTTTCGACCAATCAAAATTATCATCCGGCCTGTTTGGCCCCGATCCTTTAGGATTTTTTGGCGGTTTTTTATCTTCGCTGTTATCAGCCATAAAAAATTTTCTAAAATCTAAATTCATTAAAAAAATTATTCTCCTTTTTCATTTAATACGTAAATTCCTCTCAAATTCCGGTATTTCTGTTCAAAATCCAGCCCGTAACCAATAACGAATTTATCAGGAATATTGAAGCCAATATAATCAATTTTCACATCATATTTAAGGCTTCCGGGCTTCACCAGAAGTGAAACGACCTTCATACTGCTTGGACTTTTTTCGGCAAAAAGCTCTTCAATATATTTTATTGACAGTCCCGTATCAACAATATCTTCAACTATAATTATGTCTCTGTCATTAACCTCACAGTTAAGTTCTTTGAGCAGTGTAACATTTCCGGAAGAAATTTTTGCATCACCGTAGCTCGATAGCTTGAAGAAATCTATTTCGCAATTTATGCTCAGATATCTAATCAGATCCGACATAAAAAGAAATGAACCATTCAATACCCCAATGAAAACCGGTAATCTGGATTTATACTCTGAAGATATCTGTTCGGCAAGTTCCTTAATCCTTTGCTGAATCTGTACTTCAGAAAGAAGAGGAACAAATTCTTCGCTGCCAATTATTAATTTTTCAGGTGAGGTCATTTTTCCGTTATTCTAAGTTTTAAAATCTTTTTTGTTTCAGAAGTTACCTTGAATTTTTCATCAATCCGAAGCTCGATTACCCAAACAATTTTTCCTGAATTCGTCAGAACAAGAAATTCTTTTTTGTTGATTGAAGACGTTTTCTCATCTGATAAAAAATCAGAAATCTTTTTTGTTCCTTTCAACCCGATGGGTTGAAATTTATCCCCGGCTTTCCATTTTCTGAGTTCGAATACATTGCCAAGTCCGTCACCCGAAATAAATTCCACAGATTTATCCTGGGTGAACTTAACCATTTTCCTGTCAACTTGAGTGCTGGAAAATATTTTATCTCCGACTCTGACCTTCTGCCCGACTTTAATTTTTTTAATTGCGTTGTTGGTTCGGGACGATAATTTATGCCCAATTACAAGTTCGTTTCTCTCTTTTGATGCAATTAACTTTTCTTTCAGATTAACAGAATTGCCGGTTTGTGAGTTTATAAGTTTAAGCAATCCAAAAATATTTTCTGAAGACAGTTCAGTGTCAAAAGTATTTCCAATTACAGATTTAAGAAAAATACTTAGAAGGCTTTTATCAAGTTTTGAAGTTAGTTTTAAATTTACACGAAGTTCTTTACCATCGAACTTAACTGCTTTTGAGATTATTTGTTCAATTTGTTTTTCGATGAACGAATTGATTTCTGAAATAATTTTTGAAGTGTTGCTTATCTTTTCCTCAAGCCGCGGATTTAATCTTTGCTTCAACTTCGGAATTATTTCATTTCTCAGAAAGTTTCTTTCATAATCAGAATCAAGATTGCTTGAATCAACACGAAAAGGAATTTTATTTTCTACTAAATATTTTCTGATCTCTTCAGCACTCAAACAAAGGATTGGACGAATAATATTATTTCTTTTAATTGGAATTCCAGACAAACCTCTTATGCCGGCACCTTTTACAAAATTCAAAAGAACAGTCTCAACATTATCGCTTGCACTGTGGGCAGTTGCAATTTTTGTGCATTTCATTTTTTGAGCAGCATTACTCAACTCGAAGTAACGGACTTCTCGTCCGGCTTCTTCAATTGAAAGCTTTAACTTCTTAGCGTAAGCTTTCACATCTTTTGAAACACAAACCAACTTAATATTATTCTTCGCACAGAACCCGATACAAAATTTTTCATCTTGTACTGCAGCTTTTCCACGGAGTTTATGATTCAAATGAAACGCAGCTACATCAATCTTAAATCTGTTTTTAAATTTCAACAGAAAAGAAAGGAGAAAAACTGAGTCGGCACCACCGCTTACCGCAACGAGGACTTTATCACCTTTTTCAAGAAGATGATTTTCGTCAATGAACTTTAGCGCTTTTTGTTCGATGGTTTTTGTCATTTAAATAGGGATGATTATTGAGTCGTATTTTGCGGTTGACCAAAATGATGCTGGGCAAACTTAGTGACTTGGTGACTTTGACATTGACTTTGGATTCAGAAATTAACCGAAGATTTTATTTGCCACAAAGGCACCAAGGCTCAAAGAATTATTAAGAAATTTATTTGGTCATCCTTTAAACAAAACTAATTTATTTTTATAAAAATTATTATCGATTCACAAGACTTGGTCTCAATAATTTTATTTAATTTATTTCAATTATTTCATACTCAAGGATTCCGGCAGGAGCCTGAATTTTCACTTTGTCTCCAACCTGAGTATTCATCAAGCCTTTTCCAACAGGAGATGTAATTGAAATTTTTCCTTTCTGAAAATCTGCTTCTTCAGGAGATACAAGGAGATAGTTAAATATTTTTCCGTTTTTGAGGTTTTTGATTTTTACCCTGGAAAGAATATGAACTTTGCCTTCTTCAAAATGAGAAGTATCAATAATACGGGCACGCGAAAGTACATCTTCCATTTTTGCGATTTTTAGTTCAAATAAACCTTGTTCTTCTTTTGCTGCATCGTACTCGGCATTTTCTGAAAGATCTCCATGGGAACGAGCTTCGGCAATTTTTTCAGCCATCGTCTTTCTTCCATTGGTTTTCATTTCCAAAAGCTCTTTTTCTATCTCCACAATTCTTTCTCTTGTGAGATAAACAAAGTTTCCTTCTGCCATTACTATCTTCCTGAATTGATAAAAAAAATTGCCACCGTCCTGATTAAAGAGACAGTGGCAGAACAAAATTAAGGATTTGCCTTTACGTTGTCAAGGATTATTATTTGAGCAATACAAGCTTCTTAGTTTCAACAAAGTTTCCGTTTTCAATTTTATAAAAATAAACTCCGCTTTTCAAATTGCTTGCATCAAATTTTATCTGGTGTTTACCGGCTTCGTTATGACCATTCACTAATGTTACAACTTCATTTCCCAGAACATCGAAAACTTTCAAAGTAACAAATCCGCTTTGAGGAATTGAATACTCAATAGTTGTTGTGGGATTAAACGGATTAGGATAATTTTGTTCAAGAATAAATTGAGCCGGAAAAGTTAAATCCTCCAGAGATGTAACGATTGTATTATTTTTCAATATCCAGTTGCCGGGATCAAATACTATTGATGTTGGATTACCGATAACCTGGAACTGATAGTTTTGAGTTTGTGCATTGTTAAATAAAGTAACAATTGTATCTCCAAGGGATGTGTTCAGCTTAACCTGAACAGGCATAGTGAAATATGGTGGATTAGTATTTACATTTTGATATATAACTAAAGTCACATCATAAATATCTCCGCTGACAAGAGATTTATCCCAGCCGATTGTGTAGGTTGGTTCGTTCTCTCCGTAAATCCATTCCTGGAAAAAGTAATCAAGACTCTCACCGTAAACACTTTCAGCTATTGCCTGAAAATCCTCCGTGGTTGCCACACCGTAAGAAACTGTCGGATGTGCGCTGTAAGTTCTCATTATATCAAAGTAAGTTAAGTCACCAACAATTCCCCGAAGCATATGCAGAACACATGCACCTTTAGCATAAGAACGTGCACCATCAAAAATATTCCACTCGTTTGAAATATCCTGTACCCAAATAGTTCCCGATGCATTTTTTGCCTGATTCATTTCACTTAGTATTTGAGAATTATATGCTGCCTTTCCGCTTTTTGCTTCTATGTAAACTGCTTCAGAGTATGTTGCGAATCCTTCATTAAGCCAGATGTGGTGCCAGTCTTTGCAGGTAATCATATCACCATACCATTGGTGAGCGAGTTCGTGCGAGACAACACCTGTTCCCCAAAAACCCATTGAAGAACAAGTCTGATGTTCCATTGCACCTCCCCATTCAAATTCAGCATGTCCATATTTTTCCATAAGGAATGGGTATTCGCCATAACTTTCTGCAAACACTGCAATCATATTATCCGTTTCATCACAATATTGTTTTACTGAATTGAAATTTTCTGGATAAAGAAAATGTGTTATTATCATTGAGTCAGTCGGGCTATAGTTATAGTAAGTATTATACTGCTGATAATTTGTAATAGCCAGAGAAATGAGGTAATTAGCAATGGAATAGTGACTCTTCCAGTGATATGTATGAGTTCCGTTTCCATTCGGCGTAATACTTTCAAGAGTTCCGTTAGAAACAGGAATTAAATTATCTGCAACAGTTATCCAAATATCTGCTGAGTCAGCTTTATCAGCCGGAGTATCTTTCTGTGGCCACCAATAGGGACCGCTGTAAGATTCACTCAAAGTTGATATGATGGGCCAGCCATTATGCGAACTGAAATCAAAGCCGCCGAAATTAGTTCCGCCAGGAACACCTTGATAATAAACTTCAAGAGTGAATTGATCTCCTTCGTTATAAGTTTGATCGAGTGTGATGTTGATAAGGTTATTCGAATGATTGAAAATTGCTATTGAGCCATTGATCAATATTGAATCAACAATAAGAAAACTTCTCAAATCTAATAAACAAGAATTGACGGATGAAGTATCAGCCTTAGCATCTATAATTACTTTACCGTTAAGATAATTTGGATTTGTAGTGATCTTCAGATCTAATCCATAATAAGTAACATCAATTTTCGAATCACCAGGATACAGGACTTTCGAAAGCTGAATTGATTTAGAATGTCTCTCACGTTCGCCTTTAATCCAGGGTTTGTATTCATCCTGAGCATTAAGAAGAGAAGTTAAGAGAAGAACAACAGTAGCGATTTGCTTTAACATTTTATTCCCGCTTTTTAATAAAAAATTTGAGATCAAAAATAGCCCTTTATTAGACAAAATAAACCCCAAATATTTATCATAAATTAGGAAACATCTTAAATTTTCCTCATTTGCTAATTGACAAACAACCGTATCATAAGTATTTTGCCCGTATTCTAAACTAAATTAAACATTAACTAATCATAAGGAGCAGCTGTGAATAAAAATTTTTCTTTGAATTATCTCTCTTATTTTCTCTTCTGTACTGCATTGTTTTTTTCTGCCTCGATTTATGCACAATCAAATTATGCTGAGTTATGGAATGACATCTCAGAAGTTGGTTTGGATGCACAGGGAACCCGTTATATTATTCCTCAAAGCTACCGTACTCTTGAACTTGATTTACAAAGTTTATCTTCTGCTTTAACTCAGGTTCCAATGGAAAGTAATACTCAGGTAAAGAACTCAGGTTACTTACTAAGCTTACCATTGCCTGATAATAGTTTTGCTACATTTAAAATTGTAGAATCACCTGTTATGGATGAAGAGCTTGCTGCAAAATATCCGCAGATAAAAACTTATCTTGGACAAGGAATTGGAAACTACTCAAATGCAAGAATCAGATTCGATGTTACACCTGCAGGATTTCATGCAATAATTTTCTCACCAGAAGGCACAGTTTATATTGATCCTTATTCATTGGGTGAAACAAGATATTACATTTCTTACTATAAAAAAGATTATCTACCAACTGAAGAAGAACTTAATTTTGAATGCACTCTTCTTGGTGCCGACTCTGAATTGGGAGAACATATTAAACAACTGGTTCAGGATAATCCCTTCGTAATGATTGGATCCCAATTGAGAACTTACAGACTCGCTTGTGCTGCAACCGGTGAATACACAATTTACCATGGCGGTACGGTTGCCCAGGGTCTTGCTGCTGTTGTAACTGCAATAAACAGAGTTACAGGTGTTTATGAAAATGAAGTTGGCGTAAGATTAGTATTAGTTCCAAACAATGATTTGATCATTTATACAAATCCAACTACTGACCCATATACCAATAATAATGGCGGTGCTATGCTCTCTCAAAACATAAGCAATCTGAACTCAGTAATTGGATCTGCAAATTATGATATTGGACATGTATTCAGCACTGGTGGAGGTGGAGTTGCTTATTTAGGAGTTGTCTGTGGTAGTTCAAAAGCTGGTGGAGTAACAGGATTGCCTTCACCAATCGGCGATCCGTTTTATATAGATTATGTAGCTCACGAAATGGGTCATCAGTATGGAGGAAATCACTCATTCAACGGAAATGCAAACGCTTGCAGTGGTGGAAACAGAAATGCATCAACAGCTTATGAACCGGGAAGCGGAAGTACAATTATGGCTTATGCAGGAATTTGTTCTCCTCAAAATCTTCAGAATAATAGTGATGATTATTTTCATAACATCTCTTTTGTTGAAATGGTAAATTACACAACTATCGGTACTGGAAATTCCTGTCCGGTTATCACAAACACTGGAAACAATGAACCAAGTGTTACTGTTCCTGTTGGTGGATTTACAATTCCAATCAGCACTCCGTTTATGCTAACCGGTTCTGCTACTGATCCGGATAACGATCCATTAACATATTGCTGGGAAGAATGGGATCTCGGACCAGCCGGACATCCAAATACACCTTCCGGTAATGCACCGATATTCAGGTCATTCGATCCTGTCACCGTACCTTACAGATATTTCCCAAAGCTCTCAAACATTTTGAACAACACTCAGACAATTGGAGAAATACTTCCAAGTTATACACGAACTTTAAATTTCAGATTGATCGCTCGTGATAATCGTGCTGGTGGCGGCGGAGTTAATTACGCACAAATGCAAACGATAAATGTTACAAACACTGCGGGACCTTTTCTCGTAACCCAACCCAACACAAATGTTACCTGGATGGGAAACACAACTTATACAGTTACTTGGGATGTTGCCAATACAAGTGTTGCCCCGGTTAGTGTTTCGCAAGTAAATATTCTGCTCTCTACTAATGGTGGAAATAATTTTACTGAAGTCCTTGCTTCTAACACTGCAAACGATGGGACACAAGATATTTTTCTACCAAATATTCCAACAACTCAGGCAAGAATAAAAGTAGAAGCTGTTGGAAATGTTTTCTTTGATCTTTCAAATGTCAATTTCACTATTGAAGATTTTGTACCCGTTGAACTAACAGCATTCTTCGCTATCAAGACAGAGAATGGTGTCTTACTGAAATGGACAACTGCAACTGAAACCAACAACTCTGGTTTTATGATTGAAAGGGCTTTGTCTTCGACTACGCCCGTTCAAGAATGGCAAGAAATAAATTATATTCAGGGACAAGGGACAACAACCGATGTTACAGATTACGAGTACAGAGATGTAGTTTCAAAACCGGGTAAGTATTCTTACAGATTAAAGCAAATTGATTTTGATGGTTCAATTAATTATTCGAATATTGTTGAAACTGAAATTGAAGGACCACAGGTATTCGTTCTCTCGCAGAACTATCCCAATCCATTTAATCCTTCTACAATGATTAATTTTTCATTGCCTGTTGATTCTTATGTAAGTATTGAACTGTTCAACACTTTGGGAGAAAAAGTTGATGAACTTACAAACCGTGATTACAGTATCGGTAGTCACGAAGTAAATTTCGATGCTTCAAAACTTTCGAACGGAGTTTACTACTATAAAATCAACGCAACGGGAGTTGATGGAAGCTCTTTTGTTTCAACAAAGAAGATGATCTTGATCAAGTAATGAGTTATAAGTATTGAGTAATAAGTAAGGGCGAGTCGGTGACTCGCCTTTTTTTATTTTATTAATTTCAGCTCAATCTATTTCATAATTCTGGAATGTTAGAGTTTGCCACGTTAATCCCTCAATTATCTTTTTCATTTTAAAATCAAAAAAAATGATTGCGCATTACCAACGAACTATTGATTCTATTGATTAATATTCGCAATTTAAAACTGAAAATTTTCTCTACTCCGAGAGAGTGAAAATTACTGAGCATACTTCCGAATAATTTGTTGAGACAGCACATCTGACTACTCTCCCGAAGCAGAAGTTTTGAAACTAACTCTTTCAACTTCAAAAGGAGGCTCCAATGAAGTATTTTCTTCTTACTTCGATTATTCTTCTATTCTTATTAAAACCTCATGCACAAAGCGGCTGGTTCTGGCAAAATCCATATCCTCAAGGCAATGCACTTAAAAGTATTAGTTTTATAAGCACCGTTGCTGATGAAGGTTGGGCGGTTGGGAATATGGGAACTGCACTATTGACATCTGATGGTGGAAACACCTGGGAATTAATTGACCTCGGAACGACTGAAGATTTGAATTGTGTTTATATGCATAGCGATACACAAATCTGGATCGTTGGTGACAATGGATTAATTATCTATATCTACAACGATGGGGGCAATCTTAACATAACTCAGCAAACAAGTAACACTACAGAAAACTTAACTTCAGTCAGGTATGATCTTTCAGACTGTGGATGGATTTCCGGGCACAACGGTACCGTTCTTAGAACTACTGATCTTGGTGTAAACTGGTTTACTCAAACTACAGTTACTAATGAAAACCTAAATGATATGAGTTATGTAGAATGTAATAATGCATGGGCAGTTGGGCCGGATGGACTAATTATGCATACAACCGACACAGGTAATAGCTGGTTTTATCAAGCATCACCTACCACCTGGGATTTGCTGTCTATCGATGTGGGAATGCTTGACAATATTCGAACAGTTGGGCAAGCAGGCAGCATATTTCATTCTTCTGATCAGGGTACTACATGGCAAAATGAATATCAAAATTTAAGTTATCTACTCCACGGTATTTTAAACGTTGGAACAAATGCAGCATATGCCGTTGGTGCTGGTGGAATAATCCTTGAGACCACAGATTACGGTTCAACCTGGTTAGATAGAAATTCTAACACTACTACTACTTTATATGGTCTTGCAGACAAATACGGTTCTGATGAAATTTATGTGGTTGGTCATTACGGAGTCATTCGCAAAAATTCAGGAATTGGTACTGATTTCCAATCACTAAACAATGGAACGATGAACTGGATTCAGGAAATAATTTTCTTAAATGAAAATAATGGTTTTGCTGTTGGTGGCGATTATGGCTGGTCTGGAACAATTTCAGGAATTATCCTGCGAACAACAGACGGTGGCACCACTTGGGACGAAACCACATTATCTGATCCTCTAAATAATATTTACTTTGCTGATAATAACCATGGTTGGATTGTTGGTGAAGATGGAAAAATTCTACATACATATGATGGTGGTGCCGGGTGGAATTCACAAACCAGTCCAATCAATTCAGATTTAAATGCTGTTTGTGCAATTGATGAATATAATGCCTGGGCTGTTGGTGATCTGGGGGAAATAATTCATACTACAAATGCTGGTGGGAATTGGGTGAGACAAACTAGTCCAACTGCAAACTGGTTATATGGTGTATATTTTGTTAATGCTACAACCGGATGGGCGGTTGGATTGGATTCAACAATAATTTATACAACGGATGGTGGTATAAATTGGGTTAGACAAATTACAAATGCATCCAATGGGTTCAGATTCACAGATGTTCAATTTATTGATGAGATGTATGGCTGGGTAGTTGGAATAAATGGAAGTATATTTTTAACAACTGATGGTAGTGCAACCTGGCAGGAAATACCCAGCGGAACTTTTGAAAGTCTTGGTTCAGTGCATTTTATTGATAATAGTAATGGATGGATAGCAGGTGATGCAGGAACAATTTTGCGCAGCAGAGATGGTGGATTTACCTGGGCGGAACAATTCAGTGATGTTGCTACAAACACTTTAACTTCTATCTGTTTTATTGATACATTGAATGGCTGGGCATCCGGTGAAGGAGGAACAATCATTCACACAATGGATGGTGGCGGAATTGTAAGTGTAGAAATAAATGAAACCACTTCTTCATCTCTAGGAACATATTTACTATTTCAAAACTATCCTAATCCATTTAACCCAAGCACAAATATCAGATTTCGGATTTCCGATTTCGGATTAGTGACATTGAAAGTTTATGATGTATTAGGAAATGAAATTGCAACTTTAATTGACAAAGAATTAACTGTAGGAGAATATGAAGTTAAATTTAATCCGTCATCCAGTATCAAGTATCAAGCATCCGGAATTTATTTCTATCAATTAAGAGCAGGTTCGTTCGTTCAAACTAAGAAAATGATTCTGATTAAATAATATTTAAAAATTATTGGAGTAGTTATGCTTAATTTTAGTTTTTGGAAAGTAATGCTTCTCCCTATTTTGATGTTTTGTTCTTCTCTATCAATCATAGCCCAAAGCTCTTACTTCGAATGGATTCACCAGGCGGGTGGCAAATCTAATGAAAGAGGAACTGCGATTGAATTAGATAGTTTTGGAAATGTTTATTGTACAGGAAACATTAGCGATACAACCTATTTTGCTGACACGATGTTTGTGACAGGTTTTGACAACATATTTATCTCAAAGTTTTCAGCTGATGGTAATTTGCAATGGATTAGGATCTGTGGTGGACCATTGGCCGATAGAGGATTGGATTTAAAAGTGGATAATAATGATGATGTGATTGTTACCGGATTTTTTAAATCAACAGCACTTTTTGGTGATACGTCACTTACCAGCTTAGGCAGCGAAGATATTTTTATAACAAAGTACAATTCCCAGGGAGATTTTCTGTGGGTTGTACACGGTGCCGGAAGTGATAACGATGAAGCATTTTGCATTGCAACAGATTCAGATAATAATATTTACATAAGCGGTTATTTTGAAGAAACACTTCATATTGGTTCATTCACATTATCGACCACTACTTTTTCTACAATGTTTGTTGCAAAAATATCTCCCTCAGGAAATGTACTCTGGGCAAAGCAGGCTGTTGGCGAAGACTTTGGGGAATCAACGGCATACGATTTAGTCTGTGATGAAAATAGAAATGTAATTGTAACCGGTTACTTTGATGATACAATAATTTTTCAGGATGATACACTGTATAGCTATGATGGTAGTAAAGATATATTTATAGCTAAGTATGATACTAACGGAGATATGATTTGGGTTGAGCAAGCAGGCGGAGATTATGATGATTACGGAAGAGCAATTACGGTTGATGGTTCTGGTAATATTTTCACTGCAGGTGATTTTCAATTTACCGCAACATTTGGCAACATTACACTCACACCAACAAACAGTGCTCGTAATATTTTCTACGGTAGGCTTAATCCTTTCGGAATATTTCAATGGGCAGAACAGAGTGCTGGTACTAATGTAGCAATACCGTTTTCAATTCATTACAATCAAGCTAACGGGATTGCAATTGCTGGTGGTTATGCTCAAGAATTTACCATTGGTGATTCTACATTTATCGGTAATGGAACCGAGAATATATTTCTTTCGGTATTTTCTCCGGCAGGTTTATTTAAAACTGCTTTATCAATTGGGAATATTGGTGATGACTCTGCCTTTGATGTATATCTTGATAATTACAATTTTGCTTTTGCAATTGGTGAGTTTGAGCAATCGATTTATTTCGGAGATAGTCTTCTGGTTTCTCATCTTCTTGCTGATATATTTATTACAAAAATTAATCTTAACCAGTTGAATGATTTGGATGAAGGATTTTCAAATCCACCAAACAATTTTTTTCTTTACCAGAATTATCCCAACCCCTTTAACCCAACAACAAATATCAGGTTTCGGATTGCCGAATTCGGATTTGTGACATTGAAAATTTATGACGTACTAGGTAATGAAATTACGATTCTTATCAACGAAGAAAAACATGCAGGAGAATATGAAGTTGAATTTAACCTGCCTGCCAGTAGGCAAGGTCCAGCATCGGGAATTTATTTCTATCAGCTTAAAGCAGGTTCATTTATTCAAACAAAGAAGATGATACTGCTCAAATGATAATAAATATGACTATAAAATAATTTTGCATCAGAATTAAAGTTTTATTTATTTTACTGGAGAACTCAAAACTAATTATCTAAAAAAATATAAGTTAAATCATCCATAACTAGGAGGTTACTGTGAAAACTTATTTATTGGTTGCTCTTGTTTTTTTCTTTTTCACTTCTATTAATCAATCACAATCAATTTCCTGGCAGCAGCTAAGTGGTCCCCACGGAGGTGCCATTTACTCCATTGTTCATGACAACAGTGGAAATATTTATGTTAACACCGTCTGGGGTGCAGGTCCATTTAAATCTACAGACGATGGTGAGAACTGGTTTTCAATAATGAATGGATTATCACCAAATGATAATGGTGGATTTCATCCACTTAATATTAATTCGAGTGGTGATCTTTTTATCGGTGGGGCGCATGGTTCCGCTTACATTTGTCGTTCAACAGATGGTGGAAATAACTGGGATCCATTAGATCTGAATACAAATGGAGGCATCATTATTTGTATTGCGATTGACGGAAACGATAATATTTATGTTGGAACGGGGACAGGAATCTACTGGTCATTTGATAATGGAGACAGCTGGGAATTATATGGTAGCTTTACAACTGGAACTGAAGCAATTGCATTTAACGCTAGTGGTCATATATTTGCCGGTAATTCAGGTGGTGTATATCGCTCTACTGATGGTGGAGCAAGCTGGATGCAGCTTCCAACCGGTGGAGGAACAAGAACAGTCGCAGTTGCACCTACTGGTTATGTCTTTGCAGGCTGTCAGGAAAACGCTGGTATCTTGCGTTCTACTGACAATGGTGATAGCTGGTCCTATGTTTATCCCCAAACAGTTTCGATAAGATTTGCATCTACTCTATTCTTTGACGGTAATGTCATTTATTTCCCGACTTGGGGAGAAGGAGTTTTAAAATCTATGGATAGCGGAGATACCTGGACTGAATTTAACGATGGAATAGGTTATAATTACATAAGGGCCATTACAATAAGTCCCACCGGCCTACTCGTTGCAGGAGGAGGCTATGGTATTTATAAGACTGATTACACCGGAACAAGCTGGCATTCAATCGGGCTACCAATTAGTTCTGTAAGAAAAATTGCAATTAATTCTAATGACAATATTTTTGCAACGGTTTGGGGAATCAACCGATCAACCGATGAAGGACAATCCTGGGAAACAATAAATAATGGAATTGATAATTATGACATTCGGGCGATCACCGTGAGTAATAATGGAGATATATATATTGGTGCAATCCCTCAAAATTGGTCAGTAAATAATTTATATCGATCCACTGATAACGGTGAGAACTGGGCACCTGTCCTAAGTTTTCCATTAAATAGTCTCGTAGCAGTAACAGGTCTTGCTTCAGGACCCAATGGAGAAATAGTTGCAGTTGGTTCAGGGATGGGAAGCATATGCCATATTTCAACCGATGATGGCGTTAGCTGGACGGATATTAATTACAATTTAAATTTTGGCCCAAGTGAAGTTGCCATAAATCCCAGCGGGGATATTTTTATTATGGGAGGAAGCCAGGGAATATGGCGCAAACTTGCTGTTGATACAGTTTGGACACAGGTTTTAACAGGGAATGTTGGGGCCACGCTTTTTATTGCGAGCAATGAGCACATATACACTACTTATAGTAAGTCAACAGATAACGGACAAACCTGGACAACTATTGGAAATGGATCTTATATTAATTCTTTTGCAGAGAATTCTGCCGGACATCTATTCTTTGGGACCAATGATTTTGGCCAGGGTGTTTACCGCTCTGTTGATTTTGGTGAAACATGGGAATTAATTAGCGATGGACTACCAACATCAATAAATATCAATGCGCTTGCTGTTGATTCTGAAGATTACCTGTATGCAGGTACAGGTGGTAAATCTATGTTCAAAACTACAACATCCACAGTTGTATCAGTTGAAGATTTAGAATTCAAACCAACATCATTTTCTTTAAATCAAAACTATCCCAACCCTTTTAACCCAACAACGAATATCAGATTTCGGATTGCCGAATTCGGATATGTGACATTGAAAGTTTATGACGTACTTGGAAATGAAATTGCAATTCTTATCAACGAAGAAAAACCTGCAGGAGAATATGAAGTTGAATTTAACCTGTCTGCCGGTAGGCCAGGTACATCATCCATCAACCATATTCCATCTTCTGGAATTTATTTCTATCAGCTTAAAGCTGGTTCATTTATTCAAACAAAGAAGATGGTTCTGATGAAGTAATCAGAGGTAAAAGCTAGAAGTTAGCGAGGGCAAGTCAGTGACTCGCCCTTGATGATTTTACAGTATTTTCTTTCAATCAACTTCCTGAATTCTGCAGATTCTTTTAAAATCACAGTAGCGGCAAACTTTTGTTTCCCTGTTCTTTAATGTAGAAAGATGAAACTTTCCATTTGAAATATCTTCTGTGAATTTATTCACCATCTCAAGACAAATATTTATCATTTCTTCAGCGGTTTCTTTTTCTTCTTCAATGTTTTCACTTTTTAATCTCCGGGATTTTAAGCTAATACTCTTTTTGCCAAAATCTTTCTCGTTAAATTTAAGAGAAAATATTTGTGCGCCTGCTGGCTGATAGTCTTTGTCCAATTCTTTTTTAATCAGTTCTTTCGCAGCAAATAGATAAAGAGGCAATTGCAAAGAAATTCCAGTTGCAAGATCTTCTGCAGTTGGCTTATTTCCGCCAAGTTTGTAATCAATTACTCTTAATGTTTTTTCATTTTCATTGATATCAATCCTGTCAATCTTTCCTTTCAGCTTAACTCTTCCGGCAGTTACTCCTTCTTTAAATTTTTTGGGAAACATTTCCTCGTGCTTCACATTACCGAAACTCAACTCAAAAAATTCAGGGACGTAACCGCCATCACTTTTTCGTTCCTCTTCCAGAAATTTGTAAAGCAATGACTGGCTTCTTCTTCCATTAATTCCAAGAAGTTTTTCGCGCTCGTAAAAAGAATAGTCGGGATCTAGTTTTAAATCATCAAATCTATTCTTAGCAATTATGAAGAGAAGATCAGATGCAATTTTGAAATCTTCTTCGCTGCATTCAAAAAGTACAATCCCCTTCTCTTTCAGCTTGGTATAAAATACATAGAGGATTGAGTGAATGAGACTGCCATATTCAAATGCTTCCAATTCTTCAACTGGCTCGGCAATGGTTTCAAGTCGCAGAACATTCTCGACAAAATATTTGTATGGACACTTTGCATAATTCTCAAGCTGTGTAGCAGAGAACTCTCCTTCTGATATTTCATTCAATTTATTTTTTAATTCATCAGAAATTTTTTTAGAAATGAACCCGCTGTATTCAGATTCCCCGAATGGATTTTCAATTCGTTTCTTATCGATATCAATTGATTTATTTATTTCATCAATATCAACATTAATTTCTTTGAAAAGTTTAAACTCGTTTCTTTCTTCGGGAGAAACTTTACCAAGCAGTGCAAGTAATTCTACTTTCGAATAAATCTCATTCTTAAAATCCGCTTTGGAAATTTCTAAAGTTTCAAATAGTGAATTAAAATCCTGTAGAAAACTGGATTGCACAAGCTCTCTCTTATCATCAGTTTGAGGATAAGAGAGGTATAAATTTTTCTTCCAGGTACACATTGCCTGATAGAATAAATATCTTTGCTCAACCTGATGCTTTATTTCTTCTCTTGCATATGAACCTGAAAAGAAAACCTCCGGAGTAAATCTTGTCGGCAAATCACCATCATTCAATCCACCGATGAACAGATAATCAAAATTTAATCCGCGGATTTCATTAAGAGTTGTAACTTGAACTCCATAACCTGGCTTTTCGGGAATATTATATCTGGCAAAAGCTGTGGAAGTTTTAAGCTGATTAAGATAAAAGTGGAGCGAAAATTTTTCTCCATCACCATATTCAAGCTTGATTAATTCGGTTAACTCATCAATCACTTTAACAAGGTTGTTGAAAGCAATTGCATCATTTTCAATAATATCATTTGGAGCTTTGAGAAGCGCCGATGGAAAATCGAGTTTGAAAATCAGTGATAAAATATTTTCCCGGAATTCATTAGGAGTGAGTTTTGATGAAAACGGTTTCAAGTTAGAATTGATTTTCTGCAGATCCGATATCGCGTTTTTGTACGCAGAAATTTTTTCTTTGTTTTTAACGGATTCCTGTTCTATGGATGAAAGTTCTGAGATTGCAGCATTGAGCTTGTTTGTCCAGTTGGCATAACCGGAAACAATTTTCAATTCGACAGATGATTTAAGAAGATTAGAAATATCAACTCCGATTTCACCGACAAATCCACCCCCGAAAGCCCTGAAAATATTTTTGTAATAAAAATCATTCTCAAGAATTTCAAGCAGACCAATTAAAGCTTTTACCGGAGGAGAAGTGCTTAGCGAAAATCTGTCAGTAAGATTAAAAGGTATTCCATAAACATTGAACCTGTCTCTTATCGTCGCTGAATAATTTGATATCAGGTTGAACACTATACAAATTTTTTCAGGCTCTGCTTTTTCATTAATTAAAAGTTTCTTTATTTCTTTAGCTATCAGTTCAACTTCTTCTCCCCTGCTTAAAGCTTTGATCCCGGTGATCTTTTGTTTGAAGGATTTTTCTTTCCGTGACGGAGTTTTAATTGAAAGATTTTCCCTGATGATATTTAAAAATTTAGATTGAGCAGCGGGTGATACATCCCTCACTTCATTAAATCCTTTTGCAACAAATCGATCGTGACAGGAATTTAGATGAGAAAAAACCGCAGGATTATATTTAAAGTAGTCCAGCACAATGAAAAGTCCAACCCCGTTTACTTCCGAAGCAGAATTTATGATCTCAATTTCTGGAGCAGTGAACTCGTCAAATCCATTCACCAGTATAAACTTAACTTCGTGGCAAATAAAATTGAAAGCTTCGCTGAATATTTTTTTTTCAATCAGATTTAAAGAAGAATAAATATCCCCCGTTTCTTTAAAGTTATTTTTTTTCAGCGTGCCCTGGTAATCGCTGAACACATTTGAAATATCCAGTGCTTTAAGTTTATCTCCACCGGATAATTTTTTAGCTTCTTCAAAAAGAAGTTCAGGAGTAATGCCATGACGTTTGTATTCCGAAATAACATTCTTTACCCGCTCAAGTGTTCCGAATGGTATTTGATCTTTGTATTGTGAAAAATAATTAAGACCGATCCGTTTGAAACTTTGGTTCAATAACAGAATCGCAGCTTGATCACTTATAAGATTTATTTTACCTTCAACCTCAGTGAGTAGTTTTTCTGCAAACGAACCGATAGTTTCAATTTTTAATCCGGAAATGGACTTGCGTGGACTCAGTGAAATTAGCTCACGGGTAAGATATCGGATTTTTCTTTTTGTCGGAACAATAAAGAGTACTTCGTTGATTTCATTTTTTCTGAGCTTGTCATCAATCAAAAAATCAATATCAATATCTTCTGTTTTATTTTTGGTGAGGATCATTTTATACGGCTTAATTAGGTGATTTTAGAAAAAACATCAATTTGTAAATATTTTCAATAATTATCCCAACATTTATGCTGTTGATTCTGAAAAAAGGTTGATTATTTTAGAATCAGAAAATTTAAGATAATATGCACCGGTTAATATTTTTAATATTGTTCATAATTCCAACTACTTTCCTCTTTGCGCAGGAAATTGGAGAGCTTGCACCATCGAAGCCACCAATTGACTTTCCGAACAATGCGCTTGGTTTTGACTTGCTGATTGGTGAGAGTGGATTTGGCTTTGGTGGTTTTTACCGAAGACAGCTTGGCACAAAGATCACTCTGTTTGGTGATATTTCCATTTCGGAAGCAAAAGATGAAAGGGAGATTGAGTATATAGACATCTATGGACAAACATTCACAATCGGAAAACAGAACCGTGTTTTCCAGATACCTGTTACTATAGGTGGCCAGTTTCGCTTTTTCGAAAATGAACTTACAGATAACCTCCGGCCGTATATAAATGCCGGAGTGGGACCAACCATCGCTTTAACTACACCCTATGCCGAGGAATTTTTCAAAGCTTTTTCATATTCGCAAACTCACTTTGCTGTTGGAGGATATGCCGGCTTTGGAGCAAACTTCGGTCTGGATCAAAAAAGTCTTATTGGTATTAATGTGCGTTATTACTACACTCAGTTTCTTGATGAAGGTGTTGAAATATTAAAAGGACGATACAAAGATCATCTCAGCGGCTTTTTCATCACGCTAAATTTTGGGTTTATGTATTAATAAAAATATTTCAAATTTAATAGCTTAGTTTACTTCTTCCATTTAATTGTACAACCAATCGTAAAAGTTTCAGGCACAGAAATTTCTTTTCCGGCAAGCAGTTCATCGAGCGCATTTCTTAAATAATGATTTTGCACCTTGTTCGGTTCCTGCCAGTTATCGTCAATCTTTCCATGAAAAACTAATTTTCTTTCTTTATCAAAAAGAAAAATTTCCGGTGTGTGTGTTGCATCGTAAGCACGGGCAACTGATTGGTCTTCATCTCTTAAATACAAAAAATTAAATTTCTGTTCAGCGGCTCGTTTCTTCATATTTTCAAAACTGTCATCCGGGTAATTAACATCTTCATTTGAATTTATCGCCACAATAACTACTCCCTTGTAGTCTTCCTGAATTTTTTTAATTCTTCCTTCATAAGCCTGTACATACGGGCAATGGTTGCAGCTAAAAATCACGACCAATGCCTGCTTATCTTCCATCGAATGGAGTGAATATGTTTTACCATCAACACCGGGCAAGTTAAATCCCGGTGCAGGTGAGCCAATCTTCAAATTATTTGTAGCCATTGTAAAAACTCCCTTCCTATTTTAGTAATTAACACGTCTAATAATTAAATTAAAATCATCATGAAAAAATCTCTTTTCAATCAAAGCTGGATTTCGTTCAATTCCATACTTTTCACAATATTATTATCAGGAAATATAATGGCACAGGAAAAACAAATCGCCTGGGATCTTTATCACTCATATGAAAATTTCAAAGAAAAAAGTTTAATCAACCGACGATTTAAGCATTCCGACATTCTTCCATTAATCGAACAGGTAAAAAATAAAAATATTTTCAAGGTGGATAAAGTCGGTAAATCAGTAGAAGGAAGAGATATTTACTTGATTTCGCTTGGAAGTGGTAAAACAAAAGTTTTTCTTTGGTCACAAATGCATGGTGATGAGCCGACAGCCACTTCAGCATTATTTGATATATTCAATTTGTTCTCAGATGACCATGCTTTTAGTGATTTCAAAAAATTTCTTCTATCAAACCTGAGCATTTACATTATTCCAATGGTTAACCCTGACGGTGCAGAAAAATTTCAGCGAAGAAATATTATTGAAATAGATCTAAATCGTGATGTGTTAAGACAACAGACACCTGAGGCACAAATCCTCAAAAATGTTTTCGATAGCCTGAAAGCAGATTTTGGATTTAACCTGCATGATCAGGGCAGAGATTATTCGGTTGGTAATTCGTTTAATCCAGCTTCAATATCTTTTCTGGCACCTTCACCGGATTATGAAAAAAGTTTAACTCCATCAAGAGAGAAGGCAATGAAACTTATTGGGAATATGTTTAATGTTCTGAACGAATTCATCCCCGGACATATCGCCAAATATTCTGATGATTTTGAACCCAGGGCTGTTGGAGATAATTTTACAAAATGGGGTTCGAGTGTAGTGCTTCTTGAAAGTGGTGGTTGGCGCGGAGATCGCGAGAAACAATTTCTTCGGAAGATAAATTATATTGCTATACTTTCGGCTCTAAACACAATAGCAAGTTCTAGTTATGTTAAAACAGAATTAAGTGTTTATGAATCCATTCCAAAAAACGAAAAATTTATGATGGATTTAATTTTAAAAAATCTGAAAATTAATACTGACAATAATGAATTTTTGGTTGACATAGGAATTAATTTTGAAGAAGTAAATCAGAATGGAGCAAAAGATTTTTATCTTAAAGGAGAGATTGTGGATATTGGCGATCTTTCAGTTTTTTCAGGATATGAAGAGATAGAACTTTCAGAATACACAATTGAGGCTGGAAGAACAAAGCCGGAATCCTTTCGATCATTAGTTGATCTTGAAAAAATAAATCCTACGGAGCTTTTTAATAATGGATACACCAACGTAATACTTGAAAACGATAACTTTCCCGGTGAATATTCTAATTTCCCGTTTAATATTTACTTAAACGAAAAAAATGTTTCTGAGACTAAAATTAAACCTGAAAATTCACCTGACTTTATAATAAGAAAAAATGGCCAGGTTAAATTTGCAATGATAAATGGTTTTCTTTTTGATGTTGAAAATACTGAGCGCTGGAATGGCCATTCGATTGTCTACGGAAGGCAATAAATAAATCCAATGCTTACAAAATATTTAAAGGATAGATTCAGGATAAGCCAGGAAGAACTTGCCAAACTTGGCGATGAATTTAATTCCGAAGCAATTCCACTTTTAGAAGTTCTTCATAAAAACACCCATTGGATTCTGTTAGATAACAGACAAACTAAAAAAATAGTTGAGCAAGTTTTTTACGAGGCTATAGAAAACTGTCATATTACTAAAAACAATGCCGATTGGACAAGCTGGATACAGCGGATCTGGATCAGAGAGCTGCTTGAATTTTATTCGAAAAAAGAAAATGATATTAAAACTAACTTTGAATTTATTGATCTGACTGAAATTAATTTGAATGATGTTAAAAATAATTTTAACTCGCCACGATTCAACGATCAAATAAGCGAATCTTTAAAGAAACTACCCGCAGTTCTTCGTATTCCTTTGATAATGAAAGAAATACATTTACTCAATTATGAGAGAATTGCTGAATTGATAGATGTTCCGGAGGGTGTAATCGCTACCAGAATTTATCGAGCAAGAAAACTTCTCTATTTATTTATGCTCGGTAATTTTGATTATGAAGATCAGAAAAGAAAATTTATATCTAAAGATACAAACGACTATATTTTTAAACTTAGAAATTATGCCTTACTTGTTGATAGTGAATTATCAGAGTTACAACAAAGTAAAATTACAATGGATACCGAGAGCAATGATTCAAAGAAAGCTGAGATTTTCGTACAAAGCCAGATTAAAAGTATTTTAAAATCTCTTCCAGATGAAAATTCAACAAGAATCAGAATAATTGCTAAAATTGAAGCAAAAGCTAAGAAGCGGTTCTCCGGTACCTGAATATCCCCAAAATCTTTTGGGATCATAAAACTGTCGTTTATATCATTAAGGCTTTTGTTCTGCCATTAAATGCACCTTTTCAATCAAGGATGAATTCAATATAGATAAAAATTTGACTCTCGGAAGGGTTAAGCTTAAATTAACAACCTGAATTAATAAAGAGTTTGTTATGGCAAGGATAAAAAATATAGAAGCGTATTGTAATTCGTGCGGTACGGTACAGAAAATGGAAATTACAAGTAGTGTAACCGGCGAGGAGTCTGAATTTAAAAAGTGGGCTAAGTGCAAATCCTGTAAACAGGTTATGATAGTTGATATCAGTGATATTTTGAAAAACAGCACTGCAACTCTGGACGGGATTGAAAATGAAGAATGTAAAAAGTACTCTCCTCTCAGCACGTTTGAAATTGGAGAAACGATTTATCACGAAAATTGGGACGACTTTGGTAGAGTGCTTTCTAAAGAAACACTATCAAACGGCAAAAGCTCAATTTCTGTTGATTTTCAAAAATCAGGTTTAAAAAAACTTATCGAATCACTAAATAACCAAGAAGCGAGGTGAAATAATTTGGTTGGCATATCAGTTGGCGAAAATGAATCCATTGATAAAGCTTTAAGACGGTTCAAGAAGAAATACGAAAGATCCGGAATACTTAAGGAATTTAAAAGACGTACTTTCTTTGTTAAGCCTTCGGTTAAAAAGCGGATGGAGAAAATAAAAGCCGCCCGTCGCTTCCAGCGAACCGATGAATTTTAAAGTTCAAACCCCTCATTGAGGGGTTTTTTTTATCTAAGATGTAGAACCGGTTCTATTATAGATGGTTCTTTCTCTTTTGAATAATATTTTTTCAGATGTCTGATCACAGCATCATAAGCTTCATCAATTGTATCGCACATTGTAAAGACCCCCAAATCTGATTTACTAATCATGCCCATTTCAACAAGAGCGTCGAAGTTTATAATTTTGTTCCAGTACTTTCTATCATAAATAATTACAGCGAGTTTTTTCCTGACTTTTGCTGTCTGAACAAGTGTTAATATTTCAAATAACTCATCCATTGTCCCAAATCCACCGGGAAATACCACAAGTGCTTTTGAGAGATATGCAAACCAAAACTTACGCATGAAGAAGTAATGAAATTCAAAACTTAAATCGGGAGTTACATAAGGGTTTACATATTGCTCAAATGGTATGCTTATGTTCAAACCAATAGAGTAACCTCCTGCTTTTTTTGCACCCTTATTTGCAGCTTCCATTATACCAGGACCTCCACCGGTACATATTATAAATCTGTTTGCAGTAGTTTCCAGATTCAATGACCATTCAGTCAGTCGCTTTGAAAGTTCAACTGCATCCTCATAATATCTTGCCATATCCAAGTGAAGCTGAGCTTCGCGGAGCTGTTTTGCAAAACTGTCATTCTGTTTTGGATTTGATGATTTAATGTTATTGTAATCTTTTAGTGCATCTTTCCGTGACTTTAATCTTGCAGAACCGAAAAACACAATAGTATCCATCACTTTATACTTTTTGAATTTACTTTTCGGCTGTAGATACTCGGTTAAAATTCTGATGGATCTGCCATCTGATGAATTGAGAAAATTAAAATCCTGATATGCTTTAACTGTTTTTTTCATTTTACCTTAATGATTATAATTTTTTGAATATACCGTTGAATGTTTGAGAATAGGTTTATTTGTTTGCAGGGACTAAATAATTCTATTTTTACTAAAGTAATATAAATATATTGCAGCTTATTCTCATTTTATATTCATGAAAATTAATTTTAGGGCTTAATGAAATTCTTCTTGACTGTTTTCTTTATCCTGTTGTATTACTGCAACGCAGATGCAAAAACTCCTGATAAAATCGTTACGGAAATTGATGATCTGATTTCAAAAATTCCTGCCAGTACTAAAATGGCAATAATGATTTACAATCCACTTACTCAGGATACAATCTTTAGCATTAACCATAGAGCAACCATGATCCCGGCCTCGAATACAAAACTATTCACCACAGCAACTGCACTTGAATTAATGGGAGGAGATTATTTAATATCGACAAAACTGTTTTCGGATGATGAATATTCTGATGGCAGCATCGAAGGTAACATTTATATAAAAGGATTTGGAAATCCTGTATTCACTTCAGATGATCTGGATAAATTTGCAAGTAATCTTTATCAATCCGGATTAAGAAAAATTACCGGGAATGTTGTTGGCGATGATACTTATTTTGACGATGTGTATTCGAGAGATGACTGGATTAGTGAAGAGCGCGCGAATGTAAAGCTTCCGCCGATCTCTGCATTAGTAATTGATAGAAACCGAACTATCGTTACAAGGAAAAGAAAAGGAAAATACAGAAATTATTTTGTGAACATTGATAATCCTCCGCTCTTTATTGCTAAGAAATTAAAAGAATCACTAATTGCATACGGAATTGAAGTGGATGGAAAATCCGTTTCCGGTCAAACACCTGAAAACACAAAATTTCTTCTTGAATCTTCAATAGAGTTACGAGAGTTAATAAAGGAGATCAATAAAAGCAGCGATAATTTTTATGCTGAGTGCTTATTTAAAACTTTAGGTTCCGCTTACAGCGGGCAACAGGGTAATTCGTTTTTTTCCACACAAGCCATACTAAACTTCATTGAAGATAACAGTATTTTTTCAGACGGAACCAAAATAGTCGACGGTTCCGGAATATCAAGATTCGACCAGGTTACAGCTGGTGCTTTAGCTGGGCTACTAGAAAAAATTTATTTCAACATAAAACAATTTGATGATTTTTTTAATTCTCTGAGCATAGCCGGTATTGATGGCACTTTACATAGAAGGATGGTTGGAACTTCAGCAGAAAATAATTTCAGGGGAAAAACTGGAACCCTAAACGGGGTTTCTTCAATTGCGGGTTATGTCACAACTGCCGCTAATGATGATCTGATTGTTTGCATCATGTTTGAATTTTCTAAAGGTGGGGCCAGTAAATACAAAGAAATTCAGGATAGAATAATAAATATTCTCGCAGGCTGGGAAAACTTAAGCCCTGAATAATTAACTCCAGGGCTCATTAGAAAAAAATTTATATGTAATAAAAATTACTCTTGTCCGGGAACCGACTGTGGAAGAGACGGTGTTTGAGGAATATTTTGTCTGCCCGATTCCTGAATTATACTTCTTTGTTCCTGAGTCACTTTACCGGGTAAGAAAAAAAGATTTGCAACAATTGCCAATATGGCAACTACACCCGCTAACCACCAGGTTGCTTGACTAAGAAAATCTGCTGTTCTCCTGGTTCCAAACATTGAACTCATATTGCTTGCTCCACCAAAAGTACCGGCTAATCCTCCGCCTTTACTTGCTTGCATTAACACAACTACAACAAGTAGAACTGCTGTAATAGAAGCGATTAAAACTAAAATGCTATACATAATTTTTCCTTTTTTCTATATCCTTTATTAATACTTTTATTTTGTAGCGGGGGAGGGATTCGAACCCCCGACACGTGGATTATGATTCCACTGCTCTAACCGACTGAGCTACCCCGCCCCACTTGATCATATTAAAATCGGGACGCAAATATAGCCACAATAGCATATATTTTCAAAAATAGGTAATTATTTTCCACACAATGCGAAGTATATCAAACTTTATTAATTTGGTTCATTTTCAAGAATATTCCACAAAATATCGAGCATTTTACTGAGGCCAAGACCAGAAATGGACGAGAATACGATTGGCTTCTCTTTAATTCCTTTAAACTTTGAATTCGACAATTTCTTAACCTGTTCAGCATCAACTAAATCAGCTTTTGAGATCGAAACTATTAGTTTTTTTTGAATTAATTTTGAGCTATAACTTTTCAATTCATTTAAAAGAACTTCAAAATCATTCTTCATATTCTCAGAAGTGCTCTCGATTAAAAATAAAATTATTCTTGTTCTTTCAATGTGTCTTAAAAATTGATGACCAAGACCTTTCCCTTGAGAAGCACCTTCGATGATTCCGGGAATATCTGCGACTGTAAAACTTTGAAAGTCTTTGTACTTAACTATACCGAGATTTGGTTCTAATGTGGTGAAAGGATAGTCGGCGATTTTTGGTTTTGCTGCAGATATTTTTGATATCAATGTTGACTTTCCTGAATTAGGAAACCCAACCAACCCTACATCAGCAATTAATTTTAATTCAAGTATAACCTTTTTATACTCACCTGGTTTACCATCTTCGGCAAATCGGGGAGTTTGATTTGTAGGTGTAGCAAATTTGCTATTTCCCTTTCCCCCTTTTCCGCCTTTCGCCAGGATTATTTCTTTGCCTTCGATATCAAGATCAAACAAAATATTTTGTGTTTCCGAATCTTTAATTACAGTTCCAACGGGTACCTGGATAATTACATTTTTTCCATTCTTTCCATCTTTAAGTGAATTACCGCCTTTATCTCCATTGTCGGCACTATATTTTTTTTTATATCTGAAATCGAGAAGAGTGTGGAGGTTTCTGCTAGCTTTAATTATAATATTCCCACCATCGCCGCCATCACCACCCGACGGACCGCCCTTGGGAACATATTTTTCTCGTCGGAAGGTAACAGCGCCGTCGCCTCCTTTACCGGAGCTAACTTCTATCTGAGAGTAGTCGACAAACATTAAGCTTGCCTGAAGTAATTAGATACCGCATTTGTGAATGTTATGGCTTCCTTTGAGTAAGGACTTATTTTATAGGATGTGAATACTGCTTTTAAAATTTCTGAAGCTTCTTTGTAGGAGTGACAGTCCATTACTCTTTCAACAGTGTTTGTAAAATCTTCTTCATCATTAGCAAATATAAAAGAGACTATTTTTTTAACCTCTTTTCTTCTTAAATAACTAAAAAGATCTTTCGGTCGTATGTTGCGTGCTTTAATGACAGGCTTTTCATTTTTATCTTTAACGGGTACGCTCAGCTCGGGAGTCTTAATATTTTCTGCTTTTTGCAATAAGTTAGGTTTAACTTTGTCCTCATTACTCGCTTCGATATCAGAAATGGTTTTTTCAGTAGATATCAATTCGCCATTATTTTTCAGATAATCATCGAAACTGTCTGTATTGTCAGTATTCTGATCAGCTTCATAACTTATGCTATCTGAAATCTCTGGTGAGGGATCTTCAAATGTTTGCTCGAATTGTTTTCCCTTTTGTGGTAAATTTAATTCTACTTTATCAAGATCTTTAAAAATATTAAGCAGATCATTTTCAAGAGATTCAATTTTATCATCTGGATTTTCTGGCATAGTTTCATCGGATGGTTCAGTTAATTCGACTTCTTCATTTTCTGTTTCCTGAAGTGTGTCAGGTTCTTTATCTCCATAAAAATCTCTGATCATTTCCTGTACAATTTCTTTTTCTGCTCCGGTTTCGTTCAATTCTGTATCAACAATTTCCGATTCATTTTCTAATTCTGTCTCGTCGGTGGAGTCTTCTAATTCGTTTATAATATCATTTTCGATGATTGGATTAGTTGTTGAAAAATCATCAGTTATAGCATCTACGATTTCATCTAATTCCTTATCGGAATCAATAAAACTCTTAAAAGATTTTTCGTCGTCGGAGGATAAGTCAGTTTCGATGTCTGTTTCTTCCTGAATTGAAATCTCCGAAACTTCTGGTTCCGGTTCATTGACGTCTTCTTCTGTTTTTTCCTGTTCGATTAACTCCAATTCCTCAATTTCGGTTAAGAAATTATCGGAATTTGTTGCGGATGTAACTTCAGACTCATCTGTAACCTCTACTTCAATTACCTCTTCGCTCTCTTTTGACTCTTCACTATATAGTGATAACAATGCCTCTTCTTCTTCCGGACTTAAGAACGAGTCAGTATCTGATTTTTGCATATTTTCCTGACCAAGTTCGCTTTCTTCATCAGTGTCAGCCTTGATTTCATCGGAATCAATTTTATCAATCATCTCATCAGTTCTGATTTCGGTTTCTAATATTGCTGACTTTTCATCTTTCAAAATTAAATCTGAAGCAAATATTATTCTTTCAATTTCAATTTTGTCAAACCTTCTTTTAACATCATTTGGAATTACTTTGCGAAGCTTTACTATCAAATCGAGAAGATTCTTTTCCTTGCAAAATATTTCTACAGCAGTAAGTGGCAACAAATTTTTATCAACACCACCGATATTAAAGAAGTCACCGATTGATGTAAATGAATTTGACACAACTTGCTGACTATTAGAACTTATAAGTTCGTTATCTATCTTATCAAGTATTATCTCAAATTCTGTTGATGAAATCTGCATCAAATTTCTTTTTGAGATATAGCCGGTCAGAACTTTTTTAAAATACTCGTAATAGTACAGGTAGTTGAACATCATTTTCATTTCTTCGGAAGATATCACCGGCTGCTCATTGAAAATTAATTTTGTTAGCGACCACCTTGGTCTGACAAGGTAATTAATATTAAATGAAACTGCCTGAAAGATTAATTTCTTTGCATCATCAATTGAAATCTTTTTGTGTTTCTTTATTTCACCGGATATTTTCTGAAAGTGGTCAGATATTTCCTTACCGGTGTAATCAAAGTATGATTGTTGAAGTAATTTTTGTCTGTCAGAATATATCATATATTCAAGTTCGGCCGATACATACTGAACAATGGCGGGATGAATACCAGTTGCAATTATTTTTTCCAGGGTAAAAGTATTACCAAGACTTCTCACCTGGTTAAAACAAAAATCACCAATAAATTTTATTTCTTTTTCAAACATCACTATTCTCTCTAAATTTCGAGTCTCAAATTAAGAAACCACACTACTATTGACAAATTTAATCCAATTATTTCCCAAAATTCAGGCCTATAAAAAATCCTGCTTTTTGGCAGGATTTATACAAAATAGAATCACATATTCGGTTAATTTATACCATAACTTCTTTAGATTTTACTTTAGCGATAACAAAATCACGGTTCATTCTTGCAATGTTAGTAACTGAAATTCCCTTTGGACATTCGGCTTCGCAGGCATAGGTATTTGTACAACTGCCAAAACCAAGTTCATCCATAACTTTTACCATTTTCTCCACACGTTCATAACGTTCCGGTTGACCTTGCGGAAGCAATGCATACTGTGATACTTTTGCAGAAACGAAAAGCATAGCCGAAGCATTTTTACAAGCGGCTACACAGGCGCCACATCCAATGCAAGCAGCGGCATCCATTGCCAGACTGGAAATATCTTTTGAAATTGGGATTGCATTTGCGTCAGGCACTCCACCTGTGTTCACTGAAACATAACCACCTGATTGAAGAATTTTATCAAATCCAGAACGATCAACCATCAAATCTTTTATTATTGAAAAAGCTTTTGCTCTGAATGGTTCTACCCAAAGTGTATCTCCGTCTTTGAAGTTACGCATATGTAATTGGCAAGTTGCAATTTTTGCAAGTGGTCCGTGTGGTCTTCCATTAATTACAAGTCCACAAGTTCCACAAATTCCTTCCCGACAATCACTTTCAAAGTGAATGGCTTCTTCTCCTTTTAATTCGATAGTATTATTTATCTCATCGAGCATTTCGAGGAAAGAAGCATCTGGAGAAACCTGAACATCGTAATCAACAAAACTACCTGCTGTGTTGGAGTTTTTCTGTCTCCAGATTTTAAGCTTAAGGTTTATTTTTTTTGCTTCCATTATTTGTAACTCCTTATTGCCGGTTTTACATATTCAAATTCGAGCGGTTCTTTATGAAGATTCCACTTGTTCTCTCCTGCAAATTCCCATGCAGAAACAAATGAATAATTTTCATCATCACGTTTTGCTTCACCATCGTCGAACTGATATTCAACTCTGAAATGTCCGCCACAGGATTCGTTTCTTGTAAGTGCATCAAGAGCCATCAGCTCACCAAGCTCAAAATAGTCAACTAACCTGCCTGCTCGTTCAAGAGTTTGATTTACATCATCACCACTTCCTGGAATTGTAATGTTTTTCCAAAACTCAGATTTTAATTCTCTGATTTCTTCAATCGCTTCTTTAAGTCCCTTTTCATCGCGTGCCATTCCAACTTTATTCCACATAATTCTTCCGAGTTGTTTGTGGATATCATCAACTGTTCTCTTCCCATTTATCGAAAGAAGTTTTTTCGTTAAATCTTTTACTTTACCAGCAACCTTCTCAAATTCAGGATGATCTGTCTTAACTAATGTAGGTTTATCCCCACCAAGATAATTTCCCATCGTGTAAGGTATAACAAAATAACCATCAGCCAAACCCTGCATCAGTGCTGAAGCGCCTAATCGGTTTGCACCATGATCTGAAAAGTTTGCTTCACCCAGTACAAACAAACCGGGGATAGTACTCATAAGATTGTAATCAACCCACAGACCGCCCATTGTATAATGAGGTGCGGGATAAATCATCATTGGTACATTGTAAGGATTTTCACCTGTTATTGTTTCATAAATTTCAAAAAGATTTCCATATCGTTCCTCTATAACATGTTTGCCTAATCTGTTTATTGCATCTTTGAAGTCCAGATAAACAGCTTCGCCGCCTTTAATACCACGACCTTCATCGCAGACTTCTTTTGCTGCTCGAGATGAAATATCTCTTGGCGAAAGATTTCCAAACGATGGATATTTTCTTTCAAGATAATAATCCCTTTCATCTTCAGGAATATCATTCGGATTTCGCAAATCCTTTTGCTTCTTAGAAACCCAAACTCTCCCATCATTCCTTAATGATTCGCTCATTAATGTTAATTTAGATTGTGACTCGCCATGCAACGGTAAACACGTAGGATGAATTTGAGTGAAGCAAGGATTCCCGAAGAAAGCTCCATTCTTGTGAGCTCGCCATATTGCCGTTGCATTACAGTTCATGGCATTTGTTGAGAGGAAGTAAACATTTGCATAACCACCTGTTGCCAGGCAAACCGCATGCGCAGAATATTTTTCAATCTCTCCGGTAAGTAGATTTCTGCAAACTATTCCTTTTGCAGCACCATCAACTACAACCAGGTCAAGCATTTCCCGACGTGTATAAAGCTTTACACTTCCTTTTCCAACCTGTCTGTTAAGTGCGCTTACTGCGCCAAGCAAAAGTTGCTGACCCGTTTGACCTCTCGCATAAAAAGTCCTTGAGACCTGGGCACCACCGAAAGAACGGTTATCTAATAAACCTCCATATTCTCTTGCAAAAGGAACCCCTTGCGCCACACACTGATCAATAATATTTCCGCTAACTTCTGCAAGCCGATGGACATTTGCTTCACGTGCACGGAAATCACCACCCTTTACAGTATCATAAAAAAGTCTGTAAGTTGAATCACCATCATTCTGATAATTTTTTGAAGCATTTATTCCACCCTGCGCAGAAATACTGTGTGCTCTTCGAGCACTATCATGGAAAGTAAATGCCAATACATTGTAACCAAGTTCTCCAAGTGAAGCGGCGGCGGCGGCACCTGCCAATCCGGTTCCGACAACAATAATAGTATATTTTCTTTTATTAGCAGGATTAACCAACTTCATATTGAATTTATGATTAGTCCATTTTTCGGATACGTTTCCTTCCGGAACTTTAGAAACTAATTTTGTCATTGGTTACCTCCACAAAAGAAAAAGAAGTAAATAGGCATTGAGGCAAATCCGATGGCCATGAATACAGCGTAAGCCGTTCCAATTTTTTGAATTAGCGGAAAATACCTTTTGTGATTCCATCCAAAAGTCTGAAATGCACTTTGAAATCCGTGGTTAAGATGGAAGCCAAGAAGCACCATTGCAACAACATAAAGTGTTACATACCACCAGATGCTAAAAAAATGAACTACGATATCAAAGTACTGGTGGGTGTTCGCAAGCCCCATTGGATCGTTAACATTAAATCTCCAGAAAAAAGTTGCCAGGTGTGATACTAGAAAAATGAAAATGATTGAACCAGAGAGAAACATTGTCCTGGAATATAGATCACTATTTTCAGAAGAGCTGTTAATCTTGTAGTTCACACCGCGAGCCTTTTTATTTTCAAGCCACAACTTCATACCATTAAAAATATGTAATACAAAAGCAGCAAGAAGCACAACTTCAATTACGCGGATGAGTGGTTTAACAACATCAAGCGCAGATACATATCCGTTAAATGCTGCAGCTCCAAAAAACAAGGTAATGTTTCCTATCAAATGAACAATCAGAAAAATCAGCAGGAAGCTACCCGTTACTGCCATAGTAAGTTTCTTGCCAATTGACGAATTAAGAAAACCCATAAATGAACCCATAAGCAGACTCCTTCCCCATCCGTTAATTAATGAACTTAATTATTGTAGACAAAAAGAATTTATTTAGTTCACAAGATTGCGGAGAGATTTTATTATAGAATGTCACAATTTTAGAAAAGTCGATTTTATAAGTAGAATTTTGCTACTCAAAATTATCATTAAGAAGTAATAAAATCAATTTAAGAAGCTAATTATTGCGTAGAAGCAAAAATTGGGTTGTAATTTGGTCTTATTAAGATTAAGTTTAGATAAGAATAAAGTAAACCTTATTAAGTAATTCACCAATTTTATTATGCGCTATTTAATATTGATCTTCTTTTTATCAATCTGTTCATTTGGTCAAAATCAAATTATAGATTCTTTAGTGCATCAAATCAACAGCTATGATACACTCACTTCAATTAAAACCTACGATTTTCCACAAGTCGATGTAATCGGACGAAAACCAGCTTTAATAAATCGCATCCCGGGATCAGCAAATGTAGTAACTGAAACTTCACTCAAATTTAGCAAGCCATTAACTGGTAATGAGGTATTCAAAAAAGTTTCAGGATTGAATGTAGTAGATGAAGAAGGTGCCGGATTAAGAGCTAATATTGGAATCCGAGGACTTGATCCGGACCGCAGCAGAACAGTTTTGATGATGGAAGATGGTGTTCCGATAGCATTAGCACCATACGGCGAACCTGAAATGTATTATACGCCTGCAATTGATAGAATGAAAAGTGTTGAAATTTTAAAGGGAAGTGGTTCAATTTTATACGGACCACAAACAATCGGGGGAGTCATTAATTATATAACTTATGATCCTCCACTCGAACCTCTGCTTTCTTTGCTCCTTAGAGGCGGCGAAGGTGGTTACTTGAATACGCAAGCCGGTTATGGAAATACGGTTGATAATATTGGTTTCCAAGTGGGAGTTCTGCATAAGCAAGCGAATAGACTTGGCATCACCAGTTTTGATATTAATGATGTAACAGCCAAACTTAAATTTCAAACGGGAGTAAATTCAAAAATAGGAATTAAGGTTGCTTACTATGATGAGATTTCAAATTCAACTTATGTCGGACTTACTCAGGGTATGTTCAACAACGAAGAGTATTTTACTATCATTTCTCCGTACGATGAATTGGATATTAAAAGATACTCTGGAAATATTACTCACGATTACTTCATCTCAAAGAATGCATTTCTCCGAACCACTCTCTATGGATATTCTACCACAAGAAATTGGCTCCGGCAGGATTTTAGCAGTAGTCCTGTTTCAAACGGAACTGGTGTTGTTTTTGGAGACACAACCACGAACGGTGGGGCAATTTATATGCGAAACAGTAGCGGTAACAGGAACAGGCAATTTGAAGTTGCAGGTGTTGAACCAAGAATTAGTTATTCTTACAATATTGGTAGTGTTAGAAATGAGCTTGAGGGTGGATTCAGAATTCACTATGAACGAGCTTATGAGCAAAGAGTTAATGGTAATACCGCTGATGCTAAATCCGGAGATTTAAGGGAAGACGAAATAAGAACTGGAATTGCAGAAAGCATCTTTGCACAAAATAGAATTTTCGTAAACTCACATTTATCAATAATTCCCGGTCTTAGAATTGAAAACTTCCATTACGAGCGTGATATAATGAGGATAAACAATAAAGATACAAGCATTGTAAGTAACTCAGACATATTAACACCAATACCGGGATTAGGAATTAATTATGAGTTCAACAATCTCTATTCAATTTTTGCCGGTGTGCACCGAGGTTATGCACCACCCAGAACAAAAGATGCAATTACCAGTGAAGGAGTAGCTTTAGATCTTGATGCGGAATTAAGCTGGAATTATGAACTTGGATTAAGGGCAACGGTCTCGCCATTTTTTTATTTTGAAATTACAGGTTTTATTATGGAGTTTTCCAATCAGGTAATCCCTGTCTCCGAATCTTCGGGGGGAACCGGAACGGGATTAGTTAACGGCGGCGAAACTTTACATCTCGGAGTTGAAGGCGGAATTCGTTTTAACTTTCACAATTTATTTCATACAAACTACGTTATTTCCCTATCTGCATTTTCAACATACTCTAACTCAACCTATAGTAACGACCGTTATATTAAAGTTGAGAACGAAGCCATTAATATTAATGGCAACCACCTGCCTTATGCACCGGAATTTACTGTTACTGGAAGTATGGAATTTTTAACTCCGTTTGGCCTGGGATTTAGTTTCTCTTCAACTTATGTTGGCTCGCAGTTTACAGACGAATTAAACACTCTTGGCCCATCTGCAAGCGGCGAAGTTGGTAAAATGCAGTCATTCTTCACAACAGATTTCACAACAAGCTATCTTATTTCGGCGTTAAACAGTAATTTATTTTTTTCAATTAAAAACTTGTTTGATGAAAGATATATTGCAAGCCGCAGACCGCAAGGAATAAAAGTTGGTTTACCCAGGTTCATTTCTGCCGGAATAGAATTATCTTTATGATATCTCTATAACTGAGAGCATCAAGATTCCGGATGAGGTTACATTTCTAACAACTCCTCTCAACTTTTAATATTATAATATAACTCGCACTATATTATTTTTACCGGTTAAATAATCGTGATAAAGTAAATTGAAAGTATCAATTAATGAACAAAACTCTTCACAAAATTTATGTTGGGTCATTTTTAGTTGTTGGAATTAGCGTGACTATTCTGCTTGCCGTAAATGGTTATCAATATTACACAACTCCACTTGAGGAAAGATTTTTTAGTCCTGATCACACCTCGTTGAAACCAAGTGGTGACTGGGGACATGGATTTGGAATAATAGGAACACTGATGATGATTTTTGGAGTTGGTGTGTATATGATACGCAAACGGTACAGAAAATTTTTTAATATTGGTTATCTGAAACATTGGCTCGAATTTCACATTTTTCTTTGCTCTGTTGGTCCTGTTTTAGTTTTATATCACACAGCATTTAAGTTCGGCGGAATAGTATCAGTTAGCTTCTGGAGTATGGTATTAGTTGTTCTGAGCGGAGTTGTGGGAAGATTTATCTACCTTCAAATCCCAAGAACAATCCAGGGACAGGAGTTAAGCATAAATGAGTTGAACTCAATGAAGGAGGAACTCGCAGCTAAAATCAGAAGAGTATTAAGCGAGGACACAGCTACACTGGCCGGCTTCGAAAAAATGTCGTCGACTGATCGTTATAAATCATTTAATCTTTCTGCAGCGGTTGTTTTTTTTATCAGGGATTATTTTAGCTCGAGGCAACTGATAAGATTATTCAGGAAAAGAATGAAACTTCTCGGATTAAACAAAAAAGAGAGAGAAGAATTGAGTGATGCAGCTAAATCCGAAATTACTATCGCAAGAAGAATCGCATTTTTAAGAACATCTCAAAAACTTTTTCACTGGTGGCATATTTTTCATCTGCCGTTTGCTATTAGTATGTTTGTCATCATGGTCATTCACGTAATCGTGACCATTGTATTCGGCTACAAGTGGATATTTTAATAAATATAAATTTTATCAAAAAAGGAATAGCATGAAATTCAAAGCGAAATATTTTTACGGAATACTTGCTGTATTGGCAATAGCAATTTTAATTATAGTTGGAACTCAGAATTCATCCAATTTAGAGCAATCGCCCGTGTCTGGTGATCAAAAGATGCCCGATGATGATGTTCATAAGCAATTGATGAATCAGGGAAGCACTTCACCCGGTAAAGAAAATGTTTCTGAAGAGTACAAAAGAAAATTAGCCGGACTAAAAGAAGCAGTTGATAATAATCCTTCCGACACACTTGCGATGAGAGAGTACGCTGATTTTCTATCTGCCTCACACAAAATGAATGAAGCTATAACTTACTATGAAAAAATATTGAAGGTTGATTCTAAAAGGTCAGACATTTATTTCTCACTCGCAATTATCTATTACAACAAACAGGACTTAGCTAAATGTGAGGATGTTAATAATGAAGTACTTTCTTATGAACCCAAAAACCAAATGGCTCTTTATAATCTCGGTGCAATAGCTGCCACTCAAGGGAAAAACGAAAAAGCAAAAGAATTATGGAAAAAAGTTGTATCAATTGATGAAGAAAGTGAAACTGGCAAACTTGCGAAAGAATCATTGGGTAAGTTATCGAACTAATTCAATTGAGAATAATATTATTTTCTTAACTTCCTATTAGTAAAAAGATAATATACTCCCGCAACCAGAACTAAGAACATCAAAAAGTACATCATAATATTTGATGATGTTTGTTCTAATTTTAATGTTGTTGAATTTCCGGATAGAACAAATGCTGACCAGTAGTATGGATTTGCTGAATAATTTTTAATAAAGTCTAACTTTGCCGCCCTTAACGCTTCAGATTTTGATATTCCTTCGGCAAGATGCTTATAAAAGTCTTTCATAAAATAAGATGTGTACTTATCGTTAACATCCCAAAGGGAAACAACAATACTTTTTGCACCTGCATCAAAAAATGCTTTTTGCATTCCTAAAATTCCTTCAGATGCATCAATTTTTCCTAAGCCCGAACGACACGAACTCAATACTACTAAATTGCTGGAAAGATTTAGCTGAACAATTTCACCCAACTCAAGAAAACCGTCATTCTCATTATCATTCTGTTGAGAAAATATAATGAGTGGTTGGTCTTTCAGTAAAAGTGAATGAGATGAAATATGTATCACATGACTCGAAGCTGCAAATTCCTTAAAATTGCTTTCTGTTGCTTGTTGTGATGTGAGTACCATATTGTTAGCTATTATCTCATCTATACCTTGGATTTCATCTTTGGAATATTCAAGCGGGTATAATAATATATTTCTTGACCGGGAGGAATTTAAATCTGTCAATCCGCTTCTCACACTTAGCGAAAATTCAGCATTGCTTATAGATGGATCTCCAATAAGTAGGTTCCGGTTTTGATTTGTTTCAGTTTCGTTTGTTTGAATATTAAAAATTGAAGCAGAAGGAGTGTAAGAAATACGAAAATCATCAAGAAGAAATTTTTTATCATCATAGTAGTATGGACTTTCACCTTCATTCCAATCAGTTACTAACATTTCAATTGGTAATTTAATTAGTTCTACTGGAAAGCTGATAATTAAATTAGATTCTTTTGGAATGCTGGCAAGGAAATTTTCAAATATTGTTACATATAAATTGTAAGCAGCCTGTGCATTGAATGAAAATAAATCTTCATTCACATATATTTCTTCGTTCTGAATGTTCGAGCGATAGATGGGTGATATTAAATTGATCATAGTCAAAAGGCTGTCCCGACTAACAGGCAATCTTTCATACTTTAAACTTTTTGAACCTAAATTAAAAAGTGTTATTGAATTATCACTTACATATACTGAGAGGATGTAATCATTTTTATTAAGATTTTTCTGAAAATCAGTTAGGGTTGAAGTTTCCTTTTTGTTCAATAACTCTTTCAGACCTTTTGATCTGGAGGTCAATTCATCTTTCAATTCGGCATGAACACTATTTAATGAATCTGTTGTAACCTCATCATAAAGACCGGATGAAATCATCCACTCAATATCAACCAAACTATTGTATTCATTTTCATCCTTTAAAAGTGAAAGCAGTTTAAGTCGGTTAAGATTATATTTTGTATTTCTTGATCTTGATTTATCTATGATCATAAATGCTTCTTCACTTCTGCTTTGGCTCAGATAAAGTTCAGCTAAGGAATTATACACAGAATTGAGTCCGGCAAAATGTGCTATCTGAATTTCCTGATACGGGCTTAAAGGTGAAGAAATATTTTCAATTAATTTTATTGCAGACATGTACCACTTTTCCGCATTAGTAACGTCGTTGTTCTCTTCAAAATACATTCCAAGTAAATAAGCAGCTTCAATTTGATTGTTAAAATCATGCACATTTCCACTTAACTGAAAAGCATTTTCAAATTTCTGAATGGATAATTCTTTTTTATTCTGTGCAGAATAAATTTTACCCCAATATAATTCTTTCAATCCAATCAGTTGAGTAAGTTCATACGTATTCAAATCAGGATTCACTTCAGACAGCAGCCTTGATGCTAAATCATATTTCTCCTGCATAATATAGTTATTGGCAAGTTCTATCCTCAAGGAAATTGAACTGTAGATATCTCCGAACTGCAATGAGAGATCAATTCCTTTTTGAAAATATTTTTCAGCTTCCACAAGACTATCAACAGACGTTAGTACTGTACCAATTTTCGAATATAATTTTATTGATTCAAATGGAAATTCTTTGCTAAGAGTTTCCGAATCTAAATTTTTCAATATTTCAAGCGCATCAACTGGAAGATTAATATTAAAATATAACGCACCTATCCCCTGATCTATTTTTATCAAGGAAGAAATATCTTTTACTGAATCAGCAATTTCTTTTGCACGATTGTAATATTCAAGCGCTTTGGCATAATTAGATTCATTCGAATAAACATCTCCCAATCCTGTAAGATTCAGTATCTGAGCCAATTTATTTTCACCGGCATTCTCAAGTCCGCGACTATAAAAATCAAATGCTGATTTGTAATTTGCTATTTGAAGATAAAGTGAACCTATATTACTTGATAGATAAGACAGCCGTTCATTGTTTTTCAATTGATCGTAAAGCGAAAAACTTTTTTCATAGTTCTTTCTTGCTTCAACAAGATTCTGAGTATAGGTGAAAGAAACTCCAAGTTCTGAATGAAGAAAAGCCATCAGCTCAATGTTCTCAATTTCTTCTGCTGATTTTAATGACTGTTGGAAATCTTCTCTTGCTTCATAAATCTCACCGTACTGATCTTTTATAATTGCAAGATTTGCAGTTGCTTTTATTTCTTCAACTCTGTTACCATTTTTTTCTGATAGCTGCAGAGCAGATTGATAAAACTTTTTTGCTTCATCGTATTCTCCCGACAAGAAATATATTGTTCCTTTAAGGTTTAGAATTTTAGGATAGTAGTAATGAACGGAGTCACAATAGCTTTCTGAAAAGTTTAAATTTCTGAGAGATGAATCATAGTTCCCGACTGTACGAAAAGCTGATGCTAATTGATAAAATATTTCTTTGGATTTAAATCCTTTCTGTATCAGAGATTCAAATTTTGCAATTGCTGATGATGTTTTTCCATTTTGGTTTTCTAGTAATGCATCAAGATATAAGTAGTAAACATTATCAGCTTTTGCTTTATTCTGACTTAGCCATTCAGATAGTTTATTGAGATTACCCGAAATCTTTGCGAGTGAAGAAAGCTCCTCATAAAAATAAAACCGATCAGGAGTATTCTCTAAAAGAATAAAAAGATTTTCAAATGCTTCATTAAATTTTCCAGCTCTTTTATTCAATAAAGCGAGTAAATATTCACGTTCAAATTCAAATTTTAAAGAACTTATTTCCTTTTGAATTTTTTCTTTATCAATAGGATTGTTTTGCATCAGCTTGAAATAATAGGTGAAATCTTCGGAAGAATTTTCGATGGGATTATTTGTTAACTCAGTTTGATCGCTGGTTTCTTGATTGTTTTCGGATTTTATTTGAGTGGTATCAGATATGCCGAGTGAAACTATAATCATGCAAGTGATAAACACAAACGATATTTTTAACAAAAGCATCAATCAATTTTTCTCCAATTGATCAATCAGCTTTGCTGATTCTATTGAATATTTTCCTTTACCACTTATAACTTTTTGGAAATTTGAAATCGCTGATTCCGTATCATCTATAAGCAGATATGCTCTTCCGAGATAATAATACGAATTCAGTTTTAAATTTTCATAGTCACCGGAATTATTTTTATCAATTGATTCCTTCAGGTTAGCAATGGCAAGATTTATATCATCATGATTAAATGATCTAAATAATCCTAAGAAATCTGATTCCGAAGCTTGAATATATGTGATACCGATTATGTAATGGGAGTAAAAAATTGATTTTTCATTCTGATGTTCTTGAATATCCATTGATAAAAATTCAATAGCTTTGAAGTAATCCTGCTTATCAATTGCATTCAATCCTTGCTGGAACAAAGGCGATGTTCTTCCTCTTGTTTTATAAAAATTTTCCTGCTTGTCAGAGAAAATATTCTTTTTATAATCTGGTGTAACAGACGACGATATAAAAAACAAACCGAAATACGTAATTACAAATACAGAGAGTGTTGCAAACGCATATTTAAAAGAATTTGTTCGTTTAATCAATGATGTAAATAAAAAATCACTCTTCTTACTTGATGTTTGTGCATCTTGCTTAATTGATTTCCGAACATGTTCTTTAGCATCCGAATATTCGTTTACCAAACTATTGTATTCATCTTTACAAATTGAACATTCAGATAGATGAGATTTTATCTTTTCCTTGAGTATTTCAATTAATTTATTTTCAGATTCATCTCCATTTTCAGACAAAACGTAAGTAGCTAATAAATCAGTGTGGATGTGACCGGAAGCAGAAAGCGAAGAATTTAAGTTTTTATACACACCAATAAATGATTTTAACTCTTCATCCGAATCAGCGAGTTGTTTTAAAGCTGACTGCTCTTCTTCGATTAAATTTTGTTTCTCAAGTAGTTCTAATATTTTTTCAAATTTTTCCATTGATTCCACTTATTTAATTAATTGACCATTTATTTTGTTGATCAACCAGTTAGTATTGTAATTAAATTTTTCGTGACATTTATTTTAACTTCTCTTTTAACTCAAGCAGAGTCCTGTAGAACATTTTTTTAACGGCTGCTTCATTTTTGTTTAATTTCTCTGCTATTTCATTGAATTTAAGATCTCCCCAAAATCTTAACTTAACTATTTCCTGTTTATCCTCGCTCAATGTATTTAGATGAGAAAGAACTCTTTCGGCATCAATCATTGCTGTTGTATCACCTGAATAATCAGGTGCAGGTAAGCTTTCTTTAAGTGGAACAAACGATTTGCTTCTATTATTTTTATACCATCGAACAAAATTTAAGAAGAGAACTCGTCGAAGCCATTTTTCAGGTTCTTCGATATTCTGGAACTGCTCAGCAAATGAAAGGTAAACGCTGTGGGTAAGATCATCAACATCATCACGGTTTGTAATTCTTTTTTGATGATGCTTTGATAAATAGTATGAATAGGAAATCTGGCGCACAAAACCGGATAGTTTTGCAAATGCTGCCGAATCCCCTGCTTTTGATTTTTTCAGGAGGTCATCGAGCTCTGATCCAGAAATATCTAGATAATCTATCTTTTTCTCTCTTTATTTTTGTCACGAAATTACTAAAGTTAACACTAAGTTAAAAAGTATCTTAATTCTATTGTATTAAAATTATAAAAGCATCGGTAATTATAATCTCAGTTTGCTGCTCAATTTCTATTGCTCAACCTGAGCTTGATTTAAAACCAAATAGAATTGAATTTGAAGATCTCTTTAACAGATACGATCACGTATTTTTAATTAATAAGGGAGACCAAAGCTTAACTATCGACAGTATTAATTACAATGATTCAATTTATGTAATTGATTTTGAAAACAACCAGACTATACCGTTTACTATCCTACCTGATGACTCTGTTAGAATGAATGTGCTCTTGAGTGCTTTTTATCAGGTTACAATAAATGACACTTCAGATACAATATTCGTTTATAACAATGGTATTCAAAACCCAAAACCTCTCGAGGTGAGAATAAAATTTTTCGAAGATGAGTTTGGAGAATTTAATGGAGCAGTACGAGATAGTCTGAATCCTGTGGATAGTGCCACTGTTTATTTTTTCTATAATGGAATTTATCTTCTTGATACTGCAAAAACCAGCTCATCGGGAAATTATCGGATAACATTGCCTGAAGGTGACTACACCATTGGCGTTGAGAAAGAAGGTTACTACGTTGTTTTTCACGATAGTACTTATGATCCATTCTTTGCTGAATTCGTTGAGCTTGATTCCGGTGATGTGAAAACTATAGACTTCAATCTGAAAAAAATTGACAGTAATAATCTTTCAGTAAGCGGACAAATAATAGATTCGATAAATGGAATAAATGTTAATAAGGGAATTATAATTGTAAGAACCGGCACTCACGTACCAATACCAAAAGTGCAAAATGGTCAGGTTGCGTTCGATACTATAGATGTATTTGCCGGATTTATTAAAGAGGATGGCTCATACCTCGTAAATGTTCAAATACAGGACTACTACTATTTACAGGCTTACACCAATAATTTTCTTCCGGGATTTTATAACGATGAAGGCATTCCGGCTGTATTCTGGCAAAATGCAGATTCAGTTTTGATTGACAATAGTATAACTAATAAAAATATTTCCCTTATCAGAGATTCTTCCTATGGTGCTGGTGGTATTGGTGGGTTCATCACTTTTTCATCTCCTTTTGATGAAAGCAACTTCGAAGGGATAACGATTTTAGCAAAGAATATTAATAATGACGCTTTGTACTCCTATAACTTTAGTAAAGAAATTGGAAACTATTCAGTAACCAATCTGCCATTTGGAACTTATGAATTAGTTGCACAGAAAATCGGACTCGATAATGCGATCAGTCAAACTGTGGTAATTGATCCATTAAATAATCAGATTATGGGAATCAATTTAAATTTTAATCTTACTGACATTTCAAATGAGGATTTTTTTCCAGAAGAAATTATTTTATATCAAAACTATCCAAACCCATTTAACCCGAGTACTAACATTTCTTTCTATTTACCTCAAGCATCCTTCGTAAAATTAAAGTTGATCAATATTTTGGGCGAAACTATTGAAACTTTAATAAGTGAAGAGCTAAGCTCGGGAACTCATTCCCGATTTTTCGATGGAAGGAATCTGGCTTCCGGTGTTTATCTAGTTGTACTTGAAATTGGTCAATTCAGGTTTAGCAGAAAAATGCTTCTTCTAAAATAATCGGTTCATTTATCAATTATCATTATCAACCTCTTCACCGTCTTACGAAAATCTCGCTTCTTGTTTGATTTCAATTTACTAAGTTTGAAGGTAGAATTAATAAACATTTAAGTTGAATTGATAGCTAATCCCCGTAACGATAAAAATGCAGTTAAGCGTGGTCTAAAAACGACGCTAATAGGGATAATTGCGAGTTTCTTTCTCGCTGCAATTAAAATTTTCACTGGTATTGTTGGCAATTCGTACGCACTAATTGCTGACGGTATTGAGTCCCTCACAGACATCTTCACTTCATCAATCGTACTTACAGGTTTATATTTTGCTGCCAAACCCGCAGATGAAGATCATCCATACGGTCATGGAAAAGCCGAACCATTTGCCGGAGTTGCAGTTTCGTTAGGAATTTTTGTTGCAGCCATCATCATTATTGTTCAAAGCCTTTATGAAATAATTACTCCGCATCATGCCCCCGCCTCATTTACACTTATAGTTCTGGTGTTAGTTATTGTAATAAAAGAGAGCTTATTCAGATTTGTGATTAAAGTCGGTACGAGTGTTAATAGCATTGCAGTAAAAAGCGATGCATGGCATCATCGCAGTGATGCAATAACTTCTGCGGCAGCCTTTATCGGTATCTCAATCGCATTACTTGGTGGTGAAGGATATGAGTCAGCGGATGATTTTGCTGCCCTTTTTGCTTCAGTTATAATAATAATTAATGCATACAAGATATTTAAACCTGCGTTGTTTGAACTCCTTGATACTGCTCCTCCAGTGCAAACTGTTCAAAAAGTTAGAGATGTTGCCGGAAAGGTTGAGAACGTTTTGGGAATTGATAAATGTTTTGTGAGAAAAATGGGTTTTGATTATTTCGTTGATATTCATGTTCTGGTTGATGCGCAGCTTCCCGTATTCAAAGGACACGAAATAGCCCACAAAGTAAAAGACGAGTTGATAAAAGAATACTCAAACATAAGCGATGTCTTAGTTCACATCGAGCCATTTTTCATTAAAAACTAAAATGGAAGACGTAAGGAAAATTTTAATTAAAGATAAATTTCTGGAACTATTACCGTTCCTGACAAAAGAATCATTTAAAGAGATTGATGATTTTTTTTCTGCTTCGCTTCATCAAAAGATCCCGCCAAATAAAATAATTTCGGTGGAAGGAGATACGTGTAATTATTTTTCATTTCTTCTGAAGGGAGTTATTAGAGTCTATAAAGTTGGATCATCCGGAAGAGAAATTACTCTCTATAGAATAAATGAAGGCGGTTCATGTATTCTCACTGCATCGTGCATACTCTCCCAGAAGTCTTTTCCTGCAATTGCGGTAGCGGAGTTGGATTCAGAAGTTTTAAGCTTACCTGCAAATTTGTTTAAAGAGTGGGTAAGTAAATATCCGGTATGGCAGGAATATGTTTTTAATCTTGTATCAGAAAGATTGTCTGACGTTATAACAACCGTTGAAGAAATAGCATTTAAGAGTGTTGATATTAGAATAGCCGAAAAGCTTATGCATCTATTAAGTGAAAAAGGAAACCTTTTAGAATTAACGCACAATGACCTTGCAAGAGATATCGGCACTTCACGTGAAGTTGTAAGCAGAATATTTAAAGATTTTGAGGCAAGAGGAATTATTCAAATTTCGCGCGGATCAATAAAGGTTCTTGATATTGTTAAATTAAAAGCACTTCAAAAAAAATAACTTATCTGTGACATTGTCACATACTTCCCATCTTTAGCTCATTAGTTTTGTTCCAACAATAAATTCACAATTAATAACTAATGGAGAACTAAAATGAAAAAGAACGTTGGAAGCGCAGATAAGGTCATCAGGATAATTCTTGGTGTAGCAATAATTGCTTTTGGTATTTACAGCCAGAGCTGGTGGGGTTTAGTTGGAATAGTTCCATTATTTACTGCATTCATTGGCTGGTGCCCTGCTTACAATCTAATCGGAGTTTCAACAGATAAAAAAGTAAATGTTGAAAAAATGAGTCTTAAGAACTAATTCGCTTTTCTAAAAGCTTCGATCAGGTCTAATAATAATAATTGAGGGAATGATTCTAATTTGAATTATTCCCTCCTCGCTTTTTAAATATAGAAACCTATGTCACTATTAATTAAAACCAAATACTATTTATGTGTTATGACACTAGAAGGAAAAAAATGAAAAAAATCAACCTATTATTCTTATTACTGGCTTTCAGCCTAATTTTAATTCCAGGCTGTTCGGAAGAAAACACAACAGAACCAACGCCTACTGATTCGGCTCCTGCGGCCAAGTTGAGCGACATACAAGCCAAAGTATTCACACAAAGCTGTGCTCTTTCGGGTTGCCATGGTTCAACAAACACTCAAGCAGGGCTACTTTTAACCGAAGGCAATGCTTTTGCAGAACTCGTAAATGTTCAGGGAGAAAATTTTCCTGCATTTAAAAGAGTTGTTCCAGATAGCAGCTCAAATAGTTTGCTCATCAAAATTCTTAAAGGTGAAGTTTCACCAAGAATGCCATTAAACAGAGATCCTCTTTCAGCAGCTGTAATTGATTCAATTGCTAAGTGGATTGATAGTGGAGCTTTAAATAATTAATAACATATTATAAACAAATCCATGGAGAAAAAAATGAAAAACTTTAACTTCGCCAGAATCGCAGTGACGATTATAATTTCTGTAATGATCACATCATTGACCTTTGCTCAAAATTGGTATCTTCAAAATTCAAATCAGAGCAATCAATTAAAAGGAATACAGATGATCAGTCCAACTGAAGGCTGGGCGTGTGGAGATGCGGGCTCAATGCTTCATACAACTAATGCAGGAACTACCTGGTCACTTTTGACACTGACCGGAGCTGATCTTCATCAGATTGTATTTAAGGATGGGAGTACCGGAATCGTCGTTGGAGATAACGGAACAGTTTTTGCGACCACCAATGGCGGAACAAATTGGATCGCAAAAAGCAGCGGCACTTCATTACAATTAAGAGGTGCTGGATTTGCAGGTGGTTCAACTTTTTATGCTGTTGGAGATGACGGAGCCGCCGTTAAATCGACCGATGATGGGAATACCTGGACAACACTCAATGCAGGTACAACTGAAAGACTTTTGTCTGTTACTGCTGTTGACCAGAATATTTGGGTTGGAGCAAGAAATGGATTGATGCTTTATTCGAGCAATGGTGGAGCAACATTCAGTACCTATGAGCAATCCTGCTACTGATGACATTAAAGATATTCAGTTTATTGATGGATCAATTGGATTTGCTTGCGGAAGTAATTCATTCTTTATGTATACAAGTAACGGTGGAGCTAACTGGACTTCTCGTTCTACAGGAATACAGGTTGGATTGAATGGACTTCACTTCGTGAATCAAAATGAAGGATGGGTCGTTGGTGGTGCTGGGACTTTATACTCAACAACCAATGCTGGTTTGAATTGGATTGTAATACAATCACAGACTGGACAGGATTTAAATTCAATCCATTCAGTTGATGGCGCAAACGCCTGGGCGGTTGGAAACCTTGGGGTAATTGTTACGAACTATACGCCACCTACTAATGTAGAGAATGAAAATAATATATTGCCAAATTCTCTAGCTACTTGAGCAGAATTATCCCAATCCATTTAATCCTTCAACAACAATTAAATACTCAGTACCTGAGCGTAGTAATACAATTATTAAAGTTTATAACACCGTTGGTTCTGAAGTAGCTACTTTATTGAATGAAGTAAAACAACCGGGAACTTATGAAGTTAATTTCAATGCGGTTAATCTTTCGAGCGGTGCTTACTTCTACTCAATAGAGACTGATAATTTCAGGGAAGTTAAGAAAATGATATTACTTAAGTGAGAATCAGGTCTGGAGTTAGAGCATCCAACGAGAGAAGCATTAAATATTACTATTGAAAATTATAAATCGCATTTTACTTTATTCATACTTTATAATTTTATATACCTAAAAAAAAGGAATCGACATGAAACAATATATTCTTTCATTTATTTTCTTCCTAAGCATTTGCTCAGATACGTTACTATCGCAGCAATATTCCTGGCGTTATTACAATACCGGAAACACAGGCATACAGGGTGATTATGTTGAAGGTATCTGGATTGACAACGATGGAGATCCATATATCGCAGGTTACACTCCGGGCTGGGAAGAAGGCGGCTTTGCAAAATATATTCAAGCTGAGAACAGATGGATAAATTATTCTAATGTTGATTACCCTGTTATCGGAAGCATCAACGATGTTGGTTCATCACGAATAAGTGATATTGAAGAAGATGCGAATGGAATTTTATGGATGGCTACCTGGCGAGGTTTGTTAAAATTTAATCCTGCAATCGGAGGCAGCTCATTGGAATTTTGGGGTGCAAACAACTCAATCCATCCTGGCGGCAGAAGCAGAGATCTTGCAATTGCACCTGATGGTTCTGTTTGGATTGCTGTAATTTCTGTTACCTGGGGTGAGGGAGGACTTGTAAACTATAATCCAAACACTAATGTTTGGCGTTACTGGGGTTATGGGACCATCGCAAATAACTGGCCACCGCTTATTCCATTTTTAATTAATGTTTCCATCCAGACAAAACCCAATGGTGGTTACCTGGTATGGGCTAGTTACGAATCTATAGTTGTTGTTTTTGACAGCGATACACAATTGTTTACTCAGCTACCGAACAACGGTAACCCAGGTGATGTTCTTAAGCTGCCCGGTAACGATTGTGTTGACGACCTGCAAAATTTATGGGCAATAAGAATTGCTACACCTGGAATTTATTCACTTGATTATAAAACTCAATCTGGCAGCTGGGTTACGCCAATACAACCGCCCGTGACATCCTTGATAAATGACATTTGGTCGTTTAAAGCTTACGGAAACAATCAAGCTCTACTAATTGATGGAAACAGTATTGTCTGGAAATTTAACGGAACTTCATGGCAAAATCTTGGTGCGTGGAAAGATGGAGCATTTTCTTATGGTATAGATATAGATGAAAATGGAAATATCTGGGCAACAGGAGTTGGGGGTGCAGCAAAGCGAGATGCTCAGACTGGTACATGGCAAAGATATCGGATTACAAACTCATCACAGATTGATTATTTCGTTGACGATATTTCAGTTGATGATCAGGGAAATGTCTGGATGACAGGGAATGCTGGCCCTGGTTATGGCGGCTTCCAAAAATTTGATGGAACCAGATGGATTGGTTTCAATCAATACACTTATGGACTTGGTTATCCATTTCCATTTCCTACTGACAATACTGAAGCTATTTACTATCGTCCTTCCAATGGCAACATCATTATTAATCCAATGTTCAATTATTTGTATGCCTGGAATGGCAGCAACTATACTTCATTAAATTATCCCAATGATCGCTCCGAAGGTGTTGTTGAAGATTCACAAAATAGGTTATGGAGCCTTGGTGAATATTATAATCTTAAATATTATAATGATGCCAATAACTCTTGGACTTCTGTTCCATTCGATGGCTGGGGTTACAGGATTTGCAAAGATCCATCAAGACCGGGAACAATCTGGGCAAGTTCCGGATTTCAGGCATTACGTACGGACGGCTCATACAACTTCACAAGATATAACACAGATTTTCCTGAACTTGATCCACAAAGTGATCTGCTTACTACAGTCGCTGCAGGATTGAATGGAGTTGCTTGGGTAGGAAGCAATAAAGGTCTTTTTAAGCTCAACGCTGAATTAGGTACATATCAATTTTATTCTCCATCGAATTCATTAACCCCGGGTGACAACATATCTCCATTTGCAGTCTCACCAGATGGAAGAGTCTGGTTTACAAATTTTCAAAGTACGAATACATCCACTTATGGATTATGCTGGTTTGATGGAACGAACTTCGGAATTTTTCCTCAGCAGCAAACGGGCGGACTTCCTCACGCACAGATTTATGATATCGAAGTTAAAAATATTCAAAATGGATATGAGCTATGGATAAGCGCAGTGAGCAGAGGAATTGCTGTGTTAACTGTAGAAACCTCACCTATAACAACTTTTCAGCTAACTGTTAACGTTGCTAATGGCTGGAATATGGTATCAATACCTGGATTACATCCAACAAATCAAAATGTAAATACCTGGTGGGCATTCAGAGATCCAGGGGCAAACGTATTCAAATATGCTGGCGGATATCAAACTGTAACCGATGCGGTACCACCAGGAACAGGATACTGAATAAAACATTCAGGAGCCAGCAGCATACAACACCGGTGACGAGTGGCCAGCAGGCGGAATACAGAAGTTACCTCACGCACAGTTAACCACGCAGCATCAGGATGGAATCTGTTTGGTGGATATGAACTGGTTTGTAACCGCAGCCAACGTAACAACAAATCCTCCAGGGTTACAAAGTGGACCGATATATGCCTACTCAGGTGGATATCAGGTAGCAACAACACTAAATCCTGGATATGGCTACTGGATAAAACTAAATGCAGCAGGACAGATAATAATTCCTGAAACATTAACAAAAGGCGGAAAGCCGGTAGAATACTTTGTTGAGGATCGGGGAAAAATAATACTGACAGATGCAACAGGCATAAGCTACACATTGTATGCAGTAAAAGGACAGGTAGACTTAAGTCAGTATGACTTACCACCGGCACCACCGGCGGAAATGTTTGACATCAGGTTCAGCAGTGGAAGGATAGCAGAAGATATCAACAGTTCGATAAAGGCAATAGATATGAATGGAATAACCTATCCAATAAAAGTAAGAGTAGAAGGAATGGATATCAGATTGATGGATGAAAGTGGAAAGATGTTAAACACCTCAACCTGAAGTCAGGTGAAGATGTTGTCATCAGTGATGCAACAATCCAGAAGCTGATGGTATCAGGTGAGCTTATTCCTGCAGAATATGCATTAGAGCAGAACTATCCGAACCCATTCAACCCAGGCACGATGATCGAGTTCTCATTGCCTGAAGATGTGGCAAATGTAAAAACTCTCGATCTACAACGCATTAGGTGAGAAGGTAGCAGAACTGGTTAACACATCATTGACGGCAGGTAAATACAGTTATCAATGGAATGCACAAAACGTAGCAACAGGAATGTATATCTATGAATTGAGAACGGATAAGTTCGTCTCTGTAAAGAAAATGATTTTATTAAAATAGTGCCAAATGTTTTCTCAGTAACTAAATTAAAAATAGTTGGAAATCAATATGAAAAAAATAATAAGCTATATTCTCTTTATAATTGTGACGGTCTCACATGCACAAGTAAATGTACAATGGTTACAAAATACTGCTGGAGTATCCATTGCTGTTGATTCAAATAATAATGTTTACACGGTTTATTACGAATACAATCCTGCTGGCGATATATATCTTACCAAGCGAAACTCAGATGGAGTATTTATTTGGCAGGAGAAATTTGACCAAACTGATAATTCAAAGTGGGAAAAAGCAACCTGGTAGCAACTGATAATCTATATGAAACATTCTGGTTTCGGGAACATTGATGTCGGGTTACTCGAATCCAGTAGAGGCTGCAAGTATACTTATGAAATTTGATTTGCTGGAAGTTTAATTTGGAGAAATGTATACGAGACTTCATTTGATGGATCATATACAAAGAAGTGTTTGGTCGATGATAATAATAACATTTACGTATTAGGAATGGGAAGCGGAACCCCGGTTTATGTTACAAAGGTGAAAAAGTTCGCACCAGATGGTTCAACTGTATGGGACATACTATGACGCAAATGGAATTGGTGCACCAATTAATTTCAAATTCACACCTGATAATGCTATTGTAATTACTGGCAGAGCTATCTTCGGAAGTATAAACGGTTACGCAAAAATTGATTTGAATGGAAATCATATCTGCAAGTTACCCTGTTTCGAGTCTTACAATTGGTGATTGTGAAGGTGATGATTTCGGAAATACTTACCTTGTTCATGGCGAATATGTTATGAATGGAGGAACAGAAATAAAAAAGGTTTCACCAACCGGAAGTTTGATCTGGTCAAATGTTTATAATCTCGCTGGCTTCAGAGTGGAAGTTGGAAAAAGTGATAATCAACCAGTGGTTTGTGGTTTCCCGAACCCAAATTCATTTGGTTCTTCATTTATCAAAGTCGATTCGAATGGCAATTTAGTTTGGTCAAATCCTGATGCTGA
>CAVORE010000009.1:0-101393 GCA_963698525.1 uncultured Ignavibacteriaceae bacterium | reverse complement strand
TTTCATTACAAGGCTGGTTATGTCCCCGATGTCCATATTTTAGTTTATAAGTATCTGCACCAGCGGCAAGTGCAAGTATCTGGGAACCCAGACAAATTCCAAGTATTGGAATATTTGCTTCCATTGCTTTTTTTGTGTGTTCAATTGTAGCAACGTTCATCTTCGGATCACCGGGACCGTTTGAAAGCATTATTCCATTTGCTTTAATTGTTGTAAAATCATAATCGTAAGGAACACGAATTACAGAAATATTTCTGCCTAGAAAAGCACGGATGATATTATTCTTAGTTCCGCAATCCACGAGAATAATTTTTTTACTTCCGGCAGAATACTCAACCGGTTCTTTTACTGAGACTTCTCTAACAAGATCTGATTTATTCGGATCTGAATAATCTGACTTCGATTTTTCTTCAATGATAATCTTACCGAGCATTGTTCCTTTATCACGGAGTTTCCTTGTCAGCATACGAGTATCAATTCCAGTTATCGCAGGAATTTTTTCTTCCTTCAGCCAATCGCCTAAAGATTTTTTTGCGCTCCAGTGAGAGAATTCTTTTGAATAATTTGAAACTATTAAACCACGAACGTGAATTGAATCAGATTCAAAATTTTTTGAAATTCCATTTGATTTTTCTCCATCAGGTACTCCATAATTTCCAATTAGCGGATATGTGCAAACAAGAATTTGTCCACGGTAAGAAGGATCGGTTAGTGTTTCAGGATAGCCGACCATACCAGTATTAAAAACAACTTCACCATTCGTGTTACCTTCATAACCGAAACTGATTCCTTCAAACTCAGAACCATCTTCTAAAATTAATTTCGCTTTTTGTATTTCAGTCATTTCGTTCAGACAAAAAAATAGCCACTCATTGAGGGGCTGATTTAAAATAACTCTTATTCAAGACAATTTTGATCAAAATTTTATTTTTTATTTTCACTATTCCTTAAAAAAATTTCAGTAAATATAAGTCGTGTTGTTTTCTTATCCAATTATCTTCGAGCAAACTTCCTCAATATTTTTTTTAATTTCATCTCACTGGTATTTAATTCAAGATTTGTTATTATTGCAGTGAAGATTAATCCGTTCATAATTAAGAGATATTTTTTGAAGATACTCTCATTAGTTCTACTATTGATTTCTGCATTCACTGAGACTACTATCCGTAAACTCTATTTAAACCATCACATTCAATCTAAATGAGTAAAAAACCAAAGATTTTTATTCTCGATACAAACGTAATTCTTCACGATTCATCCTGTATAAATCAGTTTCAGGAGAATGATGTTGTAATTCCACTCACTGTTTTAGAAGAACTTGATCAGTTTAAAAGAGGTAGCCAGGTAATAAATCTTAACGCAAGAGAATTCTCACGCACACTCGATTCGTTACCGGACAGGATATTTTTAACGGTGGTGTCTCAATGGGTGATGGTCGCGGGCAATTACGAATTGCAATTTCACGTGGACTTTCACAAGAAATCCGTGAAGTCTTCAAAGAAGACACTCCCGATCATCGAATACTTGGAACAGCACTTGAATGGCAAAAAAAATACAAAGATTCAAACACAGTCATCCTCGTAACTAAAGATGTCAACCTCCGGATGAAAGCCAAAGCACTTGGCATTCTTGCTGAAGATTATACGACTGATAGAATCGGAAGTATTGAAGAGCTTTACAGCGGTAAACAAGTAATTGAAGACTTTGATGATGATAAAATAATTGAACTCTTCCAGCCTCCATTTGAAGTTCAAGCAAAACCTCTTCTGGAAAGATTGAACGGCGAAGCCCTAGCCAACAAATATTTTATTCTTCGAAATGGCAATCGGTCTGTGCTTGCAAACCTTGATCAAAATAAGGAACACCTTCGCAAAGTTGATAAGAATGTAATTTATGGAATCAATCCCAGAAATGCTGAACAGACTTTTGCTGTTGACGCACTCTCGAATAACAACATTCAATTAGTATCGTTAACCGGAAAAGCTGGAACAGGAAAGACCCTGCTGGCTCTTGCAAGTGCACTGCACGTTAGGAAACATTACAGGCAAATTTTTGTTGCACGCCCGATTGTTCCACTTAGCAATAAAGATATTGGTTTCCTTCCGGGAGATGTTGAAAGCAAACTTGCACCTTATATGACTCCGCTGTGGGATAATTTAAAAGTAATACAGGACCAATTTCCCGAAGCTGATAAAAATCATCAATTGATTGATTCATTAATCAAAGAAGAAAAGCTTGTCATCGAACCGTTGCTCGTATATTCGCGGAAGAAGCTTGCAGAGAATTTTCTTTATAGTTGATGAAGCACAGAATTTAACTCCGCACGAAATTAAAACTATCATCACTCGTGCAGGTGAAGGATCAAAGCTTGTGTTTACTGGAGACATTTACCAGATAGATCATCCATATCTTGATGGACAATCGAATGGTTTGTCTTATTTGATTGATCGCTTTAAAGGTCAAAGATTGTATGCACACATAAATCTTGAAAAAGGTGAACGTAGCGAGTTGGCTGAGCTTGCAAGTAATTTGCTGTGAGTGTCATCCCGACTCCACCTGTCAGTAGATAGGTTTATTTCGGGATCTTACTCCCACTCCCACTTCTTGGGATTCCAGTTGTCTTTAGTTCCTTCATCAAATATGGGCTCAATGAATGATTGGATTTTAGACACAGTCTCATAGAAGCTAATTTTCAAATTCAGTTTATTCAGTCGAATAAATGATACCCACTGAGTTTGTTTTTGCTGATTATTTTTGAAAACCTCATCGAAGATGATTTGTCTATCATCAAAATCAGTTCCTCGATTCTCGAAAGTTTCGCTAATAGCTTTTTTAAGCGTGTTTCTAATAAAAGAATTATTCTCGGCAATAAAGTTGAGGTCATAGAAATCTTTCATCCTGCTCGTAATAAAATTCAGTTTTACAATCGCTTCAAATTTCTCAGCGACCGCTGAATCAAATGAATAAACAAATATTTTAGGCGAAGGAAAATCAAGAAGAGTGGGATAATCAATCTCAAAAGGTCCGTTAGTAATTTTGTCTCCAAAACCAATATCAATTGAAAAATAACCTTCAATTGTGTCCATCTTATATGGCACCTTAATTCTCACGCCATCAAAATCTGCACCCTCTTTAATTTTTTTACCTTCTATATTATCCGCAATAAACTCAACACCATCATCACTATTTGTCGAAGCAATTTCTTTAATTATACCTGCGCAAACCCCAATCTCACTCGACACAGAAATGCCGAGAAAATCTATATCCTTCGTTGGACGGAATTTAGAAATTTTATTCGTCATCAACAGGAATGCACCTTTTAGAATGAATTGTGATCTATAAGGCGAAATTGAAATTCTATAGAGAAAACGTTCCTGAAAATACTGACGCAAAATTGCATTATAATCTCTATTAGTTTCGTTAGAAATATTCAGCAATCTGTTTCTGACTGATACAGCTATATTTTTAGTTTCTTTTTTCATTAAGCCATCAGGCCTTTAAGAATTGGCGTTATGACTGTTTTAACCTGGCATATTTCAGCATACTTTATAAGCGAAGCAATACTTTTCTTTTTTTGCTCCAGATAATTTTTAAGAGCCTGCATTGCAAGTTCCTCTCCAAATTTATTCCGATATCTAAACATATCGCAAACCGTTTTTTCTTTATTGTAAACTTTCAGTTCACCATACTTTGTTTTAATGATTTCAATGCCCGGACTATAAAATCTTTCTCTGAAGTAAAATGTTTTTACCGGCGGATAAATTATACTTTTACTCTTTTGTGAATGTGGTATTGCATAGTAAATTTCCGAAGGATTGAAATCTGTCATTTCATAATAATCCATTGCTGATATAAGGCAGATAACAGCCTGAGGTTCTGCCCGGCAAACGGTAATAAGACTAACATTTACATTCTTAAAAAAACTGTAATCAGCCAGACGATAAACCCCCGGTTTAATTTTTACTATTATATTTTCCTTAACAAGTTTTGCAATGTCTCTTGTGTGAAAGTTTTCTTCTTTCAGTTCTTTCATAGTAGCAAAACCACCGTTTTTTGAGATATATGATATAATTTCTTTCATTTTATATAATGTTCTATTTTACTGCCAATAATATATATTGGCAGAACATTAGAACCAAATCTTTAATAGGGTAAAGTGAAAAGTTCTACCTTGAAATCAAACCAAGTTATTCTTTTAACTTGAGGTCACAATTTGTGATCTTAAATCATTGCAGCAAATAAAAAAAGGCGAGTCACCGACTCGCCCTTCTTCTAAATTCTAACTTCTTTCTTCTGACCTGACTTAAGCAATACCATTTTCCTCGTTTCTGAATATTGTCCTGCCTTGATCTGATAAAAATAAATCCCGCTTGGGAAGCCTCACCCCGTCCCTCTCCAAAGGAGAGGGTGGATGGTTTTCAAAATTTTATTTTAACAAAACTATTTTTTTTGTTTCAATGAATTCTCCGGCAGTTAATCTATAAAGATAAACTCCACTTGAAAGATTACTTCCATTGAACTCAACTTCATATTCACCCGCAGGTTTATCTTCGTTGATGTAGGTTGCAATTACATTGCTAAGCATATCATAGCTTTCTAGTCTGCCTCTGTAAGGTAAATCAATCGAAAAATATATTTCTCATTTTGCTGATTTCTTAAACTTGCTGTTTCTACTATTAGATCAGCCTGCACTTCATCCAAAATTGATTTATATATATCACTGTCTACCGATTTGCTAAACAACATTAAAAACGAAAGCACAGAATTACTTTTTACTTCAATATCTTTTATTGGATCAATGATTGATATTTTCGGCAATGAATTTTCTAAATTATCTATACTCGAAATAATTTGATATCCAATGGGTTTGAATTGCTCATTTCCATTATAAATCCTATATGCTGTTAGCTCCCAAATAAAATCTTGATTTGAAAAATTTCTTATCATATTTAATAATACAAAATTGTTTCCTGTATCACTTTCTATCTCATAACACTTAAACTCAATTACTGATTCAAAATCATCTACAACGAACACACTCCTATCTGAACAAAGAGGATTGTACCTAATTTCTGCTTCTTGTGCAGACACACTAATCGAAATGAATAAAAACCAGGAGAGATATTTTAAGGGTGCGCATAATTTTACCCCATATTAAAATTAAACTCACCAGAAACTTAAGTAATATAAATTTGAAAGTCACATTACAGTAAGATTGGTTAATTCTAATTTTTCATTTTTAATTGTTAGTTTTTAATTGCTCCCACTACCTTGTATTTCACTCGTTAATCAATTAATTTGACGCCTCAATTTCTGACTAAAACATTCAGCAAATTTCTCTTTTTAAGCAGAATTCTAACATTTTTTAGAGATAACTAAGGAAATTTATGGCTAAGGATTATAAACGAAATCCTGAAATTGAAGAACAAGAAACAAGTGAGTGGCTTTACTCGCTTGATTATGTTTTGGAACACGGCGGACCGGAAAGAGTAAGAGAGTTACTTCAGCAGTTGCAAATACGCGCACACAAGGCTGGTGTTCATATCCCCTTCTCGGCAAACACTCCATATATAAATACAATTCCAAGAGAAAAGCAACCGCCTTTTCCGGGGAACAGAGAAATTGAAAGAAGAATAAAATCTCTCATCCGCTGGAACGCAATGGCGATGGTTGTAAAAGCAAACAAGATGGAAGAAGGAATCGGCGGACACATTTCTACTTATGCAAGTGCTGCAACTTTGTATGAAATAGGCTTCAATCACTTCTTCAAAGGTAAAGGCGAAGGTTACGATGGAGATCAGATTTATTTCCAGGGACACGCATCACCGGGAATTTATGCTCGTGCATTTCTCGAAGGAAGAATTTCAAAAGAGAAACTAAAAAACTTCAGAAGAGAATTTGCAAAAGGCGGTGGACTTTCTTCTTATCCTCATCCGTGGCTGATGCCTGAATTCTGGGAATTCCCAACAGTGTCAATGGGACTTGGACCGATCACGGCAATTTACCAGGCAAGATTTAATCGTTATCTTGAAGATCGTGGTTTAAAGAAAGATACCGGAAGTAAAGTCTGGGCATTTCTTAGGTGATGGCGAAACAGATGAACCTGAAACTCTCGGTGCAATTACTCTTGCTTCAAGAGAGCAGCTTGATAATTTAATTTTTGTTATCAACTGTAATCTGCAAAGACTTGACGGACCTGTTCGTGGTAACGGAAAAATTATTCAGGAACTTGAAGCTGCTTTCCGTGGTGCTGGTTGGAACGTAGTAAAAGTTATATGGGGCGATGATTGGGATCCGCTTCTTGAAAAAGATAATGATGGAAAACTCATCAAACGAATGGGAGAAGTTGTTGACGGTCAGTATCAAAAGTATACGGTTGAAGGTGGCGCTTATATCCGCGAACATTTCTTTGGAGTTGATGAAGAGTTAAAAGATATGGTTAATGATATGACTGATGAACAACTCAGTAAAATGCGCAGAGGTGGACACGATCCTGAAAAAGTTTTTGCTGCATACAATGCCGCAGTAAATCACAAAGGGAAACCAACTGTGATTCTTGCAAAGACAGTTAAAGGTTACGGACTCGGTGAAAGTGGTGAAGGTAAGAACATAACTCACCAGCAGAAAAAATTAAATGAAGATGAGATGAAAGAGTTCCGTGCTCGTTTTGGTATTCCTATTTCTGATGAACAAATTCATAACGATCCTTTCTTCAAACCTGATGAAGATAGTCATGAAGTTAAATACCTGAAGGAAAGAAGACAGGCGTTAGGCGGATATGTTCCTACGAGAAAAACTGATTTGAAACCGATCAAGACTCCTGATGAATCAGTCTTTGAAGAATTTTATAAAGGAACCGAAGGAAGAGAAGTTTCTACAACTATGGTGTTTGTAAGAATTCTGGCAAAGCTTTTAAAAGATGCAGAAGTTGGAAAAAATATTGTTCCGATTGTTCCTGATGAAGCAAGAACTTTTGGAATGGAATCTCTCTTCAGGCAGGTCGGAATTTATGCGCACGCTGGACAGTTGTACGAACCGGTTGACAGGGACAGTCTACTATATTACAAAGAAGTAAAGAACGGACAGATACTCGAAGAAGGAATTACAGAAGCCGGTTCGATGTCATCATTCATTGCTGCAGGTACAGCTTACGCAACTCACGGATTGAATATGATTCCGTTCTTTATTTATTACTCGATGTTTGGATTACAGAGAGTCGGCGATCTTGCCTGGGCTGCTGGTGATGTTGGGGCAAAAGGATTTTTAATCGGCGGCACAGCAGGAAGAACAACTCTGAACGGAGAAGGATTGCAGCATCAGGATGGACATAGCCATCTGCTTGCATATGCAATACCAAATATGGTTGCATACGATCCTGCTTTTGCATTTGAGCTTGCAGTTATTATTCGTGATGGAATTAAGAGAATGTTCGAGGATCAGGAAAACATTTACTACTACATAACTGTAATGAATGAGAATTATGCAATGCCTGAAATGCCCAAAGGTGCAGAGGAAGGTATTTTAAAAGGAATGTACAAATTCAAATCTTCCGGTATGAAAAAACCAGATGCTAAAGCACAACTTTTCGGAAGTGGAACAATTCTTAATCAGGTTCTTCAGGCTCAGGAAATTCTCGAAAAGGATTATAAAGTCGCTGCAGATGTTTGGAGTGTCACAAGCTACAAGGAATTAAGAAGAGACGCTCTAGAAGTTGAGCGATGGAATATGTTGAATTCTGATAAGAAGCAAAGAGAGGCTTATATAACTAAAACTCTTTCAAAAGAAGAAGGTGTTTTCGTTGCTTCTTCAGATTATGTAAAAGCACTTCCTGACTCTATTTCAAAATGGTTCCCGCGTACGCTTTATTCTTTGGGAACAGATGGTTACGGAAGAAGTGGATCAAGAAAAGCTCTTCGGGATTTCTTCGAAGTTGATTACAGACATGTTGTTTATGCAACTCTTGGTGCATTAGCCAAAGAAGGAAAAATAAAAGATACAGTTCTTCAAAAAGCAAAGAAAGATCTTGAAATTAATCCGGATAAATTAAATCCGATGATCTCTTAGCAAATTTCTAAATAGCCACGAGCTTTAGCTCGTGGTTGAAGAGACAAGCTATAAATTGGCTTTAGCCAAATTAAAAGTCAATATGGGCTAAAGCCCGGATAAGTTCTCTAAATAATTTCCCCCGACCTAAAGGTCGGGACAATATTAATTGAAATAAACGAATAAATGGCAACAGAATTTAAACTACCTGAACTTGGTGAAAATATAGAATCAGCTGACATCATAAACGTGCTTGTCAAAGCCGGTGATCAAATAGAAAAAGAACAGTCAATAATCGAAATTGAAACTGATAAAGCAACGATTGAAGTTCCTTCGAATGTTTCCGGCAAAATAACTGAAGTGCTTGTTAAATCAGGTGATTCTGTAAAAGTCGGACAAACGATCATCAAAGTTGATGAAGGCGGTAAAACGGAAGCAAAGACCGAGGCTGAGACGAAGACTGAATTGAAAACCGAAGCGAAGAAAGAATCGAAGGAGGAGACCAAGGCTGAGGCAAAATCTCAAAGTAAAAAAGAAGTTGAAGAAACTGATCAGTCTGGCCCAGGGCAAATTGTTGAATTTAAAGTTCCTGACCTCGGAGAGAATATTGAATCTGCAGATGTAATAAATGTTCTTGTGAAAAAAGGCGATACAATTTCAAAAGATCAGGGAGTAATTGAAATTGAAACGGACAAAGCTACTATCGAAGTTCCCTCCTCAGTTGAAGGAAAAATTGTTGAAGTAAATGTAAAGACCGGCGATAAAGTAAAAGTTGGTGATATTCTGATTAAAGTTGAATCAACTTCAGTTGCGCCGGTTGAGAAAAAGAAATCAGATGAGGTAAAAGAGAAAAAAGATGAACCGGCAAAAGAAGATAAAGCTGAACAGAAATCTGAGGATCGTGATGGTGAAGTAGAAGAAATGAAACCAGGCGAGCGTGATCATCAGCCACCGATTATGAGAGGCTCGGCACCTGCGGCTCCATCTGTAAGAAGAATTGCACGAGAACTTGGTGTTGATATAAATAAAGTTCCAGGTTCTGGTGAAGATGGAAGAATTTCGATGGACGATGTAAAAGGTTATGTGAAGAGAGCGATGCAAGCCAAAGGCGAGAGCATAGGACTTGGAATAAAGAAAGAAACCTTGCCAGATTTCAGCAAATATGGTAAGATTGAACGGGTTGCAATGAGTAAAATTCGCGAGAAGACAGCAACTCATCTTAGCTATGCCTGGACTGTTATTCCTCACGTTACTCAATTTGATAAAACGGATATTACAGAGTTTGAAAAAGACAGAAAAGAACTCAGCAAAAAGGTTGAAGAACATGGTGCCAAGCTCACTGTAACGGGCATCCTAATTAAAATAATTGCTGAAGGAATGAAGAAATTTCCTCAGTTCAACAGCAGCATTGATATGGATAAAAAGGAAGTCATCTATAAAAAGTATATTAACATTGGACTTGCAGTTGATACAGAGTATGGTTTGTTAGTTCCTGTAATCAAAAATGCTGACAATAAAAATTTAATTGAGATTTCTGTTGAGCTTAACAACCTTGCTGAAAAGGCACGCAACAAAAAGCTTTCACTCGATGAAATGCAGGGAGGATGTTTTACGATTACAAATCTTGGTGGAATTGGTGGGACATACTTCACACCGATTGTAAACTCACCCGAAGTTGCAATACTTGGGGTGTCGCGCGGAAATTACGAACCTGTTTATAATAAAGAAGGAAAGTTTGAACCGCGACTTATGTTGCCGCTTTCACTTTCTTATGATCATCGGATAATTGATGGAGCAGATGCTGCAAGATTTTTACGATGGGTTTGCGAAGCACTTGAAGAGCCTTTGAAAATATTTATGTAATTAAATTTAATTGTTTTATTGTTGCATTGTTATAGTGCTTATGACGAGAATAACAATAAAACAATTTAGCAATACAACAATACACTTAAAGCAAAATGTCTGACAAAATAAATATAGCAGTAATCGGTGCCGGACCTGGCGGATATGCTGCAGCATTTCTCGCTGCCGATCTTGGAATGGATGTCACTTTAATTGACAAAGAAAAAAATCCCGGTGGTGTTTGTCTTTACCGCGGATGCATTCCTTCCAAAGCATTGCTGCACGTTGCAAAACTTCTTGATGAAACGGAACATGCAAAGAATTGGGGAATTGAATTTGGCAAACCCAAAATAGATCTTGATAAACTTCGTGAATGGAAAAATGGCGTCGTTGAAAAATTAACTGGTGGAGTTGGTTCAGTTGCAAAATTCAGAAAAGTAAATTTTGTTCAGGGAATTGCGACTTTTAAAAATTCTACAACACTTCTTATCAAAAAAACAGGTGGAAGTGAGGAAGAGCTTGCTTTCGATAAAATAGTAATTGCAACTGGTTCACGAATTGCAACAATTCCATCGTTGAATATTGGAAGCAAAAGATTACTTAACTCAACATCGGCACTCGATCTTCCTGTAATTCCAAAATCTTTACTTGTAATTGGCGGAGGATACATTGGATTGGAACTTGGCTCTGTTTATCAGGCACTCGGTTCAAAAGTATCTGTAGTAGAAATGCTTGATGGATTACTCCCCGGTGCTGATCGTGACCTTGTTTCTCATCTTTCAAAAAGATTAAAAGAAAAATTTGGAAGCATAATGCTCAACTCAAAGGTAGTTGAGATGAAAGAAGTGAAGGATGGAATAAATGTTAAGATAGAAGATAAGGAAGGTAAGATAACTGAGAATATTTACGATTACGTTTTAATGTCAATTGGAAGAAGGCCGGACACATCAGGATTAGGACTTGAAAACACAAAAGTTAAGGTGAACGATCGTGGTTGGATCAATGTAAATAATCAATTGAAAACAGACGACCCGGACATTTATGCAATCGGAGACATTGTTGGAGAGCCAATGCTTGCACACAAAGCTTCGCACGAAGGTCGAGTTGCTGTTGAAGTAATTGCCGGACATAAATCAGCTTTTGAACCGATGGCAATTCCTGCTGTCGTTTTCACAGATCCTGAAATTGCATGGGCGGGATTGACTGAGAATCAAGCCAAAGAAAAAAAGATTGAGTATGAAGTCACTAAATTTCCCTGGGCAGCATCAGGTAGAGCAGTAACTCTTGATCGGTCTGATGGCGTGACCAAAATATTAGTTGATCCATCCTCACAAAGAATATTAGGAATTGGAATTTGTGGTCCCGGTGCAGGTGAATTAATTGCCGAAGGTGTTCTTGCAATTGAAATGGGAGCCAACTTAACTGATTTGAAATTAACAATCCATCCTCATCCAACTTTATCAGAAACTATGATGGAAGCTGCTGAAGTTTTCTTTGGGCAAAGCACACATGTCTTCAGACCAAAGAAAAATTAGCTTTATTTCTTGTCCGATTCGCATTGTTTAAGAAAGCTCATTTAGATAATTTTCCACCTCAATAAATAGAATTTTTAAGAACTTACAGAAACAGTTTATGACTAAACCACAGATATGGGTAGCTGCATTTTTAGCAGCATTTATTTTACTTTTCATTCTTCAAAAAGCAACAAAAAAGGAAGAGGCTCCAACCCGTGATCTCTCTTCACAAATGAACAATCAAATGTCAGAGGAAAGCACAACAGAACTAACTGGCGACCAACTTGTCAGAAATTTTGGATGCACGAATTGTCACGGAAGTGATCTAGCCGGAACAAATTTGGCTCCGGCTTTAGAGAATTTATCGCAGCACTGGGGAAAGGAAAGTCTTCTCAATTACCTTCGAAATCCGAATGATTTTATGGATGATACACGATTCAAAGAGTACAAACAAAAATATCCAAACCAAATTATGCCTCCGTATGGAAATAAAAATATTAAAGATCTCGGGAAGATTGTAGATTATCTTTTAGAGAATTGAAATGTTTTTAACTAATTTGATTTGAGGAATGTCTTTTTCTACTCACGCATATTCCGGAATATTGCCTTTCGCACTCAAAGTTTTAGATTGAACGTAAGATGATTTACAAAACTCTGTTCTTGCTGTTCTTTTTTTATATATTAGAATTTGCAGCTGCACAACCCTTCACTTTAAAAGGTAAAATCACTGATGTGAAGAACAATTCACCCATACAGGGAGCCACGGTTTTCATTTCACTGAATTACGTTGCTTATTCAAACATCGAAGGCTACTATTCTATTACCAATTTGAATTCAGGAACGTACAACATCAAAATTTCAAGTCTTGGTTACAAAAGTACTTCGACGGAAATAATAATTGATTCATCTAGCGAACAAAACTTTTCATTAACTCCTTCTGCAATTGAACTCGATGAAGTTGTTGTGAGCACAAACCGAACAGAAGATTACTTAAGAAATTCCCCTTTTGCTGAATCATTAATTGGAAAAGAAGAAATTCAAATGAGACCTTCTGTTTCATTGCCGGATATTTTACAGAATGTGCCGGGAGTATCACTATTGCGCGATGGAATCTGGGGAACAGAAGTTAGTATAAGAGGTTTGAACCGTGAAAATATTATTACGTTAATTGATGGAAATAGAGTAGCAACTTCAACAGATGTTGCTGCAAGGTTATCAATGCTGGATCTTAATGACGTTGAAAGAGTAGAAGTTATCAAGGGCGCTTCGTCTTCAATTTACGGTTCTGGCGCAACCGGAGGAATTGTAAACATCATCACAAAGTCACCACATTTGTACGAAAATTTTTCGTTCTCGGGGAATGTGCTAACAGAATATAATTCGGTAAATGATCTTTCTGTCTTTGGCGGATCCATTTACAGCGGAAGTTCTTTTTGGTCAACAAAGCTTTCAGGTTCCTACAGAAAAGCACTAAATACACAAACACCAAGGGGCGAATTAAAGAATAGCCAGTTTGAAGATTACAGTTTCTCAGGCGCAATAAATGTTTTCCCGATTGATAATCATAAACTGAAAATTGATTACCAGTTGTTTCGGGCAGATAATGTTGGTATTCCCGGTGCTTCTGTTTTTCCGAATACTGCTGATGTCCGGTATCCTTTTGAGAGACGCGAATTATTTTCTGCTGGTTACGAAGTACAAAATATTTCCAAATCATTCTATAAACTTTCAGCAAAATATTCTTTTCAGATAATCAACAGAGATGTGGAAAACATACCTTACATTGTTCAGAATATTCCTGCATCTGGCAATAACCCTGCAAGAAGAGTAAGTGTTCTTAAAATTACTCCGAGTGCTGATCATAAAAATAATAACGCAACACTCCAGGGAAATTTCTGGCTGTTTGATAGTCACAATCTGGCTGCCGGTTTTGATTACTGGGATAGAAGCTACAACGGTGAGCGTGAAAGATATCAGTTGATTGAGGTTTTAGATTCCAGTGGCAATGTTGTCAGCACAACAAATTTAATTACCGGTGAAATACCGGTACCTAATTCAAAGTACAGCAGTCTGGGAATTTTTGCACAGGATGAGTTCAAACTTTTTACCGATAAGTTATCAACCACACTTGGTTTAAGATATGACTTCATTAACATCACAGCCGAAAAAACTTTAAACCCTGTGTACACAATTACAAACGGAGTGATAAACTATAATCCTGCAAACCAAAAAGTAATCTGGGACAGTATGGAAACAAATAATTCTTCATACAGTGCTAATCTTGGATTTATTTATTCATTGTTTACAAGTCTTGATCTGACATTGGGATTAGGCGCTTCATTCCGTTCTCCATCGCTTGAAGAAAGATTTCAGTACATCGATCAGGGAAGTGTTGTTCGTGTTGGCAACCCGGAGTTAGATCCTGAAAAAGGTCAATCATTAGATTTTGGTATCAGGCATTATTCAGATAATCTTAAAATAATTTCGAGCTTATTCTTTTCATATTTTGAAGACCTTGTTGCGGAAATTCCGGGAACTTATGAAGGACGAAATGCACTTATCAAAACCAACATTGGTGAAGCAAGAATTTATGGATTTGATTTCAGTGCCGATTATAGTTTCTGGAGCAATTATATCTTCTATACAATTGCTTCTTACGTTAAAGGAGATGATATTACTGCTGACGGAAATCTTCCTGAAATTCCACCGTTGAACGGAAGAGTTGGTTTCAAGCTGAACTTCCTCGAATATTTACAAGCGGATGTTTCTTCAACAATCTTTGCTGAACAGAATGATGTTGCCGAAGGTGAAATTACAACTCCCGGTTACGCTGCTTTTAATTTTCTGATCAATACAATCCCGATAAAGTTTTCAAGTATCAGTTTCAGGATTTATTCAGGAATTGAAAATATTTTTGATAAAGCATACCGCAACCATTTATCTACAACCAGAGGAAGCATAACAATTGAGCCGGGCAGAAATATATTCATTAAATTAGTTGTAAATTTTTAATGTTTATGTTTATTGTCATTCTGGCCGGAGCTGACCAAAATGTAGCACAGATTACTAATCTGTGCTACGGTGATTGAGAATTTGGAAAAAACTTACGCAGATTCCGGACTCATTCCCTGAGGGAATTTCGCCGGAATGACAGGCGGCTAATAACTTATAACAAATAACGTTTTATTATTCTGATGACCTGGTTTTTAATTGCGCTTCTTTCTTCTTTTCTTTCTGCGTTTGCTGCTATAACTCAGAAGAAAGTTCTATTCAATCTGAATCCGGTGCAGTTTTCATTTTACCTTTCAATTGCAAACCTGGTTCTGTCAATCCCGTTTTTTTTCTTTATTGATTATAACGCAATCAATTTTTCTAATCTATCTGTGCTGTTTATAAAATCAATGATCGGTGTTGCTGCATTTTTATGTGTGATGACTGCATTGAAGAATTTACAAATCAGCAATGCTTTGCCTTTGCTTGCATTAACTCCGGGATTTGTTGCAGTGTTCGCTTTTATATTTCTCGGTGAATCATTAAAATTTTATGAGATCCTTGGGCTCATCTCATTAATTGCCGGTACATACATTCTTGAAAGCAAAAACCTGAGAGAAATACTTTTTCCTTTGAACGTATTTTTCAGATCGAAGTATCATCGTTACATACTTGCAGCGTTGTTATTATTCACGGCATCTTCTGTTATGGATAAATTTCTGTTGATTAAACTGGATCTAACACCGGTTTCATTAACTGCTTTTCAACACTTCTATTTTGCTTTGATGTTTTTCATAATTTATTATTTGTTTAAAGGGAAGTTGGAAGGCAACTCTCCACAATTAAGCAGGACAGATGCTCTTTGGATATTATTAATTTCAATTCTGACTATCGGGTATCGTTATACACAGATTGTTTCTGTTAGTATTGCTTCAGTTGCTTTAACACTTGCTGTAAAGCGAACGTCAGTTTTATGGGCAACGGTTATTGGTGGAAAGATTTTTAAAGATTCCAATTTGCTAAAAAAAACTATTGCGGTTTTGTTTATTCTTTTGGGTGCAATTTTAATTTTGAGGGATTGAGGAAAAAGAAAAATTTTTCTTTGTGGTTCTCAGTGTTTTCTTTGTGATACTCTGTGTAATTTCTAAAAAGTGAATACTTACACAGAGAGCCACAGAGGACTCACAGAGTAATAATAAAACCGTTCACCATTTCTTTATTTACGGAGGGATTATGAAATCAAAATTTGTACAGGATTACTACCCTGATGATGTAGCTCATTGCTACGGTTGCGGAAAATTAAATGAGCACGGACACCAGATAAAAACATTTTGGGAAGGCGATGAAACTATAACACGTTTTACTCCGAAAGAATATCACACAGCAATTCCGGGTTATATTTATGGGGGTTTGATTGCATCCTTAATAGACTGCCACGGAACTGGTACCGCTGCATTAGCCGCTTACAAAGCTGAAGGAAGAGAAATTGATACGCGGCCTCCTTTCCGGTTTGTTACTGCTTCTCTGCAGGTTGATTACTTAAAACCAACTCCACTTGGCGTTGAGCTTGAGATACGTGGAAAGATTGTTGAGATAAAAGGAAGAAAAGTAATTTCTGAAATTACACTATCAGCAAAAGGAGAAATTACGGCTAAAGGAAAAGTTGTTGCAGTTCAGATTCATTTGGGCGAAATGAAATGAAGACTAATGTCAGAGAATTCGGTCAAATGATAAAAATAGAGCCAAAGAAAATTATCAGATAAAAATAGTACACCTTTGTAGTATTTTCTTCACTTGAGAACACATTTTTACTTGCTGAGAATTTTTGTGTTAATCCGTTGATTAAAAATCAATTAATTTTTATAGTATAATTTTTGCTTATTAAAAATTAGCGACACTCCGTTATGAAGCTTAAATTAAGACTAAATAACTATTAGTTTTTTAGGAGAAGAAAATGAAGCGGATAATTATTGGTGTACTTGTCATCAGTCTTGGACTGTTACTGAAATCCTGTAACACAGTTGAACCTGATGGAAATGGTAATGATGTAGATACAACCAGCCACAACTTTACATTTCAGTCCTGGACATTTGGTGAGCACAGCGGCAGTACATTGCGTGATGTAGCAATAATTAATGATACCTCGATGTGGGCAGTCGGGGAAATTTATCTTAAAGATTCTCTCGGACAGCCTGACCTAACACCTTACAATGCGATTCACTGGAATGGAGTAAGTTGGGACATCACAAGAATTCCAACCAAAACATTTTCGGGAACAATCGTGAGTTCACGAATTACTACAATCTTTGCGTTTAATGAAATTGATATTTGGACTTTTTCAATAGCTGGTTCATATTCTCATTGGAATGGCAGCTATTGGGGGACAGAATTTGTGAATGAAAGAGTTGGCACTGGTAATCAACTTTGGGGTAAAAGTTCATCAGATCTTTATTTAGTCGGAGACAATGGGAGTATTTCATTTTACAATGGTCTTAATTGGCAAAGTATAGGAAGCAGGACAACATTAAATATAAATGACATTTGGGGAATAATTGATCAATACGGAATTAAGTTCATTCTCTGCCCTGCTTATAATTTTGGAAGCGGGGGAGAGAAAAAGCTTATAAGTATAAGCAATAACACAGTTGGTGAAATACTCTGGATGGATAACAGGGAACTGTACACAGTCTGGTTCAATACAAGAGAAAAGATATATGCAGGAGGAGAAGGACTATTCTACAGGGCAAACAATCAGTGGAAAGAAGAAATTCTACCGGAGTTATTTAAATTCAGGGTAAGAGGAAATGATTTAAATGACATCTGGACAGTAGGCGGTTTTGGATTTGCTGCACACTATAACGGAACAAGCTGGAAAACCTTTGAGGAAGTGTCACTTGTATCCGGGAATTATCATGGCTTAGCTGTAAAAGGGAATATAGTTGTAATGGTTGGCAATGAAGGAACCAAGGCAGTTATTACAATAGGAAGAAGACAATAAATATATTTTATAATTAAGGAAATGATTATAATGAAAAAAAGATATTACCCTTACATATTTATTCCGATCATCTATCTCGGAATAAGTTGCTTACTCATATCCTGCAACTCCGTAGAACCACCACCTAATGGTAACGGTACAGATACAACAAGCCAGAATTTTTCATTTGAAATTCTTGAGTTTGGAGACGGATTTTCTTCCAGCTACTTTAATGATGTTTGGGTATTTGATGAAAATGATATAGTCGCAGTGGGTTATATAAGTCCGAGTGATACAGTAGTTAATGAGACTAAGATAATAAACCCAAATATTATCAGGTGGGATGGAATAAGTTGGGAGCTTCAGCCATTCGATGGGACAAGCAGTGGAATAAATGGAATATGGGCAGTTGATTCTTCGCTAATTTATTTCGCTTTTGGAAACATCCTCAAATATCAAAATGGGAGTTATGAACATATTATTGTTCCGGGAAATTGGCAAACAGGACAAAGAATAGAAAAACTATGGGGCTCATCGGAGAACAACATTTACGGAGTTGGACCCTGGGGCACAATCGTTTGGTACAACGGAGTACAATGGACTAAGATAGAATTTGATACCCAATGGTATCTTTTTGATGTGACTGTTGTTAACCAATCCGGCATAGCTTATGCAGTTGCAAGAAGAGATTTGGGAATTTCATCGATAATTAAAATTGATAAGCTCACAGCGGAAATTGTTTATGAGGATTCATCAATAGGCCTTAATAGTTCAGTATTTAATTCCATTACAACTATTAACAGTGATGAACTCTGGATTTCCGGTTATGATATCTGGTCTTATAAAATATCAAGCAGATCGTTGACAAAAGTAAATGATCTTCTAGCCGGTTATTTTATAGCTTCAATCAGTTCATTTGGTGGAAATGATATCTATAGTTTTGGAGGAGGAATTACGAACAACGGAGTTTTTATTCATTATAACGGCGAAAGATACACTGAGTTCAATATCAGAATAGCTTACGATTTAATATTCGGGGGATCTCATTGCATTAAGGATGTGGCAGTGAGTGTTGGGCAGGTGAATAACCGTGGCTACATTGATATAATTAAAAGAAGATAATTATTTAAGAATGAAGCAAGGAGTTTCAACTTAAAACAATAATAAAACAATAACGGAGGAGAGAAAATGAAAACATCAATTATATTCTTGACAGTTATATTTTGGGTGACAATTACTTCATCATTGAAATCCGACCCCTCAGCAGATGGCGAGTTATTATTCCGTGTTGAGAATGCAACTTCAGGTAAATTTAATTTAACAGTTAGCACATCGGAATATGTTTGGAGCTGGGATCAGGAAAACAATAAAATAATTAGATTAAGTTCATATAATAATTCTTATATTAACCGCACTGCTCTTGATTTCGATGCACCTAAAAGTTGGGATGATCAGTTCAGGGAATTAATGCCATGGGGCAAAATATATTTTGTTCTCTCAAGTCTGAGAACAGATGGTGAAATTGATTTTGCAAAGGTATTTACAATTGATTTTAGGGATGAAGATTGGGTTGAAAATACTTTGAAGTATCCTTCGCACGATACTTATATCTATATAAATCAAACTTCGAAATCAGTACGACTCCAAAGGTCTAATCCTACCACAACTCTTGAATTAAATGGAAACACTATAAGTATTTGGAACTTTTGGAATGCAGGTTCACCCAGGATTGAAAATTTCATAGTACCTGTCAAGTTAGTAAATGAAGTTGAAAATACTACTCATCATTTTGGGTATTTAATCGCAAATGGAAATCAGGTGGCAACAGATAGTAATGAGGATATAAAAATAACAAATGGTCAGGTTTTTCACGGATCATTGGAAGAAGTTTATATTAATCGAAGATATTCATTTAAATGGAGCCACCAGATAGTAGTTCCATTTGCTGGTTCAAATCCATATTTGGGCAATACGGTTTTTAGTACAGATTACAGCATTAGTAATTTAAGAGAAGTTAAACGAAATTTCAGAACAGTCTGGCCGCTAACAATTAAAAATTTCTTCCCTGAATATGGTAACACTCTAAGTTATGGAGAGATCTCCTTTAAAGACCCGACAACGGATAACCAGTTTCACAATTACCCAGCCACAAACGAAGGCTTCGTAAAAAATGAAGCTTTTGAAGGACTAAATGAAAATATTCCAGGTTATGGTTTCTCAAAATATTCAGTGAAAGCTATTTCTCCAATGCCCTATAATGGCAGAAACTATTACTGGCAAAATGGAGACTTTAATCCAACTACTCAAACCGATTTATTAATTACAGCTCAAACTCTAATGACAGCTAATTATAAAGGTACGCAGATATCAAACAACACTACAGCTTACTCAAACAACTCTCAGAGAAAATTTATAAGAACACCAAACGGCAGAATGTATATCTGCTATGAGAGTATGGGATATGTATGGCTTGAGAGAAGTACAGACAATGGCACAACCTGGGAATTGATGCATTATGGAAAACCGATCGGCAACACCTTAGGAAAATCTCCATCAATGGATTATGATCCCTCAGGGAACCTCATAGTAATATCATACCAGGAATATTATTATTCCGATTACAAATGCAGATACGTTGTTTATCATACACTTGGAAACTCTTATCGTTACGGCGATGTTGAATTTGAAACAAACCCGGAATTGATATCAGGCGATGCACAAATGGTGGTTGCCTGGAATGGAAACGGTAATGCTTTGTTTTTGCTAAAGGATCTGAATGGTAATATTCATCATGTATCTGTCAGTTAACGGCAACGACAACAACCTGGATTGAAGAACAGCAAAGGTTCTTTTGGCAATGGTGAACTGTAATACCCTAACTGTCTATGCAGCAAAAATAAATGTGGGTCACACAAGACAATATTTTCATCTTGCATATCAGAAAAGCAACAGGGATATCTGTTATAGAAAACTAGATTCTGGAATGCACACACACGCTCTAACTCTGAACGATGAAGAATTTGTTTCTTCTAATACCGGTTATTCAAATCATTATAAACCAAGCATAACAGCAACGGACTTTGTTAGCGGCGAAACGAGAATAGAATATATTCGTTTGGCGTGGCGTGGTTTCAGAAAATCTTACTCTGAAAATCCCCCTCCTCCCTGTGCACAAACAAATGGCGAAGCAAGAGTACTTTATAAATTCAAATCTCCTACAGGTTGGTCAGAAGCTTTTGTTTTCGGAGGAGGCAATGTCAATTCGTTAAATATTAATAAAGGCACAGCGGTTCTGGATGATAATTTTGAACCTTTTGCCATCGGTTGGACAGATGGAGTAAACTGTAATTACCCGAATAAATATGTCAGAAGCGTTGACCTGAATATAATAGGAACTTTGAGTACCAACCGGCAGTGAACTCCAAATTAATAACAGTACCGATTTTTCTAATATGTATGCTAATTCTTTCAACAGAACAAGTTTACCATATTACTTTAATACTTCAGAATATCTATCCGGCGAAATTCATAAAATAACATCTGTTCCTATTTATAAAGGAAGAGAAGGCGTGGTAACAAAAGACAGCACCGATTTCTATTATGCTGTAGGTGATATCGCTGTTGACGGACAGAATGTTGATTTTATTGAAATGCCGGACACAATAGTTATTAATGACCTTCTCGACATTAATGAACATTTAATTTCAGAACCTTTTGAGGTTACCAGTAACTCTACTTTAACTTACGGAGTTCAGTATGGGATTATTGACTCTACTGCATGCGGTAACAGCATTGTCAGACAGCAGTGAGATAAATTTCAGGATTGAACTGATTGATAACGTCAAACTAATGAAGTCTTAGATGTGTTCGATAACATCTCATATTCATCTGAAAATGTATTTCAATATGATAATACCGGCTACGAAATTGAATTAACGGGAATAGGTAATCGAACATTGAAGTTAAAACTTATTGTAGGTACAAATGCCGATTGTGATTATTCAATCTCAAATAGGTATTCAGATACAGAAATTTTGAATAAGAATGGTTACAAACAGATAACATATAAAGAAAGTATGTTAGTGAAAGAATATGCATTAGACCAGAACTACCCGAATCCATTCAACCCAACAACTACAATAAAATACCAAATTCCAAACTCAGGAAATGTAACCATCAAAGTTTATGATATACTTGGGAACGAAGTAGCAATACTCGTAGATGGATATATGGATACCGGAAAATATGAGGTTGAATTCGATGCTTCTTCGCTTGCAAGCGGTGTTTATATGTATCGATTAAAGTAAATGAATATATAAACGTGAAGAAGATGGTAATGTTGAAGTAAAGAAATTATTTACCTTTAAAACATAAAGGGCTCATAAACGAGCCCTTTTTAATTTTTACTTACGCTACCGTTATTTCTTTTTCTAAATAAACATCCTGAATAAGATTAAGCAGCTTCACACCATCAGCCATCGGGCGCTGGAAAGCTTTTCTTCCGGAGATCAATCCCATACCGCCGGCACGTTTGTTAATGATTGCAGTCTTAGCAGCTTCAGCAAAATCATTTTCACCGGAAGCACCACCGCTGTTTATCAATCCTGCTCTTCCCATATAATTATTTATTACCTGGTAGCGTGTTAAATCAATCGGATGATCAGTAGTTAAATCAGAATAAACTTTTTTATGTGTCTTACCGAATTTCAGTGCATTGTAACCACCATTGTTCTCAGGTAGTTTTTGTTTAATGATATCAGCCTGAATTGTTACACCAAGATGATTTGCCTGTCCGGTTAAATCTGCTGAGACGTGATAGTCTTTATCTTTTTTGAATTCCGGATTTCTGAGATAACACCACAACACAGTTGCCAATCCCATTTCGTGTGCATACTGGAATGCTTCGCTCACTTCAATTATCTGTCGTGCACTTTCATCTGAACCAAAATAAATTGTTGCACCAACAGCAGCAGCTCCCATATCAAACGCCTGTTCAACTCCTGCAAACATTATCTGATCAAATTTATTTGGATATGTAAGCAGCTCATTGTGATTGAGCTTTAGTATGAAAGGAATTTTGTGGGCATATTTTCTGGAAACCATTCCAAGCACACCAAGAGTTGATGCACAAGCATTGCATCCGCCTTCAACAGCAAGCTTTACAATATTTTCGGGATCGAAATAAATCGGGTTTGGTGCGAAAGAAGCACCTGCCGAATGTTCAATTCCCTGGTCAACCGGCAGAATGGAGACATAACCTGTTCCTGCTAATCTTCCTGTATTAAGAATCCAGTTTAAGTTTTTTAATACGTTTGGGGTTCTATCAGTTTGTAAAAATACGCGATCAACAAAATCAGGTCCGGGAAGATGCAATTGTTCTTTAGGAAACTTAGCTTTATAGCTTAAGAGTTCATCAGCTTCTTTGCCTAACAACTCCTGAATCTTTTTTAACATAATAACTCCGTTTAGATTTTTAAGTGATGATTAATTTCAATGAGTAGTAGTTCAAAAATAAGGCTAAGGTGATTGGATTTCAATGTTAATCAAAGCAATAATTTGGTTTAAAACAAAAAAGCCCCGAATCCGGCAGTGGCAGGACGGGGCTTAAATAGATCAAAGGCTACATTAATCAATAATTTCAATTATTGCGCTTGCTACTGTTTTGTCATCCTCATCAAGCAGAAACACGCGATAGAATCCCGGATCGTCAAATTCCATATCGCTTTCATCGTTTCTTTCAAAGAAAACATATTTCATATCTCTATCAATTGTAAAATGAAATTTCTTGTAATATTCAAATTTTCCGGTTCTGAAATTATACATATCATATTGAATTGCTACATCTTCTAACCTGAGTGCAGCGTCGGCTTTAACCATTACAGTAATATGTCCTTTTGTAAATCTATCACTTACTCCAATCTCACCATCGTAATCATCATATCTTTCACAGAAATACATAACAGGTTCAGACTGTGCAAATACGTGAGAAGACAACCCCAGAAATGAAATGAACATTGTGAGCAAGAACAAGTAGTTAAGTTTTTTCATTATTCTCTCCTTAATGATTTTATTTAGTTAATTAGTTGCTTGACCTTACCTTGCTAAAAATCGTACCGTATTTTTAGAATTAATCCTTACAAAATCTTCATAAAAAAAGATGTTGATTAAGTAACTAAGTTAATTTTTACCTGATTACCTTTATTAAGGTTAATATTTACAATACAACATCTATAGAAGATTTATTTCAAAGGCAAAAATGTTTCTGCCCTCAAGTGAAAAATTCAGATATTTATAAAATAAAGTCAAGTGTTTATAAAAATATTTTTTAGGTGTATACTGCGTTCCCAATCCATATATTTGAAACTATAATAACCATTAAAAAAAATTTGATTACAGACGAAAACCAAATATATATTTGCAGTTGGTGCAATCAGCCTTCAATAATAATTTGGGTTCACGGACACGGTCAGTGTTCAGTCTGCGGAATTAATATTGATGAATGCTGCCGGGGTGAGGAAGCTCATCCCGCAACCTCTTCCCTGTCTGTCCGGCGAAATTCTAACGAAGACGTACGGGAAGAGGAGAAAGAAAAAACTAAAAATGATTAAGCATATCTGTTTTGATCTCGATGGAACTTTGGTTGATTCAATGGATACAATCCTTAAAAGCACACAAGTTGCTTTAGACCAGCTCAATATACCACACAATATTCCTGAAGATATTTTCACAAACATGATAGGGAAACACTTTGTTGATATCTTCGATGAACTAAAAATTGATGTGCCTGATTTCGACAAGTTTATTTCAATTTACAAAGGACTTTATTTTGATTTTATGGATTCGTCTTATCCGTATAGTGATGTGAGAGAGACTCTTGAGTTTCTTAACAATAGTCAAATAAAAGTCTCACTGCTTACAACAAAAATTCAGGAACAAGCGGAAAAAATAATTGATCATTTTAATCTTCGGTCTTTATTCAACTATGTGATGGGAAGAAGAGATGGGTTAGCCCACAAACCTTCGCCGGAACCGCTTTTATACATTTGTAAAGAAATACAAGTTGAACCTTCTGAAACTTTAATGGTTGGTGATACCGAGCTTGATATTCAATGCGGAAAAAACGCAGGTGCTAAAACGTGTGGAGTACTTTATGGTTACAGAACAAAAAGTCAGCTTGAAAAAGAAAAACCGGATTTTTTAATATCCGGCTTAAGTGATTTGATAAGAGTATTGGAATAATAGTTCACATTACTCATAAAATATATATGACATCTTTTTAAAAAGATGTCATCTCTGCTTCCGCTTTTGGAAACTTACTTTAGAACAACCATCTTTCTTGTCTGAGTAAATGAACCAGCCTTCAAAGTGTAAATATAGACTCCTGAACCAAGATTGTTTTTAAGATTTTCAGTTGAGAACTCAGTCGAATAGTTTCCGGCATCTTTGTGTTCATTAACAAGAACGGCAACTTCAGAACCAAGAAGATTGTAGACCGTTAGTTTAACGTGTCCGGCAGTCGGTATTGAGTAATTAATTACTGTTGACGGATTGAAAGGATTCGGAAAGTTCTGCTCAAGCGAATAATTTTTTATCAGATTATACTCAACCATCTCAGCATTAAGAATTCTGTAAGTACCATCAAAATCAATTTGTTTTAATCTGTAATATGAAATACCGTTTACCGGGGATTTATCGGTGTAAGAATAATCGGTTCTTTCGGTAGTGGTTCCCTTTCCTTCAACGAATCCTATAGTTTCCCATTTCAGATTATTCTGGCCTGCATTAGCATCAGCTCTTTGTATTTCAAACATACGGTTATTCATTTCGGATGCAGTTGCCCACTTTAGTTCAACACTGTTTGATTGAGCACTGGCAGAAAACGTCAGCATTTCAACCGGAACTATCTGGTAAATAATTATCCCGACATCATCAACATACCAACCATCGCGCACCACAGAACCATCAGTATTGATCTGGAACCTGATTTTATTTTGAGCAGCTTTGTACGAAGCAAGACTTATCTCTTCTCTTACCCAGTTGGTTCTTAAACCATCATACAATGGCTCACCATTCGGTTGAAAACTTCCCACTCCGGGTTCTGTGTACATTCCTTGTAACGGAATCCAGGTTGTACCGTTATTTGTTGAGATATCAACCTGACCATAATCCCAGTTGCTTTCTAAATCATACTTTGTCCAGAAAATAAGTCGTGGATTAGTATACGAATCAAGATTTATAGTGTTGGTTAAGGTCATCGTAACCATTGCATTACTAATATAGTTTCCAATTCTACTGTCAGTGTAAGAGTTTGGTGCAGAGTAGAATGTAGTAGTAGTTGCTTCCCATTGAGGGCTGCTAGATGGAGATTTTGTAATTGTCCACAAGCTATTGATATTATTCGTCGTGTCGGCAAAAACAAAAACGGGTGTTCCAATAATAAAATTAATAGTATCTTTTCTAACGACAGTTGAATTCAAGCTTATAACAAATTCAAGTTTTATTTCTTCCTCGGCAGGTGCTGCAGGAGAGATCGAGAACGACATCGGAACCGTCACTTGTGATGATGATCTTGCCTGAACCGAATCCAGAGTTGCAGTGCCGGAATTGATGGTTGCGAATGTACTAAGTGAATTAATTGTTATCCCGATGTTGTATCCTGTTGAAAGTCCTTTGTTCCTGAATGAAGGCAGCAAATTAACTGCATCTCCGGGATTGAAATATTGCTGTGCAAAGTTGGGATTATCAAGATGAACAGATTCACCTGCAACCCAGGCGTAATACAAATTCGGCAATAAGTTTTCTATGGCAAGCGGAATTATCTCGCTTTGTGTTGGCCAGAATCCGGTGGTGCCAACTTCAGGAGTCATTGCGAAAATTTTTCCTTCGTTTGCAATTACATCTCCATCATAAAAATAATCATCGCTGACTCCGCGAACACCGTAGCCAACTGTTTGAAGAGCAGTTCCTGCTGAGTATCCGTTGAATGATGTCATGTCACCGGAAAATTCAAGGAACGTAAGCGAATCTGGTGTTAAGTAAGGAAAAGCACCGTAAGGATAAATGAGATAATTTCCGTAGGTATGGTAATTAAGTGTATTGCTTAAATTTTTTGATCCAATAAAGTCTCTGATCGCTGCAGTTTCAGGTTCTGAGAATGGAGCAGTTCCTCTGTAAGTATCACTGCTTGGAGTAGTACTCGATCCACCATATGGAGAATCCCAATATGGCATTGGGCCATAGTTCCTGTTTAAATCCACGCCATAACTTCCACCATTGTTTCTTCTATTCTTTCTCCACATACCACCTCCACCTAGGATTGGTACTATAGTTGTATTGATAACCATCAGGATTAATAACCGGAATGAAATACATCTCCCTGTTATTGACAAGGTAAGTTGCTGCGGGATCTGTTCCGTAATTTTCTAGAAGATAGAACATAAAGAATATCATCTGTTCCATACTTTCGGGTTCTCTTGCATGATGAAGTGCAGTATAAAGTACTTGCGGTTCATTTTCAGAAACAGAAGCATTATCAGAAATCTTGACCATGTATATTGGTCTACCCTCGATAGTAGTACCGATAGATAATTTTTGAGTGATCAGAGTTGGAAAAAGATTGAACATCTCATCTAACTCAGCATTAACTTCAGCAAGCGTATAAAAACCTCCCATCGAACCGTAATTGAATCCCATCACACCAAAATCCTGTTCAAGCTTTTGCAAAGATTGAGTTTTTTCAGCTTCACTCATTTTCGGAAGCTTTTCATAGTGTGTGAACCAATCATCAATCAAAACCTCATAACTGAATCCACTGTTTTGCAGAATAACAAAATCATTTTCACTAATGAAAACATCTATCGTGTTATCCTTATTAAAGTTAAAATGATCGAATTCCATTCCAGCATTTACAAGAGTCTGAATATCCTCAGAATGATTCAGGAATATTTTAACTTCTTTGTAGTTCTGAGATAAAATATTCAGTGAAGAAAAAATGAAAAGAGAAACAAGTAAAAAATATTTAGTCATAATTGACCCCATTAAGATTAATTTATAATTCTAATTTAAGTTTATTTCCTTTAACAATTTGATACAGTCTGTTATTTAGAAAGAAAAATATCAGCAAGTTGTTTACAATTTGTATGCAAATTAAATAGTTGGATTTACGGTTATTTGGTGACTTAAAACTGATTTAGATTCACTAATTTTGAGAAAATATACAATTTTTGAGAAGAACAGAATTCGAACGATAGGAACGGATCAGCCTAATCAGAACTTTCTGAAAGCAATTCAAAAGCAAGATCCACAGCCTTGTGAGTTCCTGTAATTACCAAAGTGTCCCCTGTTTCCAAAATATCCTTTGCAGCAGGAGTACTTATCGTGATTCCCTTTCTTACGATAGCAATTATAGTTGCATCAGTTCTATTACGCAGATTTAACTCACCAATAGATTTTCCTGCAAATTTATTGTCTTCATTAATATAAAATGTATCCGTTAATCTTGCTGAAAGTATTTCATCAATATGAGTGAAAGCGACTTCAGTGCTATCTTCAGAGCGAAGATATTTATAAGATTCTCCCCTCAGAAGATTTACCTGCTGCATAATTACATTTAACGGGATGTGATATTGTTCCAGAACTTTTCTGAAGATCTGAATTGAAGTTTCAAACTCCTCAGGAATTACCATTGCTGCACCCATCTTCACAAGCTCATCAATTTCTTTCACAAATCTTGTTCTGACGATTACGTGGATATTTGGATTTAATTCCTTCGCCAGTTTCAATGCTCTTTTAGAAGTTGAACGATCCGATATTGCGATCACAAGAATTTTAGCTTTTTTAATCTGTGCGATTTTAAAAACCTCGTAATTTCCGATGTCACCATAGATAATATTCTCTCCTTTAGATTTTTCCTTTTTCACTGTTTCAGGATTCATTTCAATTATAACATATCTAATTCCTGTTTCCTTTAAAACGTGAGCCAGGTTTCTTCCATTTAAACCGAATCCTGCTATAATAACATGATCCTGAATATCTTCAACTAGTTTTTCATTAGGCTTATCATCTCTAATTGCTCTTGATTTACTGGCTATTCGTGGTGCTAATTTGAACAGAAACGGAGTAAGGACCATTGTAATTATAGTGGATGAAATGAATATGTTGAACAGCTCCGGAGATATCAGGTTTAAGTTGAAGCCTTGCTCGCCGACAATAAAAGAAAATTCACCAACCTGTGCAAGACTTAATCCGACCAGTATAGCAATCCGTACCGGATACTTCAAAATTAATACCACAACGAAAATAATAAGTCCCTTGATGAGAACAACGCCGAGCGAATATCCAAAAACAATTAATGGACTTTCAAACACAAAGCTTAGGTTTAGCAACAATCCAACTGAAACGAAAAACAAACTATTGAAAGCATCCTTAAGAGGAAGAGTATCAGCGACAATCTGGTGACTGTATTCAGACTCAGAGAGAATCAGTCCCGCAATAAAAGCACCTATTGCAAATGAAAGCCCAAGTGTATGAGTTAAATATGCCGTACCTAAAATCAATAGTATAACACCAACCGTGAAAATTTCTTTCATTCTCAATTTAGCTAATCTGTAGAGAACGTGAGGCGAAAGATATTTTGCAATAAATATTATTGCAGCTACTGATCCGAACGCCGTGAGCATTTGTAAGGTAACTTCCCCAAAGCTGACGTTATCCGGGGCACCCAAAAGATTAACGATTATGAAGAGAGGAACGATTGCCAAATCCTGAAAAATTAATATACCTAAAGAGATTTTACCGTGAGGTGCATCAAGTTCATCTTTATCCGAAAAAAGTTTTAGAACTATAACGGTGCTTGACAGGCTTACCAAAATTCCAAAAAATATTGCTTGCTTTACAGGTAAACCTATTACGAAAATTATTATTGAAGTGATCAAAATGGTTGCGGTAACTTGCAAACCTCCGCCAAGCAGAAGGATTTTTTTTATGTTTACAAGTTCTTTAAGTGAAAGTTCAAGACCAATAGAAAACATCAGAAGAATAACCCCTATCTCTGCCATAATTTCTATCTGATCGGGATTGCTGATAATCTTTAGAGCTGAGGGTCCGAGTATTATTCCTGCAATTAAAAATCCTACGATGCTGGGCAATTGGATCCGGTTGAATATTACAATTACCGGGATTGATAACAACAGAATAAGTACGATATCTTTAATTATTGAATAATCGTGCATTTAAATTTGAAGAAGTTGGGTCTGACCGATTGAAATATTATTTACGCTTAAAGATAATAATCAATAAGCAAACTTGTAACAGCTTCAAATGAAAACTTCGCATAAAAGTTTTACTTAGTCTACTTAAGCACAAACTTAATAGGTATGGTCATCTTAACATTCACAGGCTTACCCCTTTGTTTACCCGGAATAAATTTGGTTGCTAAAACCGCATTCAGTGCCTCTTCATCCAATCCGGCACCAAGACTTTTTATAACTAATGCTTCAACAACATCTCCATTTTTATTAATCTTTGCCTGGATATAAACCGTTCCTTCAACTCCTGCTCTTCTGGCAATTTCAGTGTAGTGAACTTTTTCCTGAATAGCTTTGAGTCCCCCAATCGGTGCAGGCATCTCTTCAACAACTTCAAAAATAATTTCATCATCAGCTACCTTTGGTTGTGCTGGAGGCTTATCAGGAAGCTTAACAGGCTCAACGTCATCAATATCAGGTAAGATAAAATCATCCGGAGTGTCATCAATTGAAGCGGTGATAATTTGTGGTGCTTTTGGAGGAGGAGGAATATTAGGTTTTTGATCAGTTCTGATAGGTGGTCTCAACATCGATTAGGCGGGTATCTTTTTTCACTGATTCTACCACAACTTGAGGTGAAAGCTTAAAAGCACTATAATTACTGAAGTGAGAAAATCAGATTTACTTACAAAACGCGGTAATAAGCTTTCTTAAATCTGCTTTTGGATTTTTTAGAGTCGGCATTATAACCTCCGGTTTAGTTTAAAATCTAAACCTTTTACTATGCCGAAGGGGAAATGTTCCTATCTTTATTTTACACAAGGGAAATTTGCAAAACCAAAGAGATGCCATCTTTTCATACATTTAGTCGGAATATAAATTGGAACTTTAACGTTAAATTTGTTTGAAATTTATTAAAATTTAAAGATGGCATCTCTATACCCGTTACTTCACTGCGAACAGTGATTTGGCAATAAAAAAGCGTGTCAGATAATATTTTTTCCGACACGCTGAATATTAGTTTTTATTTAAAAGCGTTCTATCCGTTCAGAATATTTTCTACTTCTTTTTTATCTACATCAGTTATATAAGTTATCCCACTTATTTCGGCAGCTTCATGAGTTAATGCAGCAATATCATCGCGTGTAATAAACTCAGGAGCAAATTTTCTGCTTCCATTCATTAACTGCTTCAATCCCTGAGCTAATCTTTCATAATAAGTGTAGAGACCTATTGCGCCTGGAGGTAAAGCCTCGAATTCAGAATTACCGAGTTCTTTTCTTAAATCGCTGGCAGTAACAAATATCTCATCAATACTGTTGCCGAATCTTTCAACATAAACCGGAAGCTGACCTTCCTGAACCGCACGACCAATAGTTTTTCCAACCATAGCAGCAGCTATCGGGGAACGTGCCATACCAACAAGTTTTACGAAAGGTGCGCCCAGTGCAAGTCCTTTAAATATCTGATCTTCAAAAGTGAACCCACCTGCAACGGCAAGTGCCGGAACATATTCACCTTTATCGTGAAGCTGTTTAGTATATTGGTAAAGCATAGAATGAAGTTCAACCGGAGGAACACCCCACTCATTCATCATTCTCCACGGACTCATTCCCGTTCCACCGCCGGCACCGTCAACAGTTAACAAATCAATTTTATATTTTGAGCAATATTTAACTGCTCGTGCAAGATCTGCCGGTCGGTAAGCTCCCGTTTTCAGAAATATATATTTTGCGCCAGCTTTCCTTAATTCATCAACTCTTTGTGCAAAAGCTTCTTCGCTAACCATACCAAGCCGGGAGTGACGTTCAAATTCTTTAAATGCACCTCTCTCAAAAGCTTGAATTACACGAGGGTCTGTCGGATTTGGAAGAACTACGTATCCACGCTCGTAAAGCATCTGCGCTTTTTTAAGCTCTCTTATCTTAACTTCGCCGCCAATATCTTTTGCACCCTGCCCCCATTTAAGTTCAACAACTTCAACACCCAGCTTATCAATTGCATATTCCTGAACTCCAAGACGTGTATCCTCAACATTTGCCTGAACAATTATTGCACCGTATCCATTGCGCTGATGATCCTTGTAAAGTTTTACTCTTCGTTTCAGATCAACCGTATCAAATACTTTACCTCTGTTTATTATTGATTCCACATCCATACCGGTCACGTTTTCGCCGATTGTTAATCCGGTACCTGCAAGCGCTGAACCTATTGCTAATCCTTCCCAGTTATTTTTAGCAATATTGGTTGAACCTATCCCGGGGATTATCCAGGGGTAGCGAAAATGAATTCCTTTGTCGTGACCGAATGTTACATCAATCCTGACATTTGGAAAGATGGCTTTGTCACTATCAGCTTCTATACCGTAAGCACCAACTGCTGTTCCCATAATGTTGAAATGAGAATAATCAACGGGATAAATTTTTTCCGATGCAGTAGTTATAACACCGAATGGTTGAGGATAAATTACCTCATGCCCACGGTATGCTGATTTTCCTATTTCACACATTCCTATGCAGCCATCCACACAGGTAACACACATACCGGATGATGGTGTGATGGAACCTTCTGTTCTGTTTTTTGTTAAAGTTGCTGCTGAAGAATTAACTCTTGAGTATAACATTTTTTATTCTCCTCTATTTAATTTTAATTTCGCATGCTACACAGGGATCCATGTAACACATCATGTTTTCGAATTTTTCTATTTCAAGGCAAGGCGGTGTCAGGTTCAAGCAACCGCCACAGATTGCTTTATCTGGTTCAGTGTAAGTGCATCTCAACTGACAGGCTGGACAAACGTAAATACACCCTCCGCATAAACGACATTCTTCTGACTTTATATCGAATGGTGTTCCGATACTTCGATGATCTCCACGACCACGGAATCCAATTGCTTTTGCCATCATCTGCTCTTCACACATTCTTACACAGAGACCACACATAATACAATCTTCATGTTCCTGTCTGAATCTCTGCTGCCGAACTCCAAGTTCAGAAGCAATATCCTGAATTATTTTTGATTGAGGGCAAGTTGCTAACAGAAGTTCAACTATTACCTTCCTTGCTTTTACCACCCGGTTAGATGCAGTTCTCACACTCATTCCTTCCTGGACAACCGATGTGCAGGAAGTAACGAGCTTTGCTCTTACTCCTTCACCAACTTCAACGACACATAAACGACAGGCACCATAAGGTGATAAGCCTTCCATATGACATAAAGTTGGAATCGGGAAACCCATAAACTGAGCTGCTTCAAGGATAGTTGTTCCTTCTTCTACTGATACTATTAAACCGTTCAATTTAAGATTAACCATGGTAGATATCCTCGCTTTCGATGAGTTCTAATTTCTTACCATTTTTTTGCTCATGAATAAATTCAAGATCACATCTCATACATCTGTGTGCTTCATATTTAGCCTGATCAGCAGAAAGAGTTAGCTCTACTTCGTGCAAGCTCGATTTTCTTTCCTCAACAGGAATAGTTGGAAGTGATACTCTCTTCGCTTCATCTTCCAATACTTCAACAGGCGGTACATATATTTTTGGGAGACGTACTTCCGGCTGCTGCCTTAATTCCTCCTGCATTAAATATCTGTCAATCATTACTGCCACTTTCTTTCCTGCAGCTATTGCATCAACAACTGTATTTGGACCTGTAACAACATCTCCACCGGCAAATACTCCCTCACGATTTGTTTCAAGTGTATCTTCATCAACTATCAAAGTTCCCCATTTGCTTACATTAATATTCATTGATGAGATATAATCAACATCGGGTGTGTCACCTATCGTGATAATAAGCGTATCGAAGAACATAAACTCTTCTGAGCCGGGAATTGGTACGGGGTTTCTTCTTCCGCTTGAATCAACATCACCAAGTTTATTCTTGATAAATTCAACTCCTGAGAGACGATCATGTTCAGAATGAATTTTTAATGGTGAAACCAAAGTGACTAAGTTTACTCCTTCTTCAATTGCAGCATCAATTTCATGTTGAAGTGCCGGCATCTCTTGTCTTGTCCTTCGGTAAAGGAGTGTAACACTCTTAACATCTTTTTGTCGCAATGAAACTCTTGCAGCATCAATTGCCGAGTCTCCACCGCCAATTACACCAACACGTCCCTTAGCAAGATTCTTTCCGTGCAGGTTGAACTCTTTAAGAAATTCAATTGCAGGATAAACACCATCAAGATCTTCACCTTCAATATTCAGCAATTTACTTTTGTGAGCGCCCATTGCAAGGAATACGGCATTGTATCCTTGCTCAAATAATTCATCAATAGTGAAATCTCTGCCAAGAACTGAATTAGTTTTGAGAGTAATATTCTTATCAATCAGCGAATCAATTTCTTTATTGATAACTTCTCTTGGAAGTCTGTATGCCGGGATTCCTGTCGTTAGCATTCCACCAGGAATTTCATCTTTTTCGTATACAGTAATTTTATAACCTTTAAGTGACAGATAATGTGCGGCAGTTAATCCGGCAGGACCCGAACCGATGATACCAACTTTAAATTTAGATTTCTTACTGTCTTTTTCTCTGACAGGTTTATATGTTGAAGGCTCAATCCGATCTGTTATAAATCGTTTAAGCGCACGAATAGCAATTGACTGTCCGCCGCTCGTTCCTGATCTGCACATATATTCACACGGGTGGCTGCATACTCTTGCACAAACAGATGGAAATGGATTTGCTTCGCGAATTGCAGTGTAAGCTTTTTCATATTCACCAACAGCTATGTGAGCAATGTATCTCCATGCTTCAGTACCTATCGGGCAAGCTGTCTGACAGGGAGCTCCAACAAGATCTCTGCAAACACCTGCGCGGCATTTTTTATTGTTAATATGTTCGAGATACTCGTGTCTGTAATATTTAATAGTTGATAAAACAGGATTTGCAGCAGTCTGACCTAAACCACACATAGAAGAATCTTTAACAACGTGAGCAAGTTCTTCGAGTAAATCTAATTTTTCCAAAGTGCCAAGTCCCATTGAGATATCTTCGAGTAACTCATACATACGCTGCGTTCCTTTCCTGCACACAAAACACTTTCCGCACGATTCATCTTTTAAGAAATTTGTAAAGTATTTTGCAACATCAACCATGCAGGTTCTTTCATCCATTACAATCATACCACCGGAACCCATAATAGAACCGGCAGCAGATAAACTATCGTAATCAATTGGCAGATTAAATTTTTCAACCGGAATACATCCACCTGAAGGGCCACCGGTCTGAACCGCTTTTATCTTAGCACTGCTTGAGGCACCTCCGCCAATATCAAAAATAATTTCCTTGATAGATATTCCCATAGGAACTTCAACTAATCCGGTGTTCTTTACTTTTCCAACAAGACTGAAAATTTTTGTTCCGGAATTTTTTGGTGTTCCGATTTTTGAATATTCTTTTGCACCTAGCTTCATGATTAAAGGAACATTTGCCCAGGTCTCTACATTATTAATTGCAGTTGGTTTTCCGTAAATACCTTTTTCAATCGGGAAAGGAGGACGCTGACGTGGTTCGCCCATCTTACCTTCAACTGATCTGATAAGAGCAGTCTCCTCACCGCAAACAAAAGCGCCTGCACCTCTTACAATAGTAATCTCAAAAGAGAAATCAGTTCCCAAAATGTTGTTTCCCAGCAAGCCATATTCGTGGGCAACTCTCAATGCAATTATCAAATGTTTTATTGCAAGCGGATATTCATTACGAACGTAAATAATTCCGTTTGTTGCCCCGGTTGCAAAAGCACCGATTAGCATTCCTTCGACAATGCTGTGTGGATTTCCTTCAAGCAAACTTCTATCCATATAAGCACCGGGATCACCTTCATCTGCATTACACACAAGATATTTTTCTCTTCCATTTCTTTGTGCGGCAAGCATCTCCCATTTTGTTCCGGTTGCAAAACCTCCGCCACCACGACCACGTAATCCTGAAGATTTTACTTCCTGAACAACCCAGCTTGGATTTGCTGCCTCGAGTACTTTTACGAATGAATCGTAACCACCAGCATCAAGGTAGTCGAACATGCGAATAGGATCTATTTTTTCATTATTTGAAAGTAGTGTCCGCTTTTGCTTTTTGTAAAAAGGAATATCATCCTGTCTTAAAATCGGTTTGCCTGATTCGGGATCGTGGAAGAGTAAGTCCTCTAAAATTTCTTCCCTGTAAATTGATTTGATGATCTTGCTCATATTCTCCGTGCTGACTTTTGGATAAAACACACGGGATGGTTCAATCAGTACTGAGGGTTCCATTTCACAAAAACCATGACATCCGGTTATTCGAAGATGAATTCTGTTAGTCAAACCGTTTGCTATCAGTTCACGCTTTGCAATGCGTATAAGATCGTTGGCCCCGCTTGCTTGTCCGCAAGTTCCTGCAGAAATTACAATCGTTGGAATACTTGCATCACGGTCGGCTTTAATTCTGCCTTTGAGTTCTCTAAATTCATTAATTGATTTTATTGCTGGCATAACCATACCCCCCGGATAAATTCGGAAATAGTTGAACGATTATTATCCATAAATACCTCCTGAAAGATCGAGCATATGTCCTTTGCATCCTCGTTTTGAACAAATCTGAATTACTCCGCCGCCTCTTACAATCATCGGAACCATTGGCGAACCACATTCAACACAATTTGCTGCACCTCTGAGTTCGGTGTGGCAGTGCGGGCAAAAAAAGTTTACAATTGTATCTTCCGGAATTTCATATTCAGATTCGATGTTGTAACTGCCGTATAAACTTGATAATCTTAACCAGCCGTGTTTCCTTTCGAAAGAAATTGTAACACGTATCGAAGGATGATAGTCAACCAAATGATCGGTATCCATAAGGCTGTGGTTGCATCGGGCACAACTTATTTCAACGGGAAATATTCTTTGATCGGTTTGAATTTCAACTTTATCTAATCCTTCGCGTGTTTTATCCAAGATTTGTTTTACTTTGGGAGTGACGACTTTTGAGAAGTAATGACCGTCTGAAACTACAATCGGCCCTAATGCACAGGCTCCGAGACAGGCTACAGTTTCAAGAGTGAATTCTTTATCATCAGTTGTTTCACCCGGTCGGACATTCAGCCTGTGCTCGAACTCCTTTTCTATTGTAGGTCCACCGCGAACGTGACATGCTGTTCCAAGACAAACAGAAACCAGATGTTTGCCTCGTGGTTTCAGACTAAAGGATCTGTAGAACGTTGCAACTCCGTAAATATCAACAAGAGATTTTCCCGTTTCTTCAGCAACGTTTCTTAGCTCTTTTTCAGGAAGGTAACCAAACCGTGCCTGGATATTTTCAAGGATGGAAATAATTCCTTCACGAGCTTTTATTTTTTCCTTTTCCGGTGTAATGGTTGAAGTGGTCATATATTTGCCCCAAAGAGTTGTGATAGGATTCGATTAGTGTAAAAAATATTCATCAGAAAAAAACCGAATTTGTTACATCGAAACTTCGTGAAAAAAATTAGTAAATAGAAATTGTTAAGAACTATTCTTTGTTGATAATTTTTTTGCGATGAAAAATGTTATTTCTGAAGCGAGAACTGAATATTTTTAGTGAGCAAATAGCAAATAAATTATTGCCAATTAGAAAGGATTATTAGAAAAATTTTTCTGGTTACCCAAAACAGTTAGATTTCAAAAGAGGAAATCTTCAGTCTAAACCCATCCTCTGAGCTGACAGGCTTGTGCAACTCTTGCTACTCCTACTAACATTGCTGCAAGTCTTGGGTGAACTTTTTTCTCTTTAATTGCTTCCTGAACTCGTCTGTAAGCAAGCGTTAATTTTTTATCGAGCTGTTTGTGTACTTCTTCTTCTTCCCAGAAGAATAAAGATTTATCCTGAACCATCTCGAAATACGAAACTGTTACTCCTCCGGCACTTGCAAGAATATCCGGAATAACGTGAACTTTATTTTTAAAGAGAACTAAATCTGCTTCAGGAGTTGTTGGCCCATTTGCGAGTTCACATACTACACGGGCTTTAATTTTCTTTGCATTTTTTATATTGATTGCATTTTCTAATGCCGCCGGGTATAAAATTTCCACATCAAGTTCAAGAAGCTGTTCGTGAGGAATTTCTTTACTTCCCGGAAAATTCATTACTGTTCCGGTTTTAAGTTTATGATGAACAAGTTCTTCAGGTTCTAATCCTTTCTTGTTAATTATAGCTCCGCGGGAATCACTTGCAGCAATTAATTTTCCTCCACCTAACATTTCTTTATGAAGTAACGCAGCTCTTTGTCCTGCATCACCAAAACCTTGAATCGCAAATGTTTTTGTCGGATCAAATCCATAAGTTTTACAAGCTTCACGAACTGTAATAATTCCTCCTCTTGCTGTTGCATCTCTTCTTCCCTCTGTTCCGCCAACTTGCAACGGCTTATCTGTAAATACGCCGGGACTATGCCGCTTTGTAATTGTTTCATACTCATCCATCATCCAGGCCATAGTCTGTGGGTTTGTATAAACATCAGTTGCCGGAACATCTTTATCAACTCCAAGCATGTGTGATATTCCACGGATGTATTCCCTGGAAAGTCTTTGAAGTTCCATTTCAGATAATTTTTTTGGATTACATCTTACTCCGCCTTTGCTTCCTCCAAGTGGTAAATCAACAACTGCCGTTTTCCATGTCATCCAGCAAGCAAGCGCACGAATAGTGTCAACTGTTTCTTCAGGATGAAAACGAATTCCACCTTTGGCGGGACCTCTTGCATGATTGTATTGAATTCTGAATGCCTGAAATATTTTTGTAACTCCTGAATCCATTTTAACAGGTATTGTGAAGTTAACTTCTATTTGAGGAGTGCTTAAAAATTCTGTTGTTGCATCATCAAGGTTAAGCAGTCTGGCTGCTTCCAAAACCTGTTGACGCGCTACTTTGAATGAATTGTAGGATGCCATCAGTTTGATCCTTTGCTCTTTGGTTTTTCTAAATCTGTTTTTTTTGTGGATGGTATTACATCCAGGATAATTCTGTACCAACAGTTCTTACAAACAAGTGCTCTGTCAGTTGCAAGAAGAACCTGCTGCCATGGAGAAAGTTTATTGCCACAGTGCGGGCATGCACTTGGTACTTCCTCTCTATTTGTTTTAATGTCCTCTGCCAAAATTATTACTCCGGTTTATCTGCCGTCAGGCAGGTTTTAAAATTATACCTTTGTTTTCGTGTCCGTTCATTTTGATAATGATCGGTTTTTTAAACCTGATGTGTTTTGTGTAAACTTTGCTTTCAACTGACTCCTGCTCAAGAAGCCAATCCCAATCAACAAATCCATTTTTCTGAACTGAGTTTACGGTAAAATAACCAACCATAAACGAAGTGATGTTTTGAAAAAAGTGTGAACCCTGAGATGGTTCAACTGCCATATCTTTAAAAGATGTTTCGATGATAGCTTTTGCACCGGCTATTTGTTCCCACGTAACAGGAATTCCCAGCCATGGATCTAAAGAACCCCACCGACCTACTCCAACAAGCAAGTATGGCTTGCTTTCTGAAATCAATTTATTATTAAGTGCAGCAATCTCTGCAGCTACTTCCCTGCTCTTCGCACGATCAAATAAATTATAATCAACAACAACTGCATCCTGAACATCATGAATAATTCCGTTACCAAGTACCTGATTGCTTTGACAAATCAATTTATCTTTTTCGATATCCTCAATTCTAAGTTCTTCGAACTCATGACTGACAACAAGTGGTCTCATTTGCAGCAAACCAAACTCTTTCTTTTTTCCGGCAGGTTTTGAAATGTTTACTGCAAATTCAATTTCGACCGGAGTTCCCATTCCCCAGTTCCCCATTTCAAGTAATAATTCAAGAACATTTGCAAGCGGAAAAAGTTTATTCCTTAATATTGGTCCGAATGTTACTAAACGGGTCCCGCTTCTTCCAAGCCCATCATAAATAGCATCATTCTCCGGAAGATAAGTTGAGCCGACAAATCTTAATGGTCCATCTTTTTCAGCAATGCTTAACGGAAATGTTTTTACAAGTTTATCATAAGTTACATTTCCAAAGTCTGTTTTCTCATCAATCTGTAAAGCGAAAAAATCCATTTGACTGCTGTTAAAAGATTCTTTTACTGAATGAAATTGAATCACGTCAGTTGAATACTTCGGACAAAATCTTACTGTGTTTCCGCCTTCAACAACCCATTTGCCTAAACCGAGAGCAGCAGATACAATTCCGTCGGTTGATTTTTGAGGAGGCAATGGATAAAAATTATATGATTTTGCCACACCGGAAAAATCCGGATAAAATCTGTTCTCATGATTATTGCCAACCATCTTCTGAATAATTACAGCCATCTTTTCTTCTTCAGAACGGTAGGAAGTAATTCTAATATAGTTTTTTGCATTCTGATAAAATGTTGATGCATAAACTCTTTTGATCGTTGTGAGCAAGTCATTCAATCGAATTAAAGGATTTGCGTTATCATTTGGAATCATGTAAGTCTGATAAACGCCGGCAAACGGATGATACTGCGAATCTTCAAGCAAACTCGATGACCTGACGGCAAGAGGACTTTTGATAATATTGAGAAAGGCAGCCAGTTCACCCAGAATTTCTTCGGGGAATTTTGATGCATCTAAAAATCTTTGTGTTATTTCTTCATCATCTTCGCAATGAAGTGCAAAACTCCTGAGATTGTTCATCTCAAGAAAATCATCAAATACATTTGTTCCAAGTATGGCCGCAGGAGGAACATATATGAGCACATCTTCAAACTGATCACGAAGCTGGTAATCATTTATAAGTGTATTAACAAAACCAAGTCCTCTCGCTTTACCACCGAGTGAACCGCCTCCGATTCTGGCAAAGCTGCTTTCGGGATCGAAAGTTTCTTTGTTGAAATCAGTTATTATTCCACGCTGGCGTACCATCCGGTAATCGTGAACAGAATGAACAAGATATTGCCTTAGTGCTTCTCCTGTTTCGTAATCAGTTACTTTTCTCGGTCTTAATTTGTGAGCAAGCCAGAATTCAGTTCTCGCTTTAAACCAATTTGAAAAGTGATTCCTTTCAGCATGATAATTAATACTTTCCATCGGAACAACTTTTAATTGCTCTTCCATACTTTTCAAATCATTTGCTCTTCCAACTTCAAGTCCATCGGATGTTTTAAAAATAAAATCACCGAAACCAAAATTGTTATTCATAAAATGCTGAAGCTTTGTAATAAGAATCGGAGAATCTTTCAATATGAATGAAGCTCCCGCTTTTTTAGCATCTTCCTCATTCGATTGATCATTAGATGTTAACAAAATCGGAATATCACTCATTGATTCTTTAACTGCTTTTGTAAACTGTATCCCCGCTGTTTCATTCAACTCACCATTTTTCGGAAATGCGATGTCAGAGATTATTCCAAGAACCAGCTCTTTATAATTTTCAAAATAATCCCACGCTTCTTCATAGTTTGTACACAAAAGAATCTTTGGTCTGGCACGCATCCTTAAATATTTGTGCGTGAGATTTATTCCCTCAGAAATTAATCTCTGGCTTTGCTTCAGCATTTCGGTATAGATGATCGGAAGGAAAGCTGAATAGTATCTTACACTGTCTTCAATTACGATTACATTCTGCACACCAACAATTTTACTATCGTGTTCAACATTAAGCCTGTCTTCAAGATATTTTATTATTCCGATGATAATTCTGAAATCGCCGGTCCAGTTAAACACTTTATCGAATACAGCACTTTCAGGATTAGTTAGGAGAGATTTCAATTCACGGTTATCGTGTGCAAGAAGAACGATTGGAATATCCAGCCCTGACTGTCTTACAAGCTTGGCAAAACTCAGAGCCGTCATATCTTCTATGTGCATTGTGCTGATGATTAAGTCAAAGCGACCTTCATCTTTTGCACGATTGATTGCATCATAACCGCTTGAGACTCTTGTTAATTCCGGTGAGTGACTAAGATTTAGTCCCTGGTATTCATTTCGGATAAGTTCGTAAAGACGACCATCTTCTTCGAAGAGGTAAAGATCGTAAAGGCTGGAAACAAGCAGGATGTTTGTAACACGTAAACGCATCAGGTTTTGAAAACCCTGGAAACGGGTTCCGTAACCGTGCTCTACCCAATCGGCTTCGGGATTACTTTTAAATTCTTTTATGTAATCCATTCGTCATTCAATCGAATATTTTGAATAAAATATTTTAAGTACTAATCCAATCGAAATTTACAATAATTAATTGTCATATTCCTTGATTACAAATAAAAAGGCGAATCAATGTTGGAATTGCTTCGCCAGAGTAATGATCAATATTCAGATTCTCGTAATAACAAGGTTACTTTCCAATAGAAAATTAAGTCATCAAAACTTTTAACTAACCCAATTTCTTAAAGAAATTGGGTTAGTATTAAAAAATATTACCTGCTTTAACCAAATCTTTTTCGGCTAAAGCCACTTGTTGTTTTAGTCATATATTTACCACGACTTAAAAGTCGTGGCTATTTAATACATTCACACAATCTCCTTCCGTCTTTTGTAAATAAAAGCCGAGACAAGTAGGAGAAGGGTTGGGAGGGGCATTAAACAACTCCCTGATCAATCATTGCATCTGCAACTTTCAGGAAGCCGCCGATGTTTGCACCGTTAACATAGTTGCCCGGAGTTCCAAACCTGTTGGCCATTTCAACGCAAGTGTTGTGAATGTTTTTCATGATCAAGCGTAAACGATTATCAACCTCTTCTCTTGTCCATGGTAAACGTTGACTGTTCTGTGACATTTCTAATCCAGATACAGATACACCTCCCGCATTTGCAGCTTTACCGGGTCCGTATAAAATTTTATTTTCAAGAAAGATATTTACTCCTTCTATCGTAGTGGGCATGTTAGCACCCTCGCTAACTACATAAACACCATTCTTAACAAGGTTCTGAGCATCAATCCAGTTTATTTCATTTTGTGTTGCACTCGGAAATGCACACTGAGCTTTGTGATTCCATAATGGATTATGGTCAAGGTTCGGGTCGAAAGCGAAATAAACCGCGCTTTTATATTTATCAACATATTCTTTTATTCTTCCACGTCTGACATTTTTCAGTTCCATTATGAAGTTTAGTTTTTCCATGTTGATTCCTTCCTGATCATAAATGTAACCATTGGAATCAGAAATAGTAACCGGTTTTGCACCAAGCTCAAGCAACTTCTCAATTGTATATTGAGCAACGTTTCCGCTTCCGGAAACTAAACAGGTCTTTCCCTCAAGCGTTTGATTTTTGGTTCCTAACATTTCCGCTGCAAAATAAACTGCTCCATAACCTGTTGCTTCAGGTCGAATTAATGAACCGCCCCAATTCAAACCTTTACCTGTAAGAACACCTGTGAATTCATTTCTTAATTTTTTGTATTGACCGAAAAGATAACCGATCTCTCTTCCGCCAACTCCAATATCACCTGCAGGAACATCTGTGTTCGGACCGATATGTCTGAACAATTCACTCATAAATGACTGACAGAATCTCATTATCTTGAGATCACTTTTTCCTTTGGGATCGAAATCAGATCCGCCTTTTCCTCCACCCATCGGCAGAGATGTTAAACTGTTTTTGAAAACCTGTTCGAACGCTAAGAATTTTAATATGCCAAGATTTACTGATGGATGAAATCTCAAACCGCCTTTATAAGGTCCGATTGCACTGTTCATCTCAATTCTGTAACCAATGTTGATGTGTACTTCACCCTGATCATCAACCCACGGAACTCTGAAAATAATAACTCTTTCAGGTTCAATAATTCTTTCAAGAATTTTTGAAGAGCGATATTCGGGATGTCTTTCCAGAACAAGTGATAATGAATCAGCAACCTCCTGAACTGCCTGATGAAATTCCGGTTGTGCGGGATGCTTGGCTTTTACTTCAGCCATTAAGTCTTTAACATATTCTGACATTTTTCCTCCGGGAAATTTGAAGTTAAAAATTAGTTGAAGGATTATATTTGAATAATCTTTGGATGAAACTAAGCTAACGAGGCGTGAGAGTAAAGAATAGAATTTGTGAAAGTTGTGTAACAGAATTTGTTACAAAATAATTTTGTGAGGGCAAGTATTAAACCCAAAAATTTCTTTCAAGAAATTATGTGAGCAATTAGTAATTATAATACAATAGTATAGAATTACTTACTTGAATTTTATATTGAAATTTCAGGGTTAAATGATAGGAAATATAAAAAAGCCGGAGCGTTAACCCCGGCCTTAGCATACTTGAAAGAATTACTTAAGCAAAATTAATTTCTTGGTTGACGTAAAGTTACCTGAAGTAAGAGTGTAGAAATAAATTCCGCTTGGTAAGTTAGTTGCGTTAAAGGTTACTGAATAACTTCCTGCTTCTCTTACTTCATTTACTAAAGCGGCTACTTCTCTTCCCATTAAGTCATATACTTTCAATGTTACAAGTCCTGCTGATTTAATTGAGTATGAAATTCTTGTCGTCGGATTGAATGGGTTTGGGTAGTTCTGCTCAAGTCCATATTCATTCAGTACATATCCTGAACTAATTTTATTGAATTCACTGAAATTAACTGAAACTGAAGATGAGTAGTCCGAAAAATGGTTGGTATAGTCTCTTACTTTCAGTTTATATTCTGCAGTGTTTGCTTCAGCATACAGCCCACTAATTGTATAATCGATGTATTGATTTTCATCTCCATCAGAATAACCGATAATATACCAAGCACTCCATTCACCACCACTTAAACTGTATCTTCTCCAGACCTGATAAGCATTGGTTTTAATAAAAACATCCGGTTCGTTGTTGAATGACCAGGTCAGTTTTGGATAAGTTTCACCACCTTCGGAATGAACTTGGACTGCAAGATTTTGTGGTGCTAAAGGATAATCATCATATTGGCGGTAAAACAAAGAGTTACTACTTTGACGTTTCCAAATAACAAAAAAGTCATTTGATGTACTCGATATTTTTTTGGGATCGCCTGCAAAAGACTGGTTATTATCAACTGGAAATGTACTACTCCAGTTGCCATCATAACTTCTGTGTAATAAATCCCAATACTGTCCATCATCAAGCTCATAAACCAACTGTAGATTATTGTTATATGTTTTGCAAATATCAAAAGTATACTCTGTACCGAAGATGTTCGTCTCTATATCTGTTCCGGACCCTCCCGACCAGGTGCCTGAGAGAGTTCTGGACTTATATGCAAGATCGAAATAAGATGGTGAAACCCATTGAGAGTAAATCATATACAGGTAACTACCACTTGCTATTAACCTTTCAACAGAAGATTCATCATTGCCTAATGCATTTTGTGGTGTTTGCCAGCTACCGTTTAATCTATCTCTTGTCGCTACACCTCCAAAACCACCAGAAAGATGGAAACTTACGTGTACACTCTCGGACGAATATGTTACAGTAGGTGTACCTCCATCCTGGAAACCTGAGTAATCTGTTACGTTTTTATAATAATCCCACACGAGATTAATTTTTAAATTATAGTAATAAGTTTCAAAATATGGATCGCTGTCCAACGAAGCCCAGACAAGGTGAACTCCTCTGTTGGTTTCATAAATAGCATCAATTCCATTGCATTCATTAGAGCCAATATTCAAGTCAAGGTTTGAATCATAGGTCCAACTTGTACCTCCGTTTGTGGAGTACTTCAGCTTAATGTAGCTGCCAACTTTGTAGAACGCATATACTATGTCATTCGTACCTACGATGTTTGGGAAATCACCATTAGATTCTAATGTTGCTGTTTTATTACCGTCAACCGTTCCCAGCGAGTTAATATTATAATAAACAATGTTCCCGTTAGATTTTTTTATGAGAAGATGATTACCATCTTTATTTGTGAACTGATCTATCTTTTCAAGAGTCGATTCACTAATTGTAGTTGTTACTGTGCTATTCCAATCCTGTGCAAAGGTCACAGAATAGAACAATGCTATTAAGAAAATTATCTTTTTCATTCTAACACCTTAAATTTTTAGTTATAAAACTACCTCATTAGTAAGGCTTTTATTACTTTGGTGTAATTACCTGCATTTAACTGTATTAAATACACCCCTGAAGGTAGCAATTGTCCATTGCTGTCCCTGGCTTCCCAGCTTATTGTGTAACTGCCGGGAGATAATTCTTCTTCTAACAGCGTTGTTATTTCTTTCCCTAAAATGTTGTAAACTTTTATTGAAACTTTGTTTAATTCTACTATAATAAATTTTATTTTGGTGGAAGGGTTGAAAGGGTTTGGATAATTTGGTTTTAAATCCGATGACTCAATAATATTATTGCCCATATCATTAATAAAAGTTAAAGAGTCGGGTTTGTATATCCTAGTAAAACATCTACCAGTAGCTCCCTGCTCAATCACTTGATCCATTGATATTAAGAAGTTTAACTCACCATTATTCTTAAGGTCATAAACAATTGCACCAAAGTAAACGCTATTTTCACCTGCAGCAACAAGCTCATTCTTTTTTATGTAATACAGTTCGTAAGTATGATGATCCCGGCTACCGTTGAATTTCAATATTAAAAAATTATCATCTATACAAACTGCAATCTCCTGAATTCCGTCATTATCAATATCAACTGCCTGCATCGTACCCGCATAGAATGAAAATACCCCAACCAGGTCAACCCTTCCAACTGTGTGGTAACTGTTATCTCCGTTTGTTTCGAATATCGTCAACCTCGTTGTTCCAATTCCATTGTAGTACGCATCTGCCAGAACCCAGAACTCTGGTTTCCCGTTCTTATCAATATCATCAGAAGGAGCGTGAATATATGCGTTATTACTTTCCACACTTCCAGCCCAGGAGTTTGTGTATTGGTTGTCTCCTTCATTTTCTATTACAAATACATTTCCTCTTCCGGTACCAAATACAATATCTGTTTTCCCATCAAGATCAAAATCACTTATTGAATAACCTCCTTCATCATAAGGTGCAGGTTCCCCAGTATCAAATCGATAAACAGAGTCAAAATTGTTAATTACAGGATTATATTCGTATATATAGACGTACGGTTTTGAGTGCCGGGCGAAGACTAAATCAGTTTGGTCATCACCATCAAAATCTCCTAAAGTTTGATCATTTAGCTGGGCTCCAGTACCGAAAGTATAAATGAAATTAAGTTGCGTTGCAAAAGAGTATTCACTGGGATTTGAGAAATATCTTTGCTGGTTGCCGATTGCGTATACGGGAGTTAAGGTAAGAAGCACTTCTTCACTACCATTTTTATTAACATCGTAAATGCTTTGCGCAACTAAAACGGAATCATATTGATACCTAAAATCAAAATTACCGTACTCATTAAGCTCATAAATCGCTATTGGTTCAAAATCATTCCAGAAATATTTTCTGCTGCCATATAAATCAGGTTTTCCATTATGATTAACATCTCCGATTCTGATATGGTCAAAACTCCAGTTGTGGATAGGGACTTCCTTCCAAAACCTGTACTTGTAGTAATACAGAGATGTATCAATGTATCGAAGGTCTATAATCGTGCTGTCGTAAGTTGGGGAGTAAATCAGCAGGTGTTTATTAGTTTGCGGTTTATAATCGGCTACATTTTTGTATAATGTTCTGCCTTCCGGGTATTCAATCTTTAATAAATCAGGCTCAACTTCCGTTGCCTCAAGATCACTTCGGTTCTTTAGTTGTTGTAGTTTTTCTTCACGGCTTTGCTGTGCCAGCGAAGTACCAACCAGAATAAATAACAAACAAACTAATAAATTTTTCTTCATCTTGTCACCCGATATTTTATAGGGAAAGAAATTATACTCGTAGAGTCCGGCAGACTCTCCGGAGTCTGACGACTGTTAGAGATTGCTTCTCCCGTCTTTCGCCGGGATCGCAATGACATCTGTCTAATCAAGCTATGTAAAACCTGTAAAGTAAATTCCTGTAACAATAATAATAATTACTTTGCAATAAAAAACTGCAAAGTATTTGACCGGATAAGTTATAAAAGTCGGCAGGCTATTAGGAAGCTGTAAAAACCTTAAATTTATTTTCAGACACCACCATTGCATCTTAATTCCCTCTCTTTAAGCCGGAGGCTTATTAGCCCGATGAGTCCTTTTGACTCACGGAGTCTAACGACCTTTGGCTGGAAAAAGCTAATTGTTATTCAGCAATAATTAATTCTTCGACACGAAGATGCATAGATTTAAACATCAAATTCCGTGCTTGAAATAAATTGGCTTATCAAAAAAATTTTGCAGTGAAAAAAAATTATCAGGTAGGAATGTAATTAAGCAGAGTAAAGCTTACCGGAAAAAAAACAACTTTACCAATAATTTAAAACCAAATGCTGCATCTAATAATAAAACAAAAAATATCATTTGAGATTTCAAGCAAGGAATTGGTAAATATAATACAGTTGTATAGAATTACTTACTTGAATTTTATATTGAAATTTCAGGATTAAAATTCAACCAGTTTATTTTGCATCACGTACTGAGTTAATTCAACATTGGATTTCATCGACATCTTTTCCAGAATCCTGTTCCTATAAGTGTAAACAGTATTTATGCTGATTGATAAATCCTGAGCTATTTCTTCAGCAGATTTTCCAAGCGCAATATTGCACATAATCTGGTATTCTCTATCAGATAGTTTTTCGTGTAAGGATTTTTTTTCCGTTTCACCAAATTTATCTGCAAGTTTTTCGGCAAGTGAAGGATTAATATATTTTCCACCGGAAACAATTTTTCTGATCGCTGTTACAAGCTCTGTTGGTGCACTTACTTTTTTAAGATAACCTGAAGCCCCTGCTTTTATTGCCCGAATTCCATATTGGTCTTCGCTGAACATACTCAGAATCAAAACGGGTAATTCAGGATATTGAAGTTTTATATCTTTCAATGCTTCGAGCCCGCTTTTGCCCGGCATATTAATATCGAGCACAACAAGGCTCCATTTTTCTTTTTCAAGAAGTTCCATCATCTGTTCGGAATTTTCTGCTTCACCGGCAACGAGAATATCTTTTTCCTCAGCAACAATTTGTTTCAAACCTTCACGAACAATTGCGTGATCATCGGCGATTAATATTTTTATTTTTTCAATCGGCATCGTGAATTAGTCAATTGGAATTTCGACTTTAACTTTCGTGCCTTTACCGGCAATCCCCTCAATATAAACTTGTCCACCAAATACCAGGGCTCTTTCTTCCATTCCATGAATTCCAAGAGATTTGAAATCTTTAATCTGATCTTGTGTAATTCCTTTTCCGTTATCCTGTATTTCGAGAAAAATATTTGATTGATAATTCAATAAAGAGATTTGCACTTTTGAGGCTTGAGAATGACGCGCAATGTTCGTTAGCGCTTCCTGAAAAATTCTGAATATCGCAGTTGACTTGTCTTTTTCAAGAGTCACTTCTTCTTTGGGAAGAACCAAAGAGCACTTTACATTCGTCATCTTTTCAAATTCTTCAGACTGCCACTCAATTGCAGCAATGAGTCCAAGTTCATCCAGAATACCGGGACGCAATTTTGCAGAAATCTTCTGCACAGATTCGACAGAAGCATCAATCATATCGGAGAGAGAATTAATTTTTTGTTTTAACGGTTCCTGATCATCGTTCAATTTATTCGCAAGCAGGGAAATCTGAATTTTCAGGGCAGTTAAAACCTGACCAAGTTCATCATGAATTTCCTGTGCTATCATCGTTCTTTCTTCTTCTCTTACAGATTGCAAATGAGTGGCAAGCTCTCGTAATAGTCTGCTTGTTCTCCGAAGTTTTTCCTCAGCCTGTTTTCTTTCCGTGATATCTCTTGCAATTGATAGAATAGTTGGTTTTTCATTGTAGATAAATAAATGAGAATTTATTTCAACAGGAATTAGTTTTTTATCTTTTGCACGATGCACAATGTCATAAATTACATGACCTTCTTTCATAAGCCGGGTAATGTTGAAATTAAAATCATCAATACTTTTTTGAGAAATAATTGCCGAAGGACTTAACTGAAGGAATTCTTCTTTTGAATATCCAAGACGCGAGCAGGCAATTTCATTCACTTCAATAAAATCACCATATGATTTTTCATCTGAAAGCTGCGTGACGAAAACTGCATCGTTAGCATTGTTAAAAAGCATTTTATACTTTGACTCACTATCGCGTAATTCTAATTCTGATTTTTTCCTTTCCGTAATATCTTTAATAATACTTAACGTGATCTTATTTCCATCCGGCAAAGTGAGGAACGAATTTGAAAATTCAAACCAGAGCTTTTTCCCATTCCATAAAGTATTCTCGCGCTCAAACAAAGTTTTAATTTTATTATTGCGGATATCATTTTGAAATGTGTTTAATGCTTCTTCCTGCTCACCTTTTGCATAGACTATCGAAAAAGGTTTTCCAATTAACTGTTCTTTTTCCATCTTAAAAATATTGCAGAAGGAATCATTCACAAGTAAAATGATACCATTCTCATCAATCAAGCGCATTCCATCAACTGAAATTTCCCACAGTTGACCGAACAACAGATCTATATTTGAAAAATCTTCTTTAATTAATAAGTCATTCAACGTTTTAAACACCCGGCTTTAGAATAATACCGATATTTTTATGACCGTTAATTTTAACTGAAGCAGGCTGCTTAAATTGAAGATGCTTCGTGAACTCCAATTCTTCAACAAGTTGTTGTGCATGAAGCCAATCCCAATCAATGAAACCTATTTTGTGTGCTGCATCAACGGTAAAATAGCCAACGCGAAAAGAAGTAATATTCTGAAAGAAGTGAGAGCCCTGTGATGGTTCAACTTCAAAATCTTTAAAACCTGATTCGACAATTGCAGCCGCACCGGATATCTGATCCCACGTAACAGGTATTCCGAGCCAGGGATCGAGTGAACCCCATCTACCCAATCCAATTAAAATGTATGGTTTATTTTCACTGAGTAATTTTGAATTAAGTTTTGCAATCTCCATTGCAATTGCTTTGCTTTTTGCTCTGTCAAACTTGATGTTATCAACCATCACTAAATCATAAATACCATCAGTCGCACCATTACCAAGAACCTGGCTGCTTTGGCAAATTAAATCCTGTGGTTGAAAATCAACCTTGAGTTCATCAAGCTCTTTGCTGATAACAAGAGGTCTCATCTGTAGCATTGCAAATTCTTTTGGCTTGTCAGGTGGCACACTAAGATTTACTGCAAATTCAATTTCCACTGCTGTTCCCATTCCCCATGTTCCTAAACCCAAAAGCATATTAAGTATTTCAGGAAGAGGAAACATTTTGTGCTTTAGTATTGGTGAAAAAGTTACTACTCTGATTCCTTCGCGGGATATTCCATCATATACTGCTTCATTTTCAGGTGAATATGTGGAACCAACAGAGAACAAAGTTCCATCAGCTTCCGATTCCAGCAGGTCGTATCTTTTAACAAGCGGATCTTTTGTAGAATCAGGATGATGATCAAGCTTACCGTTAAGATCGAGAGCAAAGAAATCCTGCTGTGCATGCATAAGAGTTTCTTTTGTTGAAAAGAACTGAAGAAGATGTTTTGGAAAGCGCGGACAAAATCTAACAGTGTTTCCGCCTTCAACCACAGTCTTGCCAAGCCCGAGAGCAACCAATGCAATTCCGTCATCTGATTTTTGAGGTGGAACAGGATAAAAGTTGAACGACTTTCCCACTCCGGCAAAATCCGGATAAAATTTTCCTTTGTGTTCAGTGCCAACAAGTCTCTGAACAATAACCGCCATCTTTTCCTCTTCCAATCGGTAGGCAGTTGCCTTCATATAATCTTTGGCTTTAATGTGATATGTTGAAGCATAAACAGCTTTGATTGTCTGAAGCAATTCATCGAGCCTTACATTAATATCAGGACTACTGTTCGGAAGCATATAAGTCTGGTAAACACCGGCAAAGGGCTGGAACTGTGCATCTTCCAATAAACTTGATGATCTTACAGCGAGAGGTTCTTTAATTATTTCAAGAAAATCATACAGCCTTTGTTTTATTTCTTTTGGAAAATGGAATGCCTCGATAAACTTTTGTGTGATTTTAATATCGTTGCTTTCAGTAAATGCAAAACTTTCAAGACTATTCTCGCGGATGAACTGATCAAATACTTCGGTACCAATTACAACAGCGGAAGGAACGGATATTTCTATACCTTTAAATAGATACTTAATGTTATAGTTTGCAATTAAAGTATTGATAAACCCCAGACCACGTGCCTTTCCACCAAGAGAGCCGCCGCCAATTCTTGCAAAACTATTTCTCGGATCAAATGTTTCTTTTCTGAAATCTGAAATTACGCCTTTGGTTCTCTCTTCAAGATAACCGGTAATACTATTAATCAGATCTTTTCGAAGATGTTCAGGTGATTCATAATCTGTAATTTTTCTCGGTCTTAACTGATGAGCAAGAAAAAATTCAGTTCTGGCTTTCAACCAGCGTGAGAAGTGATTTCCCTCAGCATGATGCAGAAGACTTTCTTCAGGTATTTTAGCAATCTGCTCGGCAAGTTCTCTTAAGTTTACAGCACGTCCGACTGCAGTACCATCTCTCATTTCAAAAATAAAATCGCCAAAACCAAAATGGTCAAGCATAAATTCTCTTAAGTCGTGCAAAAGACGCGGTGAGTTTTTATAAAGAAAAGATGCTCCGATTTTTTTTACTTTTTCTTCAAAGTTCAGATCGCTCGTTTGAATAAGGATTGGAATATCTTTATGTCTTTCCTTGACAGCCGTTGCGAATTTCAATCCTGCTTCCGTATCCCGCACTCCATAATGCCTGAAATTATTGTCAGAAATAATTCCAAGAACATTTTCCTCATACATTTCAAAATAACGCCAGGCTTCTTCATAAGTTGTACAAAGAAGGATCTTAGGCCTCGCTCTCATCCTGAGATATTTATGTGTGATATTTATTCCTTCTGAAATAAGGCGCTGCGACTGGTTGAAAATTTCTGTATAAACGAGAGGTAAATAGGATGAATAAAATTTTACATTATCTTCAACTAAAATTATTACCTGCACTCCCATATCTTTCGTATCATCCACGACGTTCATCCTGTCTTCGAGGTACTTAATAATTCCTATGAGAAGATGGTAATCGCCGCTCCAAATAAAAATTCTTTCAAACACTGAAGCATCATAATGTGTGGTCAGCTCTTTTCTTTCCATATTATCATAAGCCAGAAGTACAATCGGAAGTTCAATGCCTTCAGCCTTAACCTGGTTTGCAAATTTTACAACGTGCGTATCCTCGATGTGTAACGTGGCAATAATCAAATCGAATTCATTATCTGCTTTGAGTAATTGAAGTGCTTCTTCGCTTGTTGTTACATGAGTTATTTCAGGTGCCTGGCTGAGATTGAGGTTTTGATATTCACTCCTTATTAATTCGTACAATCTTCCGTCTTCTTCAAAGAGGTAGTAATCATAAATGCTTGATACAAGAAGAATGTTCTGAATCTTGTACCGCATCAGTTTCTGGAACTTTTTCAGCCGGGCGTGGAAAATGTTTTCGAGCTTGATTTCTTTTATTGAAAATTCTTTGTTCATTTATTAAAAAGAGTTGTTAAGATTTGTTTTCTTATCAGCTAATATAGAAAAAGGGTTCGTGAAATGCAGGGTTCTTTAGTAGTAAGAAGTTAGATTAAAAAATTCAAAGGCTATGGAAGTCATAACTTGATTGGATATAAAGTTTCCCCTCCCTTTGGGAGGGGATAAAGGGGTGGGCTTTTTATACAAGTCCCTGATCAATCATTGCATCGGCAACTTTAAGGAAGCCGGCAATGTTTGCACCGTTAACATAATTACCTGGTGCCCCGAATCTTTCAGCAGTAGTTACACAGGTTTCGTGAATTCTGATCATAATTTCGTGTAATCTTTTATCAACTTCTTCTTTTGGCCATGGCAGACGCATACTGTTCTGTGACATTTCTAGTCCGGATGTTGCAACTCCACCGGCATTGGAAGCTTTACCCGGTGCATAAAGAATTTTTGCCTCTTTGAAAATTTCATAAGCTTCAATTGTTGTGGGCATATTGGCTCCTTCACATACACAGAAGCAGCCGTTCTTCAATAATTCTTTTGCATCTTCAACATAAATTTCATTTTGGGTTGCACATGGAAGAGCCACATCTACTTTTATTTCCCATGGTTTTTTATTCGGAATGAATTTTACTTTATACTGCTTTGCATAATCTTCTACTGCATCTTTGTTGCTTGAACGAAGTTTCAACATGTAATCAACTTTTTCACCCTTCACTCCATCAGGATCATACACATAGCCATCAGGACCGGAAAGTGTAACAACTTTTCCACCGAGCTCATTGACTTTAATAACTGCGCCCCAGGCAACATTTCCGAATCCAGAAACTGCAACTGTCTTTCCGTCAAAAGAAGTTTTTCTTGTTTTCAACATTTCTTCTGCGAAATACACACAGCCAAATCCTGTTGCTTCCGGACGAATTAACGATCCACCCCAGTTCAAACCTTTACCTGTTAACACACCTGTGAATTCGTTTTTCAATCTTTTGTATTGACCAAATAAATATCCTATCTCTCTCGTTCCAACGCCAATATCTCCTGCTGGCACGTCTGTGTTTGGACCGATGTGACGGAAAAGTTCAATCATAAAGCTCTGGCAGAAGCGCATAATTTCATTATCACTTTTTCCTTTAGGATTAAAATCCGATCCGCCTTTTCCTCCGCCCATCGGAAGAGTGGTCAATGAATTTTTGAATACCTGTTCAAAAGCTAAAAACTTTAGAATGCCGAGGGTGACTGACGGGTGAAAACGAAGTCCGCCTTTGTAAGGACCAATTGCACTGTTCATTTCAATTCTGTATCCGCGGTTAATCTGAATTTCTCCCTGGTCATCCATCCACGGAACGCGGAACATAATTACTCTTTCAGGTTCAACCATTCTTTCCAAAATTTTTAATGACCTGTATTCAGGATGTCGTTGAAGAACAACTTCAAGTGATTCAAGAACTTCCTGAACTGCCTGATGAAATTCCGGTTCGTTTTGATTTTTTGCTTTTACATCTTTTAATATTTTTTCTATGTATTCTGACATTTAAAACCTCTATGTATAAATTGTTTTATTTGATGGGTGAAGAATTTTTTATGAAGAACCAGACTATTCGCTCAATTTCCCCAAATGATTTATTTGATAAATAATAAAATTATTTTTTCCGCGTTGGAAAATTACAAAATAGGTCAATTAAAACCTTAATAATCAGCAGAGGCAATTAATTATTATGATAAATATCACTTCCCGCATCTCTATTTCGTCAATTAAAAATAGAATATTCTGCTTCTAATTGATAAATTGCAACGGTTTTTCTTTCAAATATTAATGAACAGGAGTTTAAATGGATAATTCAATCCTAAAAGAAAAAATTCAGCAGGCAGTCGGTATCCTCAAAGAAAAAAATATTGATATGTGGATCACGTTTGTCAGAGAAAGTTCAATGATGCCCGACCCGGTGATGGATATGACAGTTGGAGTAAATTCAACCTGGCAGGCAGCTTTTTGTATAAGTAAAGATGGCGATACAACAGCAATAGTCGGCTCGATGGAAGAAGGAAATTTTAAGAAAGCCGGTTTGTATAAAAATATTATCACTTACCTCAAATCAATCCGTGAACCGTTCAGAGATTACATCGCCAGAAAAAACCCGGAGAAGATTGCAATTAACTTTTCCAAAACTTCTGTGCTTGCTGATGGTTTGACTTATGGAATGTATCAAATTCTACTTGAGCATCTTGAAGGAACAGAATATGCAAAACGACTTGTAAGCTCCGAAGAAATTATTTCAGCATTGAGAGGAAGAAAATCTGCGACTGAAGTTGCATTGATGAAAGAGGCTATAAAAGAAACTCTTAAGATTTTTGATGAAGTAACAAAATATATGAAACCGGGAATGACAGAGATTGACGTTGCAAACTATGTTAGAAAACTTCACACAGAAAGAGGATTCGAAGCTGCCTGGGAGGAAGATCACTGTCCTGCAGTATTTGCTGGTCCGAATCCCAACGGTCCGCACGAAGGTCCGAGCGATAAAGTGATTAAAGCAGGAACAGTTGTAAATATGGATTTTGGAATTAAGTATAAAGGCTACTGTTCTGATTTACAGAGAACCTGGTACATTTTAAATGATGGAGAAACAAAAGCTCCCGCACCAGTTCAAAAAGGATTTGAAGTAATCCGTGATGCAATTCAAAAAGTTGCTGATGCGACAAAACCCGGAGTTAAAGGTGTTGATATGGATACAATTGCAAGATCATACATTACTGATAACGGTTATCCGGAATATCCTCACGGACTTGGTCACCAGGTTGGTAAAACCGTTCACGATGGAGTTGCCGGAATGTTCCCTGCGTGGGAAAGATATGGCAATGCACCTTTTATGGAATTGGAAGAGGGACAGGTTTTTACGATTGAACCGAGACTACCGATTGAAGGTTACGGTGTCTCCACAATTGAAGAGGAAGTTTATATAACAAAGAACGGCTGCGAGTTTATTTCTCCTCCGCAGAAGGAATTGATTTTAGTTAAACCATAAACCTTTGTAGAGACGCATCGCAATGCGTCTCTACTTAAACTATTACAAACTAAAACTCACACAGCTTTGCATAAGCTTTATGCAACAGTTTTGTATATTCCTCAAATGAAATTTCAACTGCACCGAACATTTTTAAGTGCTCGCTCATATACTGCACATCGAGAAGAATAAAATCCTTTTCTTTCAAACGTTTCAGCAAAGCCACAAGCGCAGCTTTAGATGCCTGCGAAACTTTTGAGAACATACTCTCACCGAAAAATGCACCACGGAATGTAACTCCGTAAAGTCCACCGACAAGCTTTCCATCTTTCCAGGTTGCCACAGTGTGAATGTGGCCGCGATTTTTTAATCTCCTGTAAGCAGATTTTAGTTCTTCAGAAATCCACGTTGAATCTCTGTCGGCACAACCTTCCAACACACCTTCAAAGTCGGTATCAAATTTTATTGCAAAGTTTTCAGCATTAATTATTTTTTTAGCAGAACGGGGAATATTAAAATTATTGAGTGGAATTATTGTTCTGATATCCGGCAGATACCAGTTTATGTTTCCGGTTTTTTCATCAGCCATTGGAAATGCACCGCTTGCATAAAGCCGTAACATATTTTCAGGCTTTAGCAGCTCTTTTGGATCAAAGTTTTCTTTACTGTTCACTTAATTCTATTTAAATAATTTATGAATAAACTTAGGGAATGTTCTGATTTTACTCAAATGGTTCTAGGAATAGGGTATAGTGGTATAAGGTATAGAGGAAATATCCAATGGATTAAAAATTTAAATACTTCTTATAACCATATACCATATACCTCTCTTCCTTCATTCCCAAATTTTATTTACCGGTAAAGCCTGCTTAAATTTACACTCATTTTTTAATTCTGTATCCTGAAATAACTTAAGTATGAATAAGAAAATTGCGGTTGTAGCTCTTGGCGGAAATGCCCTTTTAAGGGGTAATGAGAGCGGAACAATCCAGCAGCAGGAAAAAAATACTTACGATACATGTCTTCATTTACTAAAACTGCTGAAAGATGGTTATGAAATTGTGATAACTCACGGGAACGGTCCGCAGGTTGGAAACATTATGCTGCGTAATGAAGCCGGTTACAAAGAATATAAAATCCCGCAAATGCCATTGGATATTTGTGTTGCCGATTCTCAGGGCGGAATCGGTTACATGATTGAGCGTCAGATTAAGAATATCTTAAAAGAATATAAAATCAGAAAAAATGTAGTTACGATTGTTACACAGGTTATTGTTGATAAAAACGATCCGGCGTTTTTGGAACCGATAAAACCTGTTGGAGGATTTTATCTCCGTGAGGAAGCAGATTTGATGGCAAGAGCAAGGGGATACATATTTAAAGAAGATCCTCGCAAACGTGGATGGAGAAGAGTTGTTCCATCACCGGAACCAAAAGAAATAGTTAATAAAAAAATAATCCGTGATCTGGTACGGAAAGGAAATATCGTAATTGCTGCAGGTGGGGGTGGAGTTCCCGTTTACAGAGATGAGAAGAAAAATCTTTTTGGAGTTGAAGCCGTAATTGATAAAGATCTTGCATCCTCACTTCTTGCTGCTGAAATAGGAGCAGAAGCATTTTTTATTTTAACTGATGTACCGAATGTTTACCTGAACTTTCACAAGCCTAATCAAGTGAAACTGGAAAAGATCACGATCGGTCAGGCAGAAGAACATTATGAATCAGGGGAATTTGCGGATGGCAGTATGGGTCCTAAAATTTTAGCTGCAATCCGGTTCGTAAAAAGTGGAGGAAAAGAGACAATTATCACTGAGTCAACTCAACTGGCAAATTCTGAATCAGGAACTAGAATTATTGCAGATAATCTTATCGAATAATTTATTTCGAATAAATGTAGTTGTTCAGAACTTCAACAGTTGTTTTACAAACTGATAAATCCAGCTCAAGTAAATCCCTCATTGAAAGCACACCGATAAGTTTTTCATTTTCAATTATTAAAATATGCCGGGTATTTGCTTCTTTCATTTTTGCAAGCACCGATTCATTAGCTTCGTTTACATCTGCAATGACTAATTTGGTGCTCATCACATCTTCAACCTTCGTCTCCTCAATACTTTTATTTTTTGCGATAACGCGTTTTACCAGATCTCTTTCTGAAAATACACCGACTAGTTTTCCTGAATCCATAATGGGGACGAGTCCAACTCCCTTTCCTGCCATGTAATAAACAACGTCTTTGATGCTTGTCCCTTTTTCTACTGTGTAAAGTTCCCGGTTTGTAACTAATTCTTTTATGTTTTCCACTGATTATCCTTTCAATTGATGGTTTAATATAAAGTTAATTTCCTGAGTTGCAAAGAGAAAAAAATGTTTGACATTTATTCATTATTGAGTAATTTCACGCGTTGAATTTACATATTCAACTACAATTCATTCATTATTAAGGAGGCTACTATGCACAAAGTTCTTCTCACGGTTCTTTCGGTCATTTTAATTTCCACGCTATCTTTGGCAGAATTGAAATTAAAATTGCCGCTCGAATTCAAAGGTGAAACAACTACTTCAATTATCAACAAAAATCTTGAGCAAAATCTCAAACTAAATCTTCCTGCTGAAGTTGTACCGCCAGGAGAAATGAAAGATTTTGAGAAAGGAATGATATTATTAGGAATACTTGCTGATATCTCAATACCAATGGGAAGTGATAGCGGATTTAAGCACGTTGCAGGAACAGGATTTTCCGGACATGTTGCTGGGTCTTATCTTGTATCTGCTTCATTCCTGATTGCCTTACGGGCAGGTTATATAAATTTCGGCACCCAAACTGAAGAAGGAAATGAAGGTGGTTATTCTTATAAGTATGAAGATTCATATTCACAAATTCCAATTTTACTTGGTGCGTATTATTTGTTTTCTACGGGTGGTTCATTCAAACCATATGTTGGCGCTGCACTTGGGGTATTCTTCCAAACTTACTCAGTCAACTGGACTGAGGAATATGAATTTGGAGGTGACCCATTCGTATTAGATGAAAGTTTCAGCAGCACAGGATTTGGGGTTGTACCTGCGGTTGGTTTTTATATGTTCCTTGGCTCCGTAGTATTACAGGCAGCAGTTGAGTACGCAATACTATTCAGCGAAGGTCCAACTGTCGAATATACTTATGATCCTGGCGAGTTTGGTAAAATAAGTGGCATTAACGGTATAACTCAGGAAACTTATGAGGAAGAATCTGAGAAGCCAAGCTATATTTCGATAAATATTGGTGTTAATTTCCCATTAGGTCAGTAAATAAATTAATTGAAATAAAAATAATTGAGGCGAAGATTTTTCTTCGCCTTTTTTATTTCTCTATTCTGTTCTTTGAATAAACTCTTTAATTATTTTGTCGCTTGAGGAGAGAAGATCAGAAGGTGTGCCCTGAAAATGAATTTTTCCTTCGTGCATCATTGCAACCTGGTTTGCAACATTCTTTACGCTATACATATCATGAGTAACAACCACCGAAGTTGCATTTAGTTTATCAGTAAGTTCTTTTATTAATTCATCAATCGAATCTGACATGATAGGATCAAGACCCGTTGTTGGTTCATCATAAAAAATATAATCCGGATCGGTGATAAGCGCTCTGGCAAGACCAACTCTCTTTTTCATTCCGCCGGAAAGTTCTGCAGGTTTAAGTTTTTGAACACCCTTCATACCCACAAGCTCTAATTTTTCGGCAACTTTTTTATCCAGTTCGATTCGTGAATAATTTTTTCCTGATTCAACTAATGGAAGGGCAATATTTTCCTCAACTGTCATTGAATCAAAAAGCGCAGAAGCCTGAAATAAAAATCCAAATTTTCTTCTAAGAACGTAGAGTTCGTTCATATTCATCTCATCAACTCTGTGTCCTTCCACTTTTACGTATCCTGCATCCGGGTAAAGCAACCCAACAATGTGTTTTATCAGAACACTTTTACCGCAACCGCTTCTTCCGATAATTACTATTGTTTCTCCGGTCTCAATTTCAAGGTTTACCCCCTGAAGAACTTTGTTATCGCCAAAAGATTTTTGAAGGTTTTTAATTTCTATCATTTTATTCTGTAATTATTACTGTTTAAAATAGATAAAAGCGCGGAGGATTATAAATCTGAATTTAAAATAAAAAACCGGACTAGAATTTAATCCGGTCCGGTAACTTTTTACTAAAACTTATTCAGTTTAGTTATTTACAATTATTGCTGCACCAAGCTGCTGATCACCAACCCCGGCAACAAACCCTCTAGCGTAAGCCGTATAGATTTCACCCGAAGCAAGAGTAATATTTCCTAAATCTAAAACAACGGTAGATGTTCCCGCAAGTCTAACTTGTAGATTATATGTGCCGGCATCTAAAGGAGTGAAAGCGGTAAATCCTTTGAATGATATATTTCCAAATACTACTGTTCCATCAGTGAGAGTAATGTCAACTGCTGGTGCATCAGGAGATAAGTGAATAAATCTTACGTGAGCTTTACCTGAAGCAGGTGCTGCTAAATTATCTTCCAAAACCAAGGGCTCAATGCTAGCAACAGAATTAACGGCAAATATTGAATAAGACTTATCCTTTGCAAAATTTATATTTCCTTCAATAACTGTAGTTGATGTACCGGTAACGTTAACCTTAATATTCCTTGTACCACTTGGTAAGGTTAAGTAAGGTGTGTTTTGAAGGTAAGTAAGATTTGTACCAGCAACTGCATTATCAACGAGTATATCAACTCCTGGTGCATCTGGTGAACCATGAATTACCATTGTAGATGAATTGGACGGAACTGGCTGTACCGGATCATCTTCATCATCACAACCGACGAATGTAAATGCAGTTATTGAAACTGCGAGGGCTAAGATTAGATTTTTGAGTTTCATGTTATTTTTTCCTTTTTTTATTAGATGAATTATTTAATACTTAGTTAACGAACTTTATAACAGATTGTCCTCTCCTGAGGTTCCATTTCAGAAAAAATTTTTATAAATGGATTAAAAAGGCTGATTTACCTGTTGAGGCTATCGAAGCGAAAAATTGCGATTTATATCGCGAAGTGCTGAATTCTTTTGAGAGATTTAGACGAAAATTTGTTTCAGATGGTGCTCCAGATGATCAACATAATCTTTCATAAGAAAAAATAAAGTATCTGCATTTTCATAAGGATATTCTGCTTTTATTTTTATTTTGAGATTTTCTTCGGGAGTGTTTTGCATAATATATATTATATGCTCGTTGTAAACCTTCCACAAGTTTACAAGCTGCTGACTATCCTTTTCATTGTAATTCTGAATTCTCACCCAATCGTTTTGTTCATAACCTTCCACGAACATTGGTGCAGGTATGAATTGAGCTTTAATAAACCTGTGATGATTGTTCGCTGCGGAGTCAACCAAATGTCCTAGCAATTCTTTTTTGGACCATTTATCTGGTGCGAGTTTTCTTCTTAATTCACCATCAGGATATTTCAGAAACTCAGAGGGAGCAAGGTTGATGTGTTCCTGCAAACGGTCAATAACTTTTTGGAGTTCGTCTTTCATCTATTATCCCTTTCTTAATTACAAATGGAACAAGTATCTGCATTTTCCGGCAGGCAGGTGAAACAGATTAAACGGATATTCACTTATCCGTTTAAATCAGTGTTCTAATCTTTTTACAATTTCCTTGCAACAACAACTACAGTTTTCATTGTTTCTACAACACCGGAGCCTTCGTTGATTGCTTCTAGAAAGACGATGTAGATTCCAATACGTAAAGTTTGTCTATCTTCATCAAGTCCATCAAAAATAACCGAGCCGGATGAACCGCTTGCCTGGTTGTTTGCGAGTGTTCTGACAAGTCTTCCTTTGTTATCAAAAATTTTAATTCTAACCTGTGAAGTTGCCTGGGTTAATTTGTAATTGATGATTGTGAAATCCTCATAACCATCATCATCAGGTGAAAAAGGATTTGGTGAAACAGAAATATTTGATTCTATATTCAGATTAACTGTATAAATACTGTTCTGGTTTCCCGGTGTTGCACCAATCGAATTAACAGAACTGCTCCAATTGCTCTGATCATTTGCACCCAGGTTCGGGTTTATTCTCTCAAGAGAAATATTTTTTGTTGAACCGAAATTATCGTTATGCCATTTATCAGAATACCAAACCGAATCAATAACATTTCCCTTAACATCTTTTAAAAGAATTAATTCTCCCGTATTGACCAGACCAAGGCTGGACACACCGACAATGGTTTTCAATATGTTTTCATCTAAACCGTATTTATTAATTACGAGTGAATCTGCTGCCAATAAAAAGTATGAGTTAGCCGGTACCAGTAAAGGAATTTGAGATAATCTGTAATTATTTCCATTCTCATCAACTATTTCCCAGCCGCCGACATTTACCGTATCGGTGGTAAGATTTAGAAATTCTATAAACTCACTGTTATCTGTTCCAGGGTCAAACATAATTTCATTAATTACAAGATCATTTCTTTCATAATCCGGAACATTAAGAATTGAATTTGGTTCACCTGGTGTGCTTCCAGACGGATCAAGAGAAGTTGTCCAGTTTGTACTTTCGTTTGTTGGTACTTCAAGCGAAATTCTTTCAAGAGATAGACCACTTCCTCCTCCCCAGGCAGATTCATAAAACAGACTATCAATAATTCCATTTCTGAAATCATAAATAACAACTCCATCAGAAGTGTTACCAAGAGAACCGAAGTTTGTAAAGAAAACTTTTGCAGTAACTCCCGGATGAGCAGAATTGAATGAAGTATCTTTCGCAATTACGATGTATTCATCGGGCTGAAGAAGCACATCAGAATTTACGATGAAACTTTTTGTGGGAGTTGTAAGCACATCGCTGACCGACCAATTCTTAATATTTATTATTTCACCAGAAACATTTACAAGTTCAACCCACTCAGGTTTTCCGGTTTCAGTGTTATACATTACTTCATTTATGAGAACAATGCCTTCAGGGAATCCCGGCTCAACAGATTTTTCAAAATAATTATTTAGTGTATCTTCATCTGCTGAATAAACTATTCTAGCGGCGGTTAATATTTTTGATGTGATATTTTGAATCGGTGAAGTTGAAGTTACACTTACAGAATCGCCTGCAGCTAAATTTAAACCCGGTTCAAGACTAAGAAGCAGATCAATGACACTGTTTGTATCAGTATCAATATAAAACTCAACATTAAAATTATTTGCCGGGCTGCTTCCGGTATTTTTTATAACAGCCGAGATGAAAACATCATCCCCTTCAACTGGAAAGCGAGGATTGAAATTCATTGCTGCAACATAAAGATCAAACTGCTTTGGAGTTAAGCTGTTAATTCTTCCGGGTGTACTTTGTTCGATATCAAATGAACTTCCCCAATTTGCCGGAAGATTGGAGCTTGCATTGACTGATGATCGTTCGAGTGAATATCCATTAGTTCCACCCCATTGATTAGAATACAAAACTGAATCCATCTGCAAACCACGATCATCTTTGAGCACGACTCCATCAACATCATTATTTAATGTGGGAAGAGAAATAACAAAAACTTCAGAGGGTATAACTCTGTGGTAATCCAAAATTGAAATATTCCTGCTTAAAACCAGGTATGAGTTTGGTTGAATAAAAACATCCTGATTTATTGTTGCCGTTACCGGAGTTGAAAAAACATCGTTTATAGTCCAGCCATTTAAATTGATTGTAAGATTTGTTCTGTTGAACAATTCAATCCACTCAGGTTCTCCTCCAATTGGAGTGTACATAATTTCGTTTACAATAATTGACTGAGCAGGTAATCCGGGTTCAATTGTATTATATATTTTATTGTTAGATGTATCTTCATCTGAAATAAAAACAGCGTTAACCAAGTATCCTCTTTGTGATTGAATATTTTGTATCAAATAGGCAAAGTCATTTACGCTCGAATCACCTGAAGCAAGAAACAAATTTTGAATTTCATCGACCAGCAAATCAGGAATAGAATCGAGATTTGTATCCTCAAAAAGTTGCAGAGAAAAATTAGCATCATTCTTTCCGGGGTTGAATACTTTTACCGAGATAGAGACAGTATCACCTGAAATAGGAAATTCCGGATCAAATAATATGTCTTTGACAGCCACATCAAAATCTTTCTGAGTTAAAGAATTGATAAGACCAGGTGTCGCTTTAAAAATACTTATTGAAGTTCCCCAGTTAGAAGATAAAAGACTTGAATCTTCTGATGAAATTCTTTCCAGAGATTTTCCACCAGTATTTCCGCCCCAAGTTGGAAGAAACGAAAGAGAATCAATAACAATCCCGAGTGAATCTTTAATGACCACTGCATCACCGGTATTGTTAAGTGCGGGCAAACTAAAGACAATTATTTCTGAGCCAACATTATAAAAATTAAGTATTGATGAATCCCTACTAATAACTATGTAATTATTTGCAGGAATAATTTTATCAAGATTCGTAATTGTAACCGTTGACGCTGCATCAGAAAATTTCCATTTTTTCAGATTGATTGGAGAAGCAGTGCGGTTATAAAGTTCAACCCATTCAGGTTCTCCCGTTGAAGGAGCGTACATAATTTCGTTTATAACCACATCATTGTAAGCAGAGCCAGGCGGAAATACCGCAAACAACCTGATCAATTCATTGTTAAATAAATTCTCATCCTGAGTGAACAATACTTTGGCAATTATCTGATAATTCCCTGCTGCCAATGAATTCATTAAAGTGCTGGCTGTTATTGAATCACCCGAAGAAAGGTTTGAATATTGTTGAGAAAATATTATTTCACCGGGATCTGCAGTTGAATCAAAATTAACATCGTTATAAATTTCAATTGAATAATTGTCGGCTGAATTTGTTCCGATGTTTTTAACTTTTGCAAAAACAGTTACATCATCTCCAACAATAGGTAAAGCCGGTTGAAAGGTTATTGATGATAATTGCAAATCAAACTGAACTGGTGTTACTGAATTTCCAAATCCCGGGGTTCCGTTTGCAATAATTGAATTTGCCCAATTGCTTTGAGAACTGTCTTTATTCATAACTTTCTTTTCGTCCGAGTGCGTTTGTGTATTATTCGCTGAATAGAAGTATGAATCAAGCGTGTCATCCAAAGCATTTATAAGCCAGACTTGTCTGCTCGTGGTATTTGCCATCCCGGAAGTGCCGAATGAATTATCGGATATTTTAACTACAAGCGCTTCGGCTGGAATCAGTCCGTCATAAATTCCACTTCCAATTACATAATCGCCTTCAAGAATTATTGCAAATGATTTTGGTGGAAGAATTGTTCCTTCACCGGCACTAATAATTAAATCAGGATTCGAGGTGTAGTAAATAATTTTATAACCACCAAGATCAATGCTTTCAGTCTCGCTGTAGTTATGTAGTTCAATAAATTCATTTGGACCTGTGGAGGGATAAAACATTATTTCACTTAAAATCAAAGTTGAATCGGATTGCGGAAAAATCAATGCAGTAAAAAGAAAGAATACCGGTAATATTTTTTTAATCATATTGAAAAATAATTAATTCTTTCTTGCTGGAAGAGGCTTGCTCATTAAATAATCAAAAAGCCAACCGGGCATTATCTTCAGCAGCTTTGACCCGATTACAATTGGCAAAGGAAACTGAATGATCTTCTTTTCTTTTTTTATTCCTTCAATAATAATCTTTGAAGCTTTTTCAACATCCATCAGGAAAGGCATATGAAATTCATTTTTGTCAGTCATAGAAGTTCTGACAAAACCGGGCTTAACAGTTAATACTTTTATGTTGAAAGGCTTCAGTTCAATTCTTAAACTTTCCAGCAATAATGAAGCAGCCGCTTTGCTGGCATTGTAGAAACCACTTCGTGGAAAACCACGCGAGTCTGCAAGACTTGAAACGCCTACAATCATTCCTTCTTTTCTAATCATAAAATCTGGTAAAAGCTGTTCAACACAATTTACAATTCCAAGTGTGTTTGCTTCAAATATTTCTTTTGCTACGGATGAAGAATAATTTTTTATCTCCGTACGGGATGATGTTCCTGCATTTAATATTGCAACATCAATTCTCTCAAAGTCTCTTTTTATTTGCCCGAAATTACTTCTGACATCCTCGATATTTCCTACATCACATTTATAAGCTTTAACTTTTGCTCCATAGAACTTAAGATCGTGAACTAACTTATTCAGAATATTTTCGCGCCTTGACAGTAGAATTAGATTACAATTTTCCTTTGGCAGCAATTTTGCAAGTGAATAGCCTACTCCGGATGACGCTCCGGTGATCAGAACATTTTTGTTTTTGAAATTCATCTATGCAGGGGCATTTTATCGAAATACAGGAAGGAATTTAAACAATTGGAAAGAGTATTTAAACTTTGTAGAAAAGAATCAATTGTTTATCTTTTCTCAAAAATTATTCCAAGTTAATGGATAAGCAAATTTTACCGGTTGGAAATGTCCTGGTCAGGCAGGAAATTGCGGAAACACACTTCAAATGCGACTTATTAAAATGCAAAGGTGCCTGCTGCACTTTTGAGAGCAGATATGGCGCACCTGTAACATGGGAGGAAGTTAATAAGATAAAAGAGATACTTTCTACGGTTATAAAGTACGTTCCGAAGAAACATAAGAATGAAATTGAAGAGCAGGGATTTTTTGAAATTAAGAAAGACGAACCGCTGCTTAAAAGTATTGACAACCGGGCCTGTGTATTTGTTTATTACGATAATGAAATTGCCAAGTGTGCAATTGAGAAAGCTTACTTAGAAGGAAAAACAGATTTCAAGAAACCAATTTCCTGTCATCTGTTCCCGATAAGAATCTTTGATTTTGGAGGCGATGTACTCAGGTTTGAACATCTTGATGAATGTCAACCTGCAATTGAACTTGGAAAAAAAGAAAATGTAACCGTTGCTGAATTTTGCGAAGATTCTCTAAGCAGGTTATATGGCGAAGAATGGTATTCACAATTTAAGGAATTAATCGGAAAGTAAAATGCTTACATTAAGTCAACGTTTATCACAACAGCAAAAACTTTCACCTCAGCAGATTCAATATCAAAAACTGCTGCAGCTAAATACTCTTGCACTTGAGCAAAGAATTAAAACTGAGCTGGAACTTAATCCTATCCTCGAAGAGGAACTGGAATTATCTCAGGAGACAGATGATAAGGAAAAAGATAAAGACGAAGATAGTGCAACTGATGAAATAAAAGATCCTGATAATGAGGAGTTTGTTCTTGAAGATTTTATGAATGATGATGATTACGATCACGAAAGAATTTACCGAGGCAGTGATGAAGAACAGTTCCATCCACTTGCACCGGTAAGAGAAACTCTTTCCGAACACCTTGTAGAACAGTTGAACATGCTTAACCTGGATGAAAATATGTTCAGGCTGGGTGAGGAAATTGTCGGAAACCTTGATGATGCAGGTTATCTTAAAAGAAGTCTTGAAGATATTTTAAACGAGCTTGAATTATTTGAGCACATTAAAATTGAAGCCGCAGAAGCTGAAAATCTTCTAAAGAGAATACAACTTTTCGATCCGCTGGGAATTGCCTGCAGGAATCTTCAGGAATGTCTTCTCGTTCAAATCAGAAATAGCAGGAATGCTGATCCTTATTACAAGTACATCGCCGAAAATATGCTTGTGGAATTTTATGATGATTTCACGAAGAGAAGATTCGATATGCTGAAACAAAAGATGAGCCTGACTGATGAAACCTTAAAGGAAACTGTTGATCTTATCCAAAGTCTTAATCCAAAGCCCGGAGAAGGAAACATTGATTCTGCTGAAATGAATCAGATCTCCCCGGATTTTATCATTGAGAAAGTTGAAAACGACTACGTTATAACTTTAAATGACAGAAGTATGCCGTCAGTTACCATCAGCAGGCAGTATCTTGAAATGTTTGAAAGCAACAGAAGACGCGGGAAGAAGTCTTCAAGAGAAAAAGAAACTTATAAATTCCTTCGTGAAAAATTTGAATCCGCTAAATGGTTTATTGCCTGTATCCAGCAGCGAAGAGATACTCTGATGAAAATTATGCAGGCGATCTTTACAAGACAACATGAGTTTTTTGAAAAGGGTCCAAAGGCTCTCCGACCAATGATTTATAAAGACATTGCCCAGGAAATAAATATGGATATTTCAACAATTAGCCGTGTGGTCAACGGTAAGTATGTCCAAAGCCCACAAGGAATTCACGAGTTAAAATACTTCTTCAGTGAAGGTCTTGCGACAGACAATGGTGAAGAGGTCTCCAATAAACATATAAAAGAGAGACTAAAAGAAATTATCGACTTGGAAGACAAACGAAAACCGTTCAGTGATGATAAGCTTGCAGAACTTCTTAATGATGAAGGTATACACATTGCCAGAAGAACAGTCGCAAAATACAGAGAACAATTAAGACTTCCTGTTGCGAGGTTAAGAAAAGAACTTTAATGCTTCTGGTTTTTGATGTAATACTCATTGTAATTCTTTTTGCACTTTTCGGTTATATTCACTCTCTACTGGCTTCAATAAAAGTTAAATTCTGGTTCAAGCAAATTTTTGGCGATCTCATCGCATTTTACAGACTGCTTTATAATCTTCTTACATTATTCTCATTTTACCTCATTTACGAAATGTCGCCAAAGCCTCATCTTATAATTTATGATTTGCCCAATCCTTACGACTTAATTGTGCTCATTCCGCAGTTCCTTTCTTTGGCAGGTGTATTCTGGTCATTTAAGTATATTTGTTTTAAGGAATTTTTAGGTATTGATCAGATAAAAAGATTTTTTGAGAAGAGATACACAACCGAGCTTGATGAGGAATTTACACTTCGGATTGATGGACCCTACAAATATTCTAGGCACCCTGTTTATTTCTTTTCGATTACCTTTTTAATGTTCAGACCGGTGATGGATTTGTTTTACCTCACATTCTTCGTCTGTACAGTGATATATTTTTACATTGGTTCTTATTATGAAGAGAAGAAATTAGTAAGACAGTTTGGTGAAGTTTATGAAACATATAAAAAATCGGTACCGAGAATTTTTCCTCTGAAGATATTTAAACCATTCAACAAGAAAATACTTGCTTAAATTGAAAACGGAGAATTTATGAGTCAAAAAATCAGATCAACAACAATACTTGGAATTGTTCACAATGGAACTGCTGCTCTCGGCGGTGATGGGCAGGTATCCATTGGCAACACAATCATGAAACAAAATGCATTAAAGATCAGAAAGCTTTCTGAAGGAAAAGTAATTTGTGGTTTTGCGGGTGGTGCCGCTGATGCCTTTTCTCTAATGGAAAGATTTGAAGATAAATTGCAGCAGTATCGTGGAAATGTGAGTCGTGCTGCTGTTGAGCTAGCAAAAGAATGGCGGACAGATAAAATACTCCGTCGCCTCGAAGCTATGCTTGCAGTTGTTTCAAAAGATACGGCGCTCATAGTTTCCGGTAACGGTGATGTGATCGAACCGGATGATAAAATTGTTGCCATCGGTTCCGGTGGAATGTATGCTTTATCTGCAGCAAGAATGTTAAAAAAATACAGCAAACTTTCTGCAAAAGAGATTGCTGAAGAATCACTCAAAAATGCAGCAGAAATATGCATCTACACAAACGATAAAATTAATGTTGAAGTAATTGGAGCTGAATAAAGATGAATGAAAGATCAATGCAGGAATTAACCCCGACCAAAATTGTAGAAGAGCTTGATAAATATATTATCGGTCAAACTGATGCTAAACGTGCAGTTGCAATCGCACTTCGCAACAGATGGAGAAGACAGCAGATTGAAGATGTTCTCCGCGAAGAAATTCTTCCGAACAATATAATATTAATCGGACCAACAGGAGTAGGAAAAACTGAAATTTCAAGAAGGCTTGCAAAACTTGCTGCGGCTCCATTTATAAAAGTTGAAGCTTCAAAGTTTACTGAGGTTGGTTACGTTGGAAGAGACGTTGAATCTATGGTTCGTGATCTTACTGACTTTTCTGTTAACATGGTAAAAGCAGAAAAAACAAAAGAAGTCCAATCAAAAGCCGAGCACCTTGCTGAAGAAAGAATTCTTGATATTCTTATTCCGCCGGTTCGAAAACCACATCAGCCAGCACAGCCGGTTCAAGTTCAAGCGCAAACTGACGCAGCACAACATACCGATGAAATTAATTCTGAAGAATATCAGAACAAAAAAACTCGTGAATGGATGAAAGTAAAATTGAAAAGCGGCGATATGGATGATAAGCTGATTGAGTTTGATTCCCAGGCACAACCGGCAATTGGAATGCAGGTAATGGGTCCTTTTGGTATGGATGATATGGGAATAAATATCCAGGAAATCGTTGGTAATATGATGCCAAAGAAAAAGAAAAAAAGAAAGACTTCAATTGCTGAGGCAAGAAAGATTCTTGCACAGGAAGAAGCACAGAAGTTAATTGATATGGAAGCTGTGAATCGTGAAGCAATAAAAAGAGTTGAAGAATCCGGAATAATTTTTATAGATGAAATTGATAAAGTTGCCAGCAGCGGTGGAAAAGGACACGGACCCGATGTTTCCCGAGAGGGTGTGCAGAGAGACCTGCTTCCTATTGTTGAAGGAACAAACGTCAATACAAAATACGGAGTGGTGCGAACTGACCACGTTCTCTTCATTGCATCAGGTGCATTCCACGTTGCAAAACCATCCGATCTTATTCCTGAATTGCAGGGAAGGTTTCCAATCCGTGTTGAGCTGAGAAGTTTGACTGAAGAAGATTTTGTTCAGATATTAACAACTCCTCAGAATGCACTACTGAAACAATATTCTGCTTTACTGGAAACCGAAGGAGTAAAATTACATTTTGCTGAAGATGGAATAAGAGAGATTGCCCGCATTGCAACCGAAGTTAATGAAGCGGTAGAAAATATTGGCGCCAGAAGACTTCACACTATACTCACAACTTTGTTAGATGAAATTCTATTCGATGTGCCGGATAAAATTCCAAAAGAGACAATTAACATCACTGCTGAGTTTGTAAAAGAAAAACTTGATAAAATTGTAAAAGACAGGGATTTGAGTAAGTTTATTTTGTAAGAACCCATTAAATCTTTTATTAAGGCGACTTTATGTGTCGCCTTTTTTCTTGTTAATTACCAACTGTTGATTGTTTGTCATAGAGAATATTTACAAATTACGTTTGTAAAATATTTATCTACTCCGAGAGCGTTAAAATTTCTGAGTTGAATTGCTGAATATTTCCTGAATCAACATACCGACTACTCTCCCGAAGCAGAAGTTTTGGAAATAACTCTTTCAACTTCTAATAGGAGGCTCGCTATGAGAAACTTATCTCTACTTTTTATTGCAATTCTTATTTTACAATTCACTTCTCTAGCCCAGGAAGGCTGGTTTTGGCAAAATCCTTTACCTCAGGGCAATACATTTAATGATGTTTGGGTCTTTGATGAGAACAATGCTATTGCAGTTGGGAGTTATGGGACTATTTTTAAAACAACTGATTCTGGTATTACCTGGAATGAATTATTAAGAATCACTAATAAGGACTTGATTTCACTTCATTTTGTAGATGAAAACATTGGCTGGGCTGTTGGAGTTGCAAACACAGTTCTAAAGACAACTAATAGTGGTAATGATTGGACTATAGTTTCACAAGATTCCAACGATTGTGCACGATATTCCTCAGTTTGTTTTGCGGATGAAAATACTGGATGGGTTAATGAGACAAACTGTGAGGGTAAGAAGGATAATCTTATGGGAAGTAGAATTTTGAAAACAACAGACGGTGGAACTACTTGGGAATTACAAGGATTTTTTGGAACGTTTAATGAGATGTATACTATATGTTTTATAGATAGTAATTACGGCTGGGCAGTTGGCTTGGGTGATTCGACTTATAGGACAACCAACGGAGGGGAAAACTGGTTTGGGACATTCTTAGATTCATATAATTTTCTCAACTCAGTCTTTTTTATTGATTCGAATATTGGCTGGGCAGTGGGTGCTGATGGTATAATTTTAAAAACAACGGACGGAGCACAAACTTGGACATCCCAAACGAGTGGCACAACAAAATGGTTACGTTCAGTATATTTTATTAATCAATCCACTGGTTGGGCTGCTGGTTCGGGAACAATTCTTAAAACAACAGATGGGGGCACAACTTGGCTTGAAGAGATTATTGACCCCACTTATAGGTTAACAGCCATTTCATTTTCTAATACAAATTATGGATTTGCTGTTGGAGAATACGGAGTAACTTTGAAAACTTCTAATGGAGGCTCAAATTGGACGGCTCAATCATCTAGTATAACATACCATCATTTAAATTCTATTTTTATGCTGGACGAAAATATTGGCTGGGTCGCGGGATCAGGCGGGACTATAATCAAGACATTAGATGGGGGGTCAAATTGGAGTGCAAATACTCTTACAGATAATATTTCCATAAAAGATATAAGCTTTTCGGACAACGAAAATGGTTGGGCGATTGGATATGATTATGATAATGAATGTGACGTTATTTTAAATACATCTGATGGTGGAAATAACTGGGTTCAGCAGTTCGCTGATTCATCTGATCAGACCTTCAATTCACTTTACTTTCATAATAACCAATTAGGTTGGGTAGTAGGTTTTAATGGACTAATATTAAAAACAACAAATGGGGGAATTAATTGGGAATCAAAATTGTCTGGTATTTCTCTTGATCTATCTTCAGTTTGTTTTGGTTCAGTATTAGACGGGTGTGCTGTTGGCAAATCAGGTATTATACTAAAGACTAATGATGGGGGTGAAAGTTGGCACTTAGTCAACAGTAACACATCCTCTTCATTGAATGATATTTGTTTCATCGATACTTATACAGCATATATAGTTGGTGCTTATGTTATACTTAAAACTACAAATAGTGGTTCAAGCTGGACGGATATATCAATGGTCTTACCTCCCTTTAATTCTTTCGATCCAAAGTCAGTTCATTTCATAAGTTGGAATGTTGGCTGGATAGTAGGGACATTGTATAATTGGATAGATTATAGTTATAACGAATCAGTAGTTTTTGCCACTATAGATGGTGGATCTAATTGGGTAGAGCAACCAATTAATACTAATAATTCTTGCAATTCAATTTTCTTTGTTAATAGTACAACAGGATGGTTAGTTGGCAATGGGGGCACAATCCTTAAAACAACAACTGGAGGAGTCTCTTTTGTTGAAGAGACACAGATTGATGCTATACTAACTGATTACAATTTAAGCAATAATTTCCCCAATCCTTTTAACCCTTCAACGAAAATAAAATACTCAATTCCACAAACATCTAATGTTGTAATTAAAATATATGATGTTTTGGGTAACGAAATTGAAACATTAATTAACGAAGAAAAACCTGTTGGCACTTATGAGCTAACCTGGTATGCAGAAAACCTGCCAAGCGGTATCTATTTCTATCAGTTGAGAGCAGGAAGCTTTGTTGAAACAAAAAAGATGGTGTTGATGAAATAAGTTTTAAATCTAAACAAATCATTATTCATCCAAAACTAGGAGACTATAATGAAAAAACTGTATTTACTTGTCATTGGATTTCTATTATCGCAAGCTTCTGCATTTCCACAAATTGTTACAGAGAAAACTAATGCACCAGTTTTTTTCAAAGTAAAAAGTCACGATACTAACATCACAAAGTTACCGGAAAAATCTTTTTATGAGTCAAAAGCTGATTGGCAATACATAATAGACACAACCTGGGGACCCGGAATACCACTTCAAAATAAACAAATTATTTTCAACTATTTTGCAGATCGACTCCATGACAATTTCGATGGTTTCGAATCTCTAAATTTTACAACGAATACTTGGGACTCATTAAGATATTGTTATTATACTAAAATAGATTCAAACACAAGTAAAGGCCGTTTTGCAGCTATCATGTTTCATTTTGCAAGACAACTATCCGACTTACATACCTGGGCTTACGATGTTGAAGTAGTTGAAACCGCACTAAATCCTGGTGTCCCGCTATTAGTTGTTTCTGGATTTTGTAACGTTGAACATTTTGGGGCGGTATTATCAGCACTTGAAGACAGTACAATTTTTGTTTTAAGAGCAGTAAATAATCATCCCTTAGGTCTTGAACCAGGAGATATTATACTTGGATACAACGGTGAATTGTGGGTAAATTTAATCCAGGAACTGCTTGAAGCAGAATTGCCAGGGAATGGTGCCGGTAGTACAAAAAACGGAGGTACCACAAGTTCACAAAGCTCAATTACACATAATCTTCTCATATGTGCTGGAATGAATTGGCATTTATTTGATACAATTGATATTGTTAAACTTAACTCAGGAGACACATTGCACTTGAGTGTTTCTCCTCTACTAAATCTTAACGTCCCACCTATGTTAAATAATGAACAACTTGAAATTCCTAATATTCCTTTCCCAAATTATTTTAATAATGAGCCAGTTTCTTATGGTATTCTACCTAATACAAGCATAGGATACATCTATGTAATTTCTGAGTCCATTCCGTCATTTGCTGGAGCAAATCAACAATTTAACTCTGCAGCACTTGCTTTAAAGGATGTTGACGCCTTGATAATAGATATGCGCTGGAACGAGGGTGGAAATGCATTCTGGCAAGATGCTTTTAGATATTGGACGAACGAGATAGTATACACTCTTGAATGGGCATTTAGATGTAATCCTACAGATTTCAGTTTATGTTTTGATGGGGATACTACTTTGGCTTCTGTACAGGGTCAACCACCAGGAAAATATCAAAGACCGATCGCTGTTTTACTTGGTCCAATATGCAAAAGTATGGGCGATATTAATGCTTATAGATTAAGCTACTTAGATAATATAAAATCATTTGGAAAATCCACAGCTGCAGGACTTGGCTACAATATTCTCGTTCAAGGATATCAAGGTTTTAACTTTAGATATTCGATTGCTGATATAGCACATATTACAAATCCATCTAATTTTCTAAATAGAAAAGAATTTCCTGTTGATTTTCCTGTATGGCATAATCCGAATGATGTTGCTCAAGGTAAAGATGCCGTTGTTGAGGCTGCGTTAGAATGGATAGACAATTTAGTTTACGGATACAATGTGGTAACAGATAATCAATATTACATTTCTGGCAATGATACTGCTAATATTTCAGCAATGGTAGAAAATCCTAATTCAAATAATATAAGTGCAAAAGTATTTATTGAGAATTTAGAAAATACTTTTATTGATTCTATTGAATTAGCACCAACTGAGTCTTCGGAGATATGGCAAGGTGATTGGTTGGTACCAAACGCCGAAGATATTTATAAACTTAAAATAAAAGCAATCGATAATACATTAGGCGAATCTTTCAGTTTCTCAAATGTGCAACGTATTTCAACTGCAGGACCTGTTGTAATTGATTTATTAGATGTAACGTATCTACCAGTTCCCAAAATATATCAAGTTAAACCTTATATAAAGAATAAGGGTCAATCATTCACGATTGAAAATCTGACAATCAGTTTATTAACTTTCGATAGCACAGTGTCAATTATTTCAGGCACCCTTAGTATTACAAGCATAGCCCCTGGAGAAATTGTCGTACCGAGTGGTAGCTTTACGGTAAGGGTTGATTCAAACTTTACTGGAACCTTCAATTTTAATTTTGAAATCACCAGTAATGAATGGTTATTGTGGAAAGATTCAGTCAGTATTGTCACAAGTGTTGAGGATGGACAAACATTACCAATTAGTTATAAGCTATTCCAGAACTATCCTAATCCATTTAATCCTATTACGACGATTGAATATCAAATTCCAGAATTTAGTTTTGTTACTATTAAAGTTTATGATGTATTAGGGAATGAAGTAAAAACTTTAGTTAATGAAGAACTTTCTCCTGGAGAATATAAAATTGATTTTAATACATCATCCATCAACCATCAACCGTCTTCAGGAGTTTATTTCTATCAGTTGAAAGCAGGGGATTTCATCCAAACAAAGAAGATGGTGCTGATGAAGTAATCACTCGAAAACATTTCATTTTTGGGGAGCTTCGGCTCCCCTTTTTATATTCTACAATATTTCCCCTAATAATCACTTTATTTTCATTGTGCTATTACTCAAACCTGTTTAAGTTTGTGCAAGCACTTAACATAATAACGGATTACAAATGCTACGGAATACTAATAAAAATAAATCGTTACTGAAGACAAGAATTTTTCTTCCAATAATTTTCATATCATCATTTCTATTTTTAGGATGGGGATACGTCGGACACAGTATTATAAATTATCGAACCATTCTTTCTGCTTTACCCGAAATGGAATTTTTTAATACCTGGGCAGATTCACTTCAGGCTCATGCATCAGATGCAGATGCAAGAAAATCCTGGGACCCCACTGAAGGTCCAAAGCATTATATCGATATCGATAATTACCCGGAATTCATTGCAACAGGAACTATTCCACAGGACTTCGATTCGTTAGTAGCAATTCACGGTTTGTCATTTGTTATGGATCAGGGAATTCTTCCGTGGGCAATATTAAAAACTGCCGATTCCATTCAAGCGGCTTTTGAAATTAATGATATGCACAAAGCAATGCTGTTTTCTGCAGATCTCGGTCACTATATTGCGGACTCACATAACCCTTTACACATTACGAGAAATTACAATGGTCAGTACACAAATCAGACCGGCATTCATTCCCGTTACGAATCAAATTTGATTAATACTTTTCAGAGTCAGATAATTTACGACGGTGACAGTCTTCAGTATATAGATAATTTGTCCGATTTCGTTTTCAATATGATTTATGAAAATTATCAATACGTTGATTCAGTTTTATATGCCGATTCAGTCGCGAATGCGTTCGCTGGTAACCATACAAGTTCTACGTATTATAATAAGTTCTGGGAAATTGCTAAAAATTTTACGATTAGTTTGTTTCAAAAAGCTTCCTACAGAATTACCTGTGTAATATATACTGAATGGATTGATGCTGGCGGTTTAACAAATATTTCTGATGATAAAAATTATATAGATATACCATCTGGTTTCAGTTTATCACAAAACTACCCGAACCCGTTTAATCCATCAACCAAAATAAAATATACTATTCCATCTGTCATTGCGAGTGAAACGAAGCAATCTCAATTTGTAACCTTGAAAGTTTACGACATCCTCGGCAACGAAGTTGCAACACTTGTTAATAAAGAACAACTGGCTGGTAGTTATGAAGTTGAATTTTCCGTAGGTCAGGACTCCAGTCCTGACATTGCAAGCGGAATTTATTTATATAAGTTACAAGCAGGGAATTACACTTACACAAAGAAAATGTTACTTCTAAAATGATATCAGTTCCCTAAAGCCCTCCCCTTCGGGGAGGGTTGGGTGGGGCCAAATACTTCTCAAGCCACTTTCTTCTCATTTCATCAACTTCTTTGCGGTGTTTTTTCATAAAGTGATCCCCGCCTTCAAGCATAACTAGTCTGAATGGAATTTTTAATTCGAGCAGCTTGTAAGAAAGATCGATTGAATCGTGAGGTAAAACTCTTTCATCTTCAGTTCCATGGATAATTAATATCGGAGTCTTTTGTGAAAGCTTCTCTGCGAATTTTACAATTGAACGGCTTTCACATTTTTCATTAAATTCATTCTCCTTGTATTTACCCAGAGTAACTTCGTACAACCTTCTCATAAATGGACTTTCATCAGAGCTGCATCTGAGATTGGCAATTCCTCCATTGACAATAGCACATTTGAATCCGCCTGATGGATAGACATGAAAATCAGTTCTTGTTAATGCAAGATATGTCATCATTCCGCCGCGGCTCCATCCTTCAATTGCCCATCTGGTCGTATCGGCATTTTCAATTCCATCTGCTAAAGGAATTAAATTCAAGACATCGTTAACATCATCACCTCCAAATTCATCCTGTCCTTCTCCACCATCATTGCCCCGATATTGTGTAGCAAAGACAATGAATCCCCAGCTTGCGAGCTGTCCGTAAATTCCTCTTGCAGTAAAAGAATCTATAGCACCTTTGTTGCCAATTCCACCGCGATTCCAGATGACACAAGGATATTTTTTTGATTTGTCAATTGGATACGAAATGTATCCACTCACTTTCAGCCCATCTGACAGATAAATAATCTTTTCTGTAATAGTATTATCCAGAACTTCCTGTCCCCAACCGCTTGCAATCATTTTACATTGTGATTGATTGAGAACAATTTCTTGCCTTTCAAGAATAACGGATTTTTCTTTATTCATAATTTTTTACTTCTAATAGCTATATTAACGCCTGCAAATATCGGGATTTATCCTATGGGTAAAAAGAATAGAAAAAAAAAGCAGGAAGAACCTGCACAATCAAAAAAAAACTTAAAGCCGTTAATCGTGAAGATCGGAATTGCAACTACAGCATTAATTGTTGTTTTCTTTTTCATCCTTAATAACTGCACGGATGAGAGTAGTGAAATGCATTATTATAAATTTAAGAAAGAAGGCGAGTTAACCATTACCGACTCAACAGCAAATCCAATTATCAAAATTGATATAGAAATAGCTGATAACGATTACGAAAGGCAGCTTGGTTTGATGAACCGGCAGGGTATGGAAGAAATGCAAGGAATGTTATTTATTTTCCCTGCGGAAAGATTTCAATCCTTCTGGATGATGAACACACTTTTTTCGCTTGATATGCTTTTTATTAATAGTAGCAAAGAAATAGTAACAATTCACAAAAACACTACCCCGCTATCAGAACAAAGTTATCCATCGTCTGCACCTGCTCAGTATGTTCTGGAAGTCAATGCGGGATTTTGTGAAAGTCATAATGTAAAAGTTGGTGATAAAGTTTTCTGGATGGGAAACAGACTATCAATTACAAATTGAATAGTTATAATTATTAAAGAGCACTATTGGGAATTTTAATATTAGAATTTGTTTCTATTGAAAACTACGACTTGCCGTAAAGTTTATCTTCCACCAACTCGCAAACGATATGTGCTACTGTGATGTGTCCTTCCTGAATCCGCTGAACATTCGATGATGGAATTGTAATTGCAAGATCGACAATACTTTTAAGCTTGCCTCCACTTGCACCCAGGAATCCGATTACCTTCATCCCCTTTCTATGTGCCATCTCAACTGCTTTGATTACATTTGGTGAATTTCCGCTTGTAGAAATTGCGAGGAGTACATCTCCTTTATTTCCCAAACCCTCAACATTTCTTGCAAAAACGTTTTCGAAGCCAATATCATTGCCACCAGCAGTAAGGTTTGATGTGTCTGTTGTAAGAGCTATTGCAGCAAGCGCCGGTCTATTTATATGATGACTTAATCTGATCATCAATTCGGTTGCAATGTGTTGGCAGTCCGCAGCACTGCCGCCGTTACCGCAAAGTAGAAGTTTGTTACCGTTCTTAAAACAAGATGACAGAAGATCAACTGCTTTAATTATTTCATCAGCAAGCTGGTCTTTAATTTTAAGTTTAGTTTCAGAACTTTCTATTAGAGAATCAGTTATAAACTTCTTTGCATCCATAATTAATTATTTTGATTGGTGATATATGATTTGAGTGGCAAATTTCTACCGACTAAACTTCAACAGGTAATTTATGATGAATAGCACCTGAAAAATCTTTAATATAGCTCCCAGTTATTTTCATTTTCAAAAAAGTTACCTGTAACAATAATGCTCGCGCCGTTATCAACTTTTTTTCTGGCAGTTTGCGGATTGCGAATACCTCCGCCAACGATGACAGGAATGCTGCACGCTTCAGAAACAGCTTTAACCATTTCATCAGGCACTGAATCCTGCGCACCCGATCCTGACTCAAGATAAATAAATTTCATTCCTAAATATTCACCTGCAAGCGCAGTTGCTGTTGCAATTTCAGGTTTATTCCTTGGCACAGGAAGACTCCCACTCATATAAACTGCGGTTGTTGTTACACCTGATTCAACCAGAATATAACCGGTAGAGATTGGCTCAATTTTGGCTCTTTTAATCAGCGGTGATGCAGTAACGTGTTTTCCTATTAAATGTTCAGGATTTCTGCCACTTATTACCGACAGAAAAAGTATTGCGTCAGCAATTGGAGATATTTGGTTTATACTTCCTGGAAATATGATTAATGGTAATGAAGTTTCTACTTTAACATTTTCGATAAATGAATCAAGATTACCACTCATCATCAGGCTGCTGCCAATAAGAAATCCATCAACACCGGATTTTTCACAATGCCGGATAAATGGAGCAATTTTTGACACAGATAGTTTATCGGGATCCAAAAGGATTAAATAAGCAGCTCCTTTTGTGCTAATAGTATTTAACAGATAATCGTATGTTTTCATAATAAGTGATGTTCCCGATATAAATCGGTGTGAAATATATGAAAATTGAATTTTATTAGAAAGAAATCGGGTTGATGAATCTAATTTTAATCATACATTATTTGCTCAATCCAAATCAGAAAGGCATATTTTAGCTTAGTTGATAAGAATATTTTTTAAACACACTACAGTCCTGATCTTAAACTATATGAGTAAAATAATCGCCATAACAAACCGCCGTGGACGTGTTGGTAAAACAACCACAGCAATAAATTTATCGGCTGCTCTGGCAAAATCAGGTAAAAAAATTTTACTTGTTGATCTGGATTCTGCAGGCTCTTGTGCAAAAGCACTTGGTCTTAGCAATTTACAAACAAATAATAATGTTTTTCGTGATTTAAAAAATAAATTGCCTTTGAGGCGATCCATTTTAAAAACAGTAGTAAAAGAACTTGATTACATCCACATAAAACGATTGCCCTATCTTGATGAGTTGAAAGTGGGGGAAATTTCTACAAATGAACAAATTCTAAAAAGCGTCTTAAGGCAGGAAACATTGCAATATGATTTTGTGATAATGGATTGTCCTCCACACCTGGCAGGAAATATTAATGCAGCACTCATTGCGGCTGATAGTGTTCTAATACCTGTTGCACCCGGAAAATTTTCATCTGCTGCTGTGAGAAAGATTATGACACAACTGAACTATATCCGTGAAAATTATAATCCAGAATTAAAAATTGCCGGAATCCTTTTGACTATTTACGAGTTTAACAATACCGATTCCTTTTCTTTGAAGAAAGAACTATTCACGGAATACCCCAAATTGATATTGAACACATCAATTCCGAAAAGTTTTTTTGTTCGAAAAGCATTTGAATTAGGTAATCCATTGCTGGTTTATAAGCCTGATGACCGTGCCGCAGTAGCTTATTTAAAATTAGTAGATGAATTATATGAACGAAATTATTTGTTCAGCACTAAAAGAAAAATTTAACAACAATAATTTCGAAATTTAATGCCGCAGATAACAGTTTACGAAAAGCCAACTTGCACAACTTGCCGAAAAGTTGCAAAAGCACTATCAGAAAATGGAGTAGATTTCGATAAGGTTAATTATTACGTAGAACCTTTCACTAAAACAAAACTCCACTCATTACTAAAGAAGATGAAAATGAAACCATCCGAGCTTTTAAGAAAAAACGAAAAAGCTTATAATGATTTAAAGTTGAAAGAGAAAAATTATTCAGAGAGTCAGATTTTAGATTTGATGATTAAATATCCTGATATAGTCCAGCGCCCGATAATTGAAAAAGGAAACAAAGCTATTCTTGCACGACCACCAGAAAAAGTTCTTGAACTTTTTTAATAATATTTACTCCATAAGCGAGCATAAAAAACCGTCCCCCCTCTTTCTCTTTGTAAAAAGAGTCCGAGTTTTACGGGGGACGTTAGGGTGAGGGACTGAATTTTAACAATAGTTTATGACTGTTGCAAATTAATTATTGTTTTCGGTTCTGAAAGATGATGGAACGTTACAAGAATTATCAATTCTATTACTAATTATTATCAAGTTTTTTATCTTTACTAAAAGAAAATGAGTTTATTATGATTACTAAAGAACTTTTAGAAATACTTTGCTGCCCGGAAACTAAGGCTGAACTGGTTCTGGATGGCAATGCTCTCGTGTCAACGGATAAGAACACTCGTCGTCGTTATCGCATTGAGGATGATATCCCTGTTATGTTAATTGATGAATCTGAGCAGCTTTCGGTTGAAGAATGGCAGAAAATTATGAAGAGTCATGGAAAGTCAACTGATTAATTTTTCGACTGTTTGTAAAATTACTTTTAATAATTCTGTTTGTGATCATGTTCAGCTTAAAAACTGGGAACCATCTAACTACAACTAAAAACCATTGACCAAAAACCAACTATCCTCCAACTAACAATCTTTTTAATTATATTTTCTGAAAAGTATTTCAGATTTTCTACGCAAGGTAAGAACATATGGATCCTGTTAACATAATAATACTGTTAAATATAATTGGAACATTTGGCGCAAACGTAGCTGGTGCCAAGCGTGGATTGAAATCCACTGTTTCTGAGATTAAAGAAAAACCGATAACTTTCCTTCAGAAATTTCCTCCCATACTATCCATGCTCTCTCTTGTCGCATTAATACTGGCTGTTTTCCAGATTGGCACACTTGATTACACTGACGAATATAATGCGATCCGGTACATTGGCCTTGCTGTTTATCTCGTTTTCTCGTGGATACAGGTTTGGTCATTCAAAACTCTAGGTGATAATTATTCGCAGGATATAATGATAAAAAAGAAGCACGAGCTGGTTACAAAAGGACCATTCAAAATTATCCGGCATCCACAATACGTTTGCCAGATTATTCTTGATCTGGGAGCTACAGCAGCTACTCTCGGTTACGTTGTTGGTTTGCTGGCAATTATCGAAATACCAATTTACATAATGCGTGCTTCGCTTGAGGATAAGCTGCTTGCCAAATACTTCACGGAGAAATTTTCTGAATACAAAAAGAAAAGCGGTTTTATGATTCCCTTCATTGGATAGGTTTTTTTCTCAATGGAAAAAATATTTTTGCACTTTCTATTTCTATTCGCTTTCTTTAGCTCATCTGCACAACAGATTGAAAATGTTTTTATTGTTGCCGATCAGCAGACTAAATCTATATCTGCATGGATGCACGAAGGCATTGTATATGTTCCAATCACAGAATTAGCTGAAGCATTATTACTAAATTATTTTGAAAGTAAATCAACCGGAAAAGTAGAACTTAAATCGAATTACTATTTACTCAAGTCAACACCCAGAAATCCTTATATCGTGGTAACTCCTCGTTCAAGTGGGGTACCAAAAGTATTTCAGCTTCCAACATCAACGTATTTCAGAAACAACCATATTTTTATTCCGCTTCAGTTCGCAATTGCTCCCCTGGAAATCATTATTGAGCGTGAGCTTAAATTCGAAAAACCTAACAGATTAATTGTTGGTAAAAAAATTATTTCCCCAACTGACGGAAAGCAGTGGATGTATGATATCCCTGATTTACCTCCAACAACCGGATATGACATAACAGGAATTTCAATTACTGAAAAAGTTAATGGAACACTGATCCACGTTCATTCAAAAACCAGGATACCCTCTTATTTTAGTGCTTTCAGTGATGATGAACTAACCATCATTTTCAGGAAAGTAAATGCCGATGTTCAAAAAACAAACCGTGAAGGGTTCAACAAACTTATACAGAGAATTGAAACAAGAAATGTCGGAGCAGATGTTGAGTTTAAATTTAAAGTAGGAAGCGATTACTCAACTAACGAAGTGATGAACGTTTCCGGAAGCAATGACATTATAGTTACAATTCATAACAAAGTGTTCAGCAAAAGTGATCAGACAAAAAAGAATATGGACAAATGGAATTTTGACGTTGTTGTGATTGATGCCGGTCACGGCGGAAAAGATCCGGGCGCAATTGGAATTGATAACTTGAGGGAGAAAGATGTTACGCTTGCAGTTGCTCTTAAGCTTGGTGAAATAATGAAAAAAGAAATGCCCGATGTAAAAGTTGTTTACACAAGAAAAGATGACAGCTTCGTTGACTTATATAAGAGAGGAAAAATTGCTAATGAAAATAGCGGCAAACTTTTCTTATCAATTCATTGCAACTCAACTAAGAAAAAACCAAGCGATGCAAGCGGTGCAGAAGTTTATTTGCTGAGACCCGGCAGAACTCAGGAAGCAATTGAAATAGCCGAAACCGAAAACAGTGTAATTAAGTACGAGGATAATCCTGAGAAATATGAAAAGCTGACAGATGAAAATTTTATTCTGGTGAGCATGGCACATTCTGCATACATGAAATACTCCGAAAAAATTGCTGAACTTCTTCACAAAGAATTTGATTTGAACCTTAAATTAAAATCACGCGGTGTTAAACAGGCGGGATTCTATGTGCTTGTTGGTGCATCAATGCCAAGTGTTCTCATTGAAACAGGATTTATTTCAAATAAGAATGATGCTAAATTCTTGAAATCTGCTGCCGGACAGAATCAAGTTGCCGAGTCAATCTTCAGTTCAATTAAAACTTATCGTAAATATTATGAAGAAGCGATGGAGGCAGAATTATGATGAGATTTGATTTGAATACGAAAATCATTCAAATTGTGTGATTTTAATCAATATATCAATGAATCCTTCATGGTTAACCAGTCATCTTATTAGCGTCCGTCTTTGAAAAGATTTTGCATTACGGACAAATTTTTTTACAATAAAAAAGGCTTAAAGAGAATGAAAAACGTTATTGAAGGAACTGACTTTAACTTTGAAAAGGAAGTATTAAAATCTGATACTCCGGTGCTTGTTGATTTCTGGGCTCCGTGGTGTGGTCCATGCAGAATGGTAGGACCTGTTGTTGAACAAATTGCAAATGAATACGAAGGAAAATTAAAAGTTGTTAAACTGAACACAGATGAAAATCAGAATACTGCCATAACTTATGGAATAAGAAGTATTCCAACATTGGGAATTTTTAAAGATGGACAGGTTGTTGATGCCGTAATTGGTGCAGTTCCAAAACAGTATTTGGAAGAAAAGATAAAACCTTACCTCATTACAATTAACTGATCATTTACCAGGCGGGTTTAACCCGCCTTTTTTATTTCTACTTTCCTGTAACAGAAATATCCCCGCCCGAAGTATGCGCTGAAAGTTTTTCACCGCCACCATTTAAGTCGCCAACTAAACGGCTATCGGAAGATTTCTTCACATTGGTCATGCTAAGTGAACAAGAAACATCTCCGCCTGAGGTTGATAAATCTATATCTGCATTAAACATTTTCGGCAGCTTAACTTCAATATCTCCGCCCGAAGTTGAAATTTCGATTCCCTTGTTCTCGCCTTCGTACTCTAAACGAATGTCTCCGCCTGAAGTCACAGCATTAATTTCAGCATCCCGGCAAAAAAGAAAAATATCACCTCCGGATGTAGTAACACTTAGATCTCCCGAAAACTTATCAGCCCAAACATCACCACCTGATGTGTTCAGCTTTGCTTTGCCTTTAATGCCGCCGCATTTTATATCTCCTCCTGACGTACTTATTTCCAAATTGAATTCCGTAGGTACTTTTATTTCAACTTCAACATCAATGCTGTTAAACCAGGAAGAAGATGAAGATTTTTTCTTACCAATAACCCTGATTTCTTCGTCATTTCCTTCCACAGAAAAATTCATTTTATCTATCGCATCATCATCGCCGAAAATTTTAACACTAACTTCTGCTTTATCCCAATAAGTTACCTTCACATCTCCTGAATTCAATTCAACGACCAGATTTTTTCCTTGTGAAATGTTGAATGATTTTTCCTTTATTAGCTGGAGATCATCTGAAGAATAATAAGTGCTTCCGCAAGCTGTAAAAGAGAATGCCATTGAAATTAGAATTGAAACAGCAAATTGTTTCATTAGATTGAATTTGGATAACATAATTTTCTCCTGTTGTTTGTTCATTAGACCCTGTTTTCATAGAAATGGTTACCAGACGATCCAAAATTAAACAGCAATAAGTTTTTTTGTGATTACTTAATGATTAACGGTATTAAATTGGTGTTGAATGCAGAATTGATTTAATTTTAACTTAACTATAAGATAGATTTTTTGTGAATACATCTCGCGAGGTAAATAATGAAAAAAAACATCCTTCTCATTCAGTTAATCATTTTCGTTTGCATCGGTTACTTGATGGTCGGCTTTATTATTCCGGATACAGATTCCATTCAAAAAACGAAAAAGGTATCTGGAGCCTTTGAAGCCCTGCAGTTCTGGAATAGCGTAAGAGCCTATCCCAATAAAGACATTTCCTCTCATGCATTCTATAATGCTTATGAGCAAATGCAGGAAGTTAGAATGAATAAAAATTTCAAGATTGAAAGTAATAATCAGTGGCAGCCAATTGGTCCTCATAACACAGGGGGAAGAACAAACTCGCTTGCATTTAATCCACAAAATCCAAATACAATTTATGCTGGCTCTGCAAGTGGAGGTTTATGGAGAAGCTACACCGGAGGAGTTGGTGTTGATGCGTGGTATTATGTACCAACAGGGTTTCCTGTACTTGGAGTAAGCACTATTGCATTTGCACCGAATGACTCAAATATTATTTACATCGGCACCGGTGAAGTTTATAATTATGATGGGGCAGGTTATGGTGCAGCTTACAGGAATATGCGCGGCACTTACGGACTGGGAATTTTAAAATCTACGGATAGCGGACTAAACTGGTTCAAGTGTCTTGACTGGTCATACAATTCACAAAAAGGAATATGGGCTGTTAAGATAAATCCACTGAATCCTAATACTGTATTTGCAAACACAACCGAAGGAGTTTATCGTTCATATGATGGAGGAGTAAGCTGGCAAAAGGTTAATAGCACAATTATGGGAATGGACATCGAAATAAATCCTATAGATACAAACATCGTTCTTTCTTCTCACGGAAATTTTGGAAGCACCGGATATGGCATCTATCGTTCATCAGATGCCGGTAATACCTGGAATCAAATTACAACAGGGTTACCAACTTCGTTCCAGGGAAAAATTTTACTCGATATTTATAAAGCTAATCCTGATATTGTTTATGCAAGTATTGGTCACGGATTTGCTACAGGTAATACTGCAAGCTGGCTTTGCAAATCTTCCGATGCCGGGTTGACCTGGACAATCGTTTCACAGACGGATTATTCGAAGCATCAGGGATGGTTTTCTCATGATGTTGCTGTTGATCAGTCTGACCCTAATAATTTAATTATCATCGGAATTGAAGTTTATAAATCTACAGATGGAGGAACTACTGTTGTTCAAAAATCTACCGGCGGGTTGGTTTTGGGAAGACCTCCGGTTGGTGGTCAGGAGGGCGGGCCCGATTTCACTCATTCTGATGCACATGTTGTAATTCAACATCCAACAAATATGAATACTTATTACATCGGAACTGATGGAGGAATCTTCCGAACAACAGATTTTGGAGAAACTTTTGAATCGCATAATGGCAGATTTCAAACAACTCAATTCTACAATGGAACTTCAAGCTCACAAACCGATTCTATGAAAACCATGGGCGGATTACAAGATAACAGCACGGTTATTTATGATGGCGATCTTGCCTGGACAAGGGTAATCGGTGGTGACGGCAGCTGGACTTCAATAGATCCGATAAACGATAATAATATGTATGCTTCTTGGCAAAGCCTCAATATATTAAAATCAACTAATGGTGGAAACAGCTTTTCAACTATAACACCACCAAGCAGCACCAGAACCAGTTTCATTGCCCCATTCCGTTCCTTCATTAATAATCACGCTATTATTTATGCCGGAAGAGATAAAATTTTCAAATCAACAAACTCAGGAAGCAACTGGACTGCAACCAATGGCAATTTATCGCTCGATGGAAATCCTGCAATCGCTATGGAAATCAGTTATCAAACAAGCGATAAAGTTTATGTTGCCACAGCACCATTCGGAACAGCAAGAGGAAACATTTTCCGAACGATTAACGGCGGAACAAGCTGGACAAATGTTACTGGGATTCTTCCTGACAGATTTCCATCCGATTTAGCTGTTGATCCTATTGATGACAACATAGTTTATGTTACGTTTTATGGATTTGAAAGTGGGCATGTTTTCAAGTCAACAAACAGTGGCGATACCTGGATGGATATCAGCGATAATTTACCTGACATACCCGCTCCGTCAGTAATTGTTGATCCAAATGATGTAAACCACGTTTATGTTGGTACTGACATAGGCGTTTTTATTTCGACATCCGGCGGTGGGAATTGGCAGGATTTAAATGATGGATTACCAGATGCTGTACAAGCAATGGATTTGAATTATACAACTGTAAACAAAGTAATTAGAGTTATGACTCACGGTAATGGGGCTTACGAAAGAAAATTCCTCAGTCAAATTGTTACTGATATTAATAATGAGCCGACTACCCTTTCAGGATTTAAACTAGAGCAGAATTATCCCAATCCTTTTAATCCAACAACGAATTTTGAATTTGGGATTTTGGTTCGCGGATTTGTGAGCCTGAAAATTTACGATGTATTAGGAAAAGAGATTACTACTTTGATTAACGAAGAACTGCCTTCAGGAATTCATAAAGTAGAATTCAACGGAAGTCAACTTACAAGCGGAACATATTTTTACCGTCTCAAGGTTGGGAACTTTTCTGAATCGCGAAAGATGGTTCTGCTGAAATAAATAATATTTAGATTAGATAATTGAATAAGGCGGTCACATTGATTGCCTTTTTATTTAATTTTAAAAAGTATTCACAATAAATCAAAACAAAATGAGCAAACCCAATTTTATCCCGCTGAGCAATTACACAAAATACACTGAAACTGAAATGTTGGATAAATCAAAGAAATTTTATGAGGATATAAAAAGAAGAAGAACCGTAAGAGACTTTTCTCATAATCCTGTCCCTAAAGAAATTGTAGATAACTGTATTAAGTCAGCCGGAACAGCACCAAACGGAGCGAACCTGCAGCCCTGGCATTTTGTTGTTATTTCAAATCCTGAGATAAAAAAGAAAATCAGAATTGCTGCCGAGGAAGAAGAAAAAGAATTCTACACGAATCGCGCGCCAAGAGAATGGCTTGAAGTTTTAGAACCACTCGGTACCGATGAGAACAAACCTTTTCTTGAGACTGCTCCTTATCTGATTGCCATCTTTTCTAAAAGCTACGAGGTTCTTCCTGATGGAAGACAGGTTAAACAATATTACGCAATAGAATCAACAGGTATTGCAACAGGAATGTTAATCACTGCGATTCATAATTCCGGACTTGTTTCACTTACTCACACACCAAGCCCAATGAATTTCCTAAATGAAATTCTTGGCAGACCAAAAAACGAGCGACCTTTTCTTTTGCTCGTCGTTGGATATCCTGCAAAGGATGCAAAAGTTCCGGATATAAAAAAGAAAAGCCTGCAGGAGATTGCAAGCTTTATTTGATATGTTAGTCTAATTATTAGCCACTCTTGATTACTAAATTTTTCATTGAGATTAATCCAATTGCTGGACCAGCAGCTAGAATTATCAAAGTATAAGAAATATCAATTATATTCAGGAACTGGTACACAAACCAGAGACTCAGTATGGTTATTGCAAAACCAATACTATTTACTAAAGTTAATCCCGAGCCAACCAGTTCTTTGGGAGCAGTGAGAGCAATTATAGCTGAATACTGAGGTGAATCACCTACTACTACAATACCCCAAAAAATAAGAAATGTTAAAAAGATTGGTACTGATGTATTAAACATTAAGGGAGAAATCAAGCAACAGAAACCAGAAAGCGTAAGTTGAATGAACGCAACTTTTACACTGCCTGTTCTCTTTGAAATCATTCCGCCAACAATACAACCAATACTTCCGGAGGCTATTATGATAAAAGACCAAAAGGAGATATTTAATTCATTAGGATTTAGTTTCAAATAATAAATTAGAATCAGTGGAATTAAAGCATAAAATGTATAAAGCTCCCACATATGTCCAAAGTAACCAAGAGCAGATGATCTTAGTTCTTTATTCTTAAAGATTGTAATAATTACTTTTGGATTAAACTTTGTCCCCGAAGAAATATATGGACCATCGGGAACAAAAAGATACATTGCTAATCCACCTACCAATGAAAAACCAGAAACAATAAAGATAACCTGTTCCCACGGTAATGAGCCACCGAAACTTTTAATTAAATGAGGGAAAGCAGTTCCAATAGCCAAAGCGCCAACAAGTAAACCAATAGCATTTCCCAAACCTTTCTTGTACCAGCCTGAAGCTATCTTCATTCCAATAGGATATATACCTGTTAGAAAAAATCCGGTGATGAATCTTAGAACAAGTAAGGAGAATAAATTATAAGCAATGAAATAAATAAGTAAGTTTGAGATAGCACCAAGAGTACTGAACATAAAAGAAATAATTTTCTTGGTGAATATCTATCCGATAATGAAAGAAAAGCGAATAATAGTGTGCCGGTTATAAATCCTAATTGAATTGCTGAAGTAATTATTCCTGTATCATCTATATTCACATTCATCGCAGTTTGTAAATCTGCAACTATTGCATTACCTGCAAACCAGAGTGAGGTTCCGGCAAACTGCGAGAACACAATTACTGGTAAAATTCTTTTTGGTACTTTCATTCAGCTTAAAATTATAGAATGCTTCGGTTAATTTATTGATATATAAAAATCCCCCACTCATATAAATAAGTGAGGGATAAAATATATAACAATTTATTATTAATTAAGCAGTTGGCTTTATATTCTGATTATGTTTTAACAAGTTGTTAGGATCGTACTTTTTCTTAATCTCAACAAGTTTTTTATAATTCGGACCGTATGCTTTTGCAACACGCTCTTTTTCCTCTTCAGTCATAAAATTTACATAAGCACCTGCTGAAGCAAATTTTAAAGTTGCATCAAAAAATTCACGTGCCCAGCTAATGCACTCTTTATCCTGCTTTGCATCATCCCATCTGCCGTGCACATTTAGTATATACTTCAGATCCCTGCTTGAATATGCCATTGAGTTTGGAGGCACACTGTTAGATTTTCCTTCAAGGTAGGCAATAAATATTTCGCATTGAGGAGAAGGTAATTTACCTGCATATTCAACCATTAAATCAAGGGCATCATCTTTTAGTTCTGTAAAATTATGACTCTTCCAGTAATTCCTTGCACCCGGTGTAAGAAGCGGATCAAACATCTGCTGCCAATTAATATATGGCATACGACCGATAAACTCACCAACGGGCTGACCAAATCCACGCAGCGAGTCTACTAGTTTTTCATTTTTCTCAAAGTCCGAAATAACAGCTATCGCTAATACAACCACTTCTTTGCCATGCACTTCTTCGGGAAGAAATGGTAAAGGCGGTGCTTTACGAAGAACAACCCAAACATTAAATTCAGGGGGAGAGGTCTGAATAAAATCTCTGTATTGTTTAAGAATACTCTTTGCCTGTTTAAATGGAAAGACTAACAAGCCTGCTAAAATTTCAGGTCCAACAGGATGGAGTTGAAATTCAAATTGAGTAACAACACCGAAGTTTCCACCACCTCCTCTGATTGCCCAGAAGAGATCGGCATTTTCTTTTTCACTTGCTCTAAGTTTTTTTCCGTCAACTGTTACTACTTCAACTGATAACAAATTATCAACAGTAAACCCGTACTTGCGAGTCAGCCATCCAAAACCTCCGCCCAATGTTAAACCAGCAATCCCTGTAGTCGAGTTGATACCAACAGGTGTAGCCAATCCATGTTTCTGAATCTCGGCATCAAAATCTTTTAAAGTTGCACCCGGTTCAACAAACGCCGTCTTTTTTGCTACATCAACTGTTGTTTTTTTCATTGCTGAAAAATCAATCATAAGTCCGCCATCGCAAATTGAGTTACCAGCAATATTATGCCCTGCACCCCGGATGGTAATATCTAATTTATTTGCCCTAGCAAATTTAATTGCAGATGAAACGTCATCTGCGTTGGCAACCTGCACAATAAGTGCCGGTTTCCTGTCTATCATTGCATTCCATATTTTCCTGGACTCATCATAATTACTGTCTTCAGGTTTAATTACTACCCCCTGTAAACTTCCACTAAACTCTTTGATAGCTGTTTCACTAAACATATAAACCTCCTTAAGGTTTAAATTAATAAGAAAATAAATTATTAACCTGACCGGTAGCTGTGCGGTAAAGGCAGGATTAAATAGATGAAAGTGAAGAATAGAAGATGAGAATAAATTCATTCACAAACGCCGTTGAACATACCCAATATTCGATCGATTGTCAATCTATTGTAAGTGCTGTAAACTCTTGATGCTATTAAGGATTTAATAATAAAGACCCCCACCTATATTATTAAGCTGAGGTTGTAAAAAAATAATTATTTTGTCGGAAATTATTTTAATAAAATCATCTTCTTCGTCTCAATAAAACTTGCTGCCTGAATTTTATAGAAGTATATACCTGAAGCAAGATTTGCCGCATTGAAATTTATCTCATAAACGCCTGAAGGTATTTCTTCATCAACTAAAACAGCTACTTCATTTCCAAGAACATCATAAACTTTTAATGTTACATTACCGTTCACCGGTAACTGATAACTGATCACCGTACTTGGATTAAAAGGATTGGGATAATTTTGACTCAAGGAAAAATTTTGTGTGATTGCTTCGACAAGAATTATTTCAGAATATTCAAAATTTCCATCTGTATCAATTTGCTTTAATCTATAATAAAAAATACTTCCCCCGGATAAAGCGTTATCGATAAATGAATATGATTTTGGCGTGTTGGAATTACCATTTCCTTCAACAAAACCCAGCTTATTCCATTTGCTGTCATTTACTTTTCGCTCTACATCAAAGCCATAATTATTAACCTCAGACTCAGTGGTCCAATCTAATTTTACTTTGGCTCCTACAAGTTTCGCAGTAAATGAGGAAAGCTCGACGGGCAGAGGAATATCTAATGCATCCTTAAAGTGACCGATCTTCCAGAAAGTTATATTGTCATCATCGTATATTCCCCAAAAGGGGCTGCTGCATAACCAATAAATATTGATTAATCCATTCTGATCTACTACATCAAAATAAATAGTTGCTATATCTGTCCAGTTGCTGCCTCCTGCTACAAGAGTGCCTTCATTATAGTTCTGGAATGGCAAATCAATATTTAGCCAGATCCTGTTTTCCATTGGTCGTGTTATTGTTGCAAGGCTGTAGTATCCTCCGCAAAAGTTGTGGAAAACATAATCAATATTTTTAACAGGATTAGCAATGAAAGCAATGGACGATGTATCGAAACCAACTATCATTGTTGCACCTCCTAATCCTTCTGAACCTGAAGTTGTATTTATTTGAAGAAGAACTGATACTTTTGAACTGTTAATGTTCGTGATTAATATTCTTCCATTGACCTCAGCCGGAGCAATGACTAAAGATTTCATGGCTAATGAAGTAGAAAATGCAAGCACAGATGAAAAAATTGTTATGAATATAATTGAGGAGAGAGTGAAGAGTTCAGACGATCGTATCCCTTTCATGACGAACACTCCTTTCACAATAGTTATTTGTGAATTGAAATACCCTTTCGAAGGATTGGAATTAGTTAAACAGCACTGTGTTTAACCAAGCCAACCAGCACCACCACTTACGTGGATAAAATATTTCAACTTTAGTACCCTGAGAAGGTTCTCTTTGAAATGAATAAAAAAATTAGTTTAATAGAGAGTGAACAGTATTTAACTGTCAATGTCGGCGCAATGATTCGACAAAACTTTCGGTGAGTGAATTTTCAATAAAAGATTTTCATCGAATTAAAATCATCTTCTTGGTTTCAACAAATCTGCCCGCCTGCATTTTATAGAAGTATATACCCGAAGCGAGGTTTGATGCATTGAAATTTATTTCATAAACACCCGCAGGTTTTTCTTCATTAACGAGCGTTGCAATTTCACTTCCAAGCATATCATAAACTTTTAATGTTACATTACTCAGTTTAGCGATTGAGTATTTAATAGTTGTAGCAGGGTTGAATGGATTGGGGTAGTTCTGCTGCAATTCATATTTCACGGGGACTAACTCACCCGATACTGTCAGCTTGTTTATTGAAATATCACTGATCGTTATCTCTTCACCTGATTTAAGGTTTGCATTGATTCTCATTCCTGACTCATCCTGCAATTTGATATTAATATTCTCTGCTCTTACTGTAAAAGGATGTTCAATTCCCGAAAACAATATTGATTGAACACTGCTGTTTATATCCTCGGCAATTCTTCCGCTTCCAAATCTGATATCAAACATTCCTTCTGGCGGTGCCGGTGGTAATTCATATTGATTCAAGTCAACATTACCCGTTATCGCGTATAAAGTATAATTCAATCCTGCAGCATCTGTAATAATTATCTTTCCCCATTTATCTTCAAAATATTCTTTGGCTGAGTTGTTTCCTTTACTTAGTGATCCGGGTATATTGATCTCTCCGGCAGAATTAAGTTTTACCCAATATCCATATCCGGGAACTAAATTATCTGCAACCTGGTATCCGCCTGAATATCCATAGATTGGTCCTGTTATTAATCCGGGAGGATTTGTGGTTAACGCTGCTGTTGCAACTGTCTGCTCATATCCACCGATCAGATTCCATCCTGCCTGACCGTTGAGTGGATTGTGTGCAACTATTTGTATTCCACCTGCTGGCCATTCTTCTCCAGTGTTATATGTGTTAACACCAAGATGTTTCATCCAGTAACCGGTTCCCGGTGCTGCATCTGTTACCGATTGGTAACCACCGCTGTAACTGAATACTCCAGCAGCCGGATCTTTGCCCGACCACCACGTATTTACGTTTTGATTTGTTGGATGTAATCCCGGTACGGAAACCATATTCCATCCGTTGTTTATTGTTACTGCCAGTTGGAATGTTGTTGTTGTACCATATTGATTTTCAACTTCAAGTGTGTCGTCTATTGTGCCGTTGTTGCCCAGATCTACATAGATAAAAACGGGTTGATCAAGGTTAGTCCAGTCAGGTACAATTTCTACTGAAGAATTCGTGGGAATCGAAATACCAGAATGCAAAAATCTAGATTGACCTGAAGTACTTGCAAGGTGAAGCTTGAGGTCGTATGACTTTTCAAGTCCCGAATTAATAAGCTTAAAATGGTCGTGATTTTTTACACTAAAAAATGCAGAGTCATTTTGTTCAATACCGAAGTTAACAATATCAATTGCCTTCTCAATGTCATTTTCAATGACAATAGTTTTGAAGCTGCAAGATTTGGTTTGAAGGTCCGGGTTGAAGAGACTCATTCCACTCATATCGAAAACTAATTCATCTGTTTGATCTTGCGTCGCATCGCCGCGTTGAAAATTAATTATCAAAGAATCAGAATAAATTGAAAGGTGAGAAATAGAATCCGTAAATGAAGTGATTTGCGCTGTATATCTGCCATTAAGAACATAATATCCAATCGGAGGTTGATATAAACTAGTAATGGGAATAATAGGGATACCATCAGGTAGTGTGTTTATAATTATACTGTCTTGAATTCCTATTGAATTTCCAGATGAATCAGTTAAAATAATATTTGCTTCAATTGTATTATAGATTTGAAAATAATCTTGTGTCGAACCTGAGAGCATAAATGAATTAGGTTCGAATGGACTGAGTGTTGGATGCTGGAGATAAGTACTCACCGGATCCATCAAATAACAACCCTGGTTTCCGCCCCAGCCCAAGTTTCCATAATCCCAGTAATTGGCTGCTGAATCAACTACAACAGATTGAACAGTTCCCGGATGGTTACAATCATAGATCTCCACATAATATACACCCTGACTGGATGTTTCTTTTACAAGACGATAGGGTACAACAGCATGCGACTTTGAACCGTTATCCAGGTTCAGATAACGACCATTAACTTCGTCTCCTATTAATAATTCCTTGAGTTCGGCCAAGGTTTGTCTTGGAGTCTTATCAGATTGGAGCAAATTATAATTTAAGTGTTCTGTGCCTAGGAAATAATTCTGAAGTTGGTTTATAACAAGTCTACGGAAATTATCCAAAGGCAAATCATGTAGGTTAAGATAAGTACCAATGGGAAATTGATTTAGGAAATCTTCTTCAAAGCAAAAAACAAGCAGGCTTGATACTGAAAATCCCGCACATGATCCATTCCAATTAAAACTGACAAAATCCTTCCACCTTTGAATTGCCGATGGCTTATAAACAGGTGAAGCTCCCGTGCTTAAGTAGCATTTCTGGACAGTGAATGCTTCAACAAATAATGACCAGTCAGGGAAATTGTATGAGTGCATATTTGCAAATTCTTCCTGAGGATAAACAGCTCCCGTATATGGATCTAGTCCTGTCTGGTAATTAATGAGCACCCACCAAAGTGGTGGCCACATATTGTCAGAAATGTTTTGAAAACTCCACCCATCCTCATCTGGTTCGAATGCCTCATAAGAACCATCTGTTCTTATACGGGTTAACACATATCCTTTAATACGGAAAACCCCACTTTCAACTCGTTGCGTAGAATCCGAAGAACTCTGAATTCTTATTACACTTTTGCTGGATAGAATATTGTTGGGGATATCAATAGCAAAGAATCTATTCGGGGAAAAATAATTGTACATAACTGGAAGAAATGTTCCATGTCCATTTTCGTAATCAAGACTGATAAAAATATCAACTGTATCCGGCCCGCCTGTCCATCTTATTGTATCTGTTTCTCCAGCAATCCATTTTTCGCCTGATAATGGACTTGTAATTGAGAAATTTAAATCTCCTCCCAGCGATCCATCGCTTCGTACCCGCTGCGCGTAAATGTCCCAGTCTGTTCCATTACGAGCGTCCATCCACGTAATAATTGCGCTCCCTGAACCGTCGCTGACAATAGTGGAATTCCATTGATTTAGGATTGCAGTCGAGATCGCCACGCCGTTTGCTGTCCACTGGACCACTCCGCTTGCGTCAATCCGCTGAGCGTAGATGTCATAGGCGTTGTATCCTTCTCCGATGGTCCTTCCACGTAATAATTGCGCCCCCTAAACGTCGCTGATAATTGTGGGGTTATTTGTGATTCGATTGCAGTGCAGATCGCTACACCGTTTGTCGTCCACTGGACCACTCCGCTTGCGTCGATCCGCTGTGCGTAAATGTCATAGTTATAGATTCCATTCCGCAGGTCCGCCACGTAATAATTGCGCCCCCTGAACCGTCGCTGATCAATGGTGGGTCTACCTTGAGACAGTATTGGCAGTAGAGATCGCAACACCGTTTGCTGTCCACTGCACCAGTCCGCTTGCGTTGATCCACTGCGCGTAGATGTCAGCGCCGTTCCAGCTCCGATGATCCTCCCACGTAATAATTGCGCCACCCTGAACCGTCGCTAATAATCGTTGGATCTGATTGAACTCCACTTGCAGTGCAGATCGCTACACCGTTTGCCGTCCACTGGACCACTCCGCTTGCGTTGATCCGCTGCGCGTAGATGTCGAGTTTGTTTCCCTTCCGAAAGTCCTCCCAAGTAATAATTGCGCCCCCGAACCGTCGCTGATAATAGTGGGATTCTGTTGATGCTAGGCTTGCAGTAGAGATCGCTACGCCGTTAGCTGTCCACTGGACCACTCCGCTTGCGTCGATCCTCTGCGCGTAGATGTCTTAGTCTTGATCCCGCTCCGAAAGTCCTGCCACGTAATAATTGCGCCCCCTAAACTGTCGCTAATAATCTTGGGATTTACTTGATTAGCCGCTTGCAGTAGAGATCGCTACGCCGTTAGCCGTCCACTGGACTACTCCGCTTGCGTTGATCCGCTGCGCGTAGATGTCAGCGTTTCCGCTCCGAGTGTCCGTCCAGGTAATAATTGCACCCCCTAAACCGTCGCTGGTAATAGTGGGGCTATTTTGACTGCTGCCTGTAATCGTCGAGATCGCTACACCGTCTACTGTCCATTGAACCACTCCGCTTGCGTTGATCCGCTGCGCGTAAACGTCATTGCTTCCGCCCCGATAGTCTTGCCACGTAATAATTGCGCCCCCCGAACCGTCGCTTACAATGGTGGGAAAATCTTGATTTCCGCTTGCAGTGGAGATCGGATTGTTCACGGTCGGGTCTCCCGACCATTGAGCGGATATGTTAAATGTGAAAAGTAAAAAGTGAAAAGTTGAAAGGTAAAATTCTTAATTAGTGGTTTCCATAATTAAATGCCTTTTTGTTTAGTTAGCCCGTGCACGATAATACACGTAGTGTTTTAAATTTTGGGTTCTATTATTTAACTGCATCATTTAAGCAGCAGCATTTTTTTTGTTTGAATGAACGAACCTGCCTGTATTCGATACAAATAAATTCCACTTGCAAGGCTGCTTGCATTGAATTGAACCGTATGATTTCCTGCAGGCATTTCCTGGTTAATTAATGTTTTAACCTGCTCACCGAGAATGTTGAACACAGTTAATGTTACGAGACCCGCATTTGGGATTGAATATTTAATTGTTGTTGAAGGGTTAAACGGATTTGGATAATTCTGTGAAAGCTCAAACGTAGTTGGAATTTCTTCTGTTTCCTGTTCATCTATTCCAACAGTACCGCCGCCTAAGTTATATAAAACAAAAAGTGAATCTGCGTCACCAAAACCCGTTGCAGAAATTGCAATATCCATTCTACCATCATTGTCAAAATCGGAAGCGACCATTGACCACGGAAATCCATTAGCGTGAGGAAAGAAACAATTTTCCCGAGTAGTGAAATTTCCCAAACCGTCATTCAAAAAAACTGTAATTCCATTTGTCTCAAGCCTGTGATTCATAGTAACAATATCCTGATCTCCGTCATTTTCATAGTCCATAACCACAAAACCCCTTGCTTCTCTTACAATTATTTCTTCATCGGCAAAACTATAGTTGCCCAAATTTCTAATAAGCACAATCTCATTCCAATCTCCACCAGTAGATAAAATGTCATTGTCTCCGTCACCATCAATATCTGCTAAGCTGATACTTGAATTATCGTTGGGGCTCCATGGGTCACTACCAAAAACATACGGTAATTGGTTGAGTAAGGATAATTAACACCGGAAACAGTAGTATCATTGAAAATATAAACTGGAAATAGAGATTCCTTTGGAAAGAGCAACTATTTCATCATTTGGTTCATTGTCGATGTTACCTATAGCCATATCCCCAAGTGACGTATAAATTGTATCGGTATTATTACTTCCAGGTTCTTTAAAAAATACTACTTCGATATTTTCTCTTCCATTATCATCGGCTATATAAGCCATCAAAGAATAGTCGTAATTCGGAGTTAGGAAACCTAGAAAATTCAGAAATACCTGGGGCTCCTGAAATGAATTATCATTACCAACTTCAATGGAATTAACCGCGTATTCCATGTAAACATTTGTGGATGTTGGAAATCCGCCGATTCCATCACCCCAGAAAATTTGTAGCATAGTTTGATACACACCAACTAACAAATCAAGATTGCCGTCTTTATCAAAATCAAAAAACTTCAATTGAGTGGGTGGAAATAGAGTTTGTAAAGTTCCTGTATGTGAAAATGTTCTATCGCCATTGTAGTTGTACAAAAGAACCTGGTTGTTATCAAAATCCGGAATAGCAAAACCTTCAACGGAGGGGTGTGCAAAATTACCTACTCCAATTGAAAATGCATGTCCGGGTAAGCCAATTTTGAATGGAGCCCCGAACATACTATCATTAAAACGTGCGAGGTTTTCGTCAGCTCCTATCAGAGGAGATGTTTCGTGACGGATTTCTCCGTCAATGTCCAGCGTAATTCCGGGAATGGGAATTCCTCTAAAATCAGGATCCTGCGACTGGCAATCAGTTAAATGTAAATCGTCATAAGCAACAAACTCTACAAGTCTGGGAGCAGAATTTGAATCCAAACCCGTTGCATTTTGATAATCTAAAAATGAATAGTATTGAATTCCACTCCCGATGACAATAGGACCCTGACCGCTTCCCCACTTAGAAATAATATTGTAATCGGATTGGAGATTTGAAGCCGAGAAGGACTGGTTATAAGCAGTGCTGAATCCGCCTTCGCTGTAAATGATTATCATATTATTAATGATTCTACAATTTTCGCTTTCAAGCAGTAGTCCTGTAGTGCTTACACCTGCTGAAGGCAACAGGATAGTGTTAAAATGAATATTAGCATTTTTAGAATTACATTGTAATCCTATGCGATTGTTTACCGCACCGCCCAATATCATATTATTAAAAATGTAAATTGAATCAGCTAAAGCAGAACCAAAATCTGTTACTTGTATTCCAACGGAAAAAGGTCCCTTTATATCATTACTTTCCACAAATGCAGTATTAGCGCCGGCTACAAAAATTCCTATCCCTCCGGCGTTATAGCTGGTTGTAAAATCTATTTTGTTACGTCTTACACTTGCAGTTGTGCAGGAAATCTGTATTGCTGCACCAAGTGGATTTCCTGATCCGCTTGAAGAACTAAACCCTTCAAGGAATTGATTGTCTTCAACAACAATAACACCCTGCGCAACTCCTAATGCATTATTAACATATACTGGGTTTAACAATCTTACAAAAGTATTCCCGCGGATTGTAAGATCACCAATATTAGTATTAGAGCCGATTCCGTACACAGTTCCGAGAGAATTTCCCGGTGCACCGATATGAGTAGTCCCTAAAAATTTGCAGCCTTCAAAAACTATATCTTCCACAATTGGATTAGAAGGATTATCTTGTTCTATATGTACGAGATAATTATTAAAAGTATTAAGTGAATCGGTAATACTAAAAGTCAAATTTCTGAATGATATAAAATCGAGGCGAACCTTAACAAGAAAAAAATCTGACGTTGCAGCATTGGTTCTATTCATCTGAAGAATTACATTATCAACATTACCTCCCGAAGAAGCATCAGCCTGAAAAGTTATCCTGTTTGTGCTTGATAAACCTGCAACAGTACTATCAAGTAACAGAACAGCATTGTTTCCGCCATTCTGAATGTAAGTTCCTTGCCGGATATTAAACAACACAGCTCCCGAAACACCTCTTGCATTCAGTGCATCGGCTGCGTGCTGTAGAGTTGTAAAATCCGGATTGGTACCGCCAATGCTGTAATTACCCGACATTGGTTGTGAGTAGAGCAATTGTAAACCAAGCAAAGAGAAAAATAAAATAAATATTCTAACTACATTAGAGGATTGTAAGAACGGTGGCATTTTTATTCCTTTTTAATAAATTGATTTGCTGGAAACATATTTCTAAATGGGTACTGTTTCAATCACGCAAGTGCGTGATTTTTAAAGTGAAGCTAAGCTGGG
>CAVORE010000008.1:0-159022 GCA_963698525.1 uncultured Ignavibacteriaceae bacterium | reverse complement strand
AAAATAATAATCCTTTTGACAATCTTATCATTTCTGAATTTGATTGGCTGCTACTCATACCAAACTATATCAAAAGAGGAGCTTAATCAAGCGGAAGAGTATAGAGATTTACAGGTTATAACTAAGAATAAATACATTTATGAATTTGATGAAGGTAATTACACAATTAGTGAAGATTCAATTTACGGTACTGGTAATTTGAAGTTAGTAATGGGTAAAAAGGTTTATAAAGATTATAAGGGTAGTATTAAATTTGAAGATGTTGCTAAACTAAAGATGGAAAAATTTGATGTGGGATCAACGATTTTAGTTGTTGCTATTCCTCTTGTAATAATTGTTATAGCTGCGGCAAATTTTTCACTGTTAGGGAATGGTCCAATATTCTCAAAATAATAGAGCTGATTTGTTTGCAAATTATGATAAATAAATTCACCTATATAATGATTATTAACTAAAAGAAACTAAGAAGATTGTGTTTATGAAGTAATCTTATTCAAAGATTTTTCAAATAATCCGTTCCAGCAAGAGAACTCATTTGTCCGACTACCCAATTTTGTCTTCATAATATATAACCTGATGGTTTTCTTGCTGAATAGCGAATTGGATTTGAAATAGTCGCTAATGATTTTGTGGAAATTATATAGTCTAAGTTGCTGAAATGGCAGAAATTAAATACCACCTAATCTTTTCATTTGAAATCAGTTGGGTAGAACTTGAAAATTTATGATTAAATTTTCTACTCAAATGCTGATATTTATTGGCTCTCAAATTGGAACAAATTAAAATATCCTGTCTCATATAAAATTATTATTGAAAATTTATCCCTGATAACATCTAAATTAAGATAAAAGTTAAAAGAAAAAACAACTGGTCTGAATTTTGTCATTAACAAACTTTATTAAATTAATATTTCCTTGAGGGAGCCTCTTGAAAATTAAATTATCGTTTAAATTCCCGAATAAATTTAACATATCTGTAATCGCATTATTTCTGCTATTATTCTCGTTTGAATTACAGGCTAATGATATTAACGTAAAAAATGTAGTTCTTTCAGGTCAGGTGAACGGTTCTCATACGTTTGTGAATTTTGATCTTAGCTGGAAAAACTCCTGGCGTAACAGCACCAACTGGGATGCTGCCTGGTTATTTGTTAAATATAAAGTTGGCAGCGGTGAATGGATGCATGCAACCTTATCTACTAATTCTGGTGAGCATACTATTTCTACAGGCTCTGCTATTTCACCTTCATCGGATGGTAAAGGTATATTTATATATAGAAGTGCAAATGGTACAGGTGATAATAATTTTAACAATATTTCTTTAAGATGGCTTTACCCGGCTGATGGAGTTGCAAACGATGCACAGGTTACGGTAAAAGTTTTTGCAATAGAGATGGTTTATATACCGCAAGGTAGTTTTTATATAGGAGATGGTGTATCATCAAAAAGATTTTATACTGTTGGAGATACTTCATCTACTTTCCAAATCACATCCGAAAATGCTCTTACAGTAAATGGAACTACACCTGGTAGTCTTTGGGCTACCGGAGATATGGTAGCGGGGAATATTCCGGCAAATTATCCCAAAGGATACAATGCTTTTTATCTGATGAAGTATGAAGTTACTCAAGGACAGTACACTGAATTTCTTAATATGCTTACCTCAACACAAGCAGCAACTCGCATCGATACATCTGTGATGAAGGGAGATCGCTTTACAATTGTAGGAGGTTACCCTCTATTTACAACAAATCGGCCAACTCGTGCTTGTAATTTTTTAGCATATGAAGATGGTGCTGCTTATGCCGATTGGACTGGCTTACGACCAATATCTGAACTCGAATTTGAAAAGGCCTGCAGAGGAACTGCACCGGTTGTAGCAGGTGAATATGCCTGGGGAAATACAAATATTGATCTTACCGGTGATTTAAGCGGTGCTGAAGATGGTACTGAAACTGTGACCGGTGGATTAAATTGTAATCATCAGGTTACTTTTTTTAATGGTGATGGTGGGAAGGGTCCGATAAGGTCAGGAATTTTTTCTGCAACGCTAAATACACGTGAAGGTTCAGGCGGTTCTTTCTACGGAGTGATGGAACTCAGCGGAAATGTTTGGGAAACAGTGATTACTTGCGGAATAGATGCAAGTAGAAATTTTAATGGATCATCAGGTGATGGAAATTTAAGTACATCTGGAAATGCAGATGTTAGTGGCTGGCCTACTAATGCATACGGTGGTCGCGGCGGAGGCTGGCAAAATTTTCAACCCCGTCTTCAGGTTTCAGACAGATTTTATATAAACTCTGCTGCACTCAGAGAACAAGGCAACGGTTTTAGATGCGGAAGAACCGCAGAATAATTTTTTAATTAAGGTGTCATATGAAATTTAAAACTATTTTTTCTTTAATAATTATTGTAGTAACTGCTAACGCATTTGCACAGTACAACGGCGGAAGCGGCTCTGGTTACGGGGCAAGCTCTTCTAATGTTGTTCAATTGTCTGCATTCCTGCAGGGTCCGTTTAGCGGCGGTGTTATGACAATAGCATTAAACACAAATAATTTTATTCCGCTTGCACAGCCATACAGCGGCTCTCCATGGAATTATACCGGAACAGAATCTGTTGCTTCCATACCAACCGGAGTTGTTGATTGGGTTTTGATCGAGCTAAGAACCGGAACTGCAGCCTCCACAATGGCGAATCGACGTGCTTGTTTTATTTTAAGTAATGGTAATATAGTTGATCTGGACGGCACAAGCCCTGTTAAATTTGATGAAACCGACAGTAACAACTATTATGTTGTCATTCGTCACAGAAACCACCTTGCAGTTATGAGTGCAAATGCTTTATCTTTAACCAGTTCACTTGCCGGTGTTTATTCCACAGGAGGAAGTTCAACTTATAATTTTAGCAGTGCTCAGACTCAAGCATTTGGAACAAATGCAATGAAGGATCTTTAGGCAGGAGGAATTTTGGTTTATATGCTGGAGATCGTAAATTAAGACGGAGTTAGTTACAATACAGTTTGGATGTATTGATACTTGGAATGTTAACACAGAACTGGAAAAGCTGGATAATGTGATTGTCTGATGATATGAAGATTTAAATGGACAGGTAACAGTACTAGATTTTAATTCGTTATTGAATGTTAACGTAATGCTAATGGTGACTGTTACAAATGTCCCATAATAAATATATAAATCATAATTTTATTTAAAGAGTTTTAAAATTTAATGAGTTACTATGAAAAAATTATATTTAGTATTTTTCTTGCTAGCTTAATCTTTATACAAATTACAATTGAACACAATTAGTTCGTCAACTACGAATGACGGCACTAACGGTGGTATCATTTAGAGTTTCAAGTCAGGTAAAATGGAACTACTTAACATCTAACAACTACCTTGGATCAGCAACAATGGATGCATACTATACAGCCTTGATATCGACCCAGTTCTAATATGGAATATAGCAGGGCATTTCTACACTGTGGCATAACTAGTTCAAGGCATATACCCGAACTTTTGCATATGTAACAAGGACAACAGTTATCAGAGTGGTTCATTACGGAGCAAATGTTAATGCATCAACTACTGGCGGTGGAGCACCAGCTGGATTTGATCTAGACATCATCATATCATACATTAGGAACAATTAATTTTACCATCTTAGATACTGCTACTTTCAACCAATCTATCGATTGCAACAGGGTCATTGACTATGGGATTATTTGAACTACTGCACAATAATGAAAATTTTGATCCGGGACTATTGGTACTCAAACTATGTCATGCTCCTGTAAATATAGTAAACCAGCCTCTCCCCGTCGAATTAACATCCTTCACATCAAAATTCTTGAATGACAAAATCCAGTTAAACTGGGTTACAAAAACAGAAGTAAACAACTACGGATTTAATGTTGAAAGAAGAATTAACGATGGTGAATGGAGCAGTATTGGTTTTGTGGAAGGACACGGCAACTCAAACTCACCAAAAAATTACAGCTACAGCGATAAAGATTTATTTGCCGGCGGAAGCAGTTTCCAATACAGACTAAAACAAGTTGACACAGACGGCACATTTGAATATTCAGATGTTGTGGAAGTAGATGTAGTTCCAACTCAGTTTGAGCTTTCACAAAATTATCCGAATCCGTTCAACCCGAGCACAACAATAAGATTCTCATTACCGCAAGCAACACAAATCAAGATCAATGTATACAATATGATCGGTGAACAGGTTGCAACTATAGCAGAAGGAATGTATGAAACAGGCAATCACAAAATAACCTTTAATGCGAGCAACTTCCCAAGCGGTGCATACATTTACAGGATAGAAAGTAATGAATTCGTTCAGGTTAAGAAGATGATCCTGATGAAATAAAAACTTCAAATAGCTTTACTATTAAATCCCCATCAAACCAGATGGGGGTTTTTTATTTTAAATCTTCATCTGTTATTTTTTCGTGGTTAACTTACCTGCCAGATATGAATAACCGCTTAGTAATATTATCAAGATCACCTGGATATAGATCGGAGTTGAAATTAGATCGCCTTGAATTACTGAAAAATGAATCATTAAATACTTGGCAAAATAATAGGCAAGTTTGCTCAAAGTTATACCGAATGCCATTGAGAGAAAAGTATTGTACCACTTCTTAAAAAAGAAAAACAAAAATATATTCAGGGTTAAGTCTCCCGATAAAATAAATGTCTTTGCAATTGATGGATGATTCGAAAATGCAAAAGAAATTAATGGAAGCAGCAAAGCAAGCAGATAAGAATTCTTCCTTGAGGTATGAATAAGAGAAATAATGAGAATCACTCTCATCGGCTCAAACAAGTAAAACGGAACATTAAGCATGCCTGAAATCTCCGGCAGAAAGTAAACAATGAGAATCCCGGCAAGATCAATTAACAAAGTTTTTGTATTCAAATTATCTCCGATCTAAAAAAATGAGTTAGTGATTGATATAATCAATCAGCGGTTATTTGCGAGTCAAATACTGAAAACAGCAGAAGAATGTTTTAATAATCTACGGAATAAGATAAATATACTCCCTGACTTTTTTCTTACAAACCTGCTCTTCTTGCAAGGAAACCCTTGTCTTTCTGGAAAAATTAACATAAGTTAATCATTAATTACAATTGGATATATGAATGAAATCTGCTTACAAATTCAAAACGTTTAGACTATCAGCTAAATTGATTTTGATTGCATTGATAGTTTTTGCAATTACAATATTAACAGCCTTTTTTCCGGGTGTGCTGCTTCCCAAAATAGCACTGGATGATCCCCTGCCTACCTGGGAAGTTTTAAATCCTGTTTCAACCGTTTTTGTAATGGATTCAATTCCTCCAACTGCAGGTTCATTAGCAGCAGGTAATTCTACTGTTCCGAATGAGTGGCTTGTTGATCCTGCAATTGATACTTTGCTTCTGATGATGCAGACAAGAAATATTTATTTTCATAAAACTGCAGCTCACCCTTCCGGTATTGTGGGGTCAAATGATATCGTTATCATTAAGGGAAACTATCAATGGGAGTTCAGGAATACTACAAGCACTGACAGAATAAAAGGCGTCATCTGGCAGATTCTCAATCATCCGGATGGATTCAATGGTGAAATAATCATTTGCGATAATACTCAGAACCAGGGCAGTGGAATAAATCATGGCGATAACAATTCTGAAGATATTGAACAATCTATCATAGATGTGGTGAATACCTTTTACTCTAAAGGTTATCCTGTTTATTTGCTTGACTGGAATTATATGTGGGATACAGTTGTCGGAGAGTATTCTTCTGGCAATTTAAATGATGGATTTGTTTATGAAACTTCAACAAAGATATCTTATCCTAAGTTTACTTCACCTTCTGGTAACCATAAGATATCGCTTCGTTATGGAATTTGGAATTCGGGCACATCAACATATGATCATAATCGTCTTTGTCTTATTAATATGCCTGTGCTAAAGGCTCATTCCTGGTCAGGTGCATCTATCGGTGTTAAAAACTGGGTAGGTGTACTTACAACTGCATATCCTGATCAACGTTACGGCGGGTTTAATCAGATGCACGAATATTACTTTTTCGGTCCTTATGCATTAACTGCAAAAGTTATGGGAGTAACATTCCCAAAATTAACAATTGTTGATGCTGACTGGACAAGCGGCTCCGGTCCAAGCAATTTGAGTAATCTTGTCAATACCAGAACATTACTCGCTTCGACTGATCCCTGTGCAGTGTCGTGGTATTCTGCCAGGTATGTCCTTACCCCGGTTGCAGTTGATCCATATAATACTAATCCTGATCTGGAAGGAAGTAATTACAATTATAACCTTGATTCCTGGACTAATTACTTGCGCAATTCAGGATTTTCCTGCACAAAGGATTCATCTGAAATATCTGTCTATAATGAACATTCTATATTGCTACAGTGTTCAACATTGACAGTAACTAACGGATGGAACATGGTATCTGTTCCATACCTCTCGGCTACAATGTTATCAGGCAATTTATTCCCGGGTGCTACTTCTCCGGCTTTCGGATTTAATGGTGGATACGTAATAGAGGACACATTAGTTTTAGGAAAAGGTTACTGGTTAAAATTTGGTGAATATCAACAAATTCAAATATGCGGCTCTGCTACGGGCGAAGAGACCATACCGGTGAAGACTGGATGGAATTTATTAGGTGTATTTGAAATGGATATTCCGACAACACAAATTACATCAATACCACAAGGAATAATAGAATCTAACTATTTTGGATATGGGATTGGATACTACGTAGCAGACACACTTAAGTCTGGAAAAGGCTACTGGGTAAAAGTGATTCAGGATGGGGTACTGAACCTGAATAATTCCGGATTGCTAAAAGACATAACGAAAGAATAAGCTTCAGTTATGAAGTTAAATTGAATGAAAGTAAGTATCCGAGCGGAATTTATTTTTACAATTTGTAATCAGATTCTTTTATCGAAACCAAAAAGATGATTCCACTTCGCTGAGTAATCAAAGATTTTTCAAATAATCAGTTCCCAGAACTCATCTGTCCAGGTTCCAGCCGTGTCCTGTGAAAAGGTATCGCAAGAGTTTTCATACAAAAGTAAATATAGTCTATAAACATTTTTGAAATTATAGATTGTTTGTATCTTTTAATAATTACAAAACTGTTTAACTCATTTCTCTTTCTCACATATAAGAATTTAATCTTCCACACTTTCCAACAATCAAAAAAAGTTATCAGAAAAATTTTAAGAACTTCAACATTTCCTAATTATTATCAGTTGCGAATTGTGGAATAAAATTTGCCTATTCACTTCAATCACAAAAATCTAATTTTACAGTAATTGTAAATTAATTTTGTTGCGGGTCATTACCTTCCTTACGAACCATTTAACCGCTAATGTGATTTAACAACTTAAACTTTTTTCTGTGCTGTACTAAAGTTCGTTTCATTTTATAATTCATAAAAAACAAAGAGTCAGGGGAATACCCTGGATTGATGCAATCTCTTTGCGCTATTGGAGAGAACTATGAAATCTATAACTGCGCTTACCGGAATAATAATATTCTTTATGAACTACTTTATTTATCCAACTACGGTTAACGGTAGATTTGTGGATCAGGGCATAACCGGTTCAAAGTATAATATACTTCTTCAAATCAATACAAATACAGGTACTGATGATATCGGCGGCGCTACTATTATTTTCGGTTTTGATACAAATGCTGTAAACTTTAGCAATACTCCGATAAAAAATGTTGACTATATTTTTCATAATTTTGACGGTGGTCACTACTCGCCTGCTACAATAACAAAACCAATGAAGAACAAAATCTGGGTTAACTTCGATCTCCCATTCACAAATAGCAATAACGGAACAGTGGTAGCCGGCAGCCCTGGCTGGACTGATGTGGTCACTATAAAATTTGATTTAGTTAATCCGAATATTCCTCCAGGCCTAACCTGGTACCTGACAAGTTTTTTCTGGGGAGTTTACGATGCAAACAATTTTAATTTATGGGAAACCGGTGTGTTTGAAGGAAATTTTGGATTAGTAGTCGAAGTGCAGAATCGTTGGAATATGGTATCGGTACCGGGAATAAACCCGAACGGTCAAGGGAATAAATAATTGGTGGACAAAAAGAAATCCAACCTATCAAGTATATAAATTTTCGGGTGGGAGTTATGTACCCGTAACTACCACTATGCCCGGCGAAGGATATTGGATGTATCATACAGGTTCCAATGTTTATAATACAGGAGATGAATGGCCGTCTGAAGGCATTCAACGAGTGTCAAATAATCCAATAAATGCTTCAGCAGGATGGAATTTGATTGGTGGTTTTGAAAAAATAGTTCATGCAAGTCAAATCACTACTACACCCCCGGGACTTATCAACGGACCCATTTATGCTTATTCAATTCAATATCAAGTTGCAACTACAATTGAGCCAGGTCGTGGATACCTTGTTAAGATGAGTGGACCCGGACAAATAAATTTTAGCAGCGGATTACTTAATGGAAATGTAGCAGAGGTAGAATTCTTCAAGAACGATTGGGGGAAATTAATATTCACTGATGATTCAAATAGAATTTTTTCATTGTATTTAGTAAACAATGAAACTGATTTGAACTTATACGAACTACCTCCGGTTCCGCCCCTAAATGGATTTGACATAAGGTTTGCAAGTGGTAGAATAGCAGAAAATCTTGAAAATGGAATTCAGTCTATAATGATGAGTGGAGTTGATTACCCTATTAAAGTTCGGGTTGAAAATATAAATATCACTTTGCAGGCTGGATCAAATCAAACGATTAATACTGATTTACATTCGGGAGAAGAATTTATTATAACTAATGAATCAATAATGAAATTGTTCCTTCAATCCAGTAGTTCCACTACTCCAGATGAATTTTCGCTTAAACAAAATTACCCCAACCCATTCAACCCAAGTACAAAAATAAAGTTTTCCATTCCAAAAGAATCGAATGTGGAACTAAGTATTTATAATATTTTAGGCGAATTAATATCGACTCTGGTTAATGATCAGTTGAATGCTGGTTACCATGAATTTGAATTCAATGGATCAAACGTTGCATCGGGTGTTTACATTTATAGAATTGTTGCTGGTGACTTTTGTTGAAACGAAAAAAATGGTACTGATGAAATAAAAAACTGAAATAGCTTTAGTATTAAACCCCCATTAAACCAGATGGGGGTTTTTTATATAACCAAATTGATTGAACTTTATTTAAAGATTTTTTAAATACTCCGTTCCGCCAAGAGAACTCATTTGTCCGAGTATCCAGCTTTGCCTTCTGAAAATATATCCCGATGGATTTCTTACCGAGAATCGTTTAGGATTCGGAATGGTTGCAGCAATTAAAGCAGCCTGGCTTCTTGTGATTTTTGAAGGAAGTTTTTTAAAATAAATCTGACTCGCCGCACCAACTCCGAAAATCATATCCCCCATTTCAATAATATTCAGATATACTTCAAGTATTCTTTCTTTACTCCACAATAGTTCAATAAGAACTGTGAAGTAAGCCTCAAATCCTTTTCTGATAAAACTTCTTCCCTCCCACAGAAATAAATTTTTCGCGACTTGCTGCGTAATTGTGCTTGCACCCCGGAGTTTTCTTCCACGATTGCTTTGTTCAATTGCTTTTTCGATCTGTTCAAAATCAAATCCATAGTGATTTGGAAAATTCTGGTCTTCTGCTGCAACTACTGCAAGAGCCATTTGCCTGGAAATTTCATCATAGCTGAACCACTGATAAGCAATCATCTGTCTTTCTTCAAAAGTAACAAAGGCTTCAATCTTTCTTTGAACCATAATTGAGGAAGTAAGCGGATTTAGCCATTTAAGAAGCAGCACAATCAGAACCGAAAGAAGAATAAATCCAAGAAATATCCTCAGAATAATTTTTGGTAGTTTTTTGATGAATCGCTTGAAACTAAATTTCTTTTTCTTGGCCATGGATGATTTTGTTTTTAAGGAACAGGATCGTAACCACTATCACCCCACGGATGACAGCGAATAATTCTTCTAATACTTAACCACACCCCTTTCAGAATCCGTATTTCTTCAATGCTTCCAGACTGTAGTGAGAACAGGTCGGGGTAAATCTGCAGGATGGTGGAAACAATGGTGAAATGAGCAGTTGATAAATTTTTATCAATATAATTAATGGTATTGCCAGGAATTTTAAAACTTTATCAAAAAAATTGTTTGTATTCATAATCTTAGAATATGGATTCATTTAGATTTTGGAATTCAAAGAAATCCTGCCAATTCAGTGAATAAGAGCATAATTAAAAAATTACTTTGAAATTCTCTTTAAATATAAGTTAATTTGCGCCGTCAAAATTGAGACTTTTCACAAAATAAAAGAGAGTATGGCAAAAAACGTTGTAATTGTTGAATCACCAGCTAAGGCGAGTACGATTGAAAAATTTCTTGGAGAAGATTTCTTAGTTACTTCCAGCTATGGTCATATCAGGGACCTGAAGAAAAAGGATAAGGGGATTGATGTAGATAATAATTTCACACCCCACTACATAATTCCTGAAGAAAAAAAAGCAAGAGTAAAAGAGCTTAAAAAATTAGCTGATAAATCCGAAACCGTCTGGCTTGCAACTGACGAAGATCGTGAAGGAGAAGCAATTGCCTGGCATTTGAAAGAAGTGCTCGAACTGCCCGAAAAAAAAATCAGAAGAATTGTATTTTCAGAAATAACTAAAACGGCAATTCTTGAAGCAGTAAAAAATCCGCGCGGAATAGATTATAACCTTGTAAATTCTCAGCAATCAAGAAGAATTCTCGACAGGTTGGTTGGCTTTGAACTCTCCCCTATTCTATGGAGAAAAGTAAGACCAAAATTATCGGCAGGAAGAGTACAGTCTGTTGCAGTAAGATTAATTGTTGATCGTGAAAGAGAAATAGATTCATTCAATACTCAATCCAGATTCAAAGTAACCGGCAATTTTATTGTAACTGATAAGGATGGCAAGAAATCCGAATTCAAAGCGGAAGTATCAGACTATTTTGATACTCAAAAAGAAGCGGAAGACTTTCTTGAGAAATGCCAAACTTCAGAATTTTCAGTTGAAAGTGTTGAAAAGAAACCGGCAAAAAAATCTCCTTCTCCTCCATTCACTACTTCAACTCTTCAACAGGAAGCAAGCAGAAAACTCCGATTCTCTGTACTAAAAACAATGATGGTAGCGCAGAAGCTTTATGAAGCAGGTAAGATAACGTATATGCGAACTGATTCAGTTAATCTTTCTGACCTTGCACTCGATGCGGCAGAACAACAAATAAATTCAGAATATGGTAAAAATTATTCTCACAAAAGACAGTTTAAAACAAAATCAAAGACTGCACAGGAAGCTCACGAAGCAATCCGCCCAACAGATTTCAGCAAAGAAACTGTAGCCGGTTCAAGAGAAGAAAAAGCTTTGTATGATTTAATCTGGAAAAGAGCCATTGCTTCACAAATGAGTGATGCACAACTTGAAAGAACCACTATGCAAAATAAATGTGAGCAATGCGAAAGAAGATGTTCGTTGCAAAAGGTGAAGTAATAAAGTTTGATGGATTTCTGAAAGTATACCTTGAATCAACTGATGATGAAAATGGCGAAAACGGAGAAAGGGAATTTTACCTGATATTTCAAAAGGTCAAAAAATTTCTTTTGCTGAAATTGTCGCCACACAGAGATATACTCGTCCATCTTCAAGATTCACAGAAGCAAGTCTCGTAAAAAAATTAGAAGAGCTTGGTATTGGAAGACCGTCAACATACGCTCCTACAATAAGCACAATTCAGAAACGAGGCTACGTTCATAAAGAAGAACGTGAAGGCACTGAACGTGAATATGTGGTTTTAACTTTAGACAATTCAAAAAAAATAAAGAGTGAAAAAAGAACAGAGATAACCGGTGCAGATAAAGGCAAGTTATTTCCAAATGATGTTGCAATGATCGTAAATGATTTTTTGTTGAACACTTTCCGCAGATTATGGATTTTAAGTTTACTGCTCATATTGAAGAAGAACTTGATGAAATTGCAAATGGCGAAATGGATTATCATGAAATGCTTGAAGAATTTTATCCTCCATTCAAAGAAAAAGTATTAGCACACAATAGAAAACTTCCGAAAGAGCAGCAGGAGAAAGAATTCTTGGAAAAGATCCGGCAACCGGAAAACGGTTTCAGTTAGAATGGCGCGGTTTGGTCCGGTAGCAGCATTAAGTAATCCGGATGATGAAAATGATAAACCTCATTATGCCGGATTAAGAAAAACACAAAAACTGGAGAACATAACTCTCGAGGAGGCTTTGCATTTGTTTAAACTACCAAGAGTAGTCGGTATGTATAATGATCTCGAAGTTGTTGCTGCAATCGGAAGATTTGGACCTTATGTAAGATACGATGGGAAATTTTATTCGATAAAGGAACAATATGATCCGCATGATATTGAAATTGATGAAGCAATTGTTGCCATCGAAGCAAAAAAGAAAGCTGATGCAGAAAAATTGATAAAGACATTTGAAGAAAATCCTGAGTTCCAGATTCTAAACGGAAGATGGGGACCTTATTTGAAAGCCGGCAAAGAAAACGTTAAGATACCAAAGGATCGTGAGCCTTCATCTTTAACTTATGATGAGTGTGTTAAATTAGCAGAAGAAGCAAAAACAAAGCCGAAGCGAAGAGGAAGATTTAGTAAAAACAAATCTTGAACGATTATAATTCAATGGCTCGTGAGAATTCATTATTTTTTAATATCAATATTTCAAATCTATTAATTAGAATATGTTATTAGCTTTTATTGAGTGGAGTGTCAGTCCGGAAATTTTTCATCTTAGGCCCGGTTTCTGTTAGATGGTACGGGTTTCTTTTTGCAATGGCTTTTGTTGCCGGATATTTTATTATGACGTGGGTTTTTAAAAAGGAAAACAGACCACAGACCGATCTTGAACAGCTTTCTGTTTATATGATCTTCGGAACTGTTATCGGTGCAAGATTAGGTCATTGTTTGTTTTATAATCCAGCATATTATTTATCCAACCCAATTGAGATACTGAAAGTTTGGGAAGGAGGATTGGCAAGTCACGGTGCAGCAATTGGTATTTTAACTGCAATATATCTTTTTTCCGAAAAGAAAAAAAATTACTCAATGCTTTGGGTACTCGACCGGGTAGTAATTGTAGTTGCTCTTGCCGGAACATTTATCAGGCTGGGAAATCTTTTTAACTCAGAAATAATCGGGATACCTACCGATGTTTCTTGGGCATTCATTTTCACTGCAGTGGATGATATTCCAAGACACCCTGCCCAGCTTTATGAATCAATAGCTTACTTTATAATTTTTCTTATACTGTTATTTATTTATTACAAAGAAATGGAGAAAACCAAAAGCGGATTACTTTTCGGGTTATTTCTTGTGCTGGTTTTTTCATTCAGATTTTTAATTGAATTCGTAAAAGAGAATCAATCAGGATTTGAAGAAACGATGGTTTTAAATATGGGTCAAATTGCTAAGTATTCCATTTGTGATAGCAGGTATTATTTTTATTACAAAGTCATTCAAATCTAAAACAAAAAAAAAGTGATCTAGTTGATCACTTTTTTAATAACCTTCTCAAACTCCTCATAGCTATGTTTCCCTATCAGCATTTCTTTTTGTTCACCATTCGCATCATATAAAAAAGTTGCTGGTATAGCTCCACTCCAGTCTTTGTTCATAAGATTAATGAAATCTTCCGGATCAACAGCTTTAATAAGGTAATTGTCAAATTCAGCATTGTGTTTTTTAAGGAAAGGAATAACTTTTGAATCTAAAATATCCGGATCATCCGCGCTTATACCGATAACTTTTAATTTTTCACTGTAAGTATTTGCCAGTTTTACCAGATCCGGAAATTCCTCCCGGCAGGGTGCGCACCAGGTTGCCCAAACATTAATTAATAATGGAATCCCATTACTTTGATTGACTACCTGGCTCAACTCTGAAACGTTAATTATCTTTACATCGGAAACACTTTTTGACTGGGAAAGTACAGTCGAATCTATTCCGATTAAGAGCAGCAATAAAACGAATATAAAAAGCTTTGAATAAACCGTCATATTTATATTCGCTTGATAGTGCATCCGAAAGCTTTTGTTTCTTTTTTAGAAACTTCTTTCCCGGTAAGGATTTCATTGAGAGCATTTTCTAAATCCTTTGAAACAACATCAGATTCTTTTCTTGAATTATCAATCCTGCCGTGATACAGAATATTAAAATCCGTGTTCAATACGAAAACTTCCGGCGTGAATGAAGCTTCGAATTTATCCGCTATAATGTTTTTCTCATCTTTTAAAATTGTAAAAGTTAACTCTTTCTCTTTTGCATGCTCTTTAATGTCTTCAACTGACTCTGCTTTATTTGAATTAATTCCAATTAGTGCAATATCTTTCTTTTTGTAATCATTGTATAATTTTTCCATCCGGGAGTTGTAATCATTTGATATCGGGCACTCAGTTGCAATAAAAATTATAACAATTGCTTTTGAGTCTTTGTAATCGGATAATGAATGTTCTAATACCATTATAATCAAGAAGCTTAAAGTCCTCAATTTTATCCGGTGATGCAGAATGAACATTTGCGGCTACCATCAGAAAAAAGATTACCATCATTGCAACGAATGAAAAAAGTTTTTTAAAGATCATACCATCTCCTTTTAATTGATTATTTATAAAATAATTGGCATAATTATGGCGATAATTCTCACATGTATCAAGTTATTATTTTGGGTATAACGTTTTTATCAAATAAAAACATTCATTCTCCAGCAAATACTACTTCTTTTTACTAAATGAAGAACAAATGGATTATTTTGAGTCATTGTAAAAAATTTAATTTTAAATCAATATTGGATATTAAATATGCAAATTCTTAATAAAATAAAGAACAAATCAGTCGTAGTCGGAATAGTTGGAATGGGCTATGTTGGATTGCCATTGGGTTTGGCATTCGCAAATAAAAAAATAAGCGTTGTGGGCTTTGATCTGGATGATCATAAAGTAAAACTTCTCACACAGGGCAGAAGTTATATAAAACATATCAGCGAAAAGAAAATTAAAGAAGCAGTTAAGTCAGGCAGGTTAAAGGCAACGACTGATTTTTCAAGGCTTCCTGAAGTTGATGCAATTATTATTTGTGTTCCAACTCCGCTGGATGAACACCGTGAACCTGATATGTCTTACGTCGTGAATACCGCTAAAACGATTTCCAAATATTTAAGAAAAGGTCAATTAGTAACGCTTGAATCCACTACATATCCCGGAACAACCGATGAAATTCTGAAACCACTATTTGAGAATGCAGCTAAGGCAGGAAAAAATAAATTCAAAGTAGGTAAAGATTTTTATCTGGCATTTAGTCCCGAACGTGAAGATCCAAATAATCAGGATTATTCGACTGTAACAATACCAAAAGTTGTTGGAGGAATAACACCAAATTGTTTAGAAGTTGCAACTGCTCTTTATGATCAGGTAATAATTAAAACTGTTCCTGTTTCATCCACGCAAGCAGCAGAAGCCACTAAATTGCTTGAAAATATTTTCCGTTCAATTAATATAGCATTAGTTAACGAGCTTAAAATGGTTTTTGATAGAATGAATATTGATGTTTGGGAAGTAATTGCTGCAGCTTCAACTAAACCTTTCGGGTACAAACCATTTTATCCTGGTCCGGGACTAGGTGGACACTGTATTCCAATAGATCCGTTTTACCTCACCTGGAAGGCACGTGAATTTGAAATCAATACAAAGTTTATAGAACTTGCCGGTGAAATAAATACTTATCAACCTTATTATGTTGTTGAGAAATCAATGGAAGTTCTAAATAAATTCAAAAAGGCGTTGAATGGTTCAAAGTTACTTATTCTTGGAGCAGCATATAAAAAAGACATCGATGATATGAGAGAATCGCCATCACTAAAGTTGATAGAAATCTATCGTGAAAAAGGTGCATCGGTTGAGTATCACGATCCACTGATACCAATATTACCAAAGACAAGGAAATATGATTATCATATGAAATCAGTAAAGCTGACAAAGGAAAAGCTTAGAAGTTATGATCTTGTTGTTTTAAGCACCGATCATACTGACTTCGATTATAAATTTATTGCTCAAAACTCTAAACTGATAATTGATTCCAGAAATGCTTTTGATTCCAGAGGAATTAAAGCTAAAAATATTTTTAAAGCTTAGTTAGATTAAAGAATGAAAAATTTTGCAATTACCGGAGTGGCAGGTTATATAGCCCCGAGACACTTACAGGCTATCAAAGACACTGGAAATCAATTAGTTGCCGCTGTTGATCCTAATGATTCAGTTGGAATACTTGATAAGTACTTTCCGGATGTAAGCTTTTTCACTGAGTTTGAAAGATTTGACAGACATCTTGAAAAATTAAGAAGAGAAAAGGGACAGGAAAAAGTAGATTACCTTGCTATATGTTCACCAAATAATTTACACGATGCTCATATAAGGCTTGCACTCAGAGTTGGTGCAAATGCAATATGTGAAAAACCACTCGTGCTTAATCCATGGAACCTGGACGCATTGCAAGAATTGGAACACGAATCATCAGCACGTGTATATACTGTTTTACAACTTCGGGTACACCCGGCACTTTTGGAGCTGAAAAAAAAACTTTCAAACCAAAAATCAAAAAAGAAACATGAAGTTGTTCTCACATACATAACTTCACGCGGCTTATGGTATTATTTTTCCTGGAAAGGTATGATTGAAAAATCAGGAGGTATAGCTACAAATATCGGCATTCATTTTTTTGATTTTCTTATGTGGCTTTTTGGCGACGCTCAATCCTGCGTTTTACATCTTAAGGATAATAAAAGAATGTCAGGATTTATTGAACTTCAGAATGCAAATGTTAAGTGGTTTCTCTCCACAGATAGAAGTGATTTGCCAACAGAAGCTTCTGAAAAAGGAGCACCTACATTCAGATCAATTTCAGTGGATGGTGAGGAAATTCAATTCTCAGAGGGTTTCACTGATTTACATACCCGGGTATATGAGGAAACACTCAAAGGAAATGGTTTTGGTATTGAGGATGCAAGGCCTTCAATTATACTTGTTCAAAAGCTCCGGTCTGCATCGGTAATTGATAGCAAAGAAAACATTCACTCATTCGCTGTAAAATATAAATAACCCAAGGAATATTAATGAATTACTTTAAACATGAATCTGCGTACGTTGATGAAAATTGTGTAATAGGTGAAGGATCCAAAATCTGGCACTTCAGTCATATTCAAAGCGGAACCACAATTGGGAAAAAATGTGTGTTTGGTCAAAATGTAAATGTAGGTAATAACGTTTCGATTGGTGATTTCTGTAAAGTTCAAAACAATGTTTCCATTTATGAAGGTGTTACACTTGAAGACTATGTTTTTTGTGGACCTTCGATGGTATTCACAAATATTCTTGATCCAAAATGTAAATACCCTCAGGTGGGTGCTCAATTTTATGTTAAAACTCTCGTAAAAGAAGGGGCATCAATTGGTGCAAATGCAACCATAGTTTGTGGAATAACATTAGGCAAACATTGCTTGATCGGTGCCGGATCCGTTGTTACAAAAGATGTTCCTGATTATGCATTGGTTGTTGGTGTCCCTGGTAAAATTTTAGGATGGGTATCTGAAGCAGGTAAGCGATTGAGTTTTGATAAAGATGGAATTGCCTATTGCGAAAAATCCAAGAAAAAATATCAATTGAAAAATGGATTTGTTATTGAACTGGACTAGTTGAGTTTGACTTTTTTAGAAATGAATTAACAGCCTTGATAACCATTTCAGAAGTTATTTTTTCCATACAAGAAACATCTTCCGAACAATACTTTCTGTAATAACAATTGCAGCCATCCTGTGAACTTAGTTTAATCCCCTTTCCGTAAAGTTCAATTTCAGCTGAAGAAGTTGGACCAAATAAAGCAATAATTTTCTTCTGAAGCGCTGTTGCTATATGAAGAGCCAGTGTATCTGCAGTAATTACTAGATCACACAAATCAACAATTGCAGCAAACTCAAGAAGTGAATTATCACATCCTGTATCTATAATAACACCAAATTCTTTTTTTAACTCTTTGACAGCATTGACTTCCTCCGGACCACCAAGTAAAAGTAAATTATATTCATCAATTCCTAACTTTTCAATCAACTCCTTCCATCTTTTTATTGGCCAGCCTTTACTTGGCCATTTAGTACCAACACCAATGTTGAGTCCAATTACAGGCTTTTGCAAAATTATATTCTTCACAAAAGCTTTTGCAGCAATCTTTGCTTTATCTTTTTCTGTAATATGAATTATTGGAGGTTCTACAGGTAAATCCAGATTTAGGATTTCATACATTATCTGCTGATAGGATTTTTGATTTGATTTCTTGACATCATCAAATGCACTCATTTCCAGCCATCGTTGTGCATTATCAGATGTTGCTTCAACAAAACCCTTTTTATTTAAAACAAATCCGAATTTTTCTTTTGCAGATGCATTTGCAGCTATTGCTGAACTGATCTTTGAAGTATCAAGATTAATAACGAGATCATACTCTTCGGCATCTATTCTGAAGAAAGCATCGTCTTCAATTGTAATCACCTCATCAACAATTGAATTATTTTTAAAGAGTTCCAGTGAGTTATATCCTGGTACACCATACGATAAAACAATCAGGATATTTTTTCTTAAGGGGTTTCAGAATTGAAGTTGTTCTAAGAACATCACCGACAGCATCAAGTTTTATGATGAGAATTTTAAATTTTATTGGTTGGTAGTAATTGCAGTGATCACACTTTACTCCTTTCTCTTTATGAGGATCGCAAGGTCTGTCACCTTTGAATAAGCGGCAATCTGTTTTGAGAATCATATCTGATACAAAATCACAAATTTAAATGAGACTGATAGGTAGTTTTCTGATTCTTTTCCCTGTTGCGTTAAATATTGCATTTATTAATGCTGGTGAGGAAGCTGCCACACCCACTTCGCCAACTCCACCAACCGGAAAATCATTCTTCACAAGATGCGTTTCAATTACCGGAGCTTCGCCGTACTCAAGTATGGGGTAATCAATAAAATTACTATTTTCTATTCCCCCATTTCGGATTATGATTTCACCTTTTAAGGCAGCAGAAAGAGCAAAAATAATAGCACCTTCCATTTGTGCTTCGACAGTATCAGGATTTATTATAATTCCGCAATCAATAACAGAAACAAAACGATCTAATTTAATTTTATTATTCTTAACTGTCACTTCAGCAACCTGTGCGTTGAAACTTCCAAATCCGGAAAAGACTGCAACTCCCCTTCCTCTGCCTTGAGATAGTTTTTTATTCCAATCGGATTTTTCCCTAACAATTTTAAGAACATTTGCTAGACGAGAGTCTCCCTCCAGCATTTCCAATCTGAACTCGATGGCGTCTTTCTTAGCCAACACAGCAAGTTCATCAATAAAGCTTTCCACAACAAATGGATTTTGTGAATTATAAACAGCGCGCCAGTACCATACGGGCACGGGTGTGCTCACATTAGTTGCACTAATTTTAATATTGGGTATACTATATGGGGTACCTGCCCCATCAACAATATCATCAAAATCCTGAAACTTACTCGGATCGGTTTCTGTATCTTGTGCCTTAATGGATTGACTAATAACATGATGAGAAAACAATACTGCTTTACCCGTTTTGTCAACCGCTCCTTTCAAGTTGTGCAAACTTGCGGGACGAAACTGCCCGTGTTTCATATCATCTTCTCTTGTCCATGTTAGCTTAACTGGTTTACCAATAGCTTGAGAAATTTCTGCGGCTTCAAGCCCAAAATCTGAATGGGACTTTCTACCAAAGCCACCACCGAGCAATGTTACGTGAACAATTACATCTTTACCTTTTAAACCAAGTATTTTGTCAAAAATATTTCTAAATCCAAGCTTTCTTACAATATCTGCTTGCAATCCGCGTGGGTTTTGCGTTGGCGCCCAAATTTCTGCCTGATCATTTTTTACATCAGCAACGCAATTAACCGGCTCCATTGGTGCATGAACTTGAAATGGCAATTCATAAACTGCATTTAAAGTACCAGCATTATGTAAATTTTCGTTATCAGGATCACCTTTTTTTATAACTTCAGTTCCTTCGGTATCAAGCTTGGTCAAGAATGAATTTTTTATTGATGCACTACTAACATTTGTGTGCGGACCGGCAATCCATTCAACTTCAAGTAATTCTTGTCCTTTAAAAGCATTCCAGGTTGAATCAGCAATGATCGCTACCCCGCTGCTAATCTGAATTACATCCAATACACCTTTAATTGCTTTTGACTTTGATGCATCGAATGATTGAACACTGCCTCCGAAAGTCGGTGGATGTTTTACCGCCGCGTAAACCATTCCCGGGACAATGATGTCAATACCATATTTTGCAGTACCATAGAGTTTCGATGGAGTGTCAAGTCTTTTAACACGTTTACCAATTATCTTATAATCTTTTGGATCTTTCAACTTTACATTTTGTGGAACAGGAAGTTTGGCAGCATCAATAACAAGCTCACCGTAAGAAAATTTATCATCATTTAAATTGTTTAGAACAAATCCATTATGTGCATAACAGTCCGAAACATTAATCCCCCACTTCACAGAAGCAGCAATAATCAGCATTTCTTTTGCTGTGGCACCTGCAACCCGGAATGGATCAAAGGATTGTCTGATACTTCTGCTGCCGACTGTTAACTGATCACCATACTGATCATCTGCATCGGCTTGTTCTATTTTAACATCCATCCAATTAACTTCCAATTCCTCAGCAACTATCATTGGAAGAGCTGTTTGAACGCCTTGCCCCATTTCAGTTCTGTGAACAATTACAGTCACGACTCCATTTGAATCAATTTTAAGATATGCACTTGGCGATAAAATATTCGGATCATACTTGGAATCAGGATCAGTGCATCCGTACGGGATATAAGAAACTAAAAAAAGTCCACCCGCACTTACACTGCAAACTTTAATAAACTCTCTGCGTGTCTGTTTTTTAGACTTATGCATTACTTATTTTCACTGCTGATTAATTTATCAATTGCTTTTTTGATACGAGGATAAGTTCCACAACGACATAGTACACCAGACATAGTTTCTTCGATTTCTTTGAGTGATGGGTTTGGATTTTGATTTAATAAAGACGCAAGAGTCATAATTTGTCCTGGTTGACAGTAGCCACATTGAGATACTTCCTGATCTATCCAGGCTTTAAAAATTGGATTATCTGGATTTTGTGCTAATCCTTCTATCGTCAAGATGGATTTTGATGAGACAGCTTTGATAGGTACTGAGCAAGAACGTTCAGCAATTCCATCAATATGAACCACACAATTACCGCATAAACCAATTCCGCAGGAATATTTTGTCCCCGTTAGTTGTAAGCTATCACGTAGCACCCAAAGTAAAGGTGTGTCTTCGTGTGCTTCAACAGTTTTGCTCTCATTATTTACATTTAGTAAAAACCTAGGCATTTATAATCTTTTTTTTTATATATCTTTAATATAGTATAACTAATTAAAAACTGAAACAAATTATCAAATTTGGAAAACAGATGGTAGTCCACGATTAGTTTTCAGTTAACACCTGAAGTACTTTATTATTTTTTTAGATTACCTAGAGAATTAATTTTATTGGGAAATCGAATTAGATCAGGCTTTGATTTACCTTACTTGACCGTTATAAATAGATGAAGTTTTTAAACAATTTAGAAAATTATTATTTCTACTTATTATAGTTTTTTACTGGCTTATCAAGTCTTGACAGGAATAAAATTTAGTTGACAGCTTTGAGTACAATTTATATAGTAAGATATGTTTTGTAACATATTAAAATTAATTCAATAATAATATGAAAAATAAAATTTGTATAGTAACGGGTGCTAACGCCGGAATAGGTAAAGCAACTGCAACCGGTCTTGCTTCTCTCGGAGCTGAAGTGATTATGGTTTGCCGGAGTAAGCAGAGAGGGGAAAAAGCAAGACAGCAAATTATCAAGCATAGCCGGAATCAAGCAGTTCATCTTTTGATTGCAGATTTATCATCAATGAATGAAGTCAGAAGTCTCTCAAAGGAAATCCATTTAAAGGTCAATAAGGTTGATGTCCTTATCAATAACGCAGGTATAATAAATAACCGGCGTCAGTCTACAGTTGATGGTTATGAGCATCAGTTTGCGGTAAATTATTTATCAAATTTCTTGCTTGTGCATCTTCTGATTGATTTATTAATAAGAAGTACTCCTTCGAGAATAATCAATGTATCATCTGGAGTACACAGGGGTGCAGAAATTAATTTCGACGACCTTCATTCGGAAAAGAAATATAATCCCCATCAGGTTTATGGAATGACAAAACTTGCTCAAATTTTATTTACATATAAACTTTCAAAGTTGCTTGAAGGAAAAAATATTACAGTGAATGCACTCAGTCCCGGTGTTGTAGCAACAAAACTGCTAAGTGATTTCACTGGTCAACCGAGGGCACTTAATTTTCTTAACAAGTTCAAAAATGATAACCCTGAAAAAGGTGCTGAGACATCAATCTATCTTGCAATTTCGGATGATGTAAAAAACATTACTGGAAAATATTTTGCGAATAAAAAAATCGAAGAATCTTCTATCTTAAGTCATAACGAGAAAACCGCTGATCAGTTATGGGCCGAAAGTCTAAAATTGTGTGGCATTACTAATTATTTTGCTAAAAGTATGTTCATCCAAGAGAATAATTTCACGTAAAAAATAAAGTTATTTGAATAATATTGATAATTGATACATCGATCACTTATTTAATTTGATGAATTTATAAATGGTATGATTTATGAATTCTTGATTATTCAGTGTTCAACAGAAAATATGAAATTAAGGGTGTAAAGTGTCATTGCCAGAATGTGTATAAAATTATAATATAGAATTGGCTAAAACTGAACCCACAAACGGTGTTGTTTCAATATACAATAGTCCTAAATTGAGAAAAATTGAACTATTTAATACAAATACTGATCAATTTTCAATTCGTGGGTTTTGTGGAATTTAAAATATCTGAGGCTGTAATATTCACATTCACAATACCAGTTATTCAGTCTGGATGTGTTGATTGAGATTTGCTTAGTTAGATTTGTAATGAAAAACTTAAACTTGTTTATTTAGATTGGAACAAAATCGTCACTGAGGATAGCTATTCTCCTATTTCTGAAAGAATTTCAATCCCACTAACGAGCCTTTGTATTTATAAAAAATTATTTTTATTCTATACTCAATCAAATATTTAAAATCGAATATAATGTCATGAAACAAATAATTTTGTTCGGAATTTTGATTATGGCAAGTATTTCTACTTTACTGTTTGCCCAGGATGATGTACAAATTGGCAGCACCGGAAGAAATAATGCAACTGGTGGACTCTACGATTATTCAAATCCCACCGGTGTTAATATCAAAGTACAGTTATGGGGATATGTTAGATATCCGGGCTATTACATTGTTCCAGCCGGTACAAGTATTAATGAACTTATTTCTCTTTCAGGCGGCCCGGGAGAGGATGCAAAATTAGATGACATAAGAGTTGTAAAAATAAAGGAAGGGTCTGAAACATTAATGATGAAATACAGTTATAATGATCTGGTCTGGGAAGAAAATATAAAATCACAAATAAAGTTTGTAAGACTGGATGCGGGCGATATCATTGTTGTACCAGGTGAACCAAGATATTTTGTGAGAGAAGACGTAGCATTTTATCTTGGGTTATTAACTGCCATTGCATCATTGGCAGCCTTGGTTATAAGTGTCATTAGTTTAACTAATTAATAGTAACATTTTTGATAAAATTTAAATAGTTGAAGAATGGAAAATATTAACTTAGAAAAATACTTACATGGCAATGTAAAAACGGTCAAAGACTATATTTTGTTGTTCAGAAACAATGTTAAACTTATAGTTTTTATTGCCTCCCTTGTCTTGATTATAATGGCTACTTATGCTTATCTACAAGAAGATGTGTACATATCAGCCGTTACCCTAAAAATTACAGAACCTAATAAAAACATTCTTGAATCTTCTCCCGGAAAATCTAGGCTCGGAAATACTGGACAGATTTATAGCTAATGAAATTAAGGTTCTACAAAATTTTAACACAAGGAAAAATATTGCCCTGGCATTGATAGATAGTTTTAATAATACGGCAAACAAGGCTCTCTTTAAGCTTGTAAGAGCAGAAGATGATCAAAACAGCAATTTGCCTAAAACGCCTGAACATTTAGCAGGTGTGCTCGGAGGATCAATTTCAGCAGAACAAGTTCCTGGAGTTGATGTATTAATGATATCCGCACAATCTCCCTCAGCTTATGAAGCAGCTTTAATTGCAAATACAAGCGCCCATGAATATCAAAAAGTTAATTTGGCGATTAGCAGAGCCAAGCTGACAAAAATTAGAGAATTCTTAGAAGAACAAAGCAAAGAAAAATTGGTTGATTTAAAAAAAGCTGAAGACTCTCTAATGAAATTCCAGGAGAAAGGTGGCATTGTCGCAATGGAAGTTCAGTCAACTGGATTGCTTGGACAATTATCTGATTTGGACGCTCAGAAACAATCAACAAAAATTGAGTTAATGACTTCAAATGAAGTTTTGAAACAGTATAAATTTTTTCTCAGAAAACAAGACCCTCAGCTAGTAGAATATTTGGAAAACCAAACATCCCAGGCCTACATCAGCGCACTTCAAGAACAGATTGCAGAACTACAAGTAAACAGAGATTTAGCTTTATCTATAAAAAGCCCAAATGTTGATATTTCTGCTAAGGTTAAAGAATATGATGATAGAATATCAGAGTTGCAGCAAAAATTAAATTCTGCGATCAGTAGTATTAAGTCAAATGCATATTCAAGCAACCCGGAACAGGTAAGTGAACTAGCTCAGAAAACCATTGAAGAAGAAATTAGAAACAATACTCTTTCTGTAAGATTAGAACAACTGGAAGAAGCTACAAGAAAATATGAAAGTGACTTACGAAGTTTACCCAAAACATCCACCGCCCTTTCACAGTACCAAAGAGATAGAGAATCACTTCAACAGTTGTTTTTGTTGATTAACGAGAGATACCAGGAGGCAGTGATTAATGAACTTTCTCAGTCAGGTAATGTCTATGTTCTCGATCCTGCTGGAATTCCCGGCGGACCCGCTAAACCAAATCGCAGACTCATAATCATATTTGGATTGTTCTTAGGAGTAGCTGTTGCTTTTGGTTTAATACTAATCAGGGATTACTTCGACGATACCATTAAATCTCCTGAAGACATTGAGAAAAAGGACATCAACTTTCTCTCTTGGGTACCGCATTTTAAGAACAATAGTACGAGCAATGATTTCCATCAAGATTTAGTTGCATTATATGAGCAAGATTCTCCAATTAGTGAGTCCTTTAAAGCGATCAGAGCTCGTATTCAACATTCAAGACTCGAAGAAGAATTCCCTAAAATAATATTGGTTACATCACCAGCTGAAAGTGAGGGAAAAACTTTTGTCTCTCTAAATTTAGCTGGAAGTTACGGAATGTCCGGGAAGCGAACACTTCTGATAGATGCAGATTTAAGAAGACCAAGAATTCATACTGTAATGGACGTAAATAAAAAACCCGGACTGGCTGACTACTTAAGTGGCACAGCAAAACTAGACGAAGTTATACGAACCATAAAGTCAAACAACTTAAGTTTTATTACTTCCGGAACTCTACCGTCTAATCCCGCAGAGGTAGTTGAATCCATTGCGATGAAAGAATTTTTACAGGAAATAAGAGACTTTTTTGATGTAATTATCATTGACTCTCCCCCAATTATCGCTGTGATAGATTCTGAAATTCTTGCGAAACAGGTTGACGGAACTATTTTAGTTATCTCCGCTGAAAAAACCGAAAATAAATTGATGCAGGATGCCGTTGATCTGATTAAGAGTATCAGGGTATCGTTTTTAGGTACCGTACTCAATAATTTCAAATATAAAAGCGGATATGGATATTACTATAAATATTACTATCACTATTCCAAATCGTCTGATAAAAAGAAAAGATTTAGAGGGAACAAGCTAAAAATTTAATTTTTTAGAATTTGCTGGAAACATAAGTAAATGGGGAGACATTCAGAATTATTATAAAAACTAATATTTCATGGATCATAAAATTCTGTCAACATTATCAGAAAAATTCATGCACGGAATTGACAACTATTCGACCGATAACAAAACAATAGTCATTTATATAAAATAATTACAGAACCTTTCTTATTAAACAAATTCCTTCATTAGCTGTTATTATTAATAGTTTAATCCGGGGGCAAAATTAAATCTAACATTATTAAAATAATTTTTCTAAAGAATTCTTAAACTATGTGCGGTATCTGTGGAATAATTAATACAATAGAATTCGTTGACATCGGACAATTACTATCTATGACCAGAGTTCTTCGTCATAGAGGTCCCGATGATGAAGGTTTTGTTCTTGGCGATACGAATATGAATATTTTTAAATCTTTTCATCACGATGAAACTACTGATGCCATTAAAAGTAAAACACCAAGATTAGAAAATAATTTTAATGCTAATCTTGGATTTGGGTTCAGACGATTATCCATTCTTGATCTTTCCGAAAATGGTCATCAGCCGATGCAATTTGAAGAGGCAGGGTTGCAGATAGTATTCAACGGCGAAATTTATAATTACATTGAGTTGCGAGATGAACTTAAACAGCATGGTTATAAATTTAATTCCAATACAGATACCGAAGTTATACTAAAAGCTTATCACAAGTGGGGCGAAGAATGCGTCCAAAAATTTAACGGAATGTGGGCTTTGGCCATATGGGATTCAAACCTATCTAAACTGTTCTGTTCAAGAGATAGATTTGGGATAAAACCTTTTTACTATTACTATCTTCTGAATGAACAACTTTTATTTGCTTCAGAATTAAAAGCAATTCTTCAGCTAATAAAATCAACACCAGACAACCAAACTTTATTTGATTCATTTGCAAGCGGGTATTCAGATCATAATGAAAGAACTTTTTTTGATAATATTAAGCAATTAAGAGGCGGACACAATTTAATCTTCCAGAATGGAAAATTATCCATTTATAGTTTTTACAAAATAAAAAATCAGCCAGTTCACGATTCATTTGAGGTAGCCAAAGAAAAATTGAGGGATTTTCTTTATGATGCTGTTAGAATAAGATTAAGAAGCGATGTACCTTTGGGTTACGCGTTGAGCGGTGGGATAGATTCTTCTTCAATTGTCAGCATCGCATCAAAAATTAATAGTGGTTCTAATAACACATTTTCTATGATTTACCCGGGTGATAATATCGATGAATCATTCTTTATAAAAAAAGTAATTGAGAAAACCGGTGTTAATCATCATTTTGTTTCGCCCACGTCGGAAGATTTTCTTAAAGACTTGGATAGTTTTATATGGCATCAGGAAGAGCCATTTTTTGGTACTTCATATTTTGGTGAATTTAAGCTAAGAGAATTAATCAGAAAAAATAATGTTACTGTAAGTCTCGAAGGACAGGGAGCTGATGAAATAATAACCGGATATACCAGTTTATTATATCCTTATTTTTTTGACATGATCTCTAAATTCAAAATTCAAAAATTGATTAATGAATACTCATATTTCAAAAATTCCTTAAGTTCTCCGGCTGAAATTTTTAAAGCTTATTTGTTCCGCAATAGAGTAACAGATAACAAAAACCTGCAAAAAAAATACCCTTACCTTAACAATGAATTTTTTAATGAAGTAAATAACCACTCAAATAGATTCACTGGATTCGGCTCAGGCTCTAATCTTAATGACACGCTGTATGAAATGCTTATATATACTTCAATACCGCAACAGTTAGTAAGAGCAGATAAAAGTGCTATGGCATTTTCTGTCGAGTGTAGGTTCCCTTTTTTAGATTATAGATTAGTAGAGTACGCAATTAATTTACCATACGACTACAAAACTAAATTCGGATTGACCAAATACGTTCTCAGAGAAGCACTGAAAGATTTACTGCCGGCAGAAGTTTACAATAGAAGGGATAAAATAGGATTTGCAATACCGAATAATAGTTTTAGTTCAAATAAAGTTAAGGAATATTTTTACGAACTTTTTAGCAATGCTAATGTACACAATATTCACTTTTTAGATAAAAAATTATTTATAAACGACTACTTCTCAAAAGCTAAAGAAACTTTATTGGATTGGAAGTTTTGGAAAGTCGCTTCAGTTCTTCTGTGGTATAATAGATTTATTAAATAGCAATATAATTCCATGTTATTTAATTCTGTAGAATTTGCCATTTTCCTGCCTATTGTTTTTATTCTGTACTGGTTTGCAGCAAATAAAAATCTGAAGCTTCAAAATCTGTTACTCCTGATTTCAAGCTATTACTTCTATGCATATTGGGATTGGAGGTTTTTATTCCTTTTGTTCTTCATCTCTTGCTTTAGTTATTCAATTGGTTTACTCATTCAAAAGGGTAATACAAAGGAAAGAAAAAAACTATGGCTAATTATAGGTATAGCAGCAAACATAGTAGTTTTAGCATTCTTTAAATATTTTAACTTTTTTGTCGATTCTTTTATCTCTTTTTTTGCAGCTGTAGGTATCACATTACAGAGCCCCGCTTTAGAAATAATATTGCCAATTGGAATAAGTTTCTACATTTTTTTATCACTGAGTTATATTATTGATGTCTACTGGGAAAAACTTAAAGCAAATAATAACATAATTGAGGTACTATTAACACTAGGCTTTTTCCCAATAATACTTGCAGGACCTATTCAAAGACCGATTTCACTTTTACCCCAGATTCAAAAAAAGAGAACATTTAATTATAACCAGGCAAGTGATGGATTAAGACAAATTCTATGGGGACTATTTAAAAAAATTGTCATCGCAGATAATGCAGCTCTCCACGCTAACTCAATCTTCAACAATTATGAATCACTTGATGGCAGTATGCTCTTACTTGGAGCTGTTTATTTTGCATTCCAGATATACGGAGACTTCTCAGGATATTCAGACATTGCAATTGGAACAGCCCGGCTTTTGGGCTTTGATTTAATGCGCAACTTTGCTTATCCCTATTTTTCAAAAAGTATTTCTGATTTCTGGCGAAACTGGCATATTTCATTATCCACTTGGCTAAACACATATCTTTTTCTTCCTTTGTCATATTCGCTTACACGAAAATTTACCAGAAAAAAATATTTAGGAATTCGTTCAGACAAACTAATTTATTCGATAGCGATTACTATAACATTTTTGTTATGTGGTTTGTGGCATGGTGCAAACTGGACATTTGTGATTTGGGGTCTTCTGTTTGCTTTCTATCTCGTTTTCGCTTTATTCACTAAAAGAGTAAGAAAAAAAATAAGAAAGAAATTTTTTCTTGAAGGATTACCATTTCTATCAATCATTGTAACATTTACTTTAACTACTTTTGGATGGATATTTTTCAGAGCAGATAATGTTACGCAGGCTTTTGGATATATTGAACGATTATTTTCTATTTCATTATTTACACTTCCCGAAAGATCACGAACTATTTACATGATTGCTGCTTTAATAATTGTTGAATGGGTGCAAAGAAATAAGCAGCACGGACTTGAGATAGACAGCATTAAATTTACTGCACTGAGATGGGCAATTTATTATTTGATAATTCTTATAATACTTAATTTCAGCGGTTCGCAACAACAGTTTATATATTTTCAATTTTAGTTATACAAATAAAGACTGATGAAACTTTTCATTAAAAAGATATTTTATTTCACGATTGCCTTCTTAGTTTGCTTTATTCTTACTGGATATATATACGTTCATAACTTCCTCAAATTCGTAAATTCAGAAGATGCTTTTAAACTGCCGTCATATATTCAAACAGTTTTTTTTGGTGATTCACATGCAATGACAGCATTTGATCCGGAGATTATAGAGTATTCATTTAATGCCTCAAGAGATTCTGAAATTAATTTTCAGACTTACTTTAAAATAAAAGCATTACTTAAAAGTAATCCGCAAATTAAAAACGTAGTATTAAGTCACTCTTACCATAATCTTTCAATTGCTTACAATCAGGATGTACTTTATAGCGGCAATTATTACTTACTGTTCGATTATAATGGAAGAGAAATAATTAACACAGCAGATAATGGTCGACTTTTAGAATATGAGTTTTACCCTGAAAACAATATTCTTCCTGATTGGTTAGTAAGATTTGAACATTTTACTAATACAGGTTTCATCTGGCTTAAATATGATGTTGGTTTACCAATCGATATGAATGATTATTTGAATTTTTTTGTTTCCAGAATAAAGAATAATCCAAGACTAAATGAACATCCCCTATTCCCCGGAAATTACAAGAGTAGCAACACTAATTTGGAAGATAGTGTGACAAATAAATTAATTAAAAAACATTTTTTTATTGAAAAAGAAACAGGCTCATCTGAATTAATGATCAAGTCACTTATAAAAATGGCTGATTTGTGTCAAAAGAATCACGTGAAGTTTATTCTCATAAACACTCCATTACATTCCACATTTAGATCAAAAGTTCCTGGTTATTATTTTAATTTACATAATGCTATTTTAACCGATATTAGAAACAAATTTGATAATTTCTATTATTATGATTTTTCTTCAATAGATTATCCGGATTCGCTTTTCGGTGATGGAGATCATCTTAATGCTCATGGAATGGAAAGATTTTCCCATGAAATTAAGGGACTATTCACTGAGTAAGCAAAATTGGTGAACATATTACTGCCTTTATATGTCACAAGGTCATTTGTTGATCTCTAATTGAGACAGAAATATTCTTGATTTTATATAATTATATCCTTTTAAGGATGATTTTTTGGCACAATCTTGGGGCTTTACGTAATCTTAAACTATTAAGAGTTTATTGATATTATTTCAACACCTGGCAGATTTTTATTCTCAAATATTAGTATTTGTTTAATACCTACTAATGAAAAGCACAACAGTTTAAATTAAATTACGTTAAATAAATTTATGAAAGTATATTAAAAATTATGAAAGCAGTCATATTAGCAGGGGGCTTGGGCACACGACTAAAACCATTCACGGAGGTAATCCCAAAACCATTGCTGCCTATTGGTGAAAAAGCGGTTCTGGAGATACAGATTGAACATCTGAAACAACATGGTTTTAATGAAATTTTCCTTGCAACAAATTATAAATCTAACTACATAGAAAACTTTTTCGGTGATGGCTCACGTTACGGAGTAAAACTTATTATCAGCAGAGAAGAAAAACAACTCGGAACTGTTGGTCCATTGACTTTACTTAAATCAGAATTAACAGAGCCTTTCTTATTAATGAATGGAGATATCTTAAGCAATATCAATCTCACCAATTTTTACAATTTTGCTATTAAAAAGGAAACTATCCTTTCGGTCTCCATCAAGAAAATTATTATGCCATATGCTTTTGGTAATATCTTCTTTGAAGATGATATAGTTACAGGGATTGAGGAAAAGCCAGACATAATTACATTTGCTCTCGCAGGAATTTATGTGATGAAGCCGGATATTTTAAACTTTGTACCGGACAATGAATATTATGGTATGGATAAATTGATAAAGAATATGTTATCTGAGAAGGAACCTATTTCAAAATATGAACTAAAAGAATATTGGCTGGATATAGGAAGAATTGACGATTATGAATCTGCTCAGAAAGATTTTAATGAGAAATTTTTTAGCGTGGGAAAATGAAAATTTTAATTACTGGTGCGGGGGGATTCATTGGATCCCATCTTACCGAGTTGCTCGTTAAAGAAGGGTTTAGTGTTAAAGCATTTGTCAGGTATAACTCAAAGAATAATTGGGGATGGCTCGAATCCTCTCCTGTCAAAAATGAAATTGAAATCATAAGTGGTGATATAAGGGATTTTGATTCTGTTTCAAATGCGTCAAAGAATTGTGATGCTGTATTTCATCTGGCTGCTTTGATTGGTATTCCTTACTCTTATATTTCACCAAAGGCCTACATTGAAACAAACATTACCGGTACATATAACGTATTACAAGCATCAAGAGAAGCCGGAATTGAACAAGTTCTAATAACATCAACCAGTGAAACTTATGGTACTGCTCAATACGTCCCGATTGATGAGAACCATCCTATGGTTGGTCAGTCACCGTACTCAGCCAGTAAAATCGCTGCTGATCATTTAGCGATAAGTTTCTATCGTTCATTTAATCTACCGGTAAAAATAGTCCGTCCCTTCAATACGTATGGGCCACGGCAATCTGCACGAGCAATTATTCCAACAATAATTTCGCAAATATTATCCGGTAAAGAAAACTTATCTATTGGTAATCTTTCGCCTACTCGTGATTTAACTTTTGTTAAGGATACATGTAAAGGATTTTTAGAAATTTATAAATCGAAAAATTTATTTGGTGAAATAACAAACATTGGAATGGGACAAGAAATATCTATTAGTGACCTGTTAAAGAAAATTAGTTCCCTAACACAAGTTGAAAAAAGTATCGAAAAGGATACTGTAAGAGTCAGGCCAGACAACAGCGAGGTTGAGCGACTTCTATGTAATAACAATAAGCTAACACAGAATACTAATTGGAAGTCTGATTACGACCTTGAGAAGGGGCTTATAGAAACCATTGAATGGCTCAAGAAAAATATGGAAAAGTATAAACCAGACATATATAATGTATAGAGAAGTTGTTGATTTTATAAAATCAATTTATCCAAATCAAAGTCCGATACCGCTTCATGCACCAGTATTCCTGGGGAAAGAGAAAGAATATTTACTAAATTGCATGGATACAACTTACGTGTCGTATGTTGGAAAGTATGTTACACAATTCGAGCAAATGACAGCTGATTATACCGGAGCCAAATATGCCATTGCAATTGTTAATGGAACTGCAGCTTTACAGATAGCCTTACAAATTTCAGGGGTTAAATATGGAGATGAAGTTATAACACAGCCTCTCACTTTTGTTGCAACTGCTAATGCGATTTCACATTGCGGTGCTAAACCAGTTTTTATAGATGTTGATATCGACACAATGGGAATGTCGCCAGAAAAACTATCAAATTGGTTAAATGAAAATGTGATAATTGACTCTAAAAGCGGAAAACCAATTAACCGGTTAACCAAAAATCCAGTTTCGGCAATAGTACCAATGCACACTTTTGGTCATCCGTGTAGAATAGATGAAATTATTGAGGTTGCAGAGAAATTTAATATTCCTGTCATTGAAGATTCAGCCGAATCACTCGGTTCGTATTACAAAGGCAGGCATACTGGAACTTTTGGACTTGCCGGAATACTGAGTTACAATGGTAATAAAACTATAACGACGGGTGGCGGTGGAATGATTATTACTGACAACGAAGAATTTGCTAAAAAAGCAAAGCACATAACAACTACGGCAAAAGTTCCGCACAAGTGGGAGTTTATTCACGATGAAGTTGGCTATAACTATCGTTTAACAAATGTAACCGCAGCAATAGGTGTTGCCCAAATGGAATACCTGGATAAGTTATTAAACAATAAAAGAGAAACAACTAAATTATATAGCGGGTTTTTCGGTAATAAAGAGATCATTTTTTTTAATGAACCTAAAAATTCTAAATCAAATTATTGGCTGAATGTTATTCAGCTAAAAGATAAAAAAGAACGGGATGCTTTTCTCAATTTTACAAACGATAATGGGGTGATGACAAGACCAATCTGGCGTTCGATGAATAAACTGGAAATGTATAAAAATTGTCAGGCAGCCAATTTAGAAAACACGCAATTACTTGAAGATATTGTAGTCAATATTCCCAGTGGATTTAGGCACTAGTTTAATATTATATTTCAGACACAACTAACATGACATTAGAACTCGAAGAAATAATTATTAAAACTTCTTCTTCAAAGCGCAAGAGCTTTAGTAAGTTATTAACAACTAAAGACAAAGATGAATGGTGGAGATACCTTAATAGATTACCAGCATCTATGCAAGATGTTTATTATAGTCCAGAATACTACGACCTATATGAAAAAAATGGGGATGGTAAAGGGGTCTGCTTCATTTATGAGAATGGAGATGGTCTGGCAGTATACCCTTTCTTACTTTCCAGCATAAATAGGCTTGGGTACAAACTTAACAAAGATTATTTTGATATTTGCGGAGCGTACGGTTACAACGGAGTTTTATATACCTCCCTTGATCCGGTTTTTTTAAAAAGTTTTTACAACGAATTTGAACATTGCTGTAAGGCCAATAATATCGTTGCTGAATTCACAAGGTTTAATCCTCTAATAGACAATCACAAATTTTCAAAAAATTATTTGCATGTGAGCTTTAATAGAAATACTGTTGACGTCGATTTAACTCAAGGTTATGAAAATATTTATAAAAATTATTCACATTCTGGAAAAGGCAATATAAATCAGGCTTCAAAAAACAATTTAACAATTGCTAATTTCAAAAATGAATTTCCATATAAAAAGGAATTCATTCAGATGTATAAAGAAACGATGGATAGAGTTAATGCACAGAGTTATGTTTATTTTGATGATAATTATTTTGAAAATAGTTTTAGCTTGCTACCAATAGTTCATTTTGTAGTATTCAAAGATTCAAACCCTATTGCTTCGGCAATATGCCTTCTTTCAAAAAAGGTTTTCCACCTTCATTTTGTGGTGTCAAAAACAGAATATCGAGTTTACAGGCCGAATAATTTTCTCTTTGATGAAATAATAAAATACAGTATCAATGAAGGATTACAAATTCTTCACTTAGGTGGAGGAAGGTCTTCCAGGCAGGATGACTCACTACTACGGTTCAAAAAAAATTTTTCTAAATCAACATCTGAATTTTACACTGGAAATAAAATTTATAACCAGGAAATTTATGATGTCGTTTGTGAACAATGGAAGACAAAATTTCCGGCATTAGTTCATAAATTCGATGATAAACTTCTGAAATACAAATTTGTAATCTGAATTCCTTAAGTGGTCTAACAGTTCAAATTTATTTTTTATTCCAAGTAATCCAGAAATTATAATAGATTAGATCATAATAAAAAAAAGAAATACTTTTTAGATAAGTGAAATATTTATATGAAAGATAAAATTGTTGTAATAGGCGGAGGAGGACATGGTAAAGTTATTATCAGCACGATCAAAAAACTTGAAAATTATGAAATTCTCGGCTACACTGATTTAAATGATAAAGGATTAGTACTCGGTGCAAACTACTTAGGTACAGATGAAGTTCTGTCAACCGTTTTGGGAAAGAATAAAAACTGCAAAGCGGTTATTGGAATTGGATGTGTTCGTATTTCTGATAAGCGACTGGAAATTTATAAAATGCTGAAAGAGACCGGTTTTGAACTGCCAATTATTATTTCTAAAGATGCAATTGTAAATGAAGAAGTAATTATTGGTGAAGGCACAGTGATAATGGAAAAGGCAATAGTAAACGTAAGTTCAAATGTAGGCAAATGTGTAATTATTAATAGCGGGGTTATAGTTGAGCACGATTGCATGGTTGGTGATTTTGTTCATTTGGCAGTCGGAGCAATTATTAGCGGTGGAGTCGAGGTTGGTGATAATTCTATAATTGGATTAGGAGCGAATGTTTTACATTCCAAAAGGATAGGTAATAATTGCTTAATAGGTGCGGGAGCTGTTGTTATTAAAGATATTACTCAGGAAGGCACCTATTTTGGAGTTCCTGCCAGCAGATTCAATATAGCCAATTCATTCCAACCAAAGCTAAAGTAATTAAGGTAGCCAGATAATATTTTCTAACTTCTAAAATTTTACCTTTATTTAACAAAGGCTGAGGGCGTGCTCGCCTGAACAAAATATCTATTGTAAAAATAGATACAATTCAATTTATTGTTTTTTTAGGAGCGAGTTGAATTAGAAATATTGGAAATTGGAAGCTGAAGACAAAACACGATGCAAAGCAATATTAAATTAATCAATATCTATCTATGCAACAAAAAGTCTCAATAGTTTTATTAATTATATGTTTAAGTTTTATTATCATCTTGATTTATTTCGATATAACTCCTTCTTCATTTATTAAGTCAATATTTGAAAAGATCAGTATTCAATCAGAAAAAATTGATAATTCAAATTCTTACAGTTATTCAGAACCAGTAGATCATATAGAATCAGTGCAAAGTATTTTAAATTTACTCAAGGAAAATGGTTCGGAGGCAATACCAGATATTGATATTGGGACAGATGTCACAGAAGAATTTCTTAATTATGCAAACATGGTAAATGATTTCGGTAATTTATCCAATTTGGTCACAACATGGGACAATAAATACTTAGCGTATAACAACAGCAAACTTTTTCTATTCCAGGTTTTGGGAAATAAAATATATTTAAGAAGTTTAGATGTTCCCGGGGTTAAGAAAATAAAATTTGCTTACATATTTGAAAGTGGGAATATTATATTTTGTGATTACGATAATGCCTATTACTCACACGATAATTTATTAAGTTTTCAAAAATCCAGCGTTTTAGATGCTGACGGGAAACAATATTTAGCAAGTAAGCACGGCAACTTTTTCAGCTTGGGTATAGATAGCAGGCAAATTATAAAGAATAAAGAAATTCGGGTTTGGGGCAATTATACAAATTATGGAGATTGGCAACCTGGTGTTAGTAGGTCTGAACAAATTCAGGTTTGGTATACCGTCGACGAGGGAAAAACAATTAAAATTGCGTATAAGTTTGGATATACTACTCCAAAACTTATATGTCGTCATATTCATGCAGTTAATATGTGTCCCTGGGATAATACATTTTGGATACAATCCGGTGATATGAACAATGAGTGTCACTGGATCCAGGGGAAGTATAATTGGGAAGAGGATAAATGGCATTGGGAAGTAAAAGCTTCAGGTGACCATATGTCTTATTATAAATCAACAGGTTTTGTTTTTTATGATAATTACGTGTTCTGGGCTGATGACAGCAGTGACCCTGAAAAACACGGTATATGGCGAACAGCTTATTCAAACTTAATTAACAAAAAAATTGATACTAATCGGTTTGAAAAGATACTTGACACAAATAAGGAGATTGCTAAATTAGTCGGAAACAAAGAAGGATTTATGATTGCCTCTCAATATTTTAAATCTGATGATAACAAGTATAAAATTTTTGTTACCGCAAATGGCGGGGAAACCTGGAAGATATCAAACACCACATTTCAAATAATAAATATTCATCCTCCTAATGTCTTTGGCCAGATTTTGGGGAATTATTTTATAAATCAAGAAACATTTGAAGCCATCCATTATTGGGATGGCGGACCATCTATTTTTATTAATTCTTATTTGAAGAATTCTAAATTATTAAAGTAATAATATATTTCATTAATAAAGAGCTGCATCGGATTTTCGGAATTGACTCTCATGTATTTTCCGTCCATATATTCAGCGGTATTAAGAGTATATAGTTAGTCAGTTTATTAAATGTCAAAAATGAAAAAGATATTGCTGCTAGGACCAGAAGTAACTGATTTTTTAAACCCGTTAGCAAAAAAACTTAAAGATATTGGATATATAGTAGATCTGCTTGAGACAAGAAAAGTTCCGAACAGTGACATCAATATATCCGAGTATTATTCAACGGTCTTAAACTTCAATGAATTAATTGGAAAACGTATAACGACTGCCAATGTAATTAAATACTTATTTAAAATAGAATTTTATAAGAATTTGATCAAAGCAATTCTTTTTGATTGTTTCGGGGAGAAATGCCGAATAATTAAAAGCATAAGAAATACTTTGGCAGCTATGCATTTTAAAGAAATATTTTTGCCAATATTAATAAAATATGATATAATACATATCCACTCTCTTAACGTAGGGACTCTCTTGTTCGCTAACATCACAGAACCAGATCAGAAGGTTATACTTTCCTACTGGGGATCTGATCTTTATCAGATATGGGGCACGGATCCAGTTCAAACAAACGTGCTCAAAGAGTATTATCAACAAGTGGAGCCTATGCAAAGAGCCGACTTAATTACAGTTTTTAACTATGAAATGGAAAGAGCAGTTATAGCAAAATATGGGCCTGGGATGGAGAATAAGATTGTCCGGACACTCTTCGGAATTAATGATGATATATTTAACCTGATTGATGATGCTAAGAAATGTAATCCGGATAACAAATTTCTGAGTAAGTACAATATCCCAGAAAATAAAATTAAAGTCACAGTCGGTTATTGCGGTGACCCAATCTGTAATCATCTTCCGATAATTGATGAGATAGAGAAAATTGATCGGGCAACTAAAGAGAAGTTGCATTTGCTGGTTCCTATGACATATGGAAATTTTACAAATGAGTATGTAGATACAGTTATACAAAAGCTTAATGATTCAAAGGTAAGCTATACCATATTCGACAAGTTTTTATCTATAGATGATTTAGTAAAATTGAGAGTAACTTCGGATATAATGGTTATGATGAACAAGAGTGATGCTTTAAGCAATTCGATTTGTGAGTCATTATACTCTGGAAATATTCTAATAAGTGCAATCTGGTTACCATATTCTCCATTAAGATTGGAAAAAATATTCTTCTTCGAAACTGATTTCGGACAATTAGGTGAAACATTAAATAATGTTGCAAACAATTTCGACGTAGTAAAAGTTAATTTATTTCATAATCCGGAAAGAATGAAAAGACTTATATCTTTCAATCAAACTTCCCGGCAATGGATAAATATTTATGAATCATTATAACAAAAGTTTGATTTGTTTCGACAAAAAAATGGCATTGAGTTTTATCATAGATAAACTATTTATTCTGATCGAAATTACTTTGAACAATTTTGATTTAAAATACAGAAGAATATATAAACCGTTGAATCATAGCTTTCAGCCTGTTATTTTTTTTACCGGGAATTGTTTTTCATTAGAAATTAAATTTGTTGAGACTCCAATATTGAAGCATCAATACTTTCGCTGTAGTTTGAATATAGTTAATTAGGATAAAATAGAAATTAAAATGAAAAAGATATTATTACTAGGACCAGAGGTAACTGATTTTTTAAATCCGATGGCCAGGAAACTTCTTGATCGTGGTTACAAAGTAGATTTGCTTGAGAATCGCAAAATTCCAAGAAATAATGATAGTATATCCGGATCTTATTCAAATATAATAGATTATAAAAAATTCCTGGAGAAACGGATTTCAGCAGGTAAAGCAATAAGATATTTATTTACAATTGAATTTTACAAAAAATTACTCGCAACAATTTTTTTTAATTGCCTTGAGGGAAAATGTCGAATATTAAAGAGTGTTAGAAATACTGTGACATATAAGCATAACAAAGAAATATTTTCACCCATTTTAGATGAATATGATATAATAAATTTTCATTCACTCACCCCTGGAACGCTGTCATTTATTAATTATATCATTAATCCGCACACAAAAATTATTCTTTCTTTCTGGGGATCTGACCTTTTTCAAGTGTGGGGATTTGAATCTGAGGGAAAAAATAAATCAAACAAGTATTACGAACAGTTAACTGCTATGAAGAGAGCTGATTTAATTACAGTTCACAGTTATGAAATGGAAAGAGCAGTTATAGCAAAATATGGCCCCGGGATGAAGAATAAGATTGTCCGGGCACTCTTCGGAATTAAGGATGATATATTCAACCTGATTGATGATGCTAAGAAATCTAATTCGGATAACAATTTTCTGAGTAAGTACAATATCCCAGAAAATAAAATTAAAGTCACAGTCGGTTATTGCGGTGACCCTATCTGTAATCATCTTCCAACACTTGATGAAATAGAGAAAATTGATCGGGCAACTAAGGAAAAGTTACATTTGCTGGTTCCTATGACATATGGAAATTTTACAAATGAGTATGTAGATACTGTTATACAAAAACTTAATGATTCAAAGGTAAGCTATACTATATTCGACAAGTTTTTATCTATAGATGATTTAGTAAAATTGAGAGTAACTTCGGATATAATGGTTATGATGAACAAGAGTGATGCTTTAAGTGCGTCCGTTTCTGAAGAAGTATATGCCGGGAATATTCTAATAAGTGCAATCTGGTTACCATATTCTCCATTAAGATTGGAAAAAATATTCTTCTTCGAAACTGATTTCGGACAATTAGCTGAAACACTAATTTATGTTGTAAATAATTACAATGATGTTAAAGTTAAGTCTGCACAAAATCCGGAAAGGATAAAAAACCTAACTGCATCCAATAAAACTTTGCGGAAATGGATAAATATTTTTGAATCATTACAACAAAATTAAAATCGATTATTAAACAAGCTTGAAAGTAAATGAATTATCAAATCTGTAAAAATTGTGTGATGGATGTTTCAGATCCAGAAATTAACTTTGATGAAAAAGGTGTCTGCAATTATTGCGGGAATTATGAGGAAAGAAAAAAAATGTTCGTCCCCACACAGGACGAAAAATCAAAATATCTCCGGGAAATGGTAGACATCTGTAAGAAAAAAGGAATAGGGAAAAAGTACGATTGCATTATTGGTGTAAGCGGTGGTGTAGACAGCACATTTGTAGCGTATAAGATTAAGGAGCTTGGTTTAAGACCACTGGCTATACATCTTGACAATGGTTGGGATGCCGAACTTGCTGTCTCTAATATTCGTAATGTTCTTAAGAATTTAGATATTGAACTTTACACATATGTTCTTGATTGGGAAGAATTTCGTTCCCTGCAAGTTGCTTTTTTAAAAGCATCCACACCAGACTCAGAGATACCGACAGATCATGCCATAAGCGCTGTAGTTAAGGGTTTTGCTACTAAAGAAGACATACCGCTTATTCTTGGAACGAATTACAGCTCAGAGTCCATTCTACCGAGAACCTGGTCTCAAGGACATATGGATTGGGGTTACATTAAAAATGTTAATCGTCTGTTTGGCAAAAGAAAATTGAAAGATTTTCCTCATTATTCAGTTTACAGAAGAATTTATTGGAACAGAATAAAAAGGCTTAAAATTTTTGAATTATTAAATTATATTGATTATGATAAAGAGAAGGCCAAAGAATTTTTAATACAAAAACTTGATTGGCGGGATTATGGTGGGAAGCATCACGAATCTATCTACACTAAATTTTTTCAAGCCTATATTCTTCCGACTAAATTTGGCTTTGATAAAAGACGTGCTCATCTATCATCTTTGATTTTGGCCGGTCACTTAACCCGTGAATCAGCTCTAAGCGAATTGGGGAAACCTCTCTATAATGAAAAAGAACTGCAGGAACATTTAGTCTACGTGCCTAAAAAGCTTGGTTTAAGTCGAGAAGAATTTGATATAATAATGAAAACACCTCCCAGAAATTACAACGAGTTTTCTCCTAAACTTCCAAAGACTATTTATCAGTTGGAAACAAATACTTTCGACTTTCTGAACAAGCTTAAAAAGAAATTATTCTGAGCAGCGAATGAAACGATATGTCAAGAGATTTTATATTAACTACAATTTTGAATATGAGAGCTTTACAAACAGCATAAACGATGGAGATAATATTTTTACAATGTTGTTAGTTCACAAGGTCTGTATATGTCATCGATGAAAAGTCTCTCAAAAGATACTATTATTTACGGTGTCGGGACTGTACTGCAAAAAATTATTGGCTTTCTTCTCTTGCCATTTTATACAAGAGCCTTATCCCCTTCTGAATATGGTGTGCTGGATACACTTGCGACTCTTACTTTCTTCATTGCAACAATATTCAGTTTGGGACTTCCCGGTGCAACTTCCCGTTATTTTTTTATTGCAGATAGTGAGGAAGAAAAGAAGAAACTGTTATATACTTCAGCAACTATCAGACTAATTTCTTTTTCAATCCCGCTATTATTCTTTGTTATTTTCTCTTCAAAAATCTCCGTAATGCTTTTTGATACAGACGAATATTCTTTGGTAGTGCTGCTTACCGGATTTTTATTATATTTTTCAACTCAGCAGGATATTCAATCAAATATTTTCCGGTTTTATCGTGAACCGTTTAAATATAATATTGTAACCATACTAAGAGCTGTGATATTACCGGTATCGGGTATTCTTTTGGTCGTAATATTACAGTGGGGAGTATTAGGTGCAACCCTTGCAACCTTAATTACATCAGTAATTACATTAACATTTGGTTATTTTTATTTTGTCAGAAGTAAATATATACGTGAATTCAGCTGGTACTGGGCAAAGAAAATGCTCAAATTTGGTCTTCCTCTTATTTTCACAAGCATTTTAACATGGGTAAACAGTGTATCTGATCGATTCTTTTTGCTTCACTACCAGGATTTAAGTCAGATAGGTTTATATTCAATCGGCGGTACTCTTTCACAACCGATTCAACTTATTAATCTTGCTTTGTCAATGAGCTCAATGGTTATTATAATGTCTCTTTACAGTGAAGAAAAGGAAGAAGATAAACCGGAAACAAAAGCACTTCTTACAAAAATCTGGAACGCATATCTTGCAGCTTCCGTATCCCTGGCTCTATTTATATCAGTATTCAGTTATGATATAGTAACGATTTTGACAACTCCAAAATATATCGGAAGTATTCTGGCAATGCCATTTTTGCTGTTCAGCCAGATAATATACTTTAGTGTTGATTTAACCGGAAACGGCATGACTCTTAAAGAGCAAAGCAAGCCTTATGTCTGGATAATGCTTATTGCCGGGGGAACTAACTTCGGTTTAAATTTTTATTTTGTACCACACTTTGGATATGTCGGCGCGGCGATTACTACTATAATCTCTAATGGTGCATACTTTTTAATTGCCTACTATTGGTCACAAAAAGTATTCTATATAAAGAGGAGTATTATAAAACCAATTCTTTATCTATCAATTACTCTGGCAATTGCGATATTTTTTCCTTTTTATGAATTAAAAAATGGAGTGCAAATTTCTTACTTGATTAAAACTGTTACCCTGGTGATAGTTCTGATCTTACCTTTCGTTTTTAAGATCGTTGACTATAAACAAGTATTAAGTTTGATTGAGATTGCAAAAAAGAAGTTGAGGAATTAATAGTGTCATTTTATGTATAAGATTATTTTCATTGATAGAATTTCCGGCCATGGCAGTAATCTACCATCAAGTATAAAAGACGGTGACAATTATTTCACTATTGGGTGGGGTGGAATAAGTGCCAGAAAATTTAAAGAGTTCAACTCTGAGGTAAATGTTGAATGTTGGAAAACAGATCACAAGGCAAAAAATAATTACGAAAAAGAAATTTCAAATGTTAAGTTTAAAATTTTTCCGGCTTATCATTTAAAATACTTTGGTGATTATTCAAGATCATTATTGAAATGTTTGAAAATAGAACTTAAAAAAAATGAACCAACCATAATTCATATTACTAGTTTTAGACATTTATTGTTTTACAGCGTGGCTCTAAAGTTGAAAAATCAATCATTAGTTGTTCAGAATAATGGTGAATCTTCAGCTATATATAAAACTAAAATATCGAGGGGTTTTAAAAAATTATTATATCTTTTTCATCTTCCATTTGAAAGGAAAGCTTTCAGGAATATTGATTTACTTTATATTCTCGACGAAAAAATAAAATCGTATCTTCCACATACCGGGGCAATAATCAAAAAGCAAACTCTGGGAATTATGCCGGAAAGGTTTACTCCATTAAGTAAAAAAGAAGCACGGCATATATTAAAACTGGATCCTGATAAAAAATACCTGCTCTATGTAGGAAAACTAAATTACACCAAAAGACCTGATATTCTAATAGATATCTATAAAGAGATAAAGAATGGAAGAGACGACGTAGAATTGCTCATAGTCGGGACTAATCCAGGAGATCCGCTGATAAATTATGCAGTAGAAGCCGGAGTAAAAGTATATGGAAGAATTATGCACACGGATATTTACAAATATTTATCTGCTGCCGATATATACATTTTACCTAAATACTCCGTAGAACATATTTTTGGCGGTATTGGTTTGCTTCCAATTGAAGCTTTACTCTGCAACACACCAATAATAGGAGGAAGCCTGGAAAATTTCCCGCAGGATTGCAGAAAAGATGTTGGAATTGCTGTATCTGAAATTGAAGAAATGAAAAATGCTATTCTTGATATCATTGATAATAAGGTGACCTTCAGCAAACTGAGAGAAATTGCAATTGAACATTATTCGTGGGAAAAAATTATTAATAATACTTCTCTTGATATAAGTGAATTACGAAACAAATACTATAATTTTTAGTTATGCCATGAAAGGTTTGGACAAGTTTCAATTGGAAATAGAAGTAAACTTTTAAGCTGATGATGAATTTACTCTTTATAGCGATAGTTGTGATAATTATAATATCTGCTTTAATTATAATTGTCATCAACAAACCAGATTTTTGGTTTTGGATATTTCTGAATCTCTTTTTTGATCCTGGTGGTTACGTTTATGTGTTTCTGGGTGGTTCACTGCTAGGACCATTACATATTACGGACGTTTTCATTTCAGCTATGGTTATTTGTTTGATTTCTATAAAATTTAATTGGCGTATAATTTATGAGGACCGTTTGTTCTTAAGATTTTTATTGGGCCTTTTAATATTTGCACTGTATTTTTATATAGTTTATGGTGGAGTTGCACCATTTATAAATCACGATTTTGACTATCTGAATTTCCTGATTAAAAACAGAGTATTTGCATACAGTTTTGTTATTTTCATAGCAGTTTATGTTTTCTCCTTACGGGGCTTGCATTACTTCTATACTAGCACTTTATTTATTGGTACTGTTTGTTTAACTCTATTTTTTATTTCATTGTTTACCGGGGTAGAGTTAATTCCCATTGCAAAAGCGGCAAGGTATGCAGGTGATGAAATGAAGAGAATATCTATGTTTAGCTATGGAATTTTTTATTTATTATTTCCTGTAGCATTAGCCACCTACTTATTGTCAAGAAAAATTACCCTTAATTTTAAGTACAAGTACTGGCTATACTACTCCGGCATTTTAATGATCGTTACTGTACTAATAACTCTTACTAGACGATTACAAATTGATATCATAGGAACAACAATCATAATAATCGCAATAATGTCCTATCTATTTCAAATTGTGAATCTGGCGACAATCAATAAGATTATTATACCCATTCTGCTGGTCTTGGTTGCATTATATATTACTTTCCCAAAATACGCCGGTTACGTAGTCGAAATAGGGCAAGATACTTTTTTACTGATTACAACAGGAAAAGATTCTAAAGGTGAGAGTGATGAGCGAGTAACGAGTAGTGGTGCATTAGACATTACCAAGGAATATATAAGCGAGAATCTATTCATCGGAAATGGATATACTTATTTATCCTGGGAACCTGGATATGCTTCTTCCAAACGTGGGGCCAGGTTTGCACGTGCTTGCGATGCAGCAGGTGAAGTTCCAATTTATTATTTACTATTTGCATTTGGTATTGTTGGCGCAACGTTTATGCTTCCATTATATTTTATGATGGGTCATCTATTTTTTAAACTAATGAAATTGTTAAGATTAACCTTATTATATTATATAAACGCTCCGTTAATTATAATAATTTCTACCTATTTACTACTTACAATTGTTCAAAGATTTACACTAAATATTTATGCATTGAGTTCAGACTTTACTTATCCAGGTATCAGTTTTACTGCAATTTTTATGGGAATGGGTTTTGCAATATATCGTCAACTATACCTAAACAGTTACAATTATTTTGGAACTAATACTTAAGTTGTGACTCTGTGGCTCCTGATAATAAAGTTAATTTTTATTTAATCTATGATAAATAGTTATAGATTGCTAAACAGAATAATTAGAAAATTCCAAACAGAAAACGATAAAGATTAATTATTAAAGATGAGAAATAATGCGTTTGTTTTATTAACAGGTGGTATAATGGGTGGAGCTGAAAGGCGATTTGCTCAATTATTCAGATATCTGTCAAATAAATACCCTGCTAACTATTACTTCATCATCACACATAATTTATATAATAAAATACAGGAAGTGTTCCCTGATTACCCTACTGAAAATTTGATCCCCATCGGTAACAGAACAGAACAAAAGAAAAATCTTCAGCTCAATATTAAAGAAGCAAAAAAAAATATTATCAAGCATCCGGGCTTAATTAAACAAGTCTATAGATTTATTAATAATTACAAGATTCAAAGAAGTTATTTCCGTGAAATAGAACAAATAAGAAAAGAAAAGCAAATAAGTTGTTTCCTCGGTATTTTCAGTGGAGTGTTACCCCTTTATTTTTACCTTATGAATAAACGTCGGAATGTGGGTATAATTTTCTGTGATATGGATAGTTGGTTTAGCGATGTACTACCTCAAGAAAAAAAATATTGGTACCGAAAATTCAGTTCCTTTAATTTTGCCTTGGAAAATAGTGACTATGTGGATTTTCTGAGCCCTTTCATAGTTGATGGAGTCAAGGAGAGAGGGATTAAAATAAAAGATGAAGCAATATCAATTACACCATGTTCTTTTACAGATTATTCAAAATGCAGGATTGGTGATAAGGGAGTCTTTCAGGTTGCATTTTCCGGAAGACTGGAAAAAGACAAAAATCCTGAAACTTTTTTAGATGCAGCAATAATTTTATCAAAAAAATACCCGGAAATAATCTTCCATATTATGGGAGAAGGAAGACTCTCAACCAGAATCAAAAGCAAAGTAGATAGCGCTGGCTGTACGAATATTATCTTTTACGGTTTTCATCCTCAACCAACGGAGATACTTGCAAATACATCAGTCTTCGTTTCGATCCAAACGACTAATAATTATCCTTCTCAAAGTGTGCTTGAGGCTATGGGCTGCGGTAATGCTATAATAGCCTCAGATGTTGGCGACACAAGGATGTTCATTAATAAGGATAATGGGCTTCTCATTAATAAGGGTGTAACCGAATTAGTAAATGCAATTGAAACTCTTTATTTGAATAAAGATATGAGAGACACCATGGCTAAAGTTGGCTATTCATATGTACGTGAGAACCACACTATTGATAAAATGGCTAATTATTATATTAACCTATTTAATAAACTCAATTCGGAAATGTCACTTAAACAAAACGGAAATTAGATTTTTATGAAAGTCGGAGTAATTATTGTTACTTTTAATAGTCAGAAAGATATTGGCAGATTGCTAGAGTCAATAATAATTCAAAATTGTAGAGACTTATCTGTTTATATAGTTGATAATAATTCTTCCGATAATACCTTAGATATAGTTAAACAATATCAATCTCAATTATTAATTAATATTATTTTCTGTAAGACTAATAACGGGTTTGCAAAGGGTAACAATATTGGCATTCAAAAAGCATTGGATGACGATTGCGGACTATTATTTATACTAAACCCTGATATACAATTAGAGGAAAAATGTATTCATTTATTAACAAAAAGAATATTATCTGATGAAAAAATTGGTGTAATCGGACCCGTCGTTTTGTATGGTAATGAAGAGAATGAGATTATACAGGCGTATGGTGTAAATGTAAACTACAAGACACAAAAGAAAGTTGCACCATTCAGTGATGAAAAGTGGACACTTAATCTTCCGGATGAGATTTATGTTGACTTCGTTCTTGGCGGGGCTATGATGATCAGAAGCAGTGTACTAAAAATCACGGGCCTTTTTGAAGAAGACTATTTTATGTATAATGACGAACTCGATATATCATATCGGATCAAGAATGCTGGTTTTAAAACTTTATGCTTGCGAGATGCAATTGTCAGACATCACCATGATTTTAATAAACAAAACAAGACAGGTTATAATACAATGTATTATTATGTCATGAGGAATAGATTTTTGTTTTTTAAAAAATTTCATATGTATTTCAACCTCATCTTATCTGTAATCATGGAATTTATCAACCTTCCTTTAAAAGTAATTTGGTCAATACGTCGGATGAGAAATGGAAGATTGTTAAAATTTTATTACTCTGGTTTAATAGATGGTCTGAAAGGTAAAAAAGGTATAGCTAATAAATCGTTCGATGATAATAAAAAAGCAAAGCAAATTTTATTAACTATAGATTATGAATTATTTCTTGGTAAAGAGACAGGAAACGTACAAGAAAGTATGATTGACCCAACTCAGAAGTTATTATTGATACTTGAAAAGAATAATTCTAAGATGACAATCTTCTGGGATATATTACATTACTACCGGTTACTGGAACTTGAAAAGAGTTATTCTGAATTAAAGCATGACAGAATATTGATAGAGGAACAAATTTCAGAATTAGTTGGTAGAGGACATGACATTCAATTACATCTTCATCCTCATTGGTTAGATGCTGCATATGAAAATGGTAAATGGAATTTTAATTATAATCGATTTAGGCTTCATAACCTATCAAGTGAGAATAGAAAGGAAGATATAAATACGATTACCGGTTGCGTTTCCATATCTAAAAAATTAATGGAAGATATAATCAGGAAAAATAAACCCGATTATAAAGTTACTACGTTCAGAGCCGGCGGGTATTTGATAGATCCTTTTAAGGAGATAAAGAATGCACTTCAGGAAAATGATATAAAAATTGATAGCTCAATTTGTCCCGATTTAGTCAATAACAATGGAATTTTTTCCTTTGATTTCCGTCAGTATCCAAACAGACGAATTTATAACTTTGAGTTTTCAGCTAAAGAGTTAGTAGATTCTGGAAGTTTCATTGAGATACCCATTACCACAGTCAAAATACCTGCTCTAGTTAATATATATTTTACGTTCATAAGAATGATTAAATATCGAAACCTTGAAATCGAAAGAAAAGGAAGTGGAACAGGTGACTATTTTAAGCCTGTTAGATTTATTGATTTCAGGAAATTGTACTCGTTAACGCGTCCTAAAGTCAGGCAGCTTACTACAGATAGTAGTTTCCAGGAACGATTTAAGTATAAATTTAAAAAGGTCCCTGAATATTCGACGATGATTCTACATCCCAAATTACTAAACAGCCATACTATCAGGATTTTAGATGACTATGTGTCAACAAATAAAGTCCGTTTCATTTCCATACAAGACTTCCTAAATTGATTGAAATGATTGTTGAATCACATATTTATTTGGCTCTTTAAATTGGCTCGGTATTTGCATCAATCCGAGACTCTGTCATATTTTAACAAGTTAAATTACACCACCGGAGAATCTATTAATAATTATTCAAATAAAATGGAATTGATAAGTTTGCCCCAAGATATTTCCAGTGAATATCGCTTGGCCGAAATGGTAAGGATATGAAGAATTTTCTAGATAAGTATAAATATTATTTAGGAGCAATTGTTTCAATTGCTCTTCTTTATCTGGCTGTAAAAGATATTGATTTACAAAAATTGTTATTCTATTTCAGTTTTGAAAATCTTGATATTCTCATATATGTATTAATTGTTAATATTATACTGAGGATAGTTATCGCCCTCCGCTGGAACAAGCTCCTTGATATTTTCCCCGCTAATAAATTTATTACAACATTTCATTACACTAACATAGGTTACTTTGCTAATAATTTTCTGCCCGCCCGTTTAGGGGATATTATTAAATCCTACTTGCTCGCAAAAAAGAAGAATTATAATAAAACACAGGTATTTACTTCAGCAGTAATAGAGAGAATATTTGATCTTATAGGATTATCTGCCCTATTCATTATTGCAGTCTTTAGATATGATATTCCGGAGAATATTCTTAAGGGTGGAGCCATTTTTACAGGTATTTTAATTATCGCTTCTATAATTGTCTTATTAATGATAAGGAAAAAGGATTCTATAGATTCAAAACTCGAGCGTATTTCAAAATATAAAGTAATAAACTTTATAAGAGATAAAACTTCTTCAATTTTTCATTATTTGCGTAACTACCTTAACCTGAAAGATTTAATTTATTTATTTGTGACCACTTCATTGATCTGGTTTTTTTATGTATTTGCAGGATTTATTATTGTTGAAAGGTTGAACGGATATTTGAGCTGGGATGCATCAATGTTAAGTTTAATTCTCCTCGGAGTTTCTTTCATTTTACCATCTACCCCCGGCAACGTAGGTGTGCACCAATTTGCATGCGTTGTTGCATTCGGAATTATTGGACTTGATAAAACACAGGCTGTTGCTTTTTCGTTTTACTATCAGATTCCTGTTATTATTATTAGTGTTATTTTAGGATTTATCTCGATATACTACGAGGGGTTTTCTTTAAAAGGCATCAGCCGTGCTTCACAAGAAGCAAAATCTAAAGGTATTAATGAAATCGGTTGATATTCTAGTAGCTGTAAGGAATGAGGAGAAAACTATTCCCGTATTCCTTGATGAATTCAACAACCTAGCTCCTGATGGTATCAATCTTAACATCATTTTTTTAGAGGACGGAAGTAACGACAGAAGTGTGGAATTGTTAAGAGATCTATCTAAAAAACTAAAAAATGTAAATTATATATCATTCGATAATAAGTATGGGCAATATGCCGCGCTTACTTATGGTTTGGGTTTATCAAAGGCAGACGCTGTTATAACAATGGATGTTGATGGCGGGCACCCGATCGAAACAGCAATAAAAATGATTATTTCATACCAGAACGGTTATAATTTGGTTCAGGGGCATAGAATTATTTACAAACGGAAAAAATTTTACAGAACAATCATGAGCTATGCTTATAATCTTTTTTTCTACTTAATTGTTGGCGTTAATTTCTTTAAACAAAATGTAATGTTCCGGTTAATGGATAAATCAACAAAAAATAAATTTTTGCAAAATAAAAACTGGTGGCATATTTTCAAGACAAATTTCAAAAGTAATGATGGGGTAAAGACGAGCTATGTCAAATATGAAGCACCTGAAAGGGAATTTGGGGAGAGTAAGTATAATTTTCTACGACTGCTTAAACTTTCTTACAAATCGTTTTTTTCATTACTTTCTTTTAGAAGATTGATTACTATAAATCTAATTCTTAGTGCATTGTTTGTTTTAGGTACAATATATCTTTCAATCTTTTTTTCGATTTCTATTTTGCTGGTTTTTCTGCTGGTAAACCTAAGTTTTTATTCGATTGTAAAACATTATCCTATCCCCAAATTAAAAATAATTGAAACTTCCCTGCTAGAGCCTGGTCAATGAACAAACAACGAGTATTATCACTTTTTATTATCCTGATTCTGCTAGTCAGAGTAACATACTATTTTGCTCAGCCAGATCTAAGCACAGACCATCTTTCTCAGATAGCGATGGCGCAGAATTTTATCGAGGGGCATGGTTTTTCATTTAAGTATTTAGATGCCAAGGGTGAAATTTACTACAGCACCCATATTCAATGGCCGCCATTATATCCATTCCTTGTTGCAATTTTAGGCTTTATAACAGGTAATTTGCTTCTCTCAAGTTTTTTGATTCAAATTGGTGTGCTTCTCCTGCTTGTAATAATCTGGAAAAAAACATTTAATCTTTTCAGTAGTTTGTTAAATGAAGAAGCATATTACTATTTCATTTCGTTCCTTTTAATATCTACTTCAATACTGAATAATATTAACACTATACTTGTTTTTGCACTTCTGGTTCTGTCCGCATCTCTGTATTATACTTTTGCATATCTGTTTAAGGATAAATCGAAAGTTAACATTATTTTTTCCGCTCTGTTCGCTGCGCTGTTATTCTGGACTCATTACAGCTTTTTCTTCGTAGCATTTTACCCTGCTCTTGTAATGCTGATATTCTATTTTTTAAGGAAAGAAAGAAAATACTTTTATGCGGGTGTAGGATCATTTTTAATAAGTCTTGTATTTACATCGGGAGTATTAATATACAATTTCGTTACAACCAGCAATATAAATTATATGGATAATCCTGAAATTTGGGATGCGGGATTCTTTCCTGAACATTTGTTACTGACGGATCCATTTTTCATTAATGCATTCTTCAAAACATCGTACCTGTTTGATTATTTACTGAAAAACCACCAGAGTTTAATTTTAACTTTATCATTTCAACTTGTTTCATTATTAATTCTCGCTGCAATACTAATTCTGTATAACAGACTTAGAAAAAATAAAACTCTTTCGATTGAAAATACCACTCAGCTATATGTACCGTTTTTTGCGATTATAGTTTTGATAATCACATTTCTACTTTATTTCACTTTACGATATCATGAAATTCCACGTCCAAACTGGACACATATTGGTGATCCCCGTTATTTGAGTGCTGTGTATTTGTCTATTTTAGCCGTTGCTGTTTTATTACTATTTATCAAAGCTGATTATTTAAATAGAAAAATTGTTAGTGCTATCAAATTGATAATGATATTTTTAATTTTTATCAATCTGACAATCAATATTTACATAACATTTGATCATTGGGGTAAATATTCTTTGAAAGCCGATAGTTATAAAGTGCCTTATACTGACCTGCAGGAATTATTCGATAATATTAAACTTGAAATATCAAACGGCAATCAGCCGGTATTTATAGATAATGATTTGACTGTCAGGTCGTTCAGGATAAGCCAGTACGCTGGAGCTGCTGTAATTAATTCTCACGATGCTATAGATAATAAAAAGTTTCCATCAAATATTGTTTTCTTCTTTATTTTGCCAGAGGAAAACAATAGTGAGTCGGACAACCAATTGTTTGCCTGGAGTAACAAATTCAATTTGAATAATGTTGGAAAAGTCTATACGTCCCTAAATTTATTTAAAGTAACTAATTGATGATGTAAATATGAAATTAGCTATTATTTTACCTGCTTATAACGAAGAATTGACAATTGAAAAGACAATTCTTGATTTTCATCAAAACTCAACAGACGCTTCAATCTTCGTAGTTGATAATAATTCTACAGATAGTACAAACAGGATAGCTTCTACCGTGATGAAAGATAACAACATTAAAGGTGAAGTGATATTTGCAAGACGAAAAGGAAAAGCCAATGCAATGAAAACAGCCTTCACTAGAATTGATGCCGATGTTTATGCGATGGCAGATGCAGACCACACTTACTTCGGGAAGGATTTGGAAAATCTTTTAGCGCCAGTTGTTTCAGGAGAATATGATTTAGCCGTCGGAAACAGATTTACGGCCTCTGGGTATCAGAAAGAAAATAAAAGGACCTTCCACAATTTTGGAAATAATCTTGTGAGAAAAATAATTAACTTATTATTTAAAGCTAATCTAATTGATATAATGAGCGGTTACAGAGTTCTTTCGAGAAACTTTGTTAAAAATTATCCGATTATGTGTGAAGGTTTTGAAATTGAAACTGAAATGACTTTGCATTGCCTCGATAAAAAATTTAATATTATTGAAATACCTATTACCTATAAAGACCGGATGGAAGGAAGCTTTTCGAAATTAAATACTTTTAAGGATGGCTTTAGAGTGTTGAAAACAATTTTTAACATCTTCAAAGATTACAGACCGTTGTTATTCTTTTCCAGCCTTTCGTTCATTTTCTTTGTGGGTGGTGTTTTACTAGGCATTGATCCGATCATCGAATTTATTGAGTTCAGGTACGTTTATAAAGTTCCATCGGCAATACTGGCTACAGGATTAATGATTTTTTCTCTCCTATTCTTTTCAATTGGAGTAATTCTGGATACAATTGTTAGGTACGAAAAATTCAATTTTGAAATGAGAAAAAATAATCCGGAAAAAACTTCATACGGCAGTAAATGATTTTTGATAATTAGTGAATGGTTCAATAAAGGAAAATGAATGGATAAAAAATCATCGATAATAATATTTTTACTTTTAGTAACGATATATATATTGTTTGGCTACGGTGTTACCATTTCAAACGATTCGGTCACAAATACTGACCAAATAGCAAATCTGGATCTATGGAACAGAACCTCACATTTTTCCTTTCACTTGTTCGGGATAATTTTTTATCTGATTTTTTCCAACATAATTGGTTTAAGCGCAGTAGTATCAATTGAAATAATGCTTGCCGTTTTCGGTGCAGCGGGCTCTGTTTCATTATACTTAATATCAATAAAGAAATATAACAATATCAACCAGGCAGTAATTACAATTATTATTTATTCCCTTGCAAGCGGGATATTCAGATTTGCCTGCCAGGTTGAATATCTGATTTTGGTTCCATCGCTGGGTTTAATAAGTCTGTACTTTTATACCAGAGAACAAAATCTGATTGCAGGATTAGTCTTTGGTTTCGGAATTCTTACTTCACCATTTGTAGTGCTGATGACACCCATGTTTTTACTTTTCACTTCATTTAAAGACATATTAAAAAAACACAATATTATTTTTGCGGTCAGCACAGTCGCCCTGTACTTTACAGTTAATATCTTTACGTATCAGGAAACTGTAAGCGGTCATTGGTCATATGGCGGGATCTTTAATCTATATAAAGAGCTTTACAGCCAGATCAAAGTTCCCCGAACAGCAGCAATTTATTTTTACGGTTATTTACGTTCTTTCAATGTAATAATATTAGTAATGCCTTTTATTCTGTACTACGTGTATATCAATTACAAGGAATTATTTTACATACTGACTTCTTATAATTTTAATTCATCTGCCTACTGCTATTCCTGAAGCCCGATATGGTGGTTACCAGATGACGGCTTATCCGGTAATCGCAATAGCCATAGGACTTTATTTCAGCAATATACTTGTTAAAAGAAAATATTTAATAGTCTCTCTGACTGCTTTCTTTATTATCACCAATTTATATATAGTGTACACGGAAAGAAGCTTTTTCAGAGAGTTAAAAGAAACCTATGTGCAGTTAAGTGATAATCTTGAAGATAACTCCGTACTTATTGTTTACCAGGCAAGTAAGCCGATTAAAAACGTTTATGCACCAAATCTTCAGGTAATTGATTTGCTAACAGATTATCAAAATGAAAAAGCAAAAATAATTCCCGGTTTTGTTTCTACTGATTTAAGTTATGTTATAAATAATAATGACACGTTATACCTGCTCGAGTCGGGCGTAAGCATACCGGATGATTATTTAAAACTGCTTGTTGCTCAATTCACTAAAAGCCAGGGCGCAAAAGTTAAGGGTTTTGCTTTAGACAAAGTTTTAGCAACGGATTCATCTTTACAAGTTTTCAAGCTTGAAGAATATCAGCTGGATGTATACAAGTTAGTTAAAAGAAAAACTGAATAGATGAAATTTAGTTACTTATTTTACTTTTGTGATAGCGTTGGCTCCGTATTTGATTCACAGGTGCTAGCTTTACTGGAATCAATAAGTAAAACAGGTCAATTTAAAAGTATATACTTGTTCCTTGGCATAAAAAATGAGATTCAGAAGAATGATTTTTTAAGAAGAAAATCTTTTCATGGAATTAACGTTGTGTTCTTCAAATCTTATCCTAATTACCCGTTCTTTAATATAATGAATCGTCGAAGTATCAGGAAGGCTTTGAATAACTTAAATATAAATCTGGAAGAAGTAATTTTTCATACAAGGGGAGAACTGATAGCTCACCATCTCTTCAAAATAGCAGGAAGCAACTATTATCTGAATGTTATACCTGATGTACGTGGTGCAAGTATCGAAGAAATTGAGGAGTTCAGTGGTTTCAATAAAATCTCCAAATTATTGAAGATTTATAATTACAAAATAGCTCTCAAGAATCTGAAGAAGTCTGGTAGAATTTCAGTGGTCTCTGAATCGCTAAAAAATTATTTGGATACAAAAATTCATATTGATCCTGCAAAAGTTGTTGTGACACCTTGCTTAGCCGGATCAGATTTCAGATATAATGAGGATCAGCGTGATAGAATCCGAATAGAATTTAATTTACTATCAGATGATACCCTGATTGTGTTTTCCAGTGGCGGTACTGCAAGTTGGCAAAATAACGATGCCGTCATTGCTTTTGCAGAAAAGGGATTGAAAGTATTAAATCTTTCTAAGAAAAAAATTGATCATCATAATGTTTTTAACAAATTTGTGGATTATTCTGATATGCCGGCATACTTAAATGCGGCTGATATAGCTATAATTTGGCGGGACCAAAGTATGGTTAATAAAGTGGCCTCGCCGGTAAAATTCAGCGAATATATATGCTGTGGCTTACCTGTGATTGCAAATAACGCTGTGGATATGATTACAGAATTTGTTGCCAAATATAATTGTGGTGTAATTATCAGAAGTTTTGATGATCTAAATATGAATATGTTACACAATCTAAAACAAGAGGATCGAAAAATAATTTCAGAGCCAGGAATTTTGACCTTCGGTATTAATGCAATAGTCAATAAATATTTACAAGTTTATAATCAATAATAATTTATGAAAGTATTAATAGTCTGCAGCGGTAATGTTGAAAATTTTAATTTTATTTTGCATCATGCGTTTGTGTATGAGCAAATCGAATCAGTAAAAAATTATCATAACATTGAATATGATACTTTTTTTATAAGAGGTAAAGGAATTTTAGGCTATTTGAAAAATTTGAAAAACATGAAGAAAAAAATTGATAAATATGCGCCGGATTTTGTGCATGCTCATTTTGGACTTTCAGGACTTCTAGCTTGCCTGCAAAGAAAAGTTCCTGCGATTGTCACCTATCATGGAAGTGATGCAAATCGATCAGGATTAAAACAACTTTCCAGAATTGCAGCAAAACTATCCAGTTTTAATATTTTCGTATCAGAAAAAATTCAAAGGAAAATTAATGGAAAAGAAAAGTATTCTATTGTCCCCTGCGGAATAGATTTCGACATTTTTCAGCCAATGGAAATGAGAGTCGCAAGAGAAAAACTTAACATGGACCAGAATAAAAAATATATACTCTTCGCTTCCAGCTTCAATAATTCCGTTAAGAATGCCCCCCTTGCCTTTTCAGCGATTGAAAATTTGCCTGCAAAACCCGAATTAATCGAACTAAAAAATAAAAGCCGTGTGGAAGTAAATTTACTCTTAAACGCCTGTGATATATTATTACTTACATCAATTTCAGAAGGATCACCGCAGGTAATTAAAGAAGCAATGGCATGTAATCGTCCAATAGTAGCAACTGATGTGGGAGATATCAGAGATATAACATCCGGAACCGATGGTTGCTTCATAACCTCATTTGATCCCAAGGAAACGGCTGAAAAAATATCCAAGGCTCTGAAGTTCGATAATAGAACGGATGGACGTAAAAAAGTAATGCATTTTGATAATAAACTGATCGCAAAGAAAATTTATGAGATTTATCAGTTAGTAGGTGGAAAAAAGAAATGATTGTTATTATTGACTACGGTATGGGAAACCTTCGTTCCGTTCAGAAAGCATTTGAAAGAATTAATATTCCGGCTAAGATTTCTTCAAGCCATGATGATATAATGACTGCAGAAAAATTAGTATTACCGGGCGTTGGCCATTTTGAAAAGGGAATTAATAATTTAAAAAATAAAGAATTGTTCAACCTCTTAAATGAAGTTGTACTTCAAAGAAAGAAGCCAATCCTGGGAATTTGTTTAGGTATGCAACTAATGACCGAATTCAGCGAAGAAGGAAACTGTGATGGCTTTGGATGGGTTAGAGCAAGGACTCAAAAATTTGGATTTAAATCCAATGGTTTGAAAATACCTCACATGGGATGGAACAATCTCCTAATAAAAAATACAGATTCTTTATTCCAGGATATTACTACAAATAATTTTTTCTATTTTGTTCATTCATACTATGTAATGTGTTCAGAGGAAGATGATATTTTAGCTGAAACGAATTATGGTAATGCATTTGTATCTTCATTTCAAAAAGAAAATATTTTTGGCTGCCAGTTTCATCCGGAAAAGAGCCATGATTCAGGACTATTAATACTAAAAAAATTCGCAAATCTTAAATTGTTAACAAAATAATTTTTAATTTTAGAAGTAATGTTTTTACCTCGTATCATACCTGTATTGTTGCTGAAAGGCAAGGGACTTGTAAAAACCGTGAAGTTTAAAAACCCCAAGTACATAGGTGACCCCATAAATGCCGTAAAGATTTTCAACGATTTGAAGAGTGATGAATTAGTATTTCTGGATATAACTGCTTCAAAGGAAGACAGGACCGTTTCAGTTGATTTAGTTAAAGATATTGGTGATGAAGCCTTTATGCCTTTTGGGGTTGGTGGTGGAATAAAAGACGTCTTACAAATTGAACATCTACTAAAAGCCGGTGCAGAGAAAGTGATAATAAACACCAACGCCGTACTTAAGCCTGAATTAATCGAAGATGCAGCCAAAGTATTTGGGAGTCAGAGCATAGTAGTTTCAATTGATGCAAAAAAAACACTGTTCGGTAAATATGAATGCTGGATAAAAGATGGCAGCACTAATACAAAAATGCATCCGGTCGATCTTGCTAAAAAATCTCAGGAATTGGGTGCAGGCGAAATAATTGTCAACTCAATTGATCTTGATGGTATGATGACTGCTTATGATATAGAATTAATAAAAAGCATAGCCGAAATTGTTTCTATTCCGGTAGTTGCCTGTGGAGGCGCTGGAAATTTAGAACATTTAAAAGAAGCTTATTTTAATGGAAAGGCTCACGCTCTTGCTGCAGGCAGCATGTTTGTTTTTCACGGACCACGAAGAGCAGTATTAATTAACTATCCATCTAAAAGTGAACTCTTACAACTCTTTAAAAGGTAATTTATTTTGAGTAAAGAACAACATAAAAAATATAGAATTTGCACACGTGGAATTTGGGATACAACTGTCCCTGGAATAATATTCGATAAAAATGGTGTTTCCAACTATGCAAAAATGTTTGATAAACTTGTGGAAATTTCTCCGGAAGGTGAAGTGGGCCAAACGTTTTGGGAAAACATAGTTGACAAAATGAAAGTAAAAGGTAAACATAAAAAATATGATTGTATTATCGGAGTAAGCGGTGGAACAGATAGTTCATATTTAATGTATGTAGCCAAAAAGAAATATGGTTTAAGGCCTTTGGCAGTTAATTTAGACAATGGTTGGAGTTCAGAAATAGCTGTTCAGAATATTAAAAAGGTAACGAAGGCACTAGAAATAGACCTTGAAACTTATGTAATTGACTATGAAGAGGTTAAAGCTGTTTTAAGAGCCTACATTAAAGCTTGTTTGCCATGGATAGATGGTCCAACTGATAATGCAATCAAAGCTGTTCTATTAAATATTGCTGAAAGAGAAGGTATAAAATTTGTATTAACCGGAAGTGATTTCCGCTCAGAAGGTAAGCAGCCAAGCGAATGGACATATACAGACTCCAAACAAATGTTATATGTATTAAAAAAGTTTGAAGCAATTAAAACAAAAACTTATCCATATGATACTTTATCCGATAGGATTCGCTCGCTGCTAATTAAGAAAATGCAGGATTATCATCCGTTCAATCACATTGTATATGAAAAGAAGCCTGCGCAAGATTTTTTAATGAAGGAATATGGATGGGAATATTATGGTGGACATCATCACGAAAACATTTTTACAAGATTTGCAATTGGTTATTGGATGCCGAAAAAGTTTGGTATTGATAAGAGGATAATTACATACTCAGCTCAAGTGTTAACCGGTCAGTTAACACGTGAACAGGCATTAGAGAAAATTAAACATCCTCCTTATGACACCGATCAAATGGAAAGAGATAAGGAATTCGTTTTAAAAAAACTCGATTTAACTAAAGAAGAATTTGAGCGCATCTGGAATCAGAAAAACAAGTATTATTGGGATTATCCATCTTATATGCCAATTTTCAAAAAGTATTTAAATACAATAAATACTTTTCATAAATATATTTTACCTACTACTCCTACCATTCTCGTTGAAAAGCAGATCAGAACAGATGAAAATTCTGATTGATATTGGCCACCCGGCGCATGTACACTATTTCCGTAATTTTATAAAGTTAATGGAAAAGAAAGGACATAAATTTCTTATTACTGCACGTGAGCGGGAATTCACACATTACTTGTTGAATAAAAATGAAATATCTTACTTAAACAGAGGTAAAGGATCGAAAAGTACATTAGGAAAATTATTCTATTTATTAAAAGGCGATTATTTTTTAATTAAAGCCGGATTGAAATTTAAACCGGATATCTTTTTAAGTTTTGGTTCTTCCTATGCTGCCCACGCATCAAAATTGCTTAGAGTTCCACATATCGCTTTCGATGATACTGAACACGCAAAATTTGAACATATGATGTATGTACCATTTACTCAATGCATTATAACTCCCGATTCTTTCAAAAAAGATTTTGGAAGAAAGCACATAAGATTTTCCGGAACTATGGATATGGCATATCTTCACCCAAAATATTTTCAGTCGAACCATCAATATTTGAAAGAGCTTCAATTAGAAAATAAAAAATATTTTTTCTTAAGATTCGTAAATTGGCAAGCATCACATGATTTAGGACAGACCGGATTTACTAATGAAGGAAAAACCAGTATCATCAAAATGTTAGCCGCACATGGTGAAGTTATTATTTCTTCAGAAGGAAATCTGCCTGATGAATTCAGCAAATATTTGTATAAAGGTGATCCTTCTGAGATACATACTGTTTTACAAAATGCTACTTTATTCGTGAGTGAGAGCGGTTCAATGGCTACTGAAGCCGCTGTGTTAGGAACCCCTTCTGTAATGGTTAATTCAAGTGCCAAATACTTCGGTGTATTTGAATATATAAGTAAATTCGGAAACCTCTTCTATTTTGATGATGAAAATATGGCGATAAAGAAAATTCAACAGCTTTTAAGTAATAATAATTTGAGGGAAAGCTCCATCAGTAATGCCCATGAGTACGTAAGCAAGTCCATCAACCTGACTGATTTTATGGTTTGGTTCATTGAAAATTTCCCTGAAAGTTTTGATGTAATGAAAAAACAGCCCGATTATCAGTTTAACTTTAAATAAATATTATGCAAATACTTCCCTACCAATATAAAACTAATAAAATCTGCTCCCGTTGTGTTATGGATGATACTGTTAAAGGCATCTCTTTTGATAATAATGGTGAATGCACATTTTGTAAAATCCATGATGACCTTGAGAGAAAGTTTCCTATGAATAGAGAAACTCCCCGGCGATTAGAATTAATAGTTGACAAAATTAAAAAGGATGGAAAGGGTAAACAGTATGATTGCATACTTGGAGTAAGCGGTGGGAGAGACAGTACATATACTCTTTACAATGCAGTCAAACTTGGATTACGACCACTCGCCGTACATTTCGATAATGGATGGAATTCTGAAATTGCAGTTCAAAATATTAAAAATGCTACGAAAATACTCGGAGTTGATCTTCATACACATGTTGCTGATTGGGAAGAATTTAAAGATTTGCAAAGATCATTTTTGTTTGCATCTGTACCTGATGCCGAAGTTCCGACTGATTGGGTCATATTCTCTGTACTTTTTGATGAAGCTGCACGTTACAATGTAAAATATATTGTGCATGGTCATTCATTCCGAACTGAGGGAACAACACCAATTACCTGGACATATATGGATGGGAAATACATTCAGGATGTCCAAAAAAGATTTGGTAAACGCAAACTAAAAAGTTTTCCGAATATGTCGATGAGTCAGGTACGTATATTATTCTCTAATAAAAAAAATTCAACAGTTAAGAATTCTTTATTACATACCTTACAATGAAAAGGAAGTCTTCCGCATTATTGAAAACGAATTAGGATGGAAGAATTACGGTGATAAGCATCATGAATCCAAATACACTGCCTTCTTCCAGGCATACATATTAACAAGGAAATTCAATATTGATAAGCGAAAACTTCATTACTCAGCTAAAGTCAGGAATGGTCAGTTAACGAGAGCAGAAGCACTTGAGGTAATAAACAAAGACCCATATACGGGAGGTCTTGAGTCCCTCGATTACTGTTTAAAAAAACTTGATTTATCTTACGAAGAATTTGATAAAATAATGAACGATGCACCAAAATTATTTAAAGATTACAACTCCTACTATTCACTGGTTAAAGCATTGAAGACAACCAATATCCTGGGGCAACAAGGTTGGAATTGTTCCGGATACTGTCTACAAGAAAGTACTTTAGTTTTGATATATAATAGTATTCTGAATAGTGTAATTTTAATATAACCAATATATCAGTTCAAATAATTAACGAAGTAAAACCATCTTCTTCGTTTCAGTAAACTCAGACGCTTGTAACCGGTAAATATATATTCCAGAAGTCAACTCAGGTTTAGAAAATTCAACCTCATAAATTCCAGGCTCCTTCTCTTCGTCAACTAATGTTGTAACTTCATTACCCAGCATATCATAAACTTTCAATTCACTAAACGCTCATTCTTAGAGCTGATTCTACAAATGGGATTGTGAATTTTATTTTTGTGCTTGGATTAAAGGGATTAGGATAATTCTGAGAAAGTTCATAGCTCATTGGCAATGTATTAATTTCAATTACTTCAGAATATTCGAAGGATCCATCGTGATCAATTGACTTTAACCGGTACCTCACAATAGGAAAATTATGCAATGTTACATCAGTAAAACTATATTCGGTTAATGAGTTTGGATCTCCTTGATTTTCAACAAACCCAATGCTTATCCACTCTTCTGTAATAGTATATGATTTTTGAATTTCGAAACCAAGGTTATTTAATGAAGAAGCGGTTTTCCATTCCAATAATACATTTTGATTTGAAAGGAAAGTTGCAGAAAATGAAATAAGCTCAACCGGGAGCGGACTGAAAAGATCTTCAAATTCATCTGTCTGCCAGAGAGTAGTGTTGTTTGCATCATAAATTCCCCAGAATGGGCTTGCCGTTTGCCAGGATAGAGTTGCTGTTCCATTAGGATCAACAATATCAAAATGAATTGTTACAACATCAGACCATCCTGGGTTTGCTGATACAACTGTTCCATTATTATTGTTGTTGAAAGGCAGATCAATATTTACCCAGATTTTATCTCTCATAGGTCTTGTTATTGTTGCGGATGAATAATTTCCCTCGGAAAAGTTGTGAAAAAAATAGTCTGCATTCTTTACCGGATACTCAATAATAGAAACAGCCGTTGTATCAAAACTAAAAACCACAGTTGCACCGCCAAGATCATCCGCCCCGGTATTTGTATTTAATTGAAGTAAAACGGAAATCTTTGAACCTGTAATATTCGCTACAGTGAATCGTCCATTTACATCCGTGGGAAAAGAAAAGGTTGCATAGCCAAATATTATGCTTAATATCCAGAAGTTAATTGGCCTCATAATTCTCTCCATTTCTGAAAGAGTTTAAGTTACATTCGGTATTTACCCGAACTCTATTTAAGTCATTCGGCATCGTATCTATCAAAGCCGAATTCAAACCAGCCATTCCTTAGCTCTGATGTGTCAAAGCAGTATATAAGTGGTTCTGTGTTCTAAACTTCATCCAGAGTTTATCTTTTTAGCCAACCATTCTTATCGCTGTTTGCCTAACTATTCAACTTGAATACCATTGTATTCTACAACGAATTTGAATCAAAAAAGTAGTAAGTAGTTTGGTAGTAAATGACGGACGACGAAACTGACCGTCAGATTAATTTTAAGACTGGATTAACACTTTATTCTTGCCAATAGGATACAATTACTTTTTAATTTTAAGTGACTTGCAATTGAATGACTTTTTAGTGCAGCAAATATCTCACGGATATGAGCACCAGCATTAAGGATATTATTCTGAAAACGTAGAGTATCGTGGTATGGTGTTGTTTGTAATCCTTTAACTTTGGAATTCACCTTACATTCCAAAATTAAAAAAATTAATTCAGCTTAAATGAGATTGAGGTATAATTATCTGGGAAAGGAATACACGCTTGGATAAGAAAGAATAGGTTATTTTTTAAACAAATATTCTTCTTAATTATTAAAGCAGGTGTCAACTCCGAATGGCAAAAAATAATTCTTAAAAATGAATTTAATTGTTATTAATGGTTAGTATCATATGATACTATTTAAGTAATACCATTTTCTTTGTATCAACAAAACCTGCACTCTCAATTCTGTAGATGTAAATACCCGATGCTAAGTTTGATACTCCATTAATGGCAGAAAATTCTACTTCATAAATACCAGGTTCTTTATCTTCGTCAACCAATATTGCTAATTCATTACCAAGCATATCGTAAACCTTTAGTTTGACTGGAGCAGTGCTATTTGCATCCGTATACGGGATTGTATATCTAATCTTTGTGCTGGGATTAAATGGATTTGGATAATTCTGCTCTAATATAAATTGCGAAGGAAAATCTAAACCCGGTTCGACAGAAGTCGGAAAATCTTCAAACACACCTGTTCCCGATAAAGTAGAATTGTCTGCATCATAAATTCCCCAGAACAGACTATGCTGTTAGCCAGGATAAATCTTGAGATGCATTCGCATCTACAGTAGTAAAATGAATTGTTACAACATCTGTCCATTCAGGACTTCCAGATATAACGGTTCCGTTGTTACTATTGACGAATGGAAGATCTATGTTTACCCAGATTGTATTCGTCATCGGTCTGGTTATAGTTGCTAAAGAATAATTGTTACCGCTAAAATTATGGAATGTGTAATCAATATCACTAACAGGATTCTCTTGTGGAGTTTATAGCTGATGTATTAAAACTAAAAACAATAGTTGCTCCGCCAAGATCATTAGTAGCTGCATCTATATAGAGTTGAAGTTTTACTTGGGATTTTCAATTTGAAATTGCTCTTTATCAATTTCTAATAAATGAAAATTTCCAATGATCAATGTATCTCTAATACTAACAACTAAATTTCTTAATTCACTATAGCCTTTGGAAATTTCATTAGGATAGTATTCTCTGCTAATAATCACGTAATATTTATCCCCTTTTATTTCGGAATTGAATATTTGATTCAGATCATATACTTGATTTGATAAGTAGAAATTTGTAAGAAAAGGAGAGGGTGTAAAAATAATATCATCGGAATTAATTTTGTTTTTTACTGTGTTATAAAAAAGTTTTTGAGAATTATCATTTTCAATGCCAGTGAATAGCCTTCCTTTAAAACCGTCGAGATCAAATTGAACACCGTCATTGTATCCTATTTTTGCATATTTATAGTTTGTTGTAATTCCGTAGAGAAAAGATATAAACAAAATAATAATAACAATAAACCTTTGAAGCTTAGTAATATGGTTTTTAAATTGTTCAGTGTAAAATCGATAAATAATAATAGAGAGTATATATAAAACAGGAAAAATACTAAAAACAAATAAACGATACGTGGACATAGCATTGAAAATACATGGGGATTATTGTCTGCGGATTTTTAAGATTCATACCACTTTTTTTCGTCCAAATCAATATCTGATCAGAGTTAAAATTTAGCCAAATAACCACACTACAAAGTAAGAGAAACACAAAGAGGAAAAAGGCTTTATAAATAGTATTTCTGTTGAAAATCATAATTTTTTAGACCTCCATGAATGTTAACCCAATGATATATAATTAAAACCTTGATTAACTATCAGATAAATGAATTGGAATTCTATGTAGTGAAATCAAATAAATAACTCACGTTATGCAATATGTTAGATAGAAATGCCATTTAAACAAACCTATTTTTCTCCGCACTAGTTTATCTGGTTTAATTAAATTGTGTTTGTAGCAAATACTTTTGCAAAACGTAACTTAATAATTTCCAGATTAATAATTATTACACGGTTTTATTATATTAAAATGTAAGTTTAAGTCAAAGGTTCCAATAAATAGAATACTAAATTGAAGCGAAGCCATAAATTCAGTTTTAGTTGAAGATGGAGACTCTTTTTTTTGATCATTTTCATAATTTACTTTTTGTTAACTTTATCATTATAATAAAGCCATCTTCTTTGATTCAAGGAAAGTAACTATTTAAATTTTCTTGAATGGATTTGTTAAAGTGGGATAAATTTTGAAATGTCTGAACGCTTAGGAAATTATCTCAGCGTAAAATTACCATTTTTTTATTTTCAGAAAACCCTGGACTGTGCAAACTATAAATATAAATTCCCGATGCCAGGTTATCAGAAGAGAATTCAACCTCATAATTTCCGGGTCCTTTCTCTTCGTCAACCAAAGTTGCAATTTCATTTCCTAGAACGTCATAAACTTTAAGAATGACTAACTGAGACTGACTCGTTCCACTCGCAGTATTAGATGGCACTGTATATCTAATCTTTGTGCTTGGATTAAAAGGATTTGGATAGTTTTGCTCCAATATAAATTGCGAAGGAAAGTCTGAACCTGGGTCGACAGAGGTTGGAAAATCTTCAAACACTCCTGTTCCCGATAAAGTAGAATTGTCTGCATCATAAATTCCCCAGAACAGACTATTTGTTAGCCAGGATAAATCCTGAGATGCATTGGCATCTACTGTAATAAAATGAATTGTAACAACATCTGTCCATTCAGGACTTCCTGATATAACGGTTCCGTTGTTACTATTGAGGAATGGAAGATCTATGTTTACCCAGATTGTATTCGTCATCGGTCTGGTTACAGTTGCTGAAGAATAATTGTTACCGCTAAAATTGTGGAAAGTGTAATCAATATCCTGAACAGGATTCTCATTTATGGAGATAGCTGAAGTATTAAAGCTAAAAACAATAGTTGCTCCACCAAGATCATCAACACCTGAATCAGTGTTAATTTGAAGAAGTACTGAAGTCGTCAAAGCATTTGAATTGGTAATTACAAATCTGCCATTGATAGTTGCTGCTTCTGCAGAACAGGCATACCAAAATAACATCACTCCCAGAAGGGAACTAAAAAGCTTCATATTTCTCTCCATTACGTAAAAGAGTTTGCATCATATTCCGGGTTTAACTGAACTCTTGTTAAAAATATTTCGGCTTGTAGTTGAATTAGCCGAAATTAATAAAGCATAGCTTAAATCCTACCAGTAATTATGACTCCTTAATTTATTGAATATTTAAAAAATAAGTTATTTGCTTATTTATTACTCATTACTTTATTTTTATATACTAAGGTACCTGCGATGTTTTTCCGTTATTTATATTCCAAAGCTGATTAACATCGTGAATAGTAACACCACTATTCATATTAAAATCACCATTCAGATATCCCATATTGCCATTCTGCATAAGCCATACATTATCTCTATCAGCATTATTAACAACTCCATCAGCATTTCCATCGGTTGCAAACATACCATATTTGCCAGGTACCTAATTCAACCATTGGATTTTGTCCATATGCCTTATTCATTGCAGTTGTAAAATCATATAAATGCTGGAGTTAATGAGAGAACTACTGGTGATGCTGACATTATTGCAAGATGATTCCTGTGATAAATTGCTATATAATAAGAGCCGGGATTGACATTTTAAAAAGGATTCCTTCACTTCCATTTGGTCTCTAGATAGAAGTCCATCATTTTTTAGTACTGCTGCTCGTCGAGCAACTACCTGAGAGGATTTGAAGCATTTCTTAATTCGACTAATACCCAATCAACCATTGTTGAGTTGGACCAGACTAAAACTTTCATTTCCATTATAGTTCCAGGGAGGTTGATTATATGGTTGAAATTCGGGAAAAGCGAACTTTGGTTCAAGTGTAGTTGACATTGAATTTGAATTGAAAGGTCCTTGCAGATATACTTTACCTCTTACCTTTATAATATTTGTCTGGCCTCCTGTCTATTCTAATGCTCCTATATCCCAGGCCCTGTTTGAGGTCTTGGATTACCTAAGAATATCTGTAGAAAGTAAATAGGAAACTTTGCTAAAAGATCAGATCTTCCTCTGCGATATTTACTCCTAAATTCCTGCCGATTGTAGTATAATAGTCTTCGAAGCTTTAGTTCCATATTTATTGCTAAAAGATAACATGCTAGTAGAATTCCCTGTCGTGGTATTAGCGTCGTGCCCCTGAAAGCGTCTGCCAAGTAGCATAATTATAGTTGCCAATCCATTCCCAATTCCATAAACGGGTTTGACAGTCCACCATTTCATACATATCCATTATAATCTATCTCCCTTATATTCCTTAAAGAAAACCATCTGGGCACCAGCTTAGAAACAAGTCTATCTGGGGCATCTATAACAACTAAATTATTCTTACCATAAAGTATCGTGATTGTAAGCCGTTAGTAATGTTGATTTGCCGCACTTCTAAACGATCTTGAAGTACCACTACTATCATCAGGTGTAAAACTGTATTTTGAATGTCCAGGTGATTTTCCGCCTTGAACCTGATTCACTATTACCCATAAATAGAATCTACCCAAGTTTCCTCGTAGTATTACTAATAGTATATTATTATAAACATACAAAACTTGCATTACGTATGGAACAGAAGCAATAAAGTAATGCATTCCAACTACTTGCCATTACCATCTTGAAAATTATATACATTGGTATCTTTACGATGATGTCCCCTGAAGTTCCTTCACCAAAATGAGCAAGCTGTAATCATATCTCTATGAGCATCTGTACCTATATTTGTGATTCCTCTGATGAATGTATTATTTTCAATAATGGTATTCCCCCTCTACCATACTGTTCCAATTAAGGGTCACAATCAGTCTGGGTCATTATTTACAGTATGTTCAATTTTGAAGTTTGATAAAGTTATTTTTGAACCCTCAAAATTAAAAATCCTGGTAGTACCATTCCCAATTATATGAACATTATCAAAATGCACCCTTTCCGTAAGTATCACCAGGATCACTTGCATCACCAATTAAATCATCCATTAAGATCAGTAGGTGAGTTCTCAAATCCATAAAAGTAATTCCCGTATTTTAAGATTTGAAATTCCTCTAATTCGCAAAAGATGATGCTGGCTATTTGAACTTGGTAGCTATAAAAACTATTTCCCATTATGTCCACATTGCCAGGCTGAACTTAATAACTACTGGCGTTGCCGAAGCGAAATGTATAATTGGGAGTTGGTCTATCGTAAGTGCTCTAAATAAGTCGATCACTACTTCCACCGAGATATAAATAGAATCACCACGGCTGATATATTGCCCCAGTTGATATTGGCCACCAACTTAGAACCCAAGATTATTCCAGGATTGCCCCATTTGTTCATTTCCACTTGCATCCCTGTTCACATACCAGATGTTTTGTGCATTAGCAGTGAAAAATAAAAGTATGCTGATTATAAATGCTTTCATATGTTCATCTCCCTAAATGTTAACCACCAGAATTTGAAAAATTGAATGAATATTTTCTGATCAACCAACTACACTTTATCGTAAAATATTAGATTTACTTAACCCTTGAACCAAAAAATTTAAATCTAAAATTACTATCTACTTCCTTCCTTTTCTTTGTTTAAATAGCTCCTAATTAAAACATAAACGCTTGTAAAGAAGGAAATAATGTTATGACTATAGTGGGCATATAAACCGTTCCCTGCTGGAGGTGCAAGAAAACATATGTGACCAGATAAGTCATAATTGAAAATAAATATATTAGATGCCAGGAGCGATTTAAGGTAAGCGATATTTGGCATGCTTTTAATGAGAAAAATTTTGTCATCTCATCTGTCTCCAATAAAATATTTTCTTACAGCAACCGCAAATTTTGTACCTTACAGAATCATTACTTTTAATAAATATTTAAAGGGATAACTAAGTAAGATCGTAATTCTGGTAACATTTACAGGCCCTTTCTTGACTATGAGAAATGAATACGTCAAACAAGGGATTAAAAAAACGAGAAGTAAGTTGAGGGTATAACCCGAAAATTTAGTATTCTATTTCTTGGAATAATAAAATAAATGTATTCCTGATGAATAAAAAGTCAAAAGTTTCTGAATTAACTTACCAGGAAAGCTGTTCAATTTATAATCGATTCATCCGTTTGAACAGAGACAAAACAATCTGCCGAATATTTAGATTTCTTAATCTGGAGGGTTTCGATTAGTTAAATGTTTGAACGAGATGATAAAAAAACAAGAGATACGATTAATACTTGATGACAGTAAACGAAAATAAATTTAGCTAATTATTACAATAGTAAAGACAGTGTGAAAAATAGAATTATTTACTTTATCGAAATAGTTTCTGAATTTGAATTAGTTATTTGTTCTTAGATCAGCAATTTTTAACACTTCCAATTTAGGTGATACATTAACTAAAAAATTAGCATCTCATTTTTAATATCCATTTGAGAAAGCTCTTTCCAATGAATTCCGGAATTATATTATTATAATACCTTTCAATATTTTTAAATTTATCATATTTAGTAATCATTCAATGAATTGTAATTTAATTCAAATTAAACCTCCATTTGAATCAATGTTTAGTAAAATTAATGAAAAGTTTCTTTAATAATATTGTAAGGAAAGTGTTTAGTATACTCTTAACACTAGAGTCCGGAAATACTATTTATGCTTCAATATTTAAATTTAAAATTAGAAATAAATGGATTTTCAGGTTACTTCATGGTACGGCCAATGACGAAGAGATTTTCAATAATATATTACAAAAATTTGATGGGAAGTTTGATGTGCTGATGATTCATAGCTCATTCAATGATATGATTCCAATGTATACCGGCCAGCCTGGTAAATTACTATCTTTGATAATTTCGTTTTGTGAACAGAAAAATATCACACTTGCGATGCCAACCTTTTTTCTCGGATCAAGTTATCAGGCTAAAGAACATTATAAAAGTGGAATAAATGTATTTGACGTTCGCAAAACTGTTTCTGAAATGGGGATGTTTTCAGAAATGTTCAGGCGAACTGCGAAAGTTAAAAGAAGCATTCATCCTACCCATAGCATATGTTCATTGGGTCCCCTGGCAGATAAATTGACCTGCAATCACCATAATGCAGAGACAACTTTTGGAGAAGGAACACCATTCGAGGAAATGCTAAAGTGTCGAACAATGATTTTAGGTATAGGTGCCCGTAAATTCGCGCTTACCCAGATTCACTCTACTGAAGATATTATGAAAAGTGAATTTCCACTTTCTTTATATTCGGAGATTCTTCCTGTTACTTGTGTTGATGAGATGGGAAATACTTTCGTTTATAATTTACGAATTAAGAGTCCGGAATATCATTTTGACAAGAGATCTTTTAAAAAAATATTAAAAAAAGCCAAAGTATTAGAATGGAAATATCAGGGAATTCCTTTTTTTCTAACGCAAGCAAATGTAGTAACTGAAACACTGATCGAAGCAGCAAAAAAGGGTCACACTATTTACAAGAAAAAAAAATGATTCGTAAGTTATCTTCGAAGATGAATCTATTTAAATTATTAAGTCAAAAGAAATGAGTAGAAATTGAAAATGAAAATTGTCTCAGTAGTTGGTGCCAGACCAAATTTTATGAAAATAGCACCGATTTATCGCGCAATAAATATTAAGCGTAAAGTATTAAATGTCGAAATCGAGCATTTAATTTGTCATACCGGTCAACATTATGACGAAAGAATGAGCAAAATATTTTTTGAAGAATTGGAATTACCAAAACCCGATTTTTATTTGGGTATCGGAAGTGGTTCCCATACTGAGCAGACAGCAAGAATTATGATGGAGTTTGAGAAAGTTTTGCTGGAAGTAAAACCTGACCTTGTGATTGTAGTGGGCGATGTAAATTCTACTATAGCCTGCAGCTTAACAGCTGTTAAATTAGGAATAAAGGTTGCTCATGTCGAAGCTGGGCTCCGAAGCTTTGATCGAAGCATGCCTGAGGAGATAAATAGAATTCTTACCGACTCTATTTCGGATTACCTTTTTGTTACCGAACAGAGTGGGTTAGTAAATTTAAAACGGGAAGGAGTAGATGAGAAAAAAATACATTTTGTCGGGCATGTAATGATAGATAGCTTGGTTTATTTTCTATCGAAAGCAGAAAAATCAAAAATATTGGAATTTTACAAACTGATTAAGAATAAATATATCCTCGTTACCATGCACCGTCCCAGCAACGTTGATAATGAGGATAGACTGGAAGAATTGATTTCATTACTCAACAGATTGGCAGAAAAAACACAGATTATTTTTCCAGTTCATCCCCGTACAAGTAAAAATTTAGAAAAATTTAAACTGAATTCTAAATTAAGTTCTAATCTCATCATCACTGATCCGATAGGGTATCTTGATTTTATTTGGATAATGCGGAATGCAAGTCTGATACTAACTGATAGTGGTGGAATTCAAGAAGAAAGTACTTTTCTTGGAATTCAATGCATCACCCTAAGAAAAACAACTGAAAGACCTATAACAGTTGATGTCGGCACAAATCAACTTGTTGGGGATGATTTCGCAAGTGCTGAAAAATTAGCAGATTCAATTATTAGTGGTAAGATAAAGATTGGGAAAATACCCGATTTGTGGGATGGAAAATCATCTGAAAGAATTGTTGAAATTTTGATCAAAGAATTTACTTAAAATCTTTTATGACAGATTCCAAACCCGACTAAATCAATAAAAGAAAAAAGAAATAAGAGTCCACGGACCATAAAATATTTTAATTCTAAAATTCCCGTTTTCAAGCCATTCAACTCATCAATCTTTTTCAAGAATTTGATCACGTTTAGTCGTAAAAGATCATTACGAGTTAGCTTCTTTTTGGATTAAATAATTAAGAAATAGGCTTGTATTGTTTTGTAACAGAGACCCAATTTGAGATGAATAAATTATTAAAAACTGTATTTTTCAGAGATATCGGGACATAGCTTTACGGTACAAATCTGGCTATCAATTGGTGCTATACTTCATACATTTAATAATCGAGGGCGTATATAAATTGCAGGAACAGCTGGACATAAAGTCTAACTTTGTTAGTTTAAGAAGGAACAAATCTACAATTAAAGTTGAACGGGAGATAGATGATAACTTGCAAAATGGTAAGCACTTTATCATTTTATTAAATTTTTTAATTTACTTACTCTCTTTTTCATTATTCTATTTATTAGCTCAGAAAACTTTTCAATTCGGTGAGGATTATTTTAGCTATTCGGCTCTTTTCTTACTATCAGTTTTGTTATCTGCATCGCTTTCTGGAAAGTTTAAGATTAAAAGACAAGACAAGTCAGAAAAAACATTAAAGACTCTTTATTTATCACTTTTTATTACTTTATGTTTTTTAATACCATCATTTTTGGTATTAGAGACTAGTTATGTATCTAGAGTTTACATCCTAAGTGCTGTTTTCATCGGATTAGTAGTTGAATTATTTTACTTTATTTTATTTAATCATAGCAGACCAAATAAGGGAAGTTATATAAAACAATTCAAGTTACTTGGTGGATACCTACTATTTGATGGCTTTATTCTAACACTGTTCTGCTACTTTGAAATATTCCAAAATATTACTCCGATTAGTTATAAAGAAAAAGAGTTTGTATTACTGGTTCTAATTTATCTTAGTTGGGGTATCTCAGCTGCTGTGACACATAAATTTATACCTGCCGAAATCTCAACCAGCAGGATGAATGCTCTTGAATTACAAGTTAAATTCTATTTTAGAATTATAGCTCTGACATTGCTATCAATGATTTTTTTACAGTTAGAATTTTCCAGTTCAGTTAATTTCTTAAAAGCTTTGGCAGGATATTCTTTAATTTCATCTCTCCTGTCAATTTTATTATTTGCTCATAAGATTAGAAATAAAAGTGATGAGTCTACTGTTGTCTTTTTGAAAGCTTATGAAATGAATGATGCCGGTAGCCGATCAAACGGAAGAAACGGGAATGGAAGACACAGCTTTCTCACCAATGAAGCCGAAACATCGATTGAATCACATAAGATTGAATTTGATTTCTTAAAACGATATGGAAATGTTTTTTCAATATTAGATACTATACTCGATCTAAAATCATTCGATTCCCGCAAAACGATAATACTAAACTCTGATCAACCACAAGAAATTACCGAACAAAAAATCAATTCTTATCAGTTAGTCGTTAATTTACATGTTCTTAACGATCAGGTTAAGCTTAATGATTATTTGTTAAATGTCAGAAACATAATATTAGACAATGGCGTGTTTGTTGGAGCTTTACTCCCACACCATTACCGTTACCGTAGGTACTTAAAAAAATACTCCTTTTATACTGCAAACATTTTCTATTTCTTTGATTTCATGTGGAAAAGAGTAATGCCTAAACTTCCTGTTACCAGAGAAATATATTTTACATTTAGTAAGGAAAAAGACCGTGCTCTTTCACTGGCTGAAGGCTTAGGTAGATTGGTTTACTGCGGATTCAAAATTCTGGATTTAGTGGTTGTTGATGATGTGGTTTATTTTGCTGCAGCAAAAAGTGGGGGTTATAAACCTGATAAAAAGTTTTTCTACAGTCCTATTTTCAAAATGAAGAGAGTTGGTAAGGATGGAAAGCCAATATATGTGTATAAGCTAAGGACCATGTACCCCTACTCTGAGTTCATTCAGGATTTCGTTTATAATCATAACAAACTGGAAGCTGGGGGAAAGTTTAGAGATGATTTCAGAGTTCCAGCCTGGGGCAGGTTGTTTAGAAAACTTTGGATTGATGAACTTCCGATGCTAATTAATTGGGTAAAAAGGGATTTAAAATTTGTAGGTGTTCGTCCAATCAGTAACCAATACCTGAGTTTATATTCAAAAGAACACCAGGATAGAAGAAAAAACTTTAAGCCCGGATTGGTCCCACCATTTTACGCCGATCTGCCTAATTCAATTGAAGAGATTGAGTTGTCAGAGAAAAAATATCTGGATTCATATGAAAAAAATCCACTTAAAACGGATGTAAAATATTTTATGCGAGCAGTAAATAATATTCTGATAAACAAGAAAAGAAGTGCTTAATCAAATTATTTAAGACACATTCTTGATTTGCAGGATGTATTTCAATTCATAAATCATTTCAATATTTATATTTATCAACGGTGTATTATTTTATTTTAAGAGGCATAATATTTTCTAAGTTCAAATAACCCTAAACCAGTTGTTTTATTGATATTTTAACTTCCAACCAAACCTTAAATCCTTCATTATCTGAAATTGTTAGTTTTTATCTCGTACGAAATTCCCTTCTATGTTCACTCTCGAAAAAAACATTGTATGACATCCCAAAGATATTACCAAATAAAATTTGAATTAACTTTTTCATTATTTTTTTAATACTTTTTTCAATTCTTCTGAAATGAATGATGAAATCAAATCGTATGTTTTTGATTTAAAGTGTACATCATCATAAAAATATTCTAAATTTTTAGGAACAATATTTTCCAGGTCTATCAGGTAAACAACATCGTTTATCAAAGCAATCTCCTTCATTTTATCTCTGTAAAGTTTGAATCCCTTCAAGGCTGTATTAAACGTCCACCTTTTCCCGTTACCTATTGCTTCGCCATTAAGCATCTCTAGCGAACCTATTTCTTGTAAACTCATAGAATCTTTATAAATGTTTGGCTGAGTAATTAGGATAATTTTTGTCTCATCTTCTTTTGCCAGCGAGATTAAAGTTTTCAGATTTCTTTCAAAAGCTTTTAAACCCGGAAATTCCTTCGTGTCTATTTCAACTGGTTTTTCCTGATACCACAAGCCGTCAATCGTATGTACGAAGAATTCTGCAAAACTTCCATATTTAATTAACCTTGTCAAAGGCCCAAGAAAGTTGCCGTAATCATCTCGAAATTCACCAGCACTGAGCCACGAAAAATCAGCATTGTGCAGCAGATCATTGATGCTTTCCATAACAATTATTGCATCCGGTTTATAATGCTTCAGCTCTAATGTATAATAAATAAGAATATGCTGTGTTGTGTACCATTGTTTTCCTAAATTAAATACTCTCACATCTTTAAATACCTGTTCTTCATTGATTTTTTGTTGAACTAAACCTGGCCAATCTCTACCTGATTCATCCCTAAATTCAGTAGTAGAACCACCAAGACAAAAAATGTTAAACTTTGTTGAGTCAAAATTATTAATTGATGGAGGATTTATTTGCAGGTAAGAATGAAATTCTCCGATATTTGCTGTCACGGACTTCCTGTAAAAATAATCCGCAAATGGGTAAACCAATAATAGGAAAAAGAAGAGGGTAAAAAATAGAATGATGACAGAACTTAATTGTATTTTCTTTAGGTAAACTGAACGATATAAAATGATCAAAATGATGACAAAGACCGGAAAAATTAATTTAATTACTTTTAATAAAATAGCGGTCCACGAGTGTAAATAGTAAACTGTGGAATCAATAAAATAGAATCCACGATAGATATAGATGGAAAGCCCGACAAAAGTTATAATTATTAATATATTCAGTGGTGTGAAAAAATTATTAGTTTTTTGACTCATGAGTGATTACCCTTACTTGACGTGTGGACAGTTTGTTTGGATAATTATCAACTGATAATCAATTCTTAAATACAAGCTGTCAAATTGAGAAATTAATAAAATTGACTATATAATTATTTGATTTTTTGAGGAATCCAGTTTTAATCCTCTCTGATTATTAATACTCTTCTATTAGCACTTCTACCTTTTTCAGTGTCATTATTTGCAATTGGATTAGAACTACCGAGCCCAGATACGGTTAATTTGTCTTCCGGAACACCTTCGGAAATCAGATAATCATATACGGCGTATGCTCTATCTAATGTTATTCTTTTCTGTTCGGATGCCGAGCCTCGATTATCTGTGTACCCTTCGATCCCCCAGTTACTATCCGGTTCATTTTTTATATACTCAGCTATTTCACTTAACAGTATTTTCGCTAGATCCATTAATGTAGCTGAATTTTGCTCAAAGGAATCATCACCCCGCAAAATAAACTGATTAAATTCTTCTTGCGTTGTGAGAGTGTTATCAACCGTAGTATTCGTTGCTTCAGGAATAATTTCAATTCGTTGGTTCTGTCTTCTGCCTTCTTCTGTGTTGTTATCCCCTACCGGATAGTTATCTCCCATCCCAAATACCTGGAAGTTCCCTCTCTTCATTCCTCCAAAGTAACTCAAATATTCTAACACTGACTTCGCTCGTTCCAACGACAGGTTCCTCAAATATCTCTTGTTTCCATTCGAATCCATATGTCCCTCTATCCGCCACTTCCCTTCTGGATATTTCTCCAGCTCGTTTATCAGTTCATCTAATTTCTTCTTCCCTTCTATCTTTATCATCGCTGAGTTCATCTCAAATACCTCATCTCCCATCAGCATATAATTCTGTACGCCACTTTCTTCTTCATATTCCGGACAGCCATCCTCGTCACTTATTCCATCCTTATCTTCGGCTTCATTCGGACATTTATCCGCTGCATCCGGTATACCATCTCCATCATTATCTAATTCCGGGCAGCCATCCTCATCCTCATAGCCATCTTTATCCTCCGCTTCATTCGGACATTTATCCTTGTTATCCTCTATCCCATCTCCATCATTATCCTTCTCCGGGCAGCCGTCCTCATCCTCATAGCCGTCATAATCTTCTGCTTCCTCTGGACATATGTCTGCTGATCCTTTTATTCCATCTTTGTCTGGATCATTATCGAAAAACGGTGAGTATGTGATGCCCATCATTACTGTCGTATATGCATCTTTCGAATATGCCGCTGCTATGTCATCCAGGTAATCACTTTGGGGGATGTAAGGATTTACTGATAGATTTATACTTACTTTATCGCTCACTAAATACCTTACACCAACTTCTACACTATAGGCTATTGTACTTTTTTCATATTTGTTAGATGCATTGTATTCTAATGCATTATTCTGATCGTCTTTGGGATCAAACCATAAGTTTGTTATTCCCCCTGATACGTATGGGAAGAATACTTCTCCTATTGATAGGCTGTATGTGGCTGATAACCCGCCTGTGAATATCCCCGTCGTAAATTTTGGTGGTATATTTCTCATTCCATCCTGCGTTGAAACATTGCCACGGCTATCTTCGCCCTGCAGCTGATCGTAGCCTACCTTTAATTTCAACCCGAATAGATGTATCGAGTTTGTCTTAAAGTAATATTCTCCCGCAATTCTTGTAGCATATCCTGTTTTATTCGTTTGATAATCTGTCTGTGGAAGGGTTAATCCGCCTTCTATACTTATTACAAATGTATTGTGGAATGCATGGTGAACAGATTGAGGTATCTGCGAATAAATATTTGTAATAAAAAATAATACAAAAATTACCATTACCTTCAACGGTTGGTTAAGGTTAAGCGATGCTTTAATAGAATACTGCATATAAAATTTAGTTTTTTATTTTATTAATAAACTTTTAGAAATCATATAATGAAACTCAAATTGAAATCTTTATAAATGATAATTTAATTATACCACACAAATAGTTAACTTTACAAGTAAAATAATGATATTTATATGCATTTTCATTTATCAACGTATAAAATCGCTTTCTTATGAAATTAAATCGACGTATTAAATTTATTCTATCCTGGCAATTATAAAAACAATTAATCTAAAAAGAGAAATATGATGCAAGTTCCATTTCTTGATTTAAAATTACAATACAAATCAATCAAACCCGAGATTGATACTGCTATTCAGAAGGTGTTGGATAGCACCGCATTTGTTTTAGGACCTGCTGTAGCAGAGTTTGAAAAGGAATTTGCCAAAATTCAAGATGTAAATTTTTGTCTCGGCACAAGCTCGGGTACAGATGGAAATCACCTTGCATTATGGAGCCTGGGAATAGGACCTGGTGATGAAGTTATCATTCCTGCAAATACTTTTATTGCTACAGCCTGGGGCGCAACGCTTTGCGGCGCTACTCCTGTTTTCGTTGATTGTCACAGTAAAAGTTATAACATCGATCCTGAAAAGGTAGAAAAATCTATCACCAAAAAGACTAAAGCAATTGTAGCAGTTCATCTTTATGGTCAGTCAGCCGATATGGATGAATTAAAAAAAATTTCTGAGAAAAAAGATATTCATCTTGTGGAGGATGCAGCACAAGCACATTTATCTGAATACAAAGGAAAAAAAGTTGGAGGTTTTTCTGAAGTTACTTCATTCAGTTTTTATCCTGGAAAGAATCTTGGAGCCTATGGTGAAGCTGGTGCAGTCGTCACAAATAGTGCGGATATTTTCCAAAAGATTAAAAAGCTGCGTGAACATGGCCAATCAAAAAAATATTATCATGAATCTTTTGGTCATAATTACAGGATGGAAGGAATTCAAGGTGCCGTACTTAATGTAAAGTTAAAACATATTGAGAAATGGACTAACCAAAGAAGAAGAGTTGCTGAAAAATATCGAGAGCTACTCGGGAATATCGAACAAATTGTACTACCGGTTGAATTGCTTCACCACAAACATGTTTATCATCTTTATGTGATAAGAGTAAATGTCGGAAGCGATCAAAAAAATCAAGAGACAAGAGATAAACTGCAGGCTTATCTTCAAGAACAAAATATTTCCACAGGATTGCATTACCCTGTTCCTCTTCACTTACAGGATTGCTTCAGACACCTCGGGCACAAACACTGTGATTTTCCAGAAACAGAAAAGCTAGCCGAAAGTGGATTATCGCTACCAATGTTTCCTGAATTAAGTGAGGAACAGATTGAATACGTTGCCAGTACAATTATTAAATTTTTTAGGACATTAAAATGAAAGTTGGAGTAATTGGTCTCGGATATTGGGGTCCAAACTTGGTAAGAAATTTTCTCGTTCATAAAGATGTGAAAAAAGTTGTTGCATGTGATATAAGAGAAAACAGGCTTCAGATCATCAAAGAAAAGTTACCGGCTGCTGAACTCTCTAAGGACTGTGTAAGTTTGATAGATGGGGACCTGGATATTATAGTTATTTCTACTCCTGTTGATACGCACTATGAATTGGCAAAAAAATCTCTTGAAGCAGGCAAACACATTTGGGTAGAAAAACCTTTTACTTCTACCTCCTCGGAAGCCAAAGAATTGATAGAGATTGCTGATCGGAAAAATCTTAAAATATTTGTGGATCACACTTTCATTTACAACGGGGCAGTAATTAAAATTAAGGAACTCATTAATAAAAATGAGTTGGGAAATATCATATACTTTGATTCAGAAAGAATTAATCTGGGCCTCTTTCAAAGAGATGTAAACGTTATCTGGGATCTGGCTCCGCATGACCTTTCAGTCATGAGTTACCTGCTTAGTAATCACAATGCAAAAGCCCTTGTTGCAAATGGTATCGCAAATTTTAAGGGGAAAGAAAATCTGGCTCATATATGCATTTACTTTGAAGATAATTGCTTCGCTCATTTTCATGTTAATTGGGTATCACCTGTAAAGATCAGGAGAATTATAGTTGGTGGAGATAAGAAAATGCTTGTATATGATGATATGGAAAATTTTGAGAAGATAAAAGTTTATGACAGCGGGGTTGAATTCAAATCAACCGAGAGTATTCATGAGGCACTGGTTCAATACAGAATCGGAGATATGTTTTCACCAAAAGTAAATCAAACGGAAGCTCTTGCACTTGGAACTCAAGAATTCATATCGGCAATAACTGAAAACAGACAACCTTTAACCAGCGGAAAAGACGGCCTCAGTGTAATTAAGCTGCTCGAAGCAGCGGATATTTCTCTTGCAAACATGGGACAGATTGTTGAGCTGGATAAAATTTCTGCTTGATGATTAAAGGCTTTGATAAATAAACCACGTTTGTCAAAAAACTTTCTTTTCCTTTGAACAATTCAAATAATTTTAATTAAACAATCAAAAAATTATATGAGCAAGCAAATTATCAATAACGTTAAACTTGGGAAGGACGTAAAGATTTACGACTTTGTGAATCTTTACGGCTGTTCAATTGACGACGGAACAAAAGTGGGAACATTTGTTGAAATTCAGAAGAATGCTTTCATTGGCAAGAACTGTAAAATATCATCTCACACATTTATTTGCGAAGGTGTGCACATTGAGGATAATGTTTTTGTTGGTCATAACGTTACATTCATTAATGATAAGAACCCAAGAGCAACGAACGAAGATGGTTCAATGCAAATAGACTCAGACTGGAAAGTTATCGAGACTTTTATAAAGAAGGGGGCTTCAATCGGTTCTTCATCAACAATTATGTGCGGAGTTACGGTAGGTGAAAATGCCATTGTTGGTGCCGGTGCAGTCGTTACAAAGGATGTCCCGGCAAACACGATCGTTGCCGGTGTTCCAGCAAAGATCATCAAGAAATTAAAATAGAATAAAAAAACCTGACTTTAAATCAGGTTTTTTATTATTCGTATATAATTACTCCTCAGCAATAATCTCAATTCTTCGGTTCTGTCTTCTGCCTTCTTCTGTGTTGTTATCCCCTACCGGATAGTTATCTCCCATCCCAAATACCTGGAAGTTCCCTCTCTTCATTCCTCCAAAGTAACTCAAATATTCTAACACTGACTTCGCTCGTTCCAACGACAGGTTCCTCAAATATCTCTTGTTTCCATTCGAATCCATATGTCCCTCTATCCGCCACTTCCCTTCTGGATATTTCTCCAGCTCGTTTATCAGTTCATCTAATTTCTTCTTCCCTTCTATCTTTATCATCGCTGAGTTCATCTCAAATACCTCATCTCCCATCAGCATATAATTCTGTACGCCACTTTCTTCTTCATATTCCGGACAGCCATCCTCGTCACTTATTCCATCCTTATCTTCGGCTTCATTCGGACATTTATCCGCTGCATCCGGTATACCATCTCCATCATTATCTAATTCCGGGCAGCCATCCTCATCCTCATAGCCATCTTTATCCTCCGCTTCATTCGGACATTTATCCTTGTTATCCTCTATCCCATCTCCATCATTATCCTTCTCCGGGCAGCCGTCCTCATCCTCATAGCCGTCATAATCTTCTGCTTCCTCTGGACATATGTCTGCTGATCCTTTTATTCCATCTTTGTCTGGATCATTATCGAAAAACGGTGAGTATGTGATGCCCATCATTACTGTCGTATATGCATCTTTCGAATATGCCGCTGCTATGTCATCCAGGTAATCACTTTGGGGGATGTAAGGATTTACTGATAGATTTATACTTACTTTATCGCTCACTAAATACCTTACACCAACTTCTACACTATAGGCTATTGTACTTTTTTCATATTTGTTAGATGCATTGTATTCTAATGCATTATTCTGATCGTCTTTGGGATCAAACCATAAGTTTGTTATTCCTCCTGATACGTATGGGAAGAATACTTCTCCTATTGATAGGCTGTATGTGGCTGATAACCCGCCTGTGAATATCCCCGTCGTAAATTTTGGTGGTATATTTCTCATTCCATCCTGCGTTGAAACATTGCCACGGCTATCTTCGCCCTGCAGCTGATCGTAGCCTACCTTTAATTTCAACCCGAATAGATGTATCGAGTTTGTCTTAAAGTAATATTCTCCCGCAATTCTTGTAGCATATCCTGTTTTATTCGTTTGATAATCTGTCTGTGGAAGGGTTAATCCGCCTTCTATACTTATTACAAATGTATTGTGGAATGCATGGTGAACTTCTGACTTATATTGTGAAAAAGTATCCGAAAGTGTAAACAATAGTAACAATGAAATAAAAAATGTGAAATTATCGGAAAGTTTTGAGTAAGTGTATAATTTTTTCACAGTTGGGACCTATTAATTAATAAAATTTTACCTAGTTACTGTATTAAATTAATTCATACACAAATCTTATGCGAATTTTTTTACCAAAATGAGTTGAAGAAAATATTGATTTTGGCCCGAAAATGGATATTATTCTTTATTGAGATTTATCGGCAGGTAATTGCTACATTTAGATACACAAAATGTTTAATTTAGTTACTGGATAAAAACTGCCACTTAATATAAATACACCTACTAACTTTTGAACAGGAGATTCAATGTTTGATACAATCGCTTATACTAACCGCAGAAGATTATTAAAAGAAAAATTTGATTCAGGATTACTTTTATTTCTTGGCAATGAGGACAGCCCTGCTAACTACAAAGCAAATACCTATAATTTCCGGCAGGATAGTACTTTTCTATATTACTTTGGAATTGACAGACCAGGGCTCGCTGCAACAATCGATATTGATAATAATCTTGAAACGCTCTTTGGTAACGATATGACGATAGATGATGTAGTTTGGAATGGTCGGCAACCAAGCGTTAATGACTTTGCCGAAAATGTAGGAGTGAAGCGGGCAACCACGACTGATAAATTACACGAACAGATAATTAGCGCAATAAAAAAAGGCAGAAGGATTTATTTTCTTCCTCAGTACAGAATTGAAAACATAATGAAACTTTCCTCGATAAGTGGATTGAATCCTTTGAATGTAAACGATTATACTTCTGAAAAACTTATCAAAGCCGTGGTGGCACAAAGATCGATTAAATCAGTCGAAGAAATATCTGAAATTGACGAAGCTGTTGACATTGCTGCCAAAATGCATATTGCAGCTATGAAGATGGTAAAGCCAGAGACTGATGAGAAAAAAATTGCAGGTATGATTGAAGGAATTGCCCTTTCTCTGGGTTATGGACTTTCGTTCAGACCAATCGTTTCAATTAATGGGCAGACTCTTCACAACCCTTATTACGATAATAAAATGAAAGCGGGTGATTTGCTTGTAAATGATTCCGGTGCGGAAAGTAAGCTGCATTATGCAAGTGATATAACAAGAACGATTCCCGTTGGTGGAAAATTCTCCGATAAACAAAAAGACATATATCAGATAGTTTTAAAAGCAGAAATGAATGCCATCAATGCTGTAAAACCCGGTATCACAAACAGAGAACTTCATTTTGGAGCTGCTAAAGATATCGCTTCAGGATTAATTGAACTGGGTATAATGTTCGGTAATGCTGATGAGGCTGTAAACGCAGGTGCACATACGTTATTCTTCCCGCATGGTTTAGGACACATGCTCGGCTTGGATGTCCACGATATGGAAGGACTTGGTGAGGACCATGTTGGTTATGATGAAAGTGTACAGCGAAGTGATGATTTCGGTTTAAAGTATTTAAGATTGGCAAAAACACTTCAACCTGGATTTATTTTTACCATTGAACCTGGAATTTATTTTATTCCTGAGTTGATTGATATGTGGAAGACACAAAATCGTTTTTCAGAATTTATCAACTATGATATGTTAGAAAATTTCACAGACTTCGGTGGAATAAGAATCGAGGATGATGTTTTAGTAACTGAAGATGGATACAGAGTGTTGGGTTCAAAACCAATTCCTAAAACTGTTGAAGAAGTTGAAGCGATTGTAGGAAGATAATTATTTGTAAGCCCGGTTTTTCAAAAAATAATATTTTCATACTCACTATCTGTCAGTGAATGTTAAATGATAATATCTTGTCATTCTATTATACAATTAAATTCAAATAATCTAATTTTAAAAATACAAGAAGATCACTAGAGTTCTCACAGTTCAGGATATTAAAGAATTACGCAGTATTGGTATTACGCAGTATTGGTATTACGCAGTATTGGTTATGAGATTTTAATCTCAATGGTTTCCCTAATTTTTAACGCAAGCTCTTTTATTGTAGGACATTCAAAAATCAACGCTATAGACAGTTCTACCTTAAATAGCTCTTCAACTTGGCTAAATAGCTGAACAACCAGTAGTGAGTGCCCACCAAGCTCAAAAAAATTATCGTTAATCCCAACAGTTTTAAGTTTTAGAACTGAACGCCATATTTCAGATAGCTTCATTTCAAGTTCATCACGTGGTGGAACATATGGCTTCTCGCTTGATACCTCCGAAATGTCAGGTGCAGGTAATGCTTTCCTGTCAATTTTGGCATTAGGGGTTAGTGGAAATTTTTCCAGTCTTATGTAGAAAGAAGGGATCATATATTCCGGCAACTTTTTAGTTAAAAATGTTCTAAACTCGGAAACATTAATTGATTCTCCATCCGGTGAAATGTAATAAGCAACTAATTTTTTATCTCCGCTTGCGTCAGCCCAAGAATTAACTGCTACATCTTTTATCTGCGGATGTTCTGAAAGCACATTTTCAATTTCACCAAGTTCAATCCTGAACCCCCGTATTTTTACCTGAAGATCTAACCGTCCAAGAAATTCAATATCTCCGTTTGATCTAAATCTGGTAAGATCGCCTGTCCTGTAAAGCTTTAAACCTGATCTGTCAAAAGGATTGCTAATAAATTTATCATTAGTTAATTCAGGGCGGTTTAGATATCCTTTCGCAAGCCCTTCTCCTCCTATAAATAGCTCGCCGGGCACTCCGATCGGTACTGGGTTAAATTCTTCATCCAGTATATAGAATTGTGTGTTGTCTATTGGTGAACCGATAAAAACCGCTTCATCATCTGCTGAAATTTTCCTAACTGCAGACCATACTGTCGTTTCTGTGGGACCATACATATTCCACAAACTTTCACCTCTGGCTAACATCTGCTTAGCAAGATCCAGAGGCAGTGCTTCCCCTCCACAAAGGATTTTTAAGCCCGGTGTTCTTTTCCAGCCTGATTCAATCATCATCTTCCAGGTCGATGGTGTGGCCTGCATTATTGTTGCATTTTTTTCTTCAAGCAACTTCAGCAAAAGTTTACCATCTAAAGTAATCGCCTTACTGGCAATTATCAGCTTTGCCCCTGTAATAATTGGAAGAAACAGTTCAAGTACAGAAATATCAAATGATATTGTCGTAACCGAAACAAGTACATCTTCAGGATTAATTCCGGGCTTTGTCTTCATAGCAAGCAAAAAGTTTACAACCGAACTATGTTTTATCTGCACGCCTTTTGGATTTCCTGTTGAACCTGATGTGTATATTACATAGGCAAGATTATCCGGATTGATTTTTATATCAGGATTTATATTGTCACAACGTTTTATTTTTTCAAACTCCTCATCGATAAAGACACTCTTACCTTTAAATCCACTGAAAATGTTGATTAACTTACTATTGGTTATTATCACCTTTACCTTAGCATCATCTAACATATAATCTAATCTTTCAGGCGGAAATATTGGATCCATCGGTAAATATGCTGCACCACATTTCAAAACAGCCAGCATTGAAATAAGCATCTCAACCGATCTATCTAAGCAGATTCCAACATAATCTTCTTCTTTGACTCCAATGCTTAATAAATAATTTGCAGTTTGGTTAACCCGCTCATTAAGCTGAATATAACTCAGCTTTTCACCCTCTGATTCCACAACTACTTTATTACCTGAGGATTTTACTTGTTCTTCAAAAAGTTGAATTAGTGTTGTGTTTGTAGGAGAGAATGCTTTCGTATTATTCCATTCATAGAGAACTTTATTTTTTTCCTCTCCGTTTAAAATTGTTATCTCAGAAACTTTTTGATCAGCGTTTTCACAAATTTTCTTTAGCAGGTATTTGTAATTCCCGACAAAGCGATTAATCGTTTCGGCCTGAAACAAGTGGGTGCAATATTCCAACGCACCATTTATCTCGTAATCATTCTTATCAATCCAAAGACTTAAATCAGTTCGCGCAACACCTGAGTGAACAGGAACTTGTTCTAGTTTTATACCATTTGGTAGTGATTTATTTTCGTTAATTTCCTGATAGGAAAACAGTAATTGAAAAAGCGGTGTGCGACTGATGTCTCGTTTGGGTTGTAATTCTTCAACCAATTTTTCAAACGGTAAATCCTGATTCTCATATGCTTCTAAACAAATTTGACGAACTGTTCTGAGTAATTCCCTAAAACTTTGGTTACTTGAAAAATTGGCTCGCATAACCAAATTATTTACAAATACTCCCATCAAATCATCAAGTTCCGGTCTAATTCTATTGGCTACAACAGTACCGACGCAAATATCTTTCTGCCCCGAATAACGATAGACCAAGACGTACAAAGCAGTTAATAAAACCATAAATAGAGTTGAATTTTCCTTGCGACCTAGTGCTGTTAACATTTCTGCCAATTCTAAATCAATTTTAAATAACTCTATTTTACCGTTGTATTTCTGAACCGCTGGTCTGGGAAAATCGGTGGGAAGTTCAAGAGATGGTAATTCTCCTTTTAATTGATTTTTCCAATAATATAATTGCTGTTTGAGAAAATCTTCGTTTATCCACTGATGCTGCCATAATGAAAAATCAGCATATTGAATCGGTAGCTCTTTTGAAGATTCTGTGCCGCCTTGATGATGAAATAAATATTGTTGATTCAGTTCTTTTAATAATACGTTTGTGGACCAACCATCGAAAATTAAATGATGTATCACAAATAGAACTACATATTCAAGTTGTCCTAGCTTAAAAACATCGCAGCTTAGAAGAGGTCCTTCGCTTATATTAAAAGTATTTCCGGCTTTAGAATGTAATTGCTTTGACAAGACAGCTTCTCTATCCTGTGATGGAAGCCCGGAAAGATCAATTAAAGGTATACTCAATTTCAACTTACTCAAAATATCTTGATATGGTGTACCTTTATTTATTTTAAAACTTGTTCTTAATATTTCGTGCCGCCTGATTATTTCATTCATGGCTTTTCCGAATGCATCGATATCAAATTCTCCATAAATTCTATATGCCATCGGAATATTATACACTGGAGTATTTGCCTCATATTTCTCCAGGAACCAAAGTCTTTGTTGTGGAAACGAAAGCGGAAGATATTTTGGTCTATCAATCTTTTCTATTGGGATATTAGTTCTCGGTTTATTCTCCCAATTTTTATTTTTTATTCTGTCAGCTAATTGAGCAATTGTTGGCGCTTGAAATAAAATTGCAAGCGGCAGATTAGCACCGATCTTCTTCTCTATTTGAGCAAATAACTGGACCACCAGAAGTGAATGACCACCCAGATCAAAAAAATTATCATTAATTCCTATTACTTTTATTCCAAGTATCTTCTGCCAAATGGAAACAAGTTCTTTATCAAGATCATCACGTGGTGGAGCGTATTCTTCCTTTGCCGAGACTTCCGAAATATCAGGTGCCGGTAAAGCTTTTCGATCTATTTTCTTGTTTGGAGTAACTGGTAATTCACCCATCTTCACAAAGAAAGATGGGACCATATAATCGGGCAGCTTATTTGTTAAATAAGATCTTAAGTTGGTTACTTCAATGGAAGTTCCATTTATAGAAGTGTAATAAGCAACTAATTTTTTATCTCCACTTACATCAGACCAGGCATTCACAGCTACATTTTTTATCTCAGGATGTTCTGAAAGCACATTTTCAATTTCACCAAGCTCAATTCTGAAACCTCTTATCTTTACCTGATAATCTAAACGTCCAAGAAATTCAATGTCGCCATTATTCCTGAATCTGGTCAAATCCCCTGTTCTGTATAATTTCGAATCCGAGTTTGTGAAAGGATTTGATATAAATTTTTCATTAGTTAATTCAGGCCTGTACAGATATCCTTTTGCAAGTCCGTCACCACCAATAAAAAGTTCACCGGGTATACCGAATGGAACAGGTTTCAAATCATTATCAAGAATATAAAATTGCGTATTCGCAATTGGTGGCCCGATTAAAACGGACTCACTTCTGGGCTCTATTTTTTTAACAGAAGACCAGATTGTTGTTTCGGTTGGACCATACATATTCCAGAGTGAACCACCTCTATCAAGCATTTGGTTGGCCAGTTCAATTGAAAGTGCCTCACCACCGCACAGCATTTTTAAGTTAAGGGTCGATCTCCAGCCTGATTCAATCATCAGCCGCCAGGTTGATGGTGTTGCCTGCATTACGTTAGCATTTGTATCATGCAGTAATTTTAGTAATTGTTTACCATCCCATGTAACAGCTTTTCCAGCAATAACCAGCTTGGCACCGGAAATAATGGGTAAAAACATTTCCAGCACAGAAATATCGAAGGAAATTGTTGTGACGGAAAGAAGAACATCTTCAGAAGTTATTCCGGGTTCCATCTGCATAGAAAGTAAAAAGTTAACAACGGATTTATGCTTTATCTGCACGCCTTTAGGATTTCCCGTTGAACCTGAAGTGTAAATTACATATGCAAGATCTTCTGAAGATATTTTTGAAATTAAATTCTCTTCATTTTCTTTTTCAAGAAGTTTCCAATCATCATCTAGTAACACACATTTTAAATCGACTTTATGGAAGATATCTTTTAGTTTATTTGAAGTAAGCAGTATCTTTACTTTGGCATCTTCAAGCATATAGTTTAACCTGTTCGATGGAAAACCCGAATCTAAAGGAATATAAGCGCATCCGGCTTTTAGAATTCCTATAATTCCAATCAGCATCTCGATTGAGCGATCGACACAAATGCCTACAAATTGGCTTTCTTCAATTCCAAGCTTTCGTAAATAATTAGCTACCTTATTTGCTTTGCTATTAAGATCAGAATAAGTTAAAAATTTTCCTTCAAACTCAACAGCTATTTTATCCGGGGTTTTCTCGGCCTGCATTTCAAAAAGATCATGAAGTCGTAATTTTTTGGGATAAATAGCGTCAGTATTATTAATCTCAGCTAAAAGATTTTTTTCATCATCAGTTAGAATATCAATCTCTGAAAATGGAAGATTTGTATGCTCAGACCAAATTTCAATCAAACGGAAAAAATGTTTTACCATTAGCTCAATGGTTGTTGATTTGAACAAATCAGAATTGTATTCAAGTATACCTCTTAAAGAATCCTTCCCATCATATATCTCAAGCAACATATCGAATTTTGAAGTGGTGATAACCGGCTCGAGTTCACAGATTTCTGTTCCGGAAAAGTTTATTAACTCATCGTGCCTTCCCTGGTGTAGAAGTATCATAAACTGAAAAAGTGCATTCCGGCTTAAGTCACGGCCAACATTAATTTGTTCAACGAGCTTTTCAAACGGAAGATCCTTGTTTTGCAGTGCTTCAAGGAAAGATTGATGAACGTGAGCAGATATTTTTTCTAAATTAGGATCTTCGGAAAAATCTGTACGTATTAACAAATTGTTTGAAAAGTTACCTATGATATCTTCAACTTCCGATCTACTCCTGTTGGAAATGGCAGTTGCCACAATTATATCATTCTGATTAGAATATTTATGTAGTAACCCCTGGAAAAAGCTCATTATTAATACAAACTTTGTCACTTTCAACTTCTTTGTCAAAGCAGAAATCATCCCAGCCCTGGTAGTGTCAATTTCAAAATGATATGCAGCACCATTATATTTTTCTACAGCAGGACGGTTAAAATCCGTTGGTAAATCTAAGATTAATGATGCGCCGTTAAGTTTTTCTTTCCAGAATTTTAATTGTTCCTCTAAGCTGCTGTCATCCAGATGATCATCGAGCCAGCAGGCATAATCCGGAAAATCAATTGTGAGCTCTTTCAGGGAGGCATTTTTCTTTTCATTGAATGAGTTGTAAATCTCATCTAATTCTTTTAATAAAATACGAATGGACCAACCATCAGCATAAAGATGATGCGTTACGATTGATAAGATAAATTCGTTCTTATTGCATTTTATAAGAAGAATTCTCAACAAAAAATCATTAATAAAGTCAAAAGGTTTTTGTAATTCGTTAGTCAGAACTTTCTGAACATCGGGATCTTTGTCGGAGAGTTCGTTCTTATTAAGCTCGCTCACATTTATTCTGAAATTATCATGCTGTAAAATTTCCTGGTATGGTTCACTATCAATTTCAATAAATTTAGTTCTTAATAAACTATGTCTTTGGACAAGCTGCTTGAAACTTTTTTCAAGAATCTCAATGGAAATCTTGCCTTTTATCTTGAAGAAAATTGGAATATTATATGTTGAGGTCCCGGGATGAATTTTTTCAAGAAACCAGAATCTTTTTTGAGTTGGAGTTAGAGGGATTTTTGATTCTTTTTGCCGGAGTGGTATTGGTAACTTTGAAACATCCAGCCCCTCTTCTTTCATCAGCTTTTCTAATAGAGCACGTTGTTCAGATGTAAGCCTGGCTATTTCATCATAAGATAAGTTCATCTAATCAGTTACTTAAATCTGCTTTAATTTTGATTTTACATCTTCCTGTGAAAGTGATTTCACTTTCTTCAGTAATTCAAGTGTTTTATCCTCTTCGATGCTCTTTCCATTTGAGCTGCCACTCTTCGATGCTATTCCCGCAAATTTATCGTATTTTTTTGCAATGGCAGAGATAGTTGGATCAGCATAAATCTCATCTATTCGCGGTCTGAATCCAAGCTTACTTTCTAGTTGATTTGTGATCATAATAATCTGTATAGAAGTAGCGCCCACGTTAAATAAATTAACCAAAGGGTTTATACTTTCCATCTTCAAAATACTTTGCACAATCTTTGAAATTTTTTCAGTAGAAGGACTCATTTCTCCTTCAGGCATTTGGATCGAAACCGAACTATTTTCATCCTCTGGAATTGGAAGAGCTTTTCTATCAACTTTACCGTTTGGTGTTAACGGAAGCACATCTAATATCACAAAGTTTGCAGGAACCATGTAATCAGGAATAGAATCCTGAAGATAATTTTTAACTTCTTCAATAAATGCTTGCTTAGTATTCTTCTGTGCGGATGCAGATGGCAAATCTGCAACTAATGAAAAAGATTTAGTTTGTCCAATAGAAATTGCGCCACCCATAAATCCATGAATGTATAAGTGTGTTGCTTCCAAATCAAAGTATTCTCTTATTTTATCAAAATCTACTCCGCCAACCGGGCAAAGACCAACCTGATTTTCCTGAGCCGATGTCATTAGTAGTTGACCCATGTAACCGGCTTCAATAACACAGAAATCTCTTGAAACATCCGCCGAACTTTGCTGCTGTTTCATGCCTACTATCATTGTGTGAAGACCGGAAAGCAAAGTTTTAAATGCTGATTTCTTGGTTCTTTTAGATATTGTCTTTGTGCCATAAACAGGAGCAATAGCTTTCAGTTGTGCAACAAGGAAGATTGAGAAAGCGGAATCTTCAAATGTTTCGTAATTGTTTACAGTATGAATATTCTTCAATATCCTGGGGTTAGAAGATAACAAAACCAAACGGTGATCTTTTGGATTATAGTAATATGCCCCGCCATCAACACCTTCAATTTTCCCGGATTTTATATAAAGATAAACTTGAACGGGATACAAGCTTCCTGCGGAGGGATATCTGTATTTAGGAAAAGGAAGCTCGTCGGAATTTAATTGAGCAAGACAATTTAGAAACTCACTAAACTTTTTAAATGAAATTTTTTCTTTTCCGTTAAGAAATGTACGGTAAGTCTGTCTGGAAAGATATTTTTCTTTGAACCGGTTATTGGTCGGGGGCTTTATCAGTTCAATCTTCTGTTTATCATCATCGTTCTGTCTAATCTCAAGATGCTGAAGTTTTAATTCCATCTTTTGAACTTCAGAGAGAAGAGAACCATCTCTTACGGATTGGTCATTGGACAAAGTCTCTTGTTTCGGTTTGCTGGCAGTTTGAACTACTGCATCATTAAATTCTTTAGAAGTTACAATATAACCTACGAGCCGTTTGTTAGTTTGGGATTCACCAATAGTGGTTACAACTGCATCTTTAACATCCGGATGTTTTTCCAAAGCTGATTCGATTTCACCAAGTTCAACTCTTAATCCGCGGATCTTAACCTGAAAATCTTTCCTTCCCGCAATTTGTATCATTCCGTCAGGTCGGAAATAACCGAGGTCGCCGCTCTTATATAATCTTTCACCAGTTGAAGGATGTAAAATAAATTTATCATTTGTCCTTTCCGCATCTTTCCAGAATCCTCTCGCAAGTCCCGCTCCACCAATACATAATTCGCCAATAACAAATTCAGGACATTCTTCAAGATTATCTTTCATTACATAATAAGAAGCGTTTGTTAGTGGCTTACCGTAAGGAATACTCTTCCAGTTTGGATCGACTTCACCGATGAAGTTGTAAATATCCCAGATTGTTGTTTCAGTCGGTCCACCCGATCCAATAATTTGAATTTTTGGAATCAAAGTTCGCAGGCGATCAGGAATTGAAACTGGAATCCAGTCACCTGAAAGCACAGTCATTCTAAATGAATTCGGCACTATGCTCTTGTCTTTTTGGTTTTCAAGATAGTCAATCAACATTTCAAGATATGCAGGAACAGAATTCCAAAAAGTTACTTTATTTCCGTTCATTATTTTTGCCCAATGAGCCGGGTCAAGTCGTTTGTCGTTCTCTGGAATTACAATTGTGCCTCCAGCAATCAACATTCCAAATAAATCGTAAACAGAAAGATCATGTTGAAGAGCTGTAAGTGCAATTGCTTTGTCGGTTTCTGTTACTCCGTATCTCTCATTAACATCAAGCATCCGGTTCACAACACTGCGGTGTTCAATCATTACACCCTTTGGGTTTCCGGTTGAACCTGAAGTGTAGAGAACGTAAGCCAGATTATCAGGTTTCTGTATTGGTGCGGGTTCCTTTGAATCCGCTTCATCGAAATCTCCGTTATCAATTGAAAAGCAATTAATGTTTCCGGAAATAGCTAATCTGTCTTTTATCCAGGATTGAGTTAGGATAATTTCAACTTGACCATCAATTAACAAATGATTTATCCTGTCGCCAGGGAAATCAGGATCGATCGGGAGATAGGCAGAACCCGCTTTTAAAATTCCATAAACTGCCGGAACCTGTTCCCAGCCTTTGTCCATAATAATTGCAATAAGTTTATCTGGCTTTGCTCCAAGTTTTCTTAAATGATTTCCAATCCGATTTGATAGCTCATCCAGTTCTTTAAATGATAATCTTTTTTCTGAAGAGATTACAGCCAGATGATCAGGTTGCTCTTTTGCCTTTTTGGAAAACAGGGAGTGAAGAAGTTCCTGCGGTACAGGTTTATTGGTATCGTTTACTTTTAGTCTTTTCTCATATTGGTTAGCAGGAAACAACGCTAAATTATTATTCTCCCAGGTTTGTTCATTAGTTGCTAGTTTTGAGAGCAGGTCAATATAAGTTGTTAACATATCATCAAGAACCGATTCTTCGAAGAGCTCTTCAACAGCATCAAATTTGACAACCAAATTACCATCAACCTCATCAACATGAAGATCGAGCCAGACATGTGCGGTCTGGTTTACACTGTCAACAATTCTACCAATCTGGCTGATGTTTTCAGTAAAACTATGATCGATTAAACTAGTGAAAATTACCGGAACCCCTTTTCTGAAATCGTCTTCATTTATTTTGGCTAACTCTCTGAAAACTGCAACACCATCAAAGTAACGACTGTCAAGATCAGCAATTAATTGTTTGTGAATTTTTTTCGCCCGATCTATAAATGACTCTTTCTCCGTTCTATCAACCTCAAGAATTTCTACAGTAGAAAAATCTCCGATTATTTTATTTACATCCGGATGAAGAGGAAAACGATTGAACAAAGGAATGTTAATTGAGAACCTTAACGAGGTGCTCCACAAACCAAGAATTTCGGCGTACGCAGTTAACAGCAAAACTGTTGGGGTCAAACCTTCACGGGCAGCTTTCGCTTTCAACTTAAACCAGTTATCAGAATTAATAGTTTTTATTCTTCTGATGAAATAAGGCTTTTCAACTTCCTTCGAACTTATTCGAAGCGGTAATTGTGGTGCCGGAGGAATAGTTGCAAGACGGTTCATCCAGTATTCTTTTGAACGTGTGAAGAATTCTGTTTCCTCGAATTTTTTCTCGGCAATCAGATAATCTCTGTATGAAAGTTCTAATCCGGGAAGATTTTTGTTTGCATCTAAATAAAATTCTTTTAACTCGTTAAAAAGTATTGCTATGCTTCCAGCATCAAAGTTTAGTAAGTCGAGTTTAAAATGGACATGATCAATTCCATCTTTTATTTTTGAAACCTGAACTTCGAACAATGGCCAGGTTCCGGCACTCTTAACCGTATGCAGCATTCTTTTCTTTATAGATTTCAATTCGGTTTCTAACAACTCACCGTCTTCAGATCTTAAATCATTAATTTGAATTTTGAATTCAGGAGATTCTTTAAGTATCTGTTGTGTATAGTCTTCATTAACTATGGAGCGAAGAATTTCGTGTCTGTTGATCAGTTTCATCCATGCAGCTTTGAATCTATCAAGATCAAGATTTTTACATTCAAGCTCTACATAAGCAGCAGAAGGAATATTTCCCATCTCAAATGCGTTGGAACGTCCAATTAAATATGCTTGCTGAAGATTGTTCAATGGAAAAGTCTCATAACGTTCTTCGGTGTTCATAATTACTTCAGGAAACATGCTTTTGGGTGATTCCTGACCGGCTCTGTCTTCACTTAGTTTTTTTAACAATACCGACCGTTGTTCCGGCGTAAGATTTTTAAGACGTTCTTTTATATCCATTCTTTATTCATTTCTATGAGTTTTAATAATATACTTGAATTCAAACATAATTTAAATTTAATGATTAGATATGCTCCAACAACGTGAATATCACCGATGCTGTTCGATTTCAGTGAGATTTATTCTCTATTTCATTCAATAATTTTTCAAGATCAGCGCCATCAGCACTACTGATTAATTCAGTTTCAATCTTATTGGATAATCCGGCAATCGTCGGAAAATCGAAAAATGTTTGAAGAGGAACATTTATATTGAATTTTTTCTTAAGTTGAAATGCAATCTGAACTGCTGAGAGTGAATGACCCCCTATATCAAAAAAGTTATCATCAATACCAATTTTATCTAATTTAAGCACTTGCGAGAATATTTCTGTGATGGCTATGTCAATTTCAGTCTTCGGTTCTTTGAATATTGTATTTAACTTTGGTCTCTTCGCAGTAGCTTTTGGCATTATTACTTTTTGATCTATATTTTCCTTTCGTACCGGTAAACCAGGAAACGGAGAACTGTTCGGTAACATAACTAATTCTGCAGGAACTCCCATTGCAGTTGCACCTTCGGGTACATTTTGTACGATAGCTGAATTAATTCCGATAGTTGCCCAAGCACCAACTTTAAGATCAGGAAGAATTGATGCATTTGTTCCCATGTAAACTCCATCTTCAAGTTCGACACGAGCATTGAGAACGGCACCCGGAGCTATAACACAACATTTACCAACTTTACAACCGTGACCAACAACTGCACCTGTAAAAACAACTGAACCTTCGTCTATGAATGCACCAGCAGAAAAAGTAACGTTCTGATAAATAGTTACATCGCCACTGTATTCAACACCCCAGGTATCAACATTAGGGTCAATCAAAGATATAAATGGTAATCCGTACTTTTTAATTTTTTCAGCAGCATTATATCTTTTAGTGGTTGTTCTGGCAACTAAGTTAACTACTTGTTCATTAGTTTTATCAACCTGAGTTAAATGATCAAATGGACCAACTATTTCCACCCCAAGTATATTCTTGCCAATCTTATTTATATCATCATCAAGAATTACTATTTTTTCCCAACGGTGTTCTTTCTCATTAACTCTTAATGCAAGACGAACACCTTCAGCATTACCTGCACCACATAGATATAATATTGATTTCATTTTTTTACTCCTTTTCTCAAATACCACCATTTAGTTCACTAGTCTCTGACGGTTTTATCCTTTCAGCAGAACCTGTCATCCAGTCGGTACAATTTTGGCAACGGTCAGGAAGTTCATCAAACCGATGCTCCAAATGCAGATCCCGATAAGGACTCAGTTTTCCCCAAAGCTTAAATAACGGTTCATCCCATGCATTACCTGCACCTTCATCCCCTTCTGTATCACCGGGACAACGGGGCACCCTTCCATCCCAGAATACGTGCATCATTGTGCATGACCATGGACATGGAATACGATTATCTTCAGGTACACATAACTGCGTATCAAATTTTCCTCCCCAGCTTAACATCCTTCTTGCTTTAATAGTTGCACTTCGCTGCAGCCAATATTTTTTAAATGTGTCAAGCTCATGTTTGTTTTCTTCCATCTCTATAAACTGAACCTGGACCTCGGGTCCGAAACCGCGCTTTTTCTTCACTTCAAGAAAATACTCAACATTAGAATAAACAACATCTCTTTTAGCTTCGATCCTTATTTTCTCAAACACTTCTGCAGAAAATCCATCAATGCCAATTACAACAAGGTCCACACCCGAATCTATAATTGGTTCGGCCCATTCGGGAGTTAATAACATTCCATTAGTGTTGATATTAAGTGATTTAAGCCCGACTGACTTTCCGTACTTAATCATTTTTATCAAATGTTCCGGTTCAAGAAGAGGTTCTCCGCAAAAAGAGAACCAGCACTGTGTAGAAGGAGAAATTTCTGCAATCTCGTCAGCACATTTTTTCCAGAGTTCAAATGGCATTCTCCCTTTCGGTCTTACCATATTCGGATGATGACACATGGCACATTTAAGATTGCACTCGGCGGTTACTTCTACTGCAAATCTTGTTGGAAAGGAAATGTTTTTTAGTGTTGAAGATATTTCTTCCAGATAAGTGAAACTCTTTAATTCATCCCTCATTTTACACCTAATAATTAGTTATTGATTTCATTATCTTTTCAGATAATATTTTTATTTTGAATTTTCAACTTCACGTAAAAGTTGTTCTAAATGCTCACCGGAAGCCTGCTCAAGTAATTTTTCATCAATTGCATTTGCAAGTTCTTTAAGAGTAGAGGACTGAAAGAATGTTTGCAAAGATAAATCTATGTTGTATGACTGATGAATTTTTACAGTTATCTGAACCGCTGATAATGAATGACCACCCAAATCAAAGAAGTTATCGTGAAGCCCAATTCCTTCAATACCAAGAACCTGACTCCATAAATTAGCAAGTGTTACTTCAGTAGGGGTTTGCGGTGTTTCAAATGCTTTGTCCAGCGCCGGTCTCTCAGATTCAGGTTCAGGCAAGGCATTCCTATCTACTTTACCATTTGGAGTTAGCGGAAATTCTTCCACGAAAGAAAAAAGTGAAGGGATCATATACTCCGGGAGCGATTCTTTCAGAAAATTCCTAAGATTTATTGTAGAAGGATTTACGCCAGAAGATCCGACCAGGTAAGCAACTAATCTTTTCTCTCCCGGTTTATCTTCCCGTACAACTACAACTGCTTCCCTAATTTGTGAGTGTTTCCCGAGTGCTGTTTCAATCTCTCCTAATTCAATTCTGTAGCCACGAATTTTGACCTGATGATCAAGTCGTCCAAGAAATTCTATTGTTCCATCTTTTCTGTAGCAGGCAAGATCACCTGTTTTGTAAATCCGTTTCTGGATTTGTGTGCCGTTTAATGAGAATGTTATGAATTTTTCCTTTGTCAGTTCGGGTCTTTCAAAATATCCCCTAACAACCCCATCTCCTCCTATACACAACTCTCCCGGAACTCCGATAGGTACTAACTGATGGTAATTATCTAATATAAAAATTTCAGTATTAGCAATCGGTTTGCCAATAGGTATTGAATCGTTTAGTTCATCAATTTTATGAATTGAAGACCAGACTGTAGTTTCTGTTGGTCCATACATATTCAATATTTTACCGCTGACGGTTTCTTTTAATTCTTGTGCCAGATTAACCGGGAAAGCCTCTCCGCCAATCATTAAGCATTTAATATTCTTTAGTGCTCTTTTAGACTCAACTTCAAGCATTAAAATTTTAGCCATCGAAGGAGTACATTGTAAGTGAGTAACTTTCTGTTGATTAATTAATTCAGTAATGGAATAATTTTCATCTTCATCCACGGCAGCTTGTTCACGGACTCCTAAATTTGCCAGCGTTTTAACTGCATTGAGATACTGCAAATGCGAAAGCACTTTTTCAGATTCAACACCAAAGTCAATAAGGCATGCGGCTTCATCGACGCCAACTTTCTTTAGTTTTTCTACTGTTTCCAGGCAAGTTTCAGGAGTTCCAAGCAAGGCACTGGTTTCAAAGTATCTTTCAAATGAATGATTTAGGATCGCGTCCATATCCTCTTTAGTAAGGTGTTCTGCAGCTTCATTAAAACTATCGTTAAGTTTATTATAGGTGGGAAAATACCACGATGCAAGCTTTACCAGGTTTACAGCGCTGTTAAGATAATGTTTCATGGGTTCACGAACCGTTTCCTTTACTTCTTCAAGATTTTCTCCCACAAATGTATGAAGCATAAGAGAAATGTAACCATTTCCAGGATGTCCGTTTGATTTCCATGCTTTGCGATAAATTGCAATCTTATCTTCAAGCTCCTCGATTGATTGCCCGAGAAGGTGAGTTAACAAATAAAATCCCTTTTCACCTGCCATCTGAAATGTTTCTGGATTATTAGCTGCTGTTATCCATACAGGAAGTTCTTTCTGAATCGGCCTCGGTAATGTTTTTATTCCTACCTTTTTACCAATCGGTGAATCGAACTCAACGGCTTCACCTCTCCATAATTTCTTAATAATTTCAATCTGCTCAAACATTATATCCTTGCGCCTCTCGTAATTTTGAGGCATCAAAGTAAAATCTATAGGTTGCCATCCTGCTGCAAAAGAAATTCCTACTCTTCCATTTGATAGGTTATCAACTATTGACCAGTCCTCGGCAATTCTTAGAGGATGATGCAAGGGGGATACACAACTACCGCTCATAATTCTCAAATGTTTCGTTATCGTTGCCAGGGCAGCGCTTGTTACTGCTGGATTCGGATACAATCCACCAAAGTCATGAAAATGTCTTTCAGGAGTCCAGACTGCAGTAAACCTGTTTTGGTCTGCGAATTTTGCTCCTTCAACTAATAACCGGTATTTCTCATTCGGATTTTCACTCGCGTAACTTGAAAAATAAAACAAGCTGAAGTCAATTCTCTGCTGATTCTTTAGTATTGTTGATTTTAGTTGTTCTGATTTCCAATCTTCTTCAGCATATATAACGACTTTGAATCCACGGCACAACGTCCATAGTAATTCCAGTACCGAGATATCGAAGGATAAACTGGTAACTGCAAGCCATACACCAGGAGGATCGAATTTGATGTGCTTATCCATTCCGGCAAAAAAGTTAACTACATTCCTATGTTGAACCATTACACCTTTTGGCTTTCCGGTTGAGCCTGATGTATAAATTACATATGATAGATTATTTGACGTAACACTACTTTTAGAATTGTCACCTGATTCTTTTGAAATTTCTTTCCAATCATTATCAATTGAAATGAGCTTTGCTTTAACAGAGTCAAATTCTTTCTTTAATTTTTGTTCCGTAATGATTACGGAACATTTTGAATCCTGAACCATATATAAAATTCTGTCTTTAGGGAATTCAGGATCAAGAGGGACATACGCTCCGCCGGCTTTTAACACTCCGAGAATAGCTATCATCATATCAACTGATCTATGCAAACTAATGCCAATGAGCGTTTCTGCACCGACGCCTGATTTCTTCAATTTCTTTGCGAGCTGATTTGATTTTTTGTTAAGTTCATCATAAGTAAGTGATTCACCTTTGCAGAAGACAGCAATAGCCGAAGGAGTTTTAACAACCTGTTCTTCAAAAAGCTGATGAATGCATTTATCAATCGAATATGTCGTGTTCGTTTTATTCCATTCTTCTAATAATTTTCTTTTTTCTTCCGAAGAGATAATAGCAATTTCGGTTATGGGTGATTCTTTAAGAACAGAGGTTCCCTCAATAAAAGCTGTAAACTGTTCTTTTAACAACTTCATATCATCAACACTTATTGAAGCAGAGTTGTAAACAAACTTAATCGGTACTACAATCTGAGGAAATGACAAAAGTCAATACGTTGCTTGGCTGAGGCTTAAAATCAGATTGATCTTTAATGATCACAGCAGCAACTGGATAAACAGGTTCTCCGCCTTCATTTACAAAGTGTAATAATTCCGGATGACGTGGGAAAACATCTTTTATGAATGTTTTATTCTTATCAATTTTATTAAATCCCTCAATTAACTTAATTACAGCATCATTAAGGCTCTCTTCAGGATTAAAATAAATATTAGCGGGAACAATCTCTGCAAATAGGTTTCCGAACTTTTTCTGATTCTCCAGTAATTCTGAATTAGAATATCCAAGAGTAAAATTATTCTTTCCGCTGTGGCGACCAATGAAGATTGAAAAAAGAGAAAGGATAAGTGTTGGAAGTTGGTTCTCATCAATCTTAAATGTGCTAAAAGCTTTTTTAGAAATCTTTAAATATTCTTCGGCTGGATCAGCTAAATGATCACTTTTCGAATTTCGCTTTGTATAATTAAAATTAATCGCTTCAAGATTTGTTAGCTCTCTAATCCAATAATTTTCTTTATTCGCAATAACTGAATTGAATTCCGTTATGCTTTTAGAGGATCCGCCGTCAACCTGATTTAATCTTGTTCCTGATTTTAATGAAAATTGCTCGATCAGGTTCACCAATGAAATTGCTAAACCATCAATTGAAAGAACTTTACTAAATCTTACAGAATTAGTCTTTGTTGAAACCTCAAAGTATTTTTCATTGGCTGCCGTAATTGTTCCAGGTGCCTCTTTTGATTTTGGATTAGTAATTTCAAGTTCCGGAATAAGAAAATACTTTTCACCAATTTTTATTTTCGGCAGTCCAAGAGGATTTCTATACCTGCCAAAATTTAGTGCATGAACAAATGACAAAATACTTTCAGCATCACTGTTCCAATCAATAATTGCAGCAGAATCAGGTCTTTTAAATTTGCCGAAATATGATCTTTTTGAAAAATCCTGTTTAATTCTCTGGACAGTTCCATTAGCTAGTTCCTCAACTAATTCTTCAAAAGCAGAAGCTCCTGCTTCAAAACATTTTGCATTCAGTGAAAGTGCAATTTCTCCATCATCAATAACCAAATGAACCTGCTTTAAAATATCGCCCTTATCAATTTCACTGGTTATTTCATGCCACGTAATTGCATATTTCTTTTCCCGATTCATCAATGCCCAGGATGTTGCGTTGATTCCTGCATATTTTGGTAACGGTCCGTCGTGAAAGTTTATTGCCGCTTTACGAGGAGAATTAATAACTTCATCTTTTAGGATAGACAAATTTGTAATACTGAAAAGGTAATCGAAAGGTTTTGAAGATAATACACTAATAAGGTTTGCGTCTAACTCATAAACTTTTATGTTATTTTCTGATGCCCATTTTTTTATTGATTGACTTGATGAGATTATTCCAAATATATCGTGCGACTTATCCAGGAGAGTTTCACAGCATTTAATAAGAAGTGAATCTTCACCAACTACAAAACAAGTAAATTTTTTAGACACTAGATTGCCCTTTTAATTAAAAAAATCCTGGCTCAATATTAACGGATTATAAGAAACTCTGTAACTATCCAGAATATAGCGAGATTATTATGTAATAAATAAGTTCAATAATGAGCATTATATATTATTTACCAGATCTCTATTTCGTCATTTTTGTACTTACAATCCGGTTCCCTAAAAGCTATCCTCTCTTGAAATCGTTTGTTGAAAATCAACTTTTATGCCGACAATTCACTTTTTATGATAATCTTAGAAACTAATATTCTGCAAAAAAATGGATGTGGATATATTGGAAAATTTGAAGGATCGGGTATTAAATATCTCTAGATGGCTTTATAGTGCTCTAAAAGCAATGGGATATTCAACTGTGGAAAAATAATTATTTACAATCACAAAAGTTTCTCTTATGATTAAAAAAAGCTTTTAGTTCTCATAGAAAGAAACTCGTAATTTATTTTGATCCATCTTGAGACAGCTAGGTGTTAAGTTCAATATTCTATTTACCATTACTTAAATCCACCGGTGTATGCTCTAAGGCAAATGCACGACCAGCTTTTAACGCATCCAAATTTAACTGAACGATCTTCTCCCCTTTTCTTCCAAAGATTTTTTTTATTCCAATTTCAAGACTTTCATAAGGAATGTCCAGAAAAGGTGAAGCAGCACCCAGCATTACTATATTTGATGAGCGGAGCGACTTTACCTGCCGGGCAATTTCATCTGCATTTATAGCAATATGATGAGGAAGTTTTTCTATTTCTGCAAGCAGCTCTTTCATATCTGGATAATCAGGTATGTTGACAAAAGGAGTTGTATTTGTAACCAGCCAGCCATTTTCAGAAAGCCATGGTAGGTAACGAAGTGACTCCATCGGCTCAACGGAAATAATTAAATCGGCTCTACCGAGTGGAATTAAGTCGCTTGAAATTTCGTTCGGGGAAATTCTTAAATGAGATTGAACGGCTCCACCACGCTGACTCATCCCGTGAACTTCTGCCTGTTTTAAATGAAGATGATTTTCAAGGGCTGCCATTCCTATTGTTGCAGCAATAGAAAGTATTCCCTGACCTCCGACACCTGCTAAGATTATATCTGATTTCACGATTCAATCTCCTCTTTTTTCAATTTTCCTTCTTTCTTATTCTTCGCAACTGCCTGCACAATACACTCTCTTCTCGGAATAATTACAGATACTCCCTCATAAAGAAATTCTTCTCGTAAGGATTTTACCATCTCTTCATGATATTTAGGAAGAGGAGTAAGAACTTTAACGTGTTCCGATTTAACACCTAGACCGATGCAAATTTCTTCAAGTCTTCCTGTTGCGTGAGATGCCTGTCCGCCTGTCATTGCGGTAGTTGCATTATCCGAAATGATAACTGTAACAGGAGTATTCTCATATACACAATCAAGAAGCGCGGTCATTCCGCTATGTGTGAAAGTTGAATCACCAATAACTGCGATTGAAGGACGAACACCTGCATCAGCAGCACCTTTTGCCATGGTGATTGATGCACCCATATCAACACAAGAATTAATTGAATTCCAGGGAGGCAATGCACCAAGTGTATAACAACCAATATCAGAAAAAACTTTTTGCTTACCGAATTCTTTCATCGTTTCATTAAGTGCGTTGTAAATGTCACGGTGACTGCAACCGGAACAAAGTTCAGGCGGACGGTTAGCAACAACTTTTGGAACCGGTAATCCTTGTTTAACTTCTTTGCCCAATGCTTTAGCAACAATATCAGGATTCAATTCGCCGTCACGAGGAATTGTGCCATTCAGTCGTCCAATAATATTTGCGTTAATATTCAGGAAGCCTCTTAACTGCTCTTCAACAAATGGATAACCATCTTCCAGAACAAGAACTTTTTCACATTCATTAACTATTTTTTCTACTTTTGTAAAAGGAAGTGGATATTGATTAATCTGAAGAACTGGATGAGGACAACCTTTGTTCTGATAATTTTCTTTCAAATAATTAAATGCAATTCCACAAACAATTATGCCGAGTGATTTATCCCTTCCGGGAAAATAGGTATTATAAACTGAGTGCTCCGATTCCTGCTCAATCAGAGATTGAATGGATAGCAATCCTTTGTATCTCTTTCTTGCATTTGATGGAAGAAGAACAAATTGAATAGGATCTTCGGGGTAAGTAAGATTATTTTCCTTTTTGATTTCCCTTCTTTCAACTCCTGAGCGAGAATGAGAAAGTCTGGTTGTAATTCTTATCAACACAGGAATTTTGAATTTTTCAGACAGCTCAAAACCTTCATAAGCCATATCATAAGCTTCCTGCTGGTTTGCAGGTTCAAGGATTGGAATCATCGCAAACTTTCCGAAGAAGCGTGAGTCCTGTTCATTCTGAGATGAATGCATAGATGGATCATCTGCAACTGTGATAACCAATCCGCCGTTAACACCGGTAATTGCAGAGTTGATAAACGCATCGGCAGCAACATTTAATCCTACGTGCTTCATACAAACCATTGCACGTTTTCCAGCGTAGCTCATTCCAAGAGCTGCTTCCATTGCAGTCTTCTCATTAGCCGACCACTGCCGATGAATATTTCTCTCTATTGCCGTTTTATTATGTTGAACATATTCAGTTATTTCTGTAGAAGGTGTACCGGGATAAGCATAAATACCAGACATTCCCCCGTCTATCGCGCCCTGAGCAATTGCTTCGGCACCGAGGAGAAGAAGTTTTTCCATAATTCCCTCTTTATTTGCATTTGAGAAAAGACTCCCGATTTGCGGGAAAGCGAATAATTTCTAACCCAAAAATAAGAAAATGAAAACTCACCCCAAGCTATTACCTGTGAAAAAGCTCACCTACTTTGAAATAATTAGGGATTTTTGAGCTTTAGTCGGTCGGAAATTTATTTTTGTATTCTTGAAGGCGTGGATTGTCAGGAGATTTGCCTGAAATTTCTGAGTAGAGAAGTTTAGCTTGTTCAGTATGTCCCAATTCAATGTATATGTCGAGAAGATTAAGTTGAGCATTTATGTAATTTGGGAATTGATGCCTGAGATTTTCATATTGTTCAACAGCACTATTAATATTTCCCAATGACCGGTATGCACCAGCTATATTTCGCCAAACAATTGGATTAAATGGTGCTAATTGCCGGGCAGAGAGAGTATTATTCAACGCTTCTGCATTTCTTCCCAAATAGGAATTTGCTATACCCCGATAATAATCAACAGGTTGTTTTGATGAATCCAGCGGATAAAAAATATTTGATATTTCTTCCAACTTCTGAAGCATTAATGGGTATTGCCTATTTTCCTTCAGGTAAATTGCTTGTCCGTAGCTTATTTCTGATTTGAGCTTAATGTAAGAAACAATCCCTCCAAGAAATATCAGAACGAGCAGAACCCATTTAAGATTATCAAATTTTATTGTAATGCTCTTATTCCCATATTCAGCAGAAGAAACCAAAGCCGTTCCACTCACCACTGCCGCAAGAAAATATGATGCAAATTTATGATTAGGGAAAGAAGAAAAAGAAAATCCGGCAGTAATAAGAATAGTTAAAAACAACGGAAAGTATTTTTCATTTTTCCAGCTTCTTTTAAAAAGTATGAAAGCAATTGTAAAATAGATCAGCGCAAAAATTAATGCAGATGCTAAACCGCTCTCAGCAAATATTTCAAGAAAATCATTATGAGCATGTACGTTATGAACATAGAACAAATTTTTGTCGTTAAAATATTCGCCATGATATTTAGGATAGTACCCACTCCACTTAAACAATCCTTTACCCATGACTGGATCTTCTTTAATCATTTGTAAAGTAGCATCCAGAAAATTCAGGCGAAGCATATTACTTTTAAAATTTTCGTCAAAAAAAGTATCTGCCGTAGATGTAAAGTCTGGTCTCTCACCAATTTTAACCGGAATTAAGGAAATGAAGAAAGAACTAATTACCACTGCCAAAACCGGAATCAACGTTTTTAATCTCCTTCCCTTCTTTCTGTTAATAAAAATGAAAGCAATATAGATTAAGACAGAAAAAATTAAGATTATTAGTCCGGCACGACTGCGGGTAAAAAGCAAAAATGAAATATTAATCATCGCCGAAACTATTAACAGATACTTTTTATCTTTTTTGATGTATTCATTTGCAATTAAAATGAATGGTATTGCAGACAACAGATACTCAGCAGCAAAACCTCTGTGCCCCAGCACAGAACCTGGTGGAACGACAGTCGGTAGTGAAAGTATATTTATCTCAAGAATTTCTAATATACCAATTAAACTGAAAACGGTTGATAGTATCACCACAGCGTAGGAAACTACTCTAAAAAATTTTTCTTCACCAAGAATGAAAAACACTATTGAAGATTGCAGGATAATTGAAAGCGGAATGATTATATCACTAAATTTTAAAAGCAGCAGCGACTCGCTGTCGTTCACGAAGGCTGTAAGAAAAGTAAAAGGAAACAGAATAATCAAAACAGTCAAATACTTATGAAGCCGGATTGAATCATCAGTTTTTAGTTTGAGAATAAATACCAGGAATAAAATAAGTGAAAGACAAAAGAAGACCATCCTTTGAACTACATCCATTTCATACACAATCATCGAATATGTTAATGGAGAAAGGAAGGTAATTCCGTACAAAATACTTAATCCGCCGTATTTCTTTTTCGGTGGCAAATAATTCTTATTTCTCATAAAAATTAAAATAGTAAATACTTGTCAAAATTCACTCAATTAAAATTAATAACCCCGTGAGAGGACTTGAGAACTATACTATAATTTTCTTAACTTGAAGGCAGAATTAGGAGAACCTCTTTAATAAACAAAGATTTAAGAATAATTTGGATAACGACCATCAATTAACACGTTTGAGGCGAAGTATTTTGCGTACTCTCGCTTACTATGATATTTTTTCCTATCCATTAACTGCTGATGAAATTTATTATAATCTGGGAGATAACCATACCAGCCTCGATGAAGTAAAAAGTGTTTTAAAAAATTTATCTGCACATCAATTTGTTTATCAGAAAGACGAATTCTTCCTGCTTAAGAATAACGATAACTACATCAATCGCAGAAAAACTGGTAATGACCTAGCAGAGAAGAGATTGAAAACTGCCAGACGAGTCTCTGGTTTTATATCAGGATTTCCATTCATTCGGGGTATTTTGCTTTCGGGTTCAATCTCAAAAGGTTTCATGGAAGAAGATTCTGATATCGATTACTTTATTATTACTCATCCAAACAGGGTTTGGTTTTCAAAATTAATGTTGATGGTGTTTAAAAAGATAGTTTTATTCAACTCAAAAAAGATATTTTGCATTAATTATTTTGTTGATTCAGAAAATCTTGAAATTCACGAAAAAAATATATTTACAGCAACTGAAACGGTAACGCTTCTGCCTACATTCGGAAAAGACTTTTATGAGCAGTTCTACGAAAAAAATAGCTGGGCCAAAGAATTTTATCCTAATTTTCCTAAAAGAGGAACAAAGGAAATAATCGAGAAAAAAAATGGATGGCTTAAATCATCTTTAGAAAAGATCCTGAGCAAAAGTCTTGGTGATAAAATAGATGACTTTGCGATGGCACTGTTTGAAAAGTATAATAAAAGAAAGTATAAAAATTATAATCCGGATGAATTCAAGATTGCATTTAAGTCATCAAAGAAAGAATCCAAGCATCATCCAAAATTTTTTCAGAAGAAAGTTTTAGAGGAGTATGACAACAAAATAAAATCACTGGAGCAGAAGCTTAGAATTTCGCTTTGACCCAAATGAAAAAAATTCTTTTCACACACTCATATTTCTACAGGTTCGATACCAAGCAATGGAACACCAAACAACCTTACCCGCCGCTTGGGACAATTTATGCTGCCGCAGTTATGCGCGAAGCCGGTTACAATATTTCACTGTTTGATACTGCACTACTTGATTCCCCCGAAAAAATAATTCCCGTTATTAAAAATGAAAAGCCTGATTATCTCGTGATTTATGATGACGGATTTAATTACCTGACGAAAATGTGTCTGACTAACATGCGTGAAGCAGCTTTCAGAATGGCTGAGATTGCCAAAAATAATGGTTTGAGAGTAATCGCTTCAAGCTCGGACGCTGCAGATCATTTTGAAAAGTATCTTGACCACGGTGTTGACTTTGTAGTTATTGGTGAAGGTGAAGTAACTCTTAAAGAACTTGTTACTTCTTTAGATAAAGGTGAAACGATATTTAATAACATTGATGGACTTGCATATAAGGAAAACGAAAAAATTATCCGAACTGCAGCAAGACAAATAGTTAAAGAACTCGACACCTTCCCGATGCCTGCATGGGATTTGATTGATGTTCCATCTTATAAAAAAATATGGATTGAAAATTACGGGTATTTTTCACTTAACATTGCGACGACCCGCGGATGTCCATTCAAATGTAACTGGTGCGCAAAACCGATTTACGGCAACAGGTATAATTCTCGTTCCCCAAAAAAAGTAGCTGAAGAAATTGCATACTTAATGAAGAACTTTGACGTGAATCATTTCTGGATGTGCGATGATATTTTTGGTTTGAAACCCGGCTGGGTTCAGGAATTCAGAGATATTGTAAAATCAAAAGATCTGAAATTCAAATACAAAATTCAGTCAAGAGTTGATTTGCTTTTGCAGGAGGATACAATTACAGCACTTGCTCAGTCAGGAGCAGAAACAGTCTGGGTTGGTGCAGAATCCGGCTCTCAAAAAATTCTTGATTCGATGGATAAAGGAACAACAGTTGAACAAATTTATGAAGCGACAAGACTTCTGAAAAAAAATGGAATCCGACCGGCTTTCTTTTTGCAATTTGGTTATCTCGGTGAAGAAAAGAATGACATTGAACAGACAATTAACATGGTTCTTGATCTGATGCCTGAAGAAATTGGTATTTCTGTTTCCTATCCCCTACCGGGAACAAAATTTTACGACAAAGTAAAAGAGCAATTGAAAGTGAAAACTAACTGGACGGATTCAGATGAACTTGCTCTTATGTACAAAGGCACTTTCTCTCCTTCATACTATAAAAAACTTCACAGGTATGTTCATAAAGTTTACAGACGCAAGCAAAGTTTTTTAAATCTGAAAAATCTGATTCTTAATCCTTTCAACGTTAACAGAAAAAAACTCCGCTCTGCCGCGGCTTTAGTTTATTATTCCCCGATGACTCTTCTTGATGCCTTCCAGCTTAAGAGATTAGAAAAAGTAAGCTGATGCAGCAGGCTTTCGATACAATTGCAAATGATTATGATGCATCATTTACGAATAGCTTCATTGGTAAAGCTCAAAGAAACATAGTCTGGAATTACCTTGAAAGATCTATATCATCGGGAGAAAAATTGAATGTGCTTGAATTGAATTGTGGAACAGGTGAAGATGCGGTGTGGTTTGGTAAGCGAGGGCATCATGTTTTAGCTACTGATATTTCAGAAAATATGCTGGCAATTGCACAAAAAAAAATTAGTGATGCAGGTCTGGATTCGCTCATTAAAACTATGAAGCTCGATATAAGCAAAATTGATTACACAGTATTCAATGAAAAATTCGATTTGATTTTTTCAAACTTTGGCGGGTTGAATTGTATATCATTTAAGGAAATGGAAAAGCTGTCTACAGAAATAACAAAGTTACTCAACCCAAATGGGCAGATAATAATGGTGATAATGCCAACTTTTTGTTTTTGGGAAACATTCTATTTCCTTTTGAAACTGAATTTCAAAAAAGCTTTCAGAAGGTTTTCTGAAAAAGCTATAGCCGTAAAACTCAATGGTTCAGATGTAAATATTTACTATCATTCACCATTAAAAGTAAAAAAGATTTTTGCGCAAAACTTTAAATTAATATCAGTCAAACCTGTAGGATTTTTCATTCCACCATCATATCTGGATAACTTTTTTTCTTCCAGAAATAAGATATTTAACGCTCTGAAAAAATTAGAACAAGCAATTTATGGATTCAGTTTTTTTTCCGGCTCATCCGATCATTACCTGATTCAATTCCAGGTGAAGTCATGAAACTAATTCTTACACACGGTTATTTTCTGAACGATGATCCTGCCGAGCAAAGGATTATGAAACCCTACCCTCCATTAGGTATCCTCTATATCTCTGCTTTCTTAAAAGAAAATGGAATTGAAAATAAAATATTTGACACGACTTTTTCTTCCAAAGATGAATTGAAAAAATATTTAATTGAAGAAAAGCCGGACTGCGTTGCTATATATGTTAATCTCGTGACAAAGCTAAATGTTCTTGAGATCATTAGGTTCATTAAATCTACTGACTCAATCAAGAATGCCAAAATTATTCTTGGCGGGCCGGAAGTACGTTACAACGCAACTGACTTACTTGAACATGGTGCCGACTTCATAGTAATCGGTGAGGGTGAGGAAACTACACTTGAATTAGTACGCAGTCTTCAGAAGAATTCTAAAATTCTTTTCGAAGAAATAAATGGTATTGGATTTAAGGATGACGGCGGTAAAATAGTTTTCAATCCAGAAAGAAAATTAATTTCGGATATTAACACATTGCCGGTTCCAAACCGGGAAGGAATAAATATAAGTAAATATCAGGATGCCTGGAAAAAACGTCATGGCCAGAATGCAATTTCTGTCAGCACTATGAGAGGCTGCCCTTACACTTGCCGATGGTGCAGCCGGGCGGTATATGGTTTAACTTACAGGAGAAGATCACCTCAAAAAGTTGTCGAGGAAGTAAAACATATAAAAGCAAATTACAATCCGGACACCATCTGGTTTGTTGATGATGTTTTTACAATAAGTCATAAATGGTTATCGGGTTTCAATGAAGAACTGAAAAAGAGTAATCTGAAAATAAAATATGAGTGCATAACTCGTGCTGACAGATTGAACGAAGATGTTATAAAAACAATTAAAGAATCGGGGTGCTTCAGAGTTTGGATTGGTGCAGAAAGTGGTTCACAAAGAATAATAGATGCGATGGACAGGAGAGTAAAAGTTGAGCAAGTTCGTGAGATGATTCAGCTTTCCAGAAAATATGGAATTGAAGCCGGCACTTTTATTATGCTTGGATATCCCGGTGAAACAGAAAGAGATATTGAAGAAACAATCAGCCACCTGAAAAAATCCAACCCTGATCATTTTACAATTACAGTAGCTTACCCGATTAAGGGTACGGAATTTTTCGGGGAAATTGAATCCAACCAGGTCAACGTATTCGATTGGGAAAAACAAACTGACAGGGATAGAGACTTTGTAAGAACTTACCCGAAGAAATACTATGACTTTGCAGTCCGTCGTGTAGTTAATGAAGTTAGGCTACATCAGAAAAAAAATAATGGGTCTAACGGTGCAGAAGTATTAAAGTTAAAATTAAAATCATATGCCGCTAAAGCTGGAATGTTGTGGATACGAAAATCGAAATGGATGACTTCAAATTAAACTCTGCCGACAATCGCAATGGTGTTTATATTCTCACCAAAATAAATAATGAATTTGAATCTATTTATTTGAAAGTGAGAGAGAAGGAAAAAAGAATTTATTCTGATGAGGAATTACTAAACCTGCCTTTTGCTTCTGTATCCAATCCACATAAAAAGGAATGGAATTTAAGAGCTAAATCTTTTCAACGATTCAGAAAATATCTCCAATCAAAAGAACTGAAACTTAATATTCTCGATCTTGGATGCGGCAACGGATGGTTTTGCGGACAGCTTTCAAGATCATTTACTCACAATTTTTATTGTGTTGATATAAACCTGACCGAATTAACACAAGCGCAAAGAGTTTTTAACTCTGATAATCTGAAATTCATTTATGCAGACATATTTAAATCGGAATTCCCTAATGTTTTTTTTGATGTAATAATAATCAATGCTGCTATCCAGTACTTTACTGATTTAAAAACTCTTGTGGATCGGTGCCTGGAGTTATTGAAAGAAAATGGTGAGGTTCATATTATTGATTCTCCTGTTTACACCCCGGCGGAAGTAGTTAATGCCAGACAACGAACAAAGGAATATTATTCATCAATGAGTTTTAGGGAAATGGCAGAAAATTATCACCATCATTCCTGGGATGTACTGACTGGTTATAATTATAATATTCTTTACGCTCCGCATTCAATTACCGGAAGATTGAAAAGATTGTTCTCTATCAAGGACTCCCCTTTTCCATGGATAAAAATAAAAAAATGAATGCAGCAACTCATATACTTTATTTAGTGCCGGGCTTTCCTAAAGACGAAAATGATTTTAATTGTATTCCTCCGTTACAGGAATTTTTAAGTAAATTTAGATCAGAATTTCCTCTGATAAATATTTCAGTCATCTCATTTCAATATCCCTATCAACATGAGACTTACAACTGGAAAGGGATTACCATTAATCCACTTGGTGGAAATAATTTGAAGTTCAAAAAGCCTTTCGTTTGGTTAAAAGCCATTCGAGAAGCAAAAAAAATTCACAAAACAAATCCGGTTGATGTGGTTCACTCACTTTGGCTGGGTGAATGTGCGATGATCGGTAACATTTTATCTAAAAGATTTGGCTGTCAGCATATTTGCACACTGATGGGACAGGATGTTAAAGCGAATAACAGATATTTAAAACTTTCAGAAAGTAAAAAGATCAAAATCATAGCTTTATCAGAAAATCAAGCACAGAACTTTTTGAATTTAACAAACAGAGCGGTTGACGAAATTATTCATTGGGGAATTGATGACCAACAAATAAACTCTCATGAAAGGGATGTTGATTTATTAGGAATTGGTTCGCTAATTCCTTTAAAAAATTATTCACTCTTTATAAAAACAATAGCAGAAATTGTGAAGAAGAAACCTGATTTGAGATGCAAGCTTGTCGGAACAGGTCCTCAATCAACTAAATTAAAAGAAATGGCAGAAGCTTATGGAATAGCAAATAATCTCGAATTCACCGGCTTAATTGATCGTAAAGAAATTTTTAAGCTGATGCAAAGAAGTAAGATATTAATTCACCCATCAAAGTTTGAGGGTTCAGGATTTGTTTTTGCAGAAGCACTTGCAAACGGAATGAACTTAGTTTCATTCAATGTGGGCTATGCTCAGGAACATCCTAAATGGTTTATTGCCAGAGATGAAAATGATTTTATCAGAATCACTAAAAAACTATTGAGTGAAAATTTGAACTTTGAACCTGTTAATTTATTTCCACTACCGGAAACAGTTGAAAGATATGCTTCATTCTACGGAATTTCATCCAACTAATTATTAATTCACCTTACGCAAAACCAAGAGATGCCATCTTTTCAATAATTAAGTCGGAACTTGAATTGAATTGTTAATGTTAAATTTGTTTGAAATTTAATAAAATATAAAGATGGCATCTCTGTACTAGTTACTTCACTGCGTTAGATGAGTTATTAACTAAACTCTCATAAAACATTTTAGCTTTTTTTGCGATAGCCGGGAAGCTCAGGTTATCAGAAAAGTAATCCACACATTTTTTCGATTCAACTTCTAAAGGCTTGATAATATTTTTTTTTGCAATATTATAAAATGAATCAGCATCTCCGCATTTCCACAATCCACCAATTTGTCCTTTGTTCGTTATCATTCTGAACGATGGAATATCGGTAACAATCGGAACAACACCGCACGACATTGCTTCCACCAAACTAAAGCCTGAACCTTCATAGTGGCTGCCCAAGACAAAGTAATCGGCACTATTGTAATAACTATCAATTTCTTTGTGATTAATAAATCCGGGAAGCGTTACGGATTTTTTTAAAATTGAATTTTGTTCAATGACTGACAGAACTTGTTGCTTTAGTTGATCATCGGAAAACACCATATAAAGTCGCGCTTCCGGAAAATCATTTAGCAGTTTTGTAAATCCTGCCAACACAGTAATTGGGTCTTTGTTCTCATTTAATCTGCCAACCCATAAAAGTATAGGTTTTCCTGATATGCCGGTTATCAATCTTGCTTCATCACGATTTTTATAAGTAAAATCTGAAGAGCCTTCCATTATCTCGGCAAAATATTTTCCATTCGGGATTATTTTTTTAGCAAGCCAATCTTCATAAATCTCTTTTGAAGAAAAAATAAATCCATCTACTGAAGAAGAAAATTTCCGAAGAAGAAAACGCTTTATTATATGTCCGGGTTTTTCTGCGTGATGCTGGATTATAATTTTTGCTGAAGGAATTTTCTGTTTGAGTAACGATGCCTGATAAGCGTAACGAAAACTATTGATATGAATTATTTCATTATTCCCATTTGAAATCTTTTCATGAAATGATTTTGGATTCTCATTCCAATTCAGGTTAAACTTTTTATCGTCTTTAATTAAAAAATAATTGACCCCGTCTTTCTGAATAACACCATCCTTGCTGAAGCGATGATAAACATCCACCTGAGTTCCCAAATGCATTAAAGCTTTGCACCACCCATGAATAGTTGGATATTTAATTAAATAATTATCAATTGGTATATCTTTGTCATAGTAGTAATTTACGAATGTAACTTTCATTGCAATTGCTGATGGTTCTTAATTTGAATAAATCTCATTATGGTTTTAAAATAAAAGTAAAATTTTTCCTATTTAATTTAGCTGTTAAAAAAATTCTTATTTAATGAACAAAGTAATATTATTCAATCCACGAAGTGCCAACTCAAAATACAGAATTCCAAATTCAATTTTGCAGGTTGGTGCATCCATTGAGGGCAAGTATGATTATATATTTGTAGATGGAAATCTTGAGAAAGATCCCTGGAAGACGATATCCAATTACCTTGTTACAGGTGAATACAAATATTTTGGCTGCACGGTTATGCCGGGCTTGCAACCAAAGCAGGCAATTCCTTATCACCAAAAAAATAAGGAATGAATTTCCCGGATGTGATAAATATCTGGGGTGGATACTTTCCAGCCAATCAATATAAAGTAGCCCTCAACTCTGGATTTGTTGATTACGTTATTAACGGACCGGGTGATGAAGCCTTTCCACAACTTCTTGCTGCATTAGAAAATAATCACGACACTTCTTCCGTTAGGAATTTGATTTATAAAAAGAATAATGAATTCATAAAAACTCCGAAAGCAGATTTAATTGATCAGGATACTCTGCCTGCGCTTCCTTACGACAAGCTGAATAATTTGTATCCGATGAAACACTACCTTGGAAAAACTTTTCTTGGAACAAAAACTGCAGCTTATCATTCAAGTGTCGGATGTCCGTTTACATGTTCCTTCTGTGCTGTTGTTCCGATCTATGAAGCAAGATGGAAAGGAAAATCAGCTTCGCTTATTTATAAAGACATCAAATATCTGAAAGATAAATTTGGAGCAGATGCAGTTGAATTCCACGATAACAATTTTTTTGTCTCAGAGAAAAGAACAGTTGAGTTTTCTAATCTGATAAAGAATGAAAATATTATTTGGTGGGGCGAAGGCAGGATTGATACGATACATAAATACAGCGATGACTCTCTTGCTTTAATGAGAGAAGCAGGATGCAGAATGATTTTCTTTGGTGCAGAAACCGGCAACGATGCAATACTCAAACAAATGGATAAAGGCGGAACTCAAACCGGTGAACAAATAAAAAAATTTGCTGCCAGGATGAAAAAGTTTGATATCATACCAGAATATTCTTTTGTACTTGGACTTCCTGCAGAAACTCCTGAAAAAGTTATGCAGCAGATTGATGAGGATATTCAATTCATAAAACAGATAAAAGAAATAAATCCTGATACAGAAATAATTATTTATGTTTATAGCCCTGTACCGACAGAAGGATCTGAGCTTTACAACGAAGTGGTCAAAACAGGATTCAGATTTCCTGAAAAGCTTGAAGACTGGCTTAATCCTGAATGGGCAAATTTTGATTTGAGGAAAAATCCGTTAACTCCATGGCTTACAGCGGAAATGGTTAATAAGATTTTAAATTTTGAAACAGTTATCAATGCTCAATACCCAACTGTTTCGGATTTCAAGTTGACTTCTTTCCAAAAAAAGGTTATGAAAATTATTTCTTCAGTAAGATATAAAACCAACTTTTATAATTTCCCGTATGAGCTTAAGGCTCTTCAAAAATTCTGGCTGAATTATAGAAGACCGGAAGTGGAAGGATTTTACACTGAATGAAACCTCAAAAAAAGAAAAGTTTATTAAAAAGTATTGCCTTCAGAATTCTATATCCCGCATCAGAAAAGTATTTGTCAAAAGAAAGAAGCTACAGTTACAAAGGGGCAACTGTCACAGTATTTCCGGGAGTTTTTCATCCGGGTTTTTTCTTCAGCACAAAACTTCTGCTCGGTTATATTGAGAATTTAGAATTTCAGAAAAAATATGTTCTCGAACTTGGTGCTGGTACAGGATTGATTTCAATTATTACGGCAAATAAAGGTGGATATGTTACTGCATCCGATATAAGTCTTACTGCAGTTTATAATATCGAGAAAAATGTAAAGATGACGAATGCAAATGTTGAAGTAGTTCACTCAGATCTTTTTGATGATATACCACAAAGGCGATATGACTATATAATTATCAACCCGCCTTACTACAAAAGAACTCCAGCGAGTGAAAAAGAATTTGCCTGGTATGGAGGAGATGATTTTCAGTATTTCAGAAAATTGTTTGATCAGCTTAGAACAAATATTTACGAGAACACAAATGTAATTATGGTGCTATCAGATGAAGCTGATCTGGAAATGATAAATTCAATTGCCGAAGAATTTAATTTTAGGATGGAAGAAGTGATTCATAAAAAAACGTGGGGAGAAAATCATTTTATATTTAGCATTAAAAGCAACAGCGAATAGTACCAGGTAGTACGGGTTTAGAAGAAGAGTACTGCCGTTATAACTTTGCGAACGGAGAAAGATTAAGATAACAGACACACTTCTCGCAGATTGAATTAGTAGCAACATCAAGATTTTTTCTGAATGATATTGATTTTTCTGAATTTATAATTTCAGCCAGAGAATTTTCCCTGATATCACCAATTACGTGATGAAAGAAACAAGGACGCACACTTCCATCCGCTTCTATTACAACCGAAACCCACGGGGCATTACACTTCATCTTCGGAAATTTGCTCTCACTATAATACGCCGCATAGTAATGGTAAAATCGTCTTATTTTATCGGGTGATTCAGCAATGAAATTTGTTTTGAAATCATTCGCGTACGTAGTTATTAGTGATTCAATGATCTCTTTAAACTTTGGTAATTCATCTCGGGATAATTTAACTTCACCAACTTTTTGATCATCCCATAATTCGGGTCGGTTAAACGCATCGGTTGTAACATCAGCAGTTAGAAAACTGATTTGATCAAGTCCTATTTCTTTTGCAGCATCAACTATGTTTGGAAAGTCTTCAAAATTTTCTTTTTGAATTACGCAGCGTGCCGTTACTTTAAATTTCTGATTTATTTTTTTTAACTCCTGCACTCCTTCTTTCAATTTATCAAAAGCGTTTGGAATGTTCCTAATTTTATCGTGCACTTCTTTTGAACCATCCAATGAAACTATAACTTCATCAGTCTTTGAAAAAATCTCGGAAGCGTATTTCTTCAAAAGCAAACCGGTAGATAGTAGAGTAATTTTAATTTTTTGTGCTTTAATTATTTCGCACAGCCTAAAGAAATTAGGATGCATAAGAGCTTCACCACCAGACATAACAATAATTTTTGTGTTCAACCTGTGCATTGAGACTAATAATTTTTCAATATCGCTTTCTTCGAGTTGCTTTACATTATTATTCCCTTTCCAGATATCACACATCACGCAACGGCAATTACATCTGCTGTGAGGCATTAGAATTACAATTGGTAAAGAATAAATTTTATGAAACTTTTCAGAAGAAAAACGTCTGATAGTTTCGACTGATAGTTTTTTTCTCATACGTTTTTGTTAAAAAAATAATGTTGCAATCAATTAATTTAATGTGTAAAGCTACATGAGCAATTTTTTATTATAATTAACCTTACGCATTTGATGATTTCTTTGTGACCCTGCCTTGCCGGCAGGCAGTTTCGTAGCAAACAAATAAGTAAGAAATTAAGCCACAAAGACGCTAAGTCACTAAGTTGTACAAAATGAAAGTTCATTGAAACCCAAACTATACGTAGCTAAGTTATAATTAAAATGATGATTCAATTTACTATATTTCGCCTAAGAGAAATATGGATGATACTTCTTCTAATTCTATGAACATTATAAAAGTAATACTGTTTTTATTCCTTTCCATCTCTTCATTTCCTCAGACTGAAGAATATATCTTCAAACAATTTACTGATGCAGACGGGCTTTCACAAAGTACTATTTTTGCGATGTTACAAGATCAGCAGGGTTATTTGTGGCTTGGAACAATTGATGGACTTAACCGCTATGATGGCTATCAGTTCAGAGTTTACGTAAATAACCCATCTGACAATACTTCAATCTCCGATAATTTTATCTCAGCACTTTACGAAGATAGTGAAGGATTTATCTGGGTGGGAACTGTAAATGGATATTTTAATTGTTTTGACAGGAAGACCGAAGATTTCAAAAGATATTTTGCGAGCGATTTTTTCTCATCGACAAAAAATCCCGACACAAATTTTTATGAATACCCTCTTGCTTTCTCGCGTAATCAGATAAATACAATTACATCAATAACTGAAGACAACGAAGGATTTTTATGGATAGGAACCTGGGGAAACGGTATAGTAAAATTCGACCGGAAAAATAAAACAGGCAAACATATTTCATACGATAAGGATAATCCAACAAGCTTAAGTTCAAATAGAATACTTGATATTTTATTAAACACAAATAGTGATATATGGATTGCAACTTTTGGAGGCGGGTTAAACAAGTTGAATCAGGATGAATCTGCTGAACGTCACCAGGAAAATTCAAAACCAGCAAGTTTTCTCCATTATACATCAGATAAAAAAAATAAAAACTCACTTAGTGACAATAAAACAATTACTCTTTTTGAAGATAAAGACCAAAACATCTGGATCGGTACTTTCTACGGCGGACTGAATAAACTTGATTCATTCAATAATAAACTCCCTCCAGACGAAGCTAAGTTCATTAGTTATAATCAAAAGAATAGTAATCTTTCAAATAACACGGTGATGGCTATTCAGCAGAATCCGGATGGATATTTATGGGTTGGAACATTCGGCGGTGGAATTGACAGATTCAATATCAGCGATGATAGTTTTATAAATTTCAGTAAAATCTCTTCGCCGCAAAATGTTTTTCCTGATGTCGAAATACTTTCACTTTTTGTTGACAGATCCGGAATATTATGGGCCGGCTCACATCTTGGTGAAGGCGTTACAAAAATTCAAAAATTTAAATTGAAATTTGGTATTATCAATAGCAAATCAACCGGTAGTCTAAAGCTCAACGATGATGTAGTCTGGTCTTTATTCAAGGATAGTAAAGAAAATCTTTGGGTCGGAACATACAGAGGTGGTTTAAATGTTCTAAACTTCAAAACAAAGCAGCGACAGATTTATAAAAAATCTGGCAGCAAAAAATTTGAAATCAGTGATAACCATATCAGATCAATAGCTGAAGATAAATTCGGAAATATCTGGATCGGGACTTACAGCGGAGGGTTAAACAGAATTAATAGCATCACCGGTAAGATAGATTTATTTAAAAATGTACCGGAAGATAGCAACTCACTTTCGGCTAACCAGGTGCTCGATATTTTTATAGAATCCGAAAATAAAATTTGGGTTGCAACGTTTGGAGGTGGGTTAAATGAGCTTTCATTTTCAGAGAATACTTCCGGAGTACCCCAATTTAAAGCATACAGTCATAATCCATCTGATCCTTCTTCACTTTCGGATGATCGTGTTTACACAATTTTAAAAGTTGAAAATAAAAAATTTTTGGTTGGAACGTATGGCGGAGGTCTGAACAAGTTTGATGAAAATACCGGAAAGTTTAGTGCAGCTTTTTCCGATTCTGAAAATTCCCGGGCAGCGTTGAATGATAAGATTCTTTCTCTGTTAATATCGTCGGATAATACTTCCTGGGTAGGAACTTCAGGAGGGGGATTGAATAAACTAAACACCTCAACAAATTCATTTCAAAATTTTTCGATGGCTCAGGGCTTGAGTAGTGCAGTCGTATATGGAATACTTGAAGATAGTAACTCAAATTTATGGCTGAGTACTGATGATGGAATTTTTCTTTTTGATACGGCTACAGAAAGATTTACTCAATTTGGAATTGAAGATGGAGTTCAAAGTCTGGAATTCAGCGGAGGAGCGTACTTCAAGGATGCAGATGGTATGATGTATTTCGGCGGCATAAATGGATTTAACTACTTTCATCCTGATAGTGTTGCTATTAATCAATTTGTTCCTTCAATTGTAATTAGCGACATAAAAGTAATGGATGTGAGAATTAAAGGAGAACCGGAAGAATTAATTTTATCCCACGATCAGAATTTTGTTTCGATAGAATTCTCCGCACTCGACTTTTCCATTCCAAAGCAAAACAAATACAGCTACATTCTTCAGGGCTTTCAGGAAACCTGGATATCAACGGATGGTACCGGCAGAACTGCAACGTATACAAATCTCCCATCAGGAGAATTTACATTTTTAGTTAAAGGAACTAACGAAGATGGAATATGGAATGAGAATCCGGCTTCAATAAAAATAATTATCAATCCGCCGTTTTGGGAAACCTGGTGGTTCGTTACACTGGTTGTATTGACAGTTGTCTTTTTCATTTACTACATTGGAACCAGCAGGGTGAAGAGCCAGCTTGAAATTGAAAAGTTGAAACTAAAAATTGCTTCCGACCTGCACGATAACATTGGCTCGGGCTTAACTGAAATTTCAATTCTTAGTGAAGTTGCTGAGAGAAGCGATGCTCATTCAAGTACGGTTGCCAAAAAGGATCTGCAAAAAATCAGTGAAACCGCACGGCAGTTGGTTGATTCAATGAGTGATATAGTTTGGGTTGTAAATCCACAAAGAGATTCACTTCATGATCTTATCGTAAAACTGAAAGATTCATATAATGAATTCTTCAGTTCGATTGGAATTTCATTCCAGGTTAATAATATTGAAAAAAGTGATGACATAAAACTTCCGATGGAATATAAACAGAATCTTCTTCTGATGTTCAAAGAGGCAATCAATAATGCAATAAAACACAGTGGATGTAAGAAATTAGTACTTGAAGCTTTTTATAAAAATGATATAATCGAAATTATTCTTAAAGATGACGGTGCAGGATTTGATTTAAATAAAGTTAAGTTTGGTAATGGAATCAGGAATATGGAGAACCGGGCAAATAAAATAAAAGGAAAGCTGAGCTGGAAAACCGAAATCGGTAAAAGCACTACAGTAATTTTTTCAGGAAAGCTCGGCAGATTGAACAGGTTAAAATCACTTCTAAAATAATTTTGTTAAACTAAAAATGATTAATGTAGCCATAGTTGAAGATAATGATACGATCAGAGAGGGTTTAGCAGCTCTGATTAATGGGACAGCCGGATATCAAAGTATAGGCTTGTTCAGAGATTGCGAAAGTTTTCTTGCAAAACTTTCGTCACTCGATGTTAATGTTGTATTGATGGATATTGCGTTGCCCGGAATGAATGGAATTGAAGGAGTAAAAGAGGCTAAAAAAATAAAACCGGATACTGATATTCTTATGCTCACAATTTATGAGGATAGCGAAAAAGTTTTTGATGCGCTTTGCGCCGGAGCTTGTGGTTATCTCGTGAAAAAAACTCCGCCATCCAAACTTCTGGAAGCAATTAAGGAAGTTAATGAAGGCGGTTCGCCGATGAGCAGTCAGATTGCAAGACAGGTAATTACAGCATTCAAAGAATCAAATGATCTTAAAGACGACAAACAGGAGTTTGAATTAAGTGCGAGAGAAAAGGAAGTAATAAATCTTCTCGCCGGCGGAAATAACTACCAGCAAATAGCCGATCAACTATTTATAAGTGTTGATACAGTTCGTCATCATATTAAAAACATTTACAAAAAGCTTCATGTCCACACGCAGTCTGAAGCAGTGGCAAAAGCCATCCGAAAAAAAATCATTTAGTACCAGGCACCTACATAGATATGTAGTGTCGAAATGATCTTCTCACCAAATAACAAAATAATTACATAATCATGTAATTGATTTCTGAAGCTATTCTGCTAGTTTAAACCCAGAGATTAAGAACACTCATTTAACTGAATCTAAAAATCTCAATTTGTGCCTGGATAATTCAATAACCAAAAAGGGTGCGCAAATGGAAACTACAATCACAAAAAAAGAGCTGAGCAATCCAATATCGGATTTAATCAGTGATGAAATTTATGATCTGCTTCTATCAAAGGGATTAATAAACGATAGAGCCGTGAGAGATTACATCATAAGGAAAAAATTCAAATCATTGCGTGCACAAAAACTTAGAACCGGAGACGCAATTGATTCAATCAGGGAAGAATATCCTTACCTTCAATTTGATACAATAAGAAAAATTGTTCACAATCCGCCGAAAAGTTTAGCTAACTAGATAACGCCCTCCTGTGCGATCACCCCATTTGCCACGTGGGGTGATCCACTTTATTATCGCTATAATGGCTGATGTTCCGGCTTTAACAAATCGTTCACTTCCTTAACCGGATTAAAAGTAATTTTTGGAACCTCCACAAAAACCGTTAACCAGAAATACATTCCTCCATTCCACAAACCAGGCAGCTCAAGAGCTTTCAACTCTTTACCATCCTTAGATTTTTGTGTGATCAATCCTGTTTCAGGATTAGAGAATTTTTCAAGATTAATATGATCTCCTTTGAAATCCTTTACACCACAAACAAGATCAACCGGGTTAAAATGAGTTCCTTTGTTAAAAATTTTATATTGAGCCGGATCTGAAACATCCACCTGATCAGTTTCAACTATTTGCTTTGTCAGTTCGCCATTTTTACTTTCTACCCAAAAAGGACTTCCGCCGGGATGATCTTCTCTTTTTACCATTCCGCATACTCGGATCGGACGATTGAGATAATCAAAAAGATGCCTCTGCTTTTCCTTTGCTGATTTTTCTTTCAGATTAATAGTTAAATCAGTATCAAACTCATCTTTTATAAAGTTTATAGTTTGAATAATTGATTTGTCATCAACTTTTTTCTTTTCAAGAATTCTGAGGAAGTTAAAAACTTGCTGCTGCAATGAAATAAGATAACCGCCAAGAATTTTTTTGTATTTGTAAGTCTCGTCACTTAAATAATCTGGAACAATGTTATCAATATTTTTAACTGTTATAATATCGGCTTTGAGATCATTCAGATTCTTGAGTAAAGCACCGTGTCCTCCGGGTCTGAAAACAATTTTTCCATTTTCATCTTTGAAAGGCTTATTATCTATTGTAACTGAAATAGTATCTGTAGATGGACTTTGAAAAGAAAAGCCAACATTAAACTTCCAGCCTTTACTGCGGTGTTTTTCACATAGAGAACTGAATAACATTTTTATTTCTGATTCGTGCTCGGGCGAAATTGTAAAGTGTAAATTCACAATTTTATCTTTGCCAGCAGAATAATTAATCGCCTCGACAAGTTGTTCTTCAAATGCCGTTCTGGATCCTTCAGAATAAGAATGAAAAAGAATACAACCCTTTGGAAGATTTGCATAATTCAATCCGGTTTCGTCAGTAACCAAACGAATTATTTCTGAAATGTTTCCGTTTGAAATAAGTTCATCAATTTCTTTTCCAGATTCCTTAACAATTCTTTTTAATGCATCGTAGAATGCAAAGCGTTGAATGTTATTATAGAATTCCAAAGCTGCCTTGCAATCATCATCTCCATTTTCAGATAAATCTTTTATTCCATCAAGCTTAACATTTTCAAACTTTGTCAGCACAGCCAATTGCTTCTTAAACATTCTTGTAGCAGCTCCTGAAGCCGGGACAAATTTAATCACCCTGCCTTCATCCAATGCCGACATAAAAATCTTTATGTAATCTTTTTGATCAGCTTGCGGAATTACTTTTACGCCATCACCGATTATGCAAGGTTTCACAAGTTTTAAAAAGGTAATTCCCCTTTCAAAAATTTTTATCTGTTCAATAATTTTATCCGGGGAAAGCAGGAGTGTCGCATCGGCTGAAATCTCTTTTTTTAACGCTTCAAACTCTTTATTATTCATACCGCATTATCTGTTCTTAAAAAATATTACTATAACAAAAATAATTAAATAAATTTAGTCGTTGAATAAAAGATACATTGTAGTTTGGAAGATACACTAATCATAAACGAAAACACTCCTGTTGAAGAAGTAAATGATCCTTTTTTAAAGGAAAGGAAAATTTCTTTATTCATTAAAAGAGAAGACCTTAATCATCCATTTATGTCAGGCAATAAATGGCATAAATTGAAATACAATCTTCAGGAAGCAGTCAGACAGGGTAAAAACACGATACTTACTTTTGGCGGCGCTTATTCCAATCATATTTATGCGGTGGCTTCTGCCGGAAATATTTTCAACTTCAAGACAATCGGAATTATCAGGGGTGAAAAACATTTACCATTAAATCCAACCCTTTCTTTTGCAACCGAGAAAGGGATGAAGCTTTATTACCTAAATCGGACATCATATAGAAAAAAATATTCTCCGGAAATCATTATTCAGCTTAAAAAATTATTCGGGGAATTTTACCTTGTTCCGGAAGGCGGCACTAATGATTTTGCTGTTAAGGGTTGCAGTGAAATCATCAATAAAATTGATATTGATTTCGACTACGTTTGCTGCCCTTGCGGAACCGGGGGAACTTTAGCCGGTTTAATTTCCGGATTGCACGGGAGAAAAAATGCGCTGGGCTTTGCGGTGTTAAAAGGTGCTTCTTTTCTAAAAGAGGAGATTAGATCTTTATTAAAAAATAACAGCAGCGATTCATTTAATAATTGGGATGTAAATCTGGATTACCATTTTGGAGGTTACGCAAAATTGGATTCCACGCTCATTGAATTCGTAAATAAATTTATTAACCTTACAAAAATTCCAATAGAACCAATTTATACCGGTAAGATGCTGTATGGGATTTATGACCTTTCATCCAAAGGGTTTTTTAGTAATGGAATCCGGATAATCGCCATCCATACCGGTGGATTGCAAGGATTGAGAGGTTTATCAGAGACGAAAAAATATTCATCTATATCACTGTTCAGGTAATTTTAACGAAATAAGTTCACCTGATCCAAAATTATATTTTTAAATAGTTAAATTGTGTCTGTAAAATAAATCTAAGATGTGGGGAATGGAAACAATAAAAATATTACTGGTAGAAGACGAGCAAATAGTTTCGAAGTATATCGAGAAACAGCTAAAAGGGGCAGGTTATAAAATTGTTGACGCTGTTACATCAGGAGAAGAAGCTATTGAAAAAGTTCCGGCTCTAAATCCTGATATTATCCTGATGGATATAAAAATTATGGGTTCTATGGATGGGGTTGAAACTGCAGACTATATCAGGAAAAATTATCAGATCCCGGTTATTTTTCTCACCTCACTTTCAGATGATGAATCATTCCAAAGGGCAAAAAAAACTGAACCTTTCGGATATTTAATAAAGCCTATTGAATTAAAAGAATTTACAAGAGTAGTTGAGATGGCTCTTTATAAAAATAAAATTTATAAAGAGTTAATGGACACAAGACATAGATTCCAGATAGCTACGGAAGCTGCTAAAACAAGAGTCTGGGAACTATGGGCAGATAATAATAAATTGATTCTTGAATCCGATATCCCAGCACTATTCAATTATACTGAAAAGGATCTTGAGGACATTGACACTGATAAATTTAGATATTTTCATGAAGATGATAGAGAATTTGTAAAAAAAACAATAATGGATTGTTTGGAAGGAAAATCAGAAAGTTTTGAAATTGAAAATCGTTTGTATAAAAAAGACAGATCCATTGGCTGGCTATTGCTTCGTGGTGTTTTGGTTCCTCCGGCGAACGGTAAACCGAAAAGAATAATTGGTTCTGCAACAGACATCACCGAACGGAAGAACTATGAAGAAGCTCTTAAAAAGAGTGAGGAAAAATTCCGGAAGATATTTGAAAGTTCGGGAATCGGTATAGCTACGCTCGGTCCTGATGGTCACTTCACAAAAGTTAACGGTTCCTTCTGCGATATTTTGGGTTATACTGAGCAGGAAATATTCGGCAATAATTTCAGAGACATTACACACCCGGGTGATCTTGAAAAATCCATTGAGACTACAAAAGAGCTACTAAAAAACGAATCAATTGAAGGTAAGTCAATTGAAAAAAGATACCTTCATAAAAATGGAGATATAATCTGGGCACTAACCACAATTTCACTAATCAGGGGTGCTGATAGTAAACCGCAATTCTTTATTGCACAGGTTCAGGATATAACCAGGAGGAAGAAGTTCGAAGAACAGCTCATAAGATATACCGAAGAATTAAAATTACTTAATGCAGCAAAAGATAAATTCTTTTCCATCATCTCGCATGATTTAAGAAGCCCGTTTAATTCTCTGCTCGGTTTAACTGAATATATATCACAATTTTATGATGAAATGACACCACAGGATATTAAAAGTTCGATATCCAGTATTTATAATTCCTCCAAACAGGTATACAGCCTGATACTAAATTTACTCGAATGGTCATTGATCCAATCGGGTCGAATCACTGTAGATAAAAGTGTTATCAATTTATCGGAATTAGGTCTTGAGATAAAAAATTTATACGAAGAAACAGCAAACCAGAAGCAACTGGAATTTATTATAAGTATTGATGAGGAAATCCTGGTCTACGCCGATAAATACATGATAGATACCATCATAAGAAATTTTGTTTCTAACAGTATTAAGTTTACAAATCCAGGTGGAAAAATTGTAGTAAAGGGAATTATTAACGGCGATAATGCTGAGGTTTCGGTAACTGATTCAGGTATTGGTTTAAGCCCGGAAAATCAAAAGAATTTATTCCGGATTGACGAACAGTTCCGCAGAGATGGGACAGCTAATGAAAAAGGAACGGGGCTCGGTTTGATTTTATGTAAAGAATTTATTGAAAAGAATAATGGCGTACTCTGGGTAGAAAGCGAAGAAGGCAAAGGAAGCAGATTTTCTTTCACTGTTCCGAGATATAGAGGAAATCTTGATAATATAGAAAAGTAACTCTCATTATCCGTTAAAACTTTTCCATCTATTGTTTTATTAAAAATTGAATAGCCAATCGCTTTATTATTTTAGTTTTTATTAAAGTAATAATATTAATTGGTAATTACATTGTAATGATATTTATTTTATTAATTCTTTACTGTGAGGCATTATGAGCGACTTGTTAATTGTATTTATTGGTCTTGCAATAATTTTATATATTTTCTTTGTACTTGGAACTTCAAGAACGGCAATACTAAAAGGTTACTCTGGTTTTCCATGGTTTCTGTTTTCAATTATAATACCCCCGTTATCTTATCTAATAATTCTCCTCAAATCTAAAAAAGAAAAATCGGCAGAACATAAAGACAATTTCTTCGAAGGTATTGTAATGGAGCTCACCCAGCCCTTCGTGGATCTTGCTCATACTTCGCGTGCTTTGCTCGGTGTTAATCTATCATATGTCCTGGAAGGTTTAACTTATTTTGGTGTGGTTGGTCTGCTCGCGATTTTCTTTAATGATTTTATCGGGCTCAATGATATTGATGCGGGAAGAATGGTAGGAATTCTAACTGCGGGAATTACAATAGCAATGCTTTTCCTGGGTGCAACTGTGGATTGGATCGGTCTGAGAAAATCCTTACTCATTGCATTAAGTTTAATGCTCGTAGGAAGAATATTTCTAACTATCTCACCTGAAATAGGTATTACTGGTCTATGGAACTCTGCCCACATTTTTGCAATGCTTGGAATTTTGGGAATAATTCTCGGCTATGGAATATATCAACCCGCCTGTTATGCTGGAGTTAAACAGCTTACAAATGAAAAGACTGCTGCTATGGGTTACGCAATGCTTTATGCATTAATGAACCTGGGTGGATTTTTACCAGGAATAATATCTCCTCCGGTAAGAAGAGCTTTTGGAATCACCGGAGTATTCTGGGTGTATGCAGCATTGACTGTTGTCGGAATTGGTATTGTATATTTTATAATTACAAAAAAAGCGATGGAAAAAGCTTTAGGAGATGCTAACCAGGATGCTGATGGTAATCAAAAGCCGGAAGAAAAAGATGAGATGGCCGGGATGTCTAAGAAAGAACGGTTTGCTTATTATATCAAAAATTTTCCTTTGAGGGATTTAAGATTTCTTTATTTCGTTTTCATTTTGATTTTCGTGCAAACATTATTTGCACATAACTGGTTGACCATCCCTCAATACACCAGTCGAGCATTTGGAGGACAAACATACTTCGGAATTGCAAATTTTGTTGAAGATAATTTTGAATTCTTTGTAAACCTCAATCCAATCCTTATCTTTATTCTTACACCGATGGTTACTGCTTTAACATCGAAAAAAGATACTTATACAATGATGATCATTGGAACATTTGTAATGGCTTCACCAACATTTATTCTTGCATTTGGTCCCAATTTATTCACACTCCTGGCATATATTACATTGATGACTATCGGCGAAGCGATGTGGCAGCCAAGATTTTTGCAATGGGTAGCAGAAATTGCTCCTAAAAATATGACCGGAATTTATATGGGAATCGGTCAGTTTCCATGGTTCCTTACTAAAGTAATTACAAGTCTTTATTCAGGTTGGTTTCTAATGAATTACTGCCCTATTGATACACCACCATCAGCAATGAATACTGAAACTATGTGGTTGATCTATGGATTCATTGCAATCATTTCACCACTCGGTTTATTTCTTGCCAGAGGTTGGATGAAGAAGGGATTTAAGGTAAAGCACCAATAAAACATTTAATTTCAAAAAGATGTAAAGCCGGTCTAAACCGGCTCTGAGAAAATTTTATAAGGAGGCAGTGATGACGAAAAATATAAAAGCAATAATTATAGCAACTTCCGCAGCTTTATTTTTTCTTTTTTGCACATCCTGTTCAACTATAAGCTACCAGGAAATTTATCCTATCCTTGCCGATGGAAAATATGATAGTGAATTTCCTTACAAAGGCGCATCTGATGAACTGCGCGACATAAGTTCAACTGTTCACAGAATCAACAGCAGTGTATATTATAAGACATACACATTTAATGAAAGTTCAAATCTTACATTGGGGAATCTAAAAAACACCAACCTTCGCAGCATCGCGATTTCAGAAGGTTACGCCGACCAATCTAATTCAGGAACCGGGACGGTAATTTATTTTAATGAAGGTAAAGTCGGCATACTAACCTGTGCACATATCGTTGAATTTCCTGATACAGTTCTATCCTATTTTACCAACTCAGAAGGCGGCTTCACAAAAAATATCCAGGTAATATTTATAAAGGAACGTCAGACGATTTTTGCGGCTGGCTTTCCTGAAGGCAGTCAATTTGAACTAATTATTTCTGATAAGAAGAATGATATTGCTATTATTGGAAAAGATTATTTTGCTTTAACGGATCTGAAATTTCCGGTTTTTAGTTATCCGTTTGGGAAAGGAAAAGAACTTGACTGGGGCTCGTTCGTTTATATTTTTGGTTACCCGATCAATTACCAGATGATAACCAAAGCAATAGTAAGTAATCCCAATCGTGATGAATCGGGCTCGTTCCTTGTAGATGCAGTGGTTAATAACGGTATGAGCGGAGGAATTGTGCTTGCAATAAGGGATGGGGTTCCAAACTTTGAAATGGTCGGAATGATTCAGTGGGTTCCGGAAGAAGAGGAAAATATTCTTATTCCTAAAGCATTAAAAAATAATGAGCGTTACAGCCCGATAATTCCATATAATGGTGAGGAATACGTTAAAAGGTTTTCTACAATCAGGTATGGAATAGCTAGAGTAATCTCTGCAGAAAAAATCAGTTCATTTATTAAAGAAAATAGATCTGTTTTAGATAAGCGGAAATACTATCTGGATAGATTTATGAATTGACTATTCAGCAAGTCTTGTTGAAATTACACTTAAGCTACTGGTTTGGTTGCCATTAATTATTTTTATTATAAGGTAACTTTTTTGATGAATGAGGAGTCTTAATACTATCTATGAAGAAGATGTGATGACAAAAATTTTACAAAAAGAACATATAAAGATGAATTGCCCTCACTGTAAACTCGAAGCAACAGATACGTGGATTTGCCAATTGGATTCTGTTTTAGGAAAGAGATATGCTTATTTATGTAGTAACTGTGAGAAATTATTGGGAATTTCCAGAAGCCTCATATCAAATTCTTCCGAACTTAAAATTAAAATCAATCTCACTTTAAATTGAGTTTACTGCTCAGTCCAATTATTCCAGGATCACTCCCCCTCCAAGACAAACATCATCATCATAGAAAACTGCAAACTGTCCAGGCGCAATTCCCGTATCTGAGTCACTAAGTTTTACATTCAATACATCTTTGCCAGACCATTCAATTATGCAATCATACATTCTGGCTCCGTGTCTAATTTTTACTTTCAGATTTTTCCCGGCCGGGGGAACTCCCGCAATCCAATTAAACTTACCGGCAGTAAATTCAGCTCTTTCCCTAACTGCTAAATTTTCTTTTGAAATAAAAATTACATTGTTCTTTACATCCTTTTTCACTACAAACCATGGACCTCCGCCCAACTTCAAGCCAGATCTTTGTCCAATAGTGAAGTAGTAATAACCCGGGTGTTTACCTAATATTTTACCCGTATCTATATCAATAATATCTCCTTCAACTTCACCAAGGTGATGGTAAATAAACTCTTTAAATTTTATTTGTCCAAGAAAACAAATTCCCTGGCTGTCTCTCCTTGCCATTGTTGGCAAATTATTTTCTTCAGCGAGCCTGCGGATTTCCGATTTTTTGTATTTGCCAATAGGAAATAATGCTCTCGATAGCTGATGCTGAGTGAGATATGCAAGAAAATAGGTTTGATCCTTAAGCGGATCCGGAGAAGTTTTTAAAAGATATTTTCCATTAATCATTTCCACTTTTGCATAATGCCCGCTTGCAACTTTCTCAAAAGACGAATCTATCTTATCATAAAACTCTCCGAACTTAATTAAGCTGTTACAGAAAATATCGGGATTTGGAGTTCTTCCTTCCTTTATTTCAGAAATTGTATAGGAGACCACATTCTCCCAATATTCAGTCTGTAACGGAATTATTTTCAGAGGAACATCAGATTGCTCACAAACACTCCGGGCATATTTAAGATCTTCTTCCCAGGGACATTCACCAAGAAAAGAAAATTCATCCTGGAGCCATATTTTCAGATAGAAGGCAGTAAGTTCATGACCCTCGTCTTTTAACAGACGCAAAGCGACTGAGCTATCAACACCGCCTGATAATAATACCGCAATTTTCATTTTTTTGTTTTTGGCTTTCCTGATATTATTCTTTCAAGCACTCTATCGTAAAGTTCACGATTAACTTTACTTAGCACAATGGTTGCAAGTTTTGATGAGTTCGATAATCTGTGATAGAAACCAATGCAGACACTATTCCTATCATCACAAACTTTCATCAGCCCGGATATTTTGTTATCAAAAATACCACCTGTCAATGATGATATATCCTTGTAGTAGATTATAATTTCCTTTTTTGAGAGAAAAAAATTTGAACAGGTAATTTTATCCTCGTCAACCTCAATCTGGTATGGAAGAATTCTGTAAAGCCTGTAATAGTGCCGGTTCAGAAAATAAATAATTACAATGTTTATAAGCAGAGGAAAGGTAAGAATTATTTGCTGCTCTAAAAATGCTATCATAGATATTGTGTAAACCAGCAAAATGGGAGTAATGATAATATTTCCATATCGGAATATTATTTTAAAAAGAAATGGATACTTAAATGTTTGTCTTTCAATTTTTGATTCACTCATAAAGCAAATTTAACAATTGAGTGGGTAAGTTTGAATGCAAATGCGAGGATGGATCAGTAAAAAGAAATGGAGCTGCAAATCATTACAACTCCATCTATTTGGTCAAGACTTATTTTAATGAATTTCCGCACCCAAACCTTTAATCTGGTAAATTGTTACCGGTCCGGTAACAGTAGAAGGATCAAATTCTTTCTCAGTTTCTTCGGCAATGTGTTTATAATAATCCACAGCATCTTCCTGGCTTAGTTCAATTTTATAAATTTTACCTTCCACAAGTGCTTTTTTACCAACTGCTTCCATCGGGAAAACAATATCGCCATCCTTTACCTTCACTTTTATTTTTTCTCCCTCAACATCGGATTTAAGTTCCATCCAACAGCCCATTTTTGGGCAGACTTCAAGAACTTCTCCTTCAACCAAAACAGTTTTATCGAGATATGCTTCGGGGCTCGCAAGGATATCTGAAATATTTGTTTTTTCATCTAAAGTTATTTTTGCACCTAACTGTGCCTCTTCTGTCTGGGCAGAAATCATTCCTGCACAGAAAAGCAGTACTGACAGAATTACTTTTAAGTTCACTATTACACCTTCTATTAAATTATTAATAATTATTTGAATTCGACAGAAACAGGTTTTTCAACTTCGATTTTCATCCCGGGGAATTTCTCAAGAAATTCTTTCATCTCTTCAATGTTTTTTGGCTCTCTGTTTTTAAATTCTTTGAAAGCTTCTTTATTCTTCATCATTTCACTTAAATCCATATGGAATAAAGTAACTGTTGAACCGTCAACATAACTTGCATTAGTTCCGGAAATTTTACCATCCACCTGAACAGCAATATTGATTTGCATGCCTTCCATCATCTTCAGGAACTCCTCTCCCATCTCTTCATCATCCTGGTCAGAAGTTTCCTGAGAATTTTCTTCACCGGTTTCATTTGACTCATCATTTAATTCAAATGCAGGCCTGTCAATTATCAATTCAGATACAGCTCCCTTTTTGAATTTAAAAAAGTAGTATTCTGTGTCTTCAGCAGTTCCTTCTCCTTCATCACCCATCCCGACTTTTGAATCCGGGTCCGGCTCTATTTTGATTTTCGTAATATCATCGAAAGAGTAAACAGCTTCGTAGCCCTCCCAGTTATCATCTTTAACAAATTTATGCGAAACATATTTTACGTCATCGCCGTAGTCTTTTGCATCGGCAATAATATCATCATCTTTAAACATGGAAAATTCTTCTGTTGAAGCTGAGTCCTGAAATGCCTGAGCAAAATCTTTCATCATATTAATAAATGTCTTACTCATCAATACTTTTTCATTTATCGTACCGCTTCCATCTTTCTTAACATTTATTGTTGTTCCAATCTGAAGGCAGCCTGAAAAAACTAATGAGAGAGAGAAAAGAATGATAATCGCTTTTAACTTTTTCATTGAAGTACCAGAGATTTATTAAGGAAAATTTCATTGTAAAGATACGGAATTTTGAAACTATTCGGTGACTAATAACTGCCTGATAAGCCCAACCTCCGTTCAAAATATAAGCAAGCAAAACACTCTGCTTTATTTACTTAGTTGAAAGGAAACAGATCTTCTTCCAAATAATAAAACTGCTACTTAAGTTTCATTTTAACGCTGCTGAAACCATAAATTAATGGTATGAGAGTTCATTATAAGTAACCATTCGATTAAAATTTAGTCTAAAGATAAGACCGTTCATCTAATATATTTCGTAATAACATGGTAAATATCTTATTTTTCAAGCAATGATTTTTTACATTTTTCGGAGGAACAATGAAACTGTTTAGCTTTACAATAATTTACCTGGTAATTCTTTTCACACCTTTTCAAATACTAGCACAGGATTCAACTGAAACAAAAGATGAATGGGAATGGGATGAAGAATGGCAAATGGAATGGGAGGAAGAATGGACAGCCTGGTTAAATAAGAAGCCAACTATATCTCTTAACTATGGCTTTTCTGAAATTTCCCGAACTGATATGGAGGCTCCTTTTGCTGACAATAATCTGATGGAGTTAAAACTTGGTTATACATATAAGAAGGTAACTAAATATGCAGATTATATTGATAAGAGCACTTATAATTATTTATTTCTAAATCAAAATTCCAGCGAACTTGCCGGCAGCTCTGAATCAACTTCCGATATTGAAACCAGTAACTGGCAATTCGGCGTTGGCTGGTCTGGTGGTTATGGTTATAAAATAGGAGAAAGTGCTTCCATAACACCTTACTTTACTTCATCATTTACCTGGACAAATATGGATTTTAAAGATGATTCATTAAGCCCGAATGATGAAAGGATAAAAGAACTTTACGATGAATCTATCCGCTTTGGTTCGAGCAGTGAATCAGGAGTCCGGGTTCAGGCTACAAATCTTATTGCTTTAGAAGCAGGCTATGAAAGATCAATAGTCTTTGAAAGGCACTTGTTCTGGAAGTGGGCAGGCAGTGGAATTATCGAACTTGCTGCTAATGGTGTATTGGATGTATTTATCAAAGAAATTTTTAAGTCATCACCTGATGCCGGCCCGATTGTATTTTTTGTTTTGAAGAGCGCTTTAAGTTATGGATTGTACGAACTTAGACAGGAAAAAATGAACTGGCCGTTCCCGAGTGCACCACCGATCGCAATTGACAATGTTAAGTTCGGTGTGACGTTAACTTTTTAACATCCAAACATTCCGTCATGCATCCATGCAATTGTTTGACCGGGGAATGCATGGTTGCATGATTGAATGCATGCATGCATGTATTCAATTTTTGAATGTGATTTTAATATTTACTATTTCAGACTTGCTTCCAGTGCGGACAGGCGGACCCCACGTTCCTGCACCTGAAGTTACATAGTAGTGAGTATTACTTCTCTTTTTATATCCCCAGCTTACTTCATAAATAAGATTGGTGATAATGTTCGCCGGCCATAATTGTCCGTGATGTGTATGACCTGAAAATTGTAAATCTATTCCGTTTTTCTCAGCTTGTTCCAATTTAACCGGTGTGTGATCGAGAAGAATTTTGGGATGATTAGAAGAGATAGAACTGATTATTTGTTCAAGTGTTCTTCTTTCCTTACCCGTAAAGTTTTTCATCGCCACATCTTCCCTGCCGATAATGTAAAAGCTGCTGTCAATTAATTCATAGCTGTCTCGCAAAACCTTCATCCCGTATTCTTCAGCATAATTAACAGATGGCTCAACATCATTAATAAACTCGTGGTTACCATTAATTGCAAAAATGCCGTACTTCGGATTTAATCTTTTAAGAGATTCACCAATTCCACGTTCTTTCAAAACGCTCGCTTTATCATCAACAATATCCCCGGCAAATAAAATAATATCCGGACTGACCGAATTTATCTTGTCAACAATGGTTGAAAGTAACCGTTCTCCGTCAATTGGTGATAGATGAAGATCAGATGCCATTACAATATTTAATTCATTTAGTTTACTATTTCCTCTGGGCAATTGAAGTTCAAGAGTTTTAATCATGATATCACGTTTATTAAGATTACCGAGGAATACAATTAAGCTAACAAGAATAAGAATTACAATTGCAGTAATCTTTTTTGTTTGTTCATAGTTTTCATAGATGAACTTTGGAAGAAAATGAAAAAAATGTTCAATCAAACGGACTATATCTAATCCCAAAAGAAAAAGAATAAAGTAAACGAGGAATGCAAACCAGATAGCTCCAACTGAAAGAATAATGTCGTAAGTGAGTGAAGGAAGAAACTTATAGAGTATCTTTGCAATTACATAACCGTAAGCAACGATGATAAAAAACACTACATAAAAAGGTTTTAGTGCAGGAAACGATTGAAGCGCCTGCCACCCTCTGATAAAAATGTAGTAATTAAGAGCAGTGTAAACAGTAAAGAATATTGTGAAGAATATTGCCATTTTTCCAAAATTTTTATTTGAATAAACATTAAGATAGGCTTAATGGTTCAAATGGTGAATAAGAGAAATCAAATTTGTGATGTGTAGCAAAAAAAACCACTGCGGACAAAAATAAACAGGACAGTAATTGGAGGACAGCTATTTTGCCCGCAATGGTAAGGAGGCTATGAAGTTTATTTATAAGAGTGCAAAACCTTCATATAATTTGCACGCTCAAACTTTGCCGGATCTTCGACATTCATATAGCTCATACTTCCACGCATCTGGTCAACAGATTCATATTCTTTTTCTTCCATCCATAATTTCATTTTAGAAGTTACATCTGCAATATGCCCGATGCCAAACTTTAATAAACAGGAAAGCATTTGTGTAACCTTTGCACCGGCCATAATCATTTTCAATACATCCTCGGCAGTGTATATGCCGCTGGTTGCAGCGAGGTCGGCATTTGTTCTTCCATAAAGAATTGCAATCCATCTCAAAGGAAGTCTCATTGCAAATGGAGTACTCAAAATTACATTAGGTTCAACTTCCAGAGTTTCAAGATTTATATCCGGCTGATAAAATCTGTTAAACAGAACTAATCCATCTGCTCCTGCATTGCTTAACTCTTTTGCCATATGGGCTACCGAGCTAAAGAATGGATGCATCTTTACAGAAATAGGTATCTTAATTTCAGACTTTACTCTCTTCACTATATGAACATATCTTTTTTCAAGCTCTTCGCTTTTCTGATCCATGTCAGTAGCCATAAAATAAATGTTAAGTTCAAGAGCATCGGCTCCGGCCTGCTCTATTTGCTTGGAATAATCAATCCATCCACCTAATGATTTACCATTTAAGCTTGCAATTACCGGGATATCAACTGCTTCTTTCATTTTTCTTATATGATTCAGATATTCTTCAGGACCAAGCTTATACTCAAATGGTTCAGGGAAGTAGCTCGTTGCTTCAGCAAAACTTTCTGCAGGAACTTCAGTATGATACTGAAGCTCAAATGAATCATGCTCAAGCTGCTCTTCAAATAACGAATAAAGTACAACTGCACCGGCACCGGCATCTTCCATTAATTTAATGTTAGATATTTCCTGCGAGAGAGGACCTGCAGAGGGCACAATTGGTGATTTAAGTTTTAAGCCTAAGTATGTTGTTGATAAATCCATTCTTTAACCTTTGATTTATATTTTCAAAATTAATTTCTATTCTTCACTTTTTTCGTTGCCAGGATCCCAGGAAGCCAGTCTCATATATTCCTTCCAACGGGTGTCAACATCCACTTGTGCTTCTTTCATTAGTTGCCCGGCAATCTTCGGATGAGATTTTGTTAACATCTTAAATCTGGTTTCCATATATGTAAAATTTGTAACAGGAATTTTTGGTTCTTTGGAATCAAGCTTAAACGGATTCTTACCTTCCTTTGCCAGATCAGGATGATATCTGTAAAGCTGCCAGTAACCAGAATCAACTGCCGCTTTCTGGTTCTGCATTCCTTTACCCATATTAATTCCATGTGCGATGCAATGACTGTAAGCAATGATCAAAGAAGGTCCGTCATAAGCTTCTGCTTCGAGGAATGCTCTCAAGGTATGCTGATCATTTGCACCCATAGCAACTTTTGCAACATAAACATTGCCGTATGTCATTGCCATTAAGCCGAGATCTTTTTTAGCTGAAGGTTTACCGGCAGCGGCAAATTTTGCAACTGCACCGCGAGAAGTAGCTTTAGAGCATTGGCCGCCCGTGTTAGAATAAACTTCTGTGTCGAGAACTAAAACATTAACATTCTTTCCTGATGCAAGCACGTGATCTAATCCGCCATAACCAATATCATAAGCCCAGCCATCTCCACCCATTATCCAGACTGATTTCTTAACCAAATAATCTGCTATGCTCAATAGATGTTTCTGGTCGCTTGTCTTTCCGTTTGATCCGGCTTTAATCAAGTCATTTAATTTTTTCTTAAGAATATCTACTCTTTCTCTTTGCTCATAAATATCGGCTTCATCTTTCTGATTAGAGTTCAATATTTCATTCACTAAATCTCCACCAATATCATTGGCACATTTCTGCAATAAATCTTTAGCTTGTCCATTGTGTTTATCAATTGCAAGCCTGAAACCAAACCCAAACTCAGCATTATCTTCGAAGAGAGAATTTGACCAGGCAGGTCCTCTTCCATCCTTGTTAGCAGCCCATGGAGTTGTGGGCAAATTACCACCATAAATTGATGAACAGCCGGTTGCATTTGCAACAATCGTTCGGTCACCAAATAGCTGACTGACAAGCTTAACATACGGTGTTTCACCGCAGCCGGAACAAGCTCCGGAAAATTCAAATAATGGTTCAAGGAATTGTGAATCTTTTACTTTCGTTACATTAATTTTTCTTCTGTCGATATCAGGAATTGATAAGAAGTAATCCCAATTAACTCTTTCCTGATCACGAAGTGGAATCTGCTCAGCCATATTTATTGCTTTAAGACGGGTTTCTTTTTTATTCTTTGCCGGGCAGAAATCAACACAGAGTTCGCAACCTGTGCAATCTTCCACTGCAACCTGCAAAGAGTAATACATATCTTCGCCGTAATCTTTAGATTTGAATTTTGTATACTTGAAAGTCGGCGGTGCATTTTTAATATATTTTTCTTCGTAAACTTTTGCCCTGATTGTTGCGTGTGGGCAGGCAATAACACATTTGTTGCATTGAATGCAAACCTCGGGATCCCAAACCGGAACCTCTAGCGCAATATTTCTTTTTTCCCATTTGGTAGTTGAAAGAGGAAAAGTCCCATCAATAGGAAACTTACTTACCGGAATATCATCACCTTCAAAAGCAATAATTTTAGCCGTAACTTCTTTAACAAAATCAGGTGCGTTACCACTTACCGGCGGCTGAAGCTGTATCTTGCTGGTAACTTTTTCAGGAATTTGAACTTCGAACAAGTTCGCAAGAGTTTGATCAACCGCATCAAAATTCATTTGAACTATCTTGTCACCTTTTGCACCGTAAGATTTCTTAATTGAATCTTTGATCAAATTAATTGCTTCATCTTTAGGGAAGATATTTGAAATGGCAAAGAAACAGGTTTGCATAATTGTATTGATCCTGACACCCATACCGGTTTCATCAGCTACTTTATATGCATCAATGATGTAGAACTTCATTTTTTTCTGAATGAGATCTTTCTGAACTTTCTCTGGCAAAGAATCCCAAACCAGTTCCTTAGGAATCTTGGTATTTAATAAAAATGTAGAACCTTCCATTGCTTCTCTCAGCATATCGAGCTTTTCAAGAAATACCTGCTGATGACATGCAATGAAGTTGGCCCGGTTAATAAGATAAGTTGATTTTATTGGTTTGGATCCAAAACGTAAATGAGAAATAGTCATCGAGCCGGACTTCTTTGAATCATAAACAAAATAACCCTGAGCAAAATAATCTGTGCCTTCGCCAATAATTTTTATAGAATTTTTATTCGCGCCGACAGTACCATCTGCACCTAAACCGTAAAACTTTCCTCTGAATGTTTCCTTTGCCTCAATAGATAAATTAGGATCGAATTCCAGGCTTGAATTTGTAACGTCTTCTTTAATACCAACAGTAAAATGATTTTTCGGTTTGCCGTTGTTAAGATTATCAAACACTGCTTTTACCATTGCAGGAGTAAACTCTTTTGAAGAGAGACCATACCTCCCGCCAACGATTTTAGGATAATTAAACTTAAGTTCGCCTGCTAAATATTTTTCAGAAATTGAATTTACAATGTCAAGATAAAGCGGTTCGCCCGGAGCGCCGGGTTCTTTTGTTCTGTCCAAAACCGTAATTGCTTTTACTGTTTGAGGAAGAGTGTAGATAAAATCATCAATTGAGAATGGTCGGTAAAGTCTTACTTTTATTAATCCTACTTTCTCTCCTTTTTGATTCAGGTAGTTTACAGTTTCCTCTGCTGCATCTGCACCTGAGCCCATCATCACAATAACTTTTTCCGCATCTTTAGCTCCAACATAATCAAACAATTTATATTGCCGGCCAACAAGCTTTGCAAATTTATCCATCTGCTGCTGCACAATATTCGGACAAGCCAGGTAGAAAGGATTAACTGTTTCACGGGTTTGGAAAAACACATCAGGATTTTGTGCTGTGCCGCGAAGAACAGGATTATCAGGTGTGAGTGCTCTTTTTCTGTGTGCAATAACCAGGTCATCGTCAATCATTGCATGCATATCCTCGAAACTAAGCTCTTCAATTTTCATAACTTCATGCGAAGTACGGAATCCATCAAAGAAATGAAGGAAAGGAATTCTTGAATTCAAAGTTGCTGCCTGCGCAATCAGAGCAAAGTCCATCACTTCCTGAGGATTGTTGGAGGCCAGAAGTGCAAAACCGGTTTGTCTTGTTGCCATCACATCACTATGGTCACCAAAAATGGAAAGGGCATGCGCTGCAACGGTTCTTGCCGATACATGAAAAACAGTTGATGTAAGTTCGCCGGCAATCTTAAACATATTCGGTATCATCAGCAGAAGACCCTGTGATGCAGTAAATGTAGTTGTTAAAGCACCACTCTGTAATGCACCGTGAACACTTCCTGATGCACCACCTTCACTTTGTAATTCGCTTACCGAGGGAATAATTCCCCAAATATTTTTCTTGCCTACTGCTGACCAATCATCACAATGCTCACCCATATTTGATGAAGGTGTGATGGGATAAATTGCTATTACTTCGTTTGTATTAAAAGCTGTGAAAGCGGCGGCTTCGTTTCCATCAATAGTTACTTTATTCCGATTCATTTATTTTCCGTTATAATTATTAAAAAGCAAGGAAATTTGACAACCCTGTTATCCAACTATTATACCAGCCAAATGCCTTTAATTAACGTTTTATTAAATGATTTTTTTTCAAAAGTGGAAATGAAACCAACTATACAAAATTCAATTCCCACTTTTAAGAATATAAATACTCATTAACATCCTCAAAGAATTTTATTAACTCATCTTCCGCTGTGAAATAACTGGCATAGAGATGCCATCTTTATATTTTAATAAATTTCAAACAAAATTAACATTAGCTTTTCAATTTAAGCCCCGACTTTAATTATGAAATGATGGCATCTCTTGGTTTTGTTTAACGTGAGTAATTACTATTATTTGCGTAAAAAGTTTTTGCTTTAACCAGGCATCAATCATTTATAAGTATTTATTATATTAACAAAGCAATTTCAGATTGCTGTTGCGCAAAATCTCTTAATAATTTTTCATCCATAATTCAGGAGGATAAATGGATCAGCATAACTTACCAGGTACAATCAGAAATGAAGTTTCAATTGGCGAATGGATGGTGACACTCCTTATCACTGCATTGCCATTAATCGGCTTGATCATGCTATTTGTATGGGCTTTTGGTGATGGAACAAATCTGAGTAAGAAAAATTGGGCAATTTCAATGCTAATCTGGTACGCAATAGGAATTGTACTAGTCATACTGTTCTTCGTGATTTTTGGAGCGATTATCGCAAGTATGTTTGGCGGAATGGGAGCCTACTCCTAAGTCTGGCAGAAAATATTCTTCAACTGAGGGCCTCGTGCCCTCTTTTTTTTGTACAAAGATTTATGCTTACTATTTCATAAGTTGATGAGTGAAATTTTTATTTATTTTTACAAAAGCTAAAAATCTGAACTAATACATCATCCGGGGAAAATAAAAATTAATTCATCCGATAAATCCGGTTCTAACAAAAAGCGGTTTGATTTTATAGATCAGTTCCGGGGTTTTGTCGGCATTTTAATGCTGCTCGGACACAGTTCCTATTATTTCAACTCAATCTGGCTTCACCTCGATCCTGCTGACCCGCTGCTTCCTAATTGGGAACAATTCATTCTTCGTTATATCGGCTATCTATGTGCGCCCGGTTTTTTAATGATGAATGGTGCGATGGTTTGGTGGGCATACCAAAAAAGAATTTCAAAAGGATCCACTGACTGGAGCGCTCGCTGGCATTTGATACAACGTGGATTATTTTTAGTTCTCGTTCAGATAACCTGGGTTAATTCGTCATGGGGAGGTTTTAGTGAATTTAAACCGGCTCACCTTGGCATTATTTCTACAATCGGCTTTTCGATGATACTTCTTACTCTTATTGTAAATGCTAAATGGCAATTACGTCTCGGTATTGCATTAGCTATCCTGTTCATCTATCCATTCCTTTTGAAGATTCAGTACAATCCTGAAATTTACTGGCAGCAAGTTCTCATGCAATCGTTTATTGATTCAGGTAATTTTAATAAGTATCCTATTCTTCCGTGGTTTGCCCTCGCGATTTTAGGTTCCGTAATGGCTAACGGCTGGCTCAAAGGATGGTCAACAGAAAATAAAAAAATAATCTACAGTGGAGTGATTGGATTAGTAGCTGTTTTGATTGCAATACTTATCAGGATGGAACGTGGCTTTGGCAACATATTTTCTTTTTCAGATTTCGGCACATATTCATTTTTCCTTGATCAAAAGTATCCGCCAAGTCTTTACCATAACTTCTGGTTTTTTGGATGTGTTGTTTTGGGTGTGGGCACAATGATCTTCATCAATAAATTATTTCCGAAACTATTAAATGTGTTTTCGATAGTGGGCAAAGTACCGCTCTTCTTTTATTGTATTCACTTAGCAATACTTGGAATAATATCAAAAAGGATCGGATTGTTTTATCGTGAAGGAGAAGTGGCGGCAACATTAATCGGTTTTGCCATAATGCTCGTTATAACGCTGCCATTAGCAAAATGGTTTGGCAGTATAAAGCAGCGAAGTAAAAACTACTTTATCAAAATGATCTGATGAGTAAAACTTTTTTTAAATATTTTTCTCAGATTGCATTAGTAGTTTTCTTAATGACAGCATTGTTTTTTAATTCAGGTTGTTCAAGCCGAAAGGAAAAGCCGGTAGTACTTGACGATTCAACAATTGTTTACCCCGCAAAATCTGAAACCGGAGTGCAGCCAACCATTGCACTCGCTAACAAAATCAGCAAGAAGAGTGGTAAACCGTTAAATGCCGGAACGGTTTTCAGATTAAAAGAAAATACAAAGTTGTATGCATTAATTGATTTAGAGAACAAAACAAACTATAATCAACGAGAGTTAATGTTTCATGTTGACTGGCTTGACTCTTCAGGTAATTCCTTTTTCAGAAAACAAATTAATCTTACTTCAAGTGATTCATCTTCACAGATCATCAGCTCAATAAATTTAGAACCCGGGAAAAGACAAAAGGGAAATTACCGTATTTGTGTATACCTGTTCCGTGAGCTGATTGCGGAAAAGAATTTTCAGATTTTGGAGGCTAAAACTGACTACCCATCAAAGGAAAAGAAGAACTTTTCCAGCAGCAAAAAGAAGTCAGTTACAAAAGAGGATAAAAAGAAAAAAATAAAACCAAAAGTTAAAATTGAAGACATATCAGCAGACATGACTTTATGCAGGGGTGTTAGCAAAAAAACCGGTAAACTGATCGGAGTGGATTCAATATTTACTATTAAGGATAAAGGAAAAGTAAAAGCAGTAGCAAAAATTGAAAACCGCGATATTAAAACTAACCAGCAGATGAGTTTTTATTTTGAATGGATCGGGCCGGATGGCAAACCATTTTACAAGAAGAAGCTGGTTTATACAACAAGTAATCCTTCATTCACAATTTCAAATTCAATTACAATCGCACCTGGTAAACGAGATCCGGGATTTTATACTTTAAGAGTGCATTACAAGAAAAAAATTATAGCAGAACAAAAATTTGAACTTGTAGTTCCGAAGAAATAAAAAATAATTTATCTACGGAATTGAGATAATAATTAAACCTTCCTGTTCGTCTGCGATATAAACATAATTTTCATCTATCGCCAATCCCTTTGCAAATTTTGTTTGCACTGTGCCGATACGTACTGGTGCAAAAATGTTCGAGACATCAATTATCTGCAGTCCCCTCATCTCCGTTGCCACATAAGCTTTGTTATCTTTATAAACAATTTCTTTTGCGTATCCACCGGTTGAGTAACCTCCAACAACTTTAACATTGGCAGAATCAGAGAAATCAACAATAAAAAGTCCTGCTGTGCCGCAAGCAAGAAATGCATAAGGCAAAGTTTGATGTACAACAACATCTTCAGCATAGCCGGGAGTATCTGTCCAGCCTGCCATCGGATATGTTCCCCAGCCACTTTGTAATTCAGAAATATTAAATAATGCAAAGCCCATCTCACCACAGGCAACAAGGAGAGAATTTGTGTCCGGAGTGACACAAACAGCCTGTGCGAATCCGGGTGTACTGGTTTCGCCCCGAATATCCGGCTGAGTGGGATAACTTATTTCTGAAATTTTAAAACCATATTCACCAATAGCAGTAAACAAAAAATTTCCTTTTACATCAAAACCTTTTGCGGGTTTCAGTGCAAGGTTTGTTGCCGTTATGATAGGATTAACCGGATTGAAGGCGTCAACCACAGAAACACCGAATGCACCAGCAGATATATAAACCACCGAATCTTTTACCGATACTTTATTGCTGTAACCTTTTAAATTCTGAGTTACACTTGAAAGCTCTTGAGGTGCTTTGCGATTGGAAACATTTATTATCATCAGTCCACCTTCTCCCTGTGTAACATAAGCGATAGTGTCCATAACCACAATATCCTGTGCATAACCGGAGGTTTTAAACTTACTAACAATCTCATACCCACCATCTCCACCGATTATTGATTCTGGTTCATTTGGTGTACCGCAGCTTGCTAAAAAGACAAAGCCAATAAACAGAATTACGTAGAAAATCTTTTGCATTTTACTTCTCTTTAAAATGATTGATAAACTCATTAAAATTTTATTAAATAATTAAATCTTACACCAATCCTATATTGGGTGTAATCTTTTTCATCAGAAATATATTCCTTGTTATAATCAGATGGTGAGCTTGCTTCCCTTTTATACCAATTATAAAAAATGGTCGCAGAAAAATTACTCATCAGTGATAAATTATAATTTATGAACAGGCGATAGTTGTAATCGTATCTTCCTACGTGAAGCGGATCCACTTCAACATATTCCTCAGTAGTAAAAAATGATCTTTGATATTGAAAATCAATGCTGATATCGTTACTCCTGCTAAATACTTTTGGAAGATTCAGATCGAATCCGGCAAAGTACGTATGTTCATAATTTGTTGCGTCAGAGTCATCAGAGTTGTCTTTAGTTTCAACAGTTGGTTCGTCATATCCTTTTGCATCAGAAAATGTATATAAATAACCTAAGCTAAAATCAAGATTTTTTAATAATGATTGATATATTCTGAATCCGAACATATAATCATGACTGTCATATTCTGTATAAGCTTCATTCAGATAATATATTGAATACGTAAAGTAAGCTCTTGCTCTTGTAGTTTTCCAGGGAAAAATTTGCTGAACCCAAAAACTGAAATCATCTTTTGAAAAAATATACGGTTGATAGGTTATTTCTGTATAACCATAGTAATATACCCAATCATCATCGCGAAAATGACGAACGTAAAATTCGGGTATATATGAATATGAAAACTGAGCCGAAGTTGATGAAGCTATCTGCTGCCTTAAAAAGAAATTAAATGTTCCCCAGGTTTTTACCGAGTTATAAGTATAAGCGTCCGTATCATAACCTGCACCCAGAATCGTCTTCATCTTCCCAATAAAATTATCGCTGAATGTTATCCCTGCTGAATAGCCCATTGTTAAATCATCAATACGATTGATGTGAAATCTTCCGGGATCTTCCCCGTTCTCAAATCTCTTGATGTACTTATCAGAGTACTTCAATATGTTGCTGTCGTAATATGGTTTAATTGAAAGGCTGAGTGACCACTTATTAGTTTTCTTCTTTTTGGATTTATCGCCTGCATAGGTTTTTTCATTATTGCTTATTGAAATTATCAGTAAGCAGGCAAGAATAAAGTGAATGCAGTTAAAGAGTTTTATTTTTTTCAGGATGATTAACAATTAATATGCTTCCAGCTTAATATCTTTTTTGGGGAATAGAATTCTGGCAAGAACTGAACATTTGTCCAGCGGATTTATTTCGTACGTATGCGTGCCGGAAGGAACATTTATCACTATTTCATTGGCTTTGCCGGGAATATGCTTACCATCTTTTTTATACTTTGTAACATCAGAGCGATCACCGCACAGCAGGAAAGTGTTTCTTACTTTTTTATCTTCTTTGACTTCGAGCCTGAAATTGATTTTACCTTTCGTTCTGTAATCAAATTCAAAACGGTTGAGAATACGTAAAGTTGTAGGTCCGGTTATTCTAATCTTTAAAGTTTTTGCAGAAGAATAACGATAGTACGAAATAACATTTTCATTGGTTACAAGGCTGACCGGTTCGTTCGGGTACATCGGGGAAAGTGAAACCCAGTCAGTTTTCTTTTCTTTTATCTCAGTAAACAATGATCTTGTGCTTATTTTATATTGATCTGAACCACTCCAGATTTCAATAGTATGTTCACCCCGTGATAATTCAATCATAATATTTTCACCCACTGATGGAAAGCCAAGTGAAGAGTTTTTAAATACAGATTTGTTATCACGTTTTACATTATTAAAATTTACTTCGATTTTCTTACCGCCATTTATTTTATAGTTAATAGTAAAATTCGAGCTTTTTCCGTTTTGAGATTCTAAATGAGCACGCACGATAACTTTTAACTTTCCGGGACCTTTTGTCGTTAAAATTAAAGATTCATCAACCAGTAAGGGATAATACTTATAGCTCTTTCCGGAAACGACAATTGAAATTGCACCGTTAGAATTTTTAGGAATAAGAACTTTGGTCTTCGGCGCACCGAAGCAAATATAATTACCGGCAAGAAAAACCAGTAAAAGAAAATACACGCTGCTTAATTTTATATTTTTCAAATATCTCATAACATTAAATCCAAACTTTGCTGTTCTGGTTCGGTGGATTTAATTGGAGTTCTAACTTGCTCGGTTCCAAGCTGATGACGTTTCTTCTCCATTAAAAAAACAAAAGTAATTGCTATCGTGAGAAATAGCGCAACTCCGGCTGTAAGTATAACGCTGTATCTTTTTTGAATAAAAATTTCTCCTTCACCCGGACGAGGCAGCGGCGTTGGATTTACCTGCAAACCATATTGATTTGCAAGTTGATTTATATTTAACAGGTGAATAACCGGAATATTTTTTTCAGCCATATAAATCATCACTCCTCTTACCGGATAATTTTTCATCGGAAGAGTTTTGGACAAACCACCGGGTATAAATTTCGCATTTTCAAAAGAGCCGATGCTCGATATTCCCCCGCCAACATTTATGAATGCTTTAATTTTTTCTTTCTTCCTGTGCTTGTTAAATACATCTATTCTTTTCTGAATGCTGCTTTCGAGATGCTCTTCATTTATAAATTCGACTTTGTTTCGCTGGATGGCATCAATTATTAATTGTCTTCCATCCGGACTTAGCCCTCGTCCTCTGTCTAGTCCACCACCAATTGATGCGGCTACTGATCTGTTTTTGAATATACCGGATTTATACAAATGACTTTCCATATCCAGCCAAGTAAAGTCCGGATCGTTAGCACCCCAGTTCGATGCGCCCACGGAGGTAATAATGATCGGCTTCAACTTTAAAGTCTGTATTGCAGAATGCACAGCAAGATTCAAACCCGGGAATGAGCCGGTAAAAGCAACAGCAACAACATCATTTTTTTCCAGTTCCGCTTCTTTCAGCATATCAACTACAACAGCAGCAAAATTTGGATTTGTTGCAGTAAGCTTTGCTTCGATGTAGCCGCGATCAGTTGTGATTGGCGTAATGTCCTGACCGATTAGTGCGGTTTGATTCGGATCATTTACATCATCTACAAAAACGCCTTTATGCATCCGGAATTCTTTCAGATACCCGGCTGCTTCTTTTGCAAGACTTGCAGCTTCCATTTTTTGATCATACCATTTAAGCTTAACATCTTCCTTGCCGTACTCAACTGCAAGAAAAGCCATCAAAGCTATAAGTGATAAGACACTTAATACTGTTTTTGAACCTGCACTTAAATTATAAACTTGCATAAGTTACTTTAAAATTACGTTGGCAGTAATTCGCCGTTAAAAATTATTATTACTATAAGTCTTACTAAAACGGATGTTATAAAGAGAACACACAAAGTTCTGTAAATACCTTGCTTGCCGAACCAATGAGCAATTAGACCTGGAACCACCCAGCCAACCGCCTGAAGCTGTACCATATTTGAAGTTAAATCAATCATCAAAAACTGCCGTGAAAAATTTGCAAGCAGGCAGCCAACGAGCAGGCACACAACCATCTGTCTTCTTCCATAAAGGAATGTATAGTTACCTAAAATTCTTATGATCAGATATGTTGATAAGCTTACAAGAATAATTCCTGCAAGTCTGTCCGGCTGAGAAAGCTGAAGTGCAATGTATCCCGGTACAACAATTCCACCGGCCGCTAACCCAAAAACCTCGTAGGAAAGTAAGCTGAAGATCAATCCCAAAGTAATTGCAAGTTCAACCATAAACTATACTCCGGTTTTCGAAGAAGTCAGCAACCTTTCCACCCATGCCTCCCATATTACCTATCGCAACAATAGTAGATTTATCTGCAGTGTACGCAAGTATTGCTTCAAAGACTGCTTCTGGTTCTGTCCAGCCGAGGTTTACAATTTTATTTCTTTTAACTCCCCCCGATACAGCCAAGTCTTCAACAACTTCTGATGATTGACCGATTAAAATCAGATAATCAAATTGATCATTAAGATCTGAGCTGATCATTGCAGTAAGTTGTTTTGCCCGGTCCAGCCTGTCCTGCCTCGTATTCAGAAGTATAATTCTTACCCCAGTGAATCCAATATCAGTTTTAATTTTTTGCCAGATCATCAAAGTTGATTGTGGATCATTTGCAGCGAATGCATTGAAGAAATTTATTTTTTTGTTGAAGACATTCACCCTTGAAAGCTTTAATGCACCTGCGTCTGGAACTGCTTTATACATTCCATTTAAAGCAACTTTTCTATCGACACCAAAATGCATGCAAACAGCAAGTGCAAGTGCAACATTTTCTTTATGTTCTATATAACAAAATCCGCTCATCTCTTCTTCGGTTGCAAGATTTTCATCGGCTAATTGGATTTTACAATTTCGTTTATCTGCTATCTCTTTAAGTTTATTAAAAACTATTTTTTCTGAGGTAATAAGATGTTGATTTTTTGGAACGGTGTTGCCAAGTGCTGTTGCGATTTCAGATAGAGTATAACCCATTACATCAATGTGATCCAGTCTTACATTAGTTATCACACTTAATGTTGAGTGAAGCATTTTGGTTTCCGTAATCCATTGATACTGCGGCTGAACGGCCATACACTCCATAACAATTGCCTGAACATTCCTTTTTGATGCAAACCTGATTATAGATAGTTGCTCAATTATGTTTGCCCCGCCTTTCCGGTAAATGCCAACTTCACATCCGTTTTCCATAATAAGGCGCGGATAAGTCCCGGTAACTTTAGTAATAGTTTTGATTCCGCCTTCGCGTAAAGCCGCACCAATCAAACGTGTTACACTTGACTTGCCTCTCGTACCATTGACGTGAATTCTTATGGGAATAGAAAAAATTCTTTTTTGGTGAAGATAAAATTCTATCAAGCCAAAAACCGAGACAATAAGAAATACTATGAGTAAAACCGTAAAGACGTACATATTATATCACTGCTTCTGATCACTCATTATACTTCAAGCCTCACGGGGCTGGTCATTCTGATCATTAATTATTAATACTCACTTTAGAAGTATCATCTTCTTGGTCTGAACAAAACTATTTGCCTGAATTCTGTAGAAATAAACTCCCGATCCAACTTTAAATCCTGAACTGCTCTCACCATCCCAAGTAGCCTGATAACTGCCGGCAGTTTGATTTCCTTCAAATAATGTTCTCACAAGTATTCCATTGATATCATAAATACATAATTTAACATTTGCTTGTTCGGGTATGGAATAACTTATTCGTGTTGAAGGATTAAATGGATTCGGATAGTTTTGTTCAAGAATATAATTATCTGGTATACCGGCAATACCGCCATCATCTTCAACCGAAACCACAGTAGCTGAATCAGTTGTGAATTTTATTGCGTAACTATTTCGTACTTCAGTAGCTGTAACTGCATAAATATCATCGAATACATATTGAAGTGCTATTGTTTCAGTATTGTTTTCAACACCAATTGTACAGCCGCCGGGTTCTTCAACCGTTTTATATTGAAAGATGATCTCTCCATCACCTGTTCGAGTTGGATAGTATGCAGGATCCATCAATAATACCTGGAATGTTTCTGCGCTTAGTGTATCCGCAGCGTGTTTCACTTTGTCCCATTCAACAATAAATCTGTGATTTGCGGCGTCATTGAAATAATAAATCTTGCCTGTCTCATTCGGATATGTTGAGAAAAGGTCATCCCAGAAAACACAGACCATGTTATTAATATCATCCAGTTTGGGTATAGGAAAATTCTGCGGAGCGACCTGTGTTCCGCTGCCCAATGCAAGCCAGCCATCTGTGCTGATTCTAACCTGTGTAAAATTATTTCCGTAATATCTAAAATTAAAAGGAAGAGAAACTGTTTGAGTAAAATTGCTGGATCCGGCTGGTCTCGGGAATAAAGTCCCGACCGTATTTATCTCCATCCAGTCATATTGTGGAGATTGTTCAAACAGAACATCATCGCTTGAGTACGCATAGTATCCATAAGCATCAGGGCCCGTTGGATCGAAACCTGATGGCCGGGCAACTGGAATTGCAAACGAGCTGATTTCGGAATAGGGATATAAACCATTCTGGGTTGAAAGTAAAACCGAATACAATGCGTCATACAGCGGAGGACAATTTTCACTTACTTTCACAACAAAATAATCCTGATCATTCATTGCACTGCTGTCAGGCAATAGTGTACTGAAAGTACCAACAGAATCTAAAATGGTTATGAACTCATCACTGCTACGCAGAATTCCCTGAACATTCGGGGCAACATCATCTCCGGAATTTTTAATCTTTAATACTACTTTTACAGTTTCGCCAGGATCCATTCTGAAATTCCTTAAAACATTTCCTTCATCATCAATAAAATTTTCGGAATAAATTAACTGGCAGCCATGAACAGTAACATTCCAGTAAAAAACCCAACTTGAATTTGAACTTGTTACTGAAAGTTTAAATGGAATTACGAATCCAACCGGGCATTCAGGCTTAACAAAAAACTGGAATGGAGTTCCTGTAACAGATTGATCCGGTGAAATATTACCAAAGCTCACTGGATCGGTTGTAATAATCTGAACATAATTCATAGTATCCAATTCAGTTAAAGTTGCAGATACATTGAGTGAAATTTGCGTTCCATAATTCTTCAAAGTGAAAGTTATTGTACCATTTTCATTAGGATTTATGAGACCATCATGATTACCATCAAGGTCAGTGATAACCGGGTTTCCAAATAGTGCAACATTCTCGATGCCCTGAACTACCTGTATCGTACTCTCGTAGGGAATTACGGTTCCGCCACGTACAGTAATATTCAGCCCGACAAGCGATGAAGGATTAATATCAATTAGAGCAATACCATTTATATCGGTTACACCCAATGCAAAAACATCATTTCCGGAAATGCAAATCTGTGCGTTTGCTGCAGGCAATCCGGAGTTTGTGTAGGTTACTGATACCGGAAGCTGGCTAAAACCTGACACAACAGTATCAGGATGAGTAACGCTTACAGATTGAGGCACATCTTTCCAGACATGGAGACTTGGATCTCCGAGCACATGATAAACTCTGAAATGATATTCTACCCATGGATCGCCTCCACCAAATACGAGGTACATAAACATTTTTCCCTGGAGTAATGATTCGCCGGGGCTGTCCAATCCGTTAACAAACATTCCTAAATACATCCCCATATCAAGTTTATTATTGTATGTAGTGTGAGTGTTAGATGTGGGTCCGACAAATGCGCACGCACCTCTTGGCTCAGTTAAAGTCCCAAGCTGTAACCATTCTTCACCGAAACAGTTACCCCCGCTGGCATTAAACATCGCAACACCGCAGCCAATACTCGTTACAAAAGTTAACTTAGCTCCATTATTAAGCGAACTAACATTTGAAGTTTGAAATGGAAAACAATCTGCCCACCAGCCGCTGCTCCAACCTTCTCCTCTGTAATTAAGAAAGCTTCTTCCCTGATTTATCATGTTCACAATATTTGTGACATTACCCGGACAGGGATAACCATTATACATTGAGTCAACCGAAGTAAAATTTCCACCCACCAGCATTTGCTGGGCTGTAAATCTTTTTGTTGTACGTTGTGATTCATATGCATCATTTGAACATACTAATCCTTTTTTGAACCAATCTGTGGTTTGAACGTACGGAGTTTTTTCATAGCCTAAAAATTTATTAATCATTACCTGCATTCTATAGTCAGTTTGATTCGTGAGCCTGCCTATCATCATTTCAGGGAAGTAATCGGTACCCTCCAACTCAACGAAGTAATCGTCGTACACAAAAGTGTAATCGTAACTTATTAGCTTAATAGGGGCTATTCCGGCATCTCCAACTAAAAGCACATGAGTTGGAATTATTTCCCAGGTGTTATATGCACTTAAAATATAATTTTTAACCGCAGTTGGGTTATTGCCCGTTGCACCTATCTCACTAAATTTTGTTACTTGAATGTAAGTGCCGGATTTATGTCTCCAGTTAGCGTAGGTTTGAAAACTTGCAGCAAATTCATCGGGCATAATACATAACATAAAATCGTAACCCTCTTCCATACCTGCATATCTTCTTTGCAATACCTGGTCATAATTAAAAATAAAATTTTGGTAAAGCTTAGCAAAGGAAGGTGCTATTGGTTTTTGAAGAGTTGTTTTAGGATTGATGCCAGAACCAGGAGTATAATTTATTTTAATTGTGATTGAAGATACTGCCTGAATTTCATTCCGTGAGGGTGAATATCGAATTGGAAAAATTGAAACACGTGCTAATCTAAAATCCCTGAAGATAACAGGATCATCAACTTTTGCATATTTAATCGGATATAAATCTTCTGAAGCGTATGCAAGCATATTTTCAAGGTACGGAGTTTCGGGCTCTCCTTCGATCCAGCTTTCTCTTGCCGGAGGAATATTAATTCCTTCGAATATCTGAACGGGGCTTGTTTCCAAAATCTCTATACTCACAGAACCCTGATCCGGTATCGCAAGAATTTTGGCAATATGCGGAATTTCCGGATAGCCTGCTTCAGTTGTTATTCCATCGGAAGAAATACTTATTGAATGATAAGTTTTTCCGTTAGAAATAAATTCATCTATTTGAAAACCAGATATATCAACTTTTATTACAGTGCTGAAATCGTTATCGCTTATCAGTTGAATGTCGGGTTGGGAATTCGGTGTTGAAAATTGTTCCAGTGATATCCATTGTGTAAACGAAACGGATTGAACCAGGACAATAAAAAGACAGCTTAGTGATTTTATATTCATCATCACTTTTATCTCCTTTTATACAAAGTGAAAAAAGTTATTTTTCAAAAAAAAACGATTTGTCAATGGCACAGCAAATCAGTATTCAAAATTAACTGTAATTTTTTTGGTTACCAACAGTTGCTAATTATTTTCATAATATAACCCGAAAAAATTTGAAGCAATTTGTATTCCTCTTATTTCTTCTTAAATAAGTGAATCATTTTCTCATTGAGGTAAAATGGAATCAAATAAAAGAAATAAAACGAAAAAAATGGAAATTTAACACGTCACCCATGTCGGATAATCATAAGATCGCCATCTTTAACAACATATTCTTTGCCTTCCAATCTCCACGTGCCCAGTTCTCTGGCTTTGGCAAATGTGCCGGCAGAAATAAAATCATCGTATCCAACAGTTTCAGCTCGAATGAATTTATTATAGAAGTCAGTATGAATCTCGCCTGCTGCTTCCTGAGCAGTAGAACCTTTTTTAATAGTCCACGCACGGCACTCAGTATCTCCGCAGGTGAAGAAAGATTGAAGACCGAGCAAGTCATATGCTTCCCTGATAATACTGGTGAGTGCTGATTCTTTTATTCCATATTCATTCATAAACACCGCTGCTTCTTTATCTGACAGTTCAGACATTTCCTGTTCGATCTTTCCGAAGAAGAAAAGTGCTTTGGTGTGTGCGCTTAGTTTTTTCTTTGCAAGTTCATCAAGATATTTTCCTGTTTCATTTACCTGCGTTTCATCAAGATTAAGAGCAATAAGCATTGGTTTTACCGAAAGCAATTGAAATGATCCTAAAATCTTTAATTCATCATTTGTAAGATGTGCATCTCTCAAAGGTTTTTCTTCCTGTAGAAGATTATAGCATTTTTCAAGCAAAAGTAGCTCACGCTTTAGCTTATCATCCTGAATTTTTTGTATTTGTTTCTTTACGCTTTCCATTCGTTTTTCAACTATAGTCAAGTCAGAAATTATAAATTCCGTTTCGAATGCATCAATATCTCTCATCATATTTACAGAGCCGTCAGGATGCGGGACTAATTCATTATTAAATAATCTAACAACCTGGATGAGTGCATCATTGTTTTTAACTTTTCCGAGAAAGTTGCTTGTAAATTGAGTTGATCCAGAGTCTCCCTTTTGTAAACCAACAACATCCAGCACTTCAATTGTTGCACTGGTTTTCTTTTTGGGATTAAAAATTTCAGTAAGCTTATCGAGCCGCACATCTGGTATCTTTATCATCGCTTGATGGGTTTCAACTTTAGCCATAGATGAAGGATCCAGATGAGTTTTTGTAATTGTCTGAAACAAAGTTGATTTTCCTGATTGAGGTAGTCCTACTATTCCTATTTGCATTAATCTCTCTTTTAATTGTTTTTACAAAGTAAATATAAGCAACGTCATTTTAGAACTGACTCTAAAATTAAAAAGTGGCTCATAATTACCTAAACCATTTTGTGATTTAAATTCAATTTGATACATTAAAGACAACTTTAAATAATAGTTTAAAAGGAAATTTATGAGACGAATAATTTTATCATTCACTATTTCAGTAATAACACTTTTTTTATTTCAAACTTGCAGCACTGTTCCACTAACAGGCAGATCTCAACTGAATATGATACCCAGCAGTGAAATGCTTACTATGAGTTTTCAACAATATGATCAATTCTTGAAAGAAAATAAGTTAAGCACAAATCAGGCTGCAGTTAACACGGTTAAACAGACTGGCGCAAAAATTCAACAGGCGGTTGAAAGATATATGGCTGATAATAATCTGTCCTCAAGACTGAACGGTTACAAATGGGATTTCAATTTAGTTGAAGACGACCAGGTAAATGCCTGGTGTATGCCCGGTGGAAAGGTGGTTGTTTACACTGGAATACTTCCTGTAACACAGGATGAATCAGGATTAGCCGTTGTAATGGGTCATGAAATTGCACACGCAATTGCAGAGCACGGAAATGAAAGAATGAGTCAGCAATTGCTGCAGCAAGTTGGGGCTGTTGGTTTGATGGTTGCAATGAAAGATGAACCCGCTCAAACGCAAGCGATATGGTTGTCAGTTTATGGTGTTGGAACTACAGTAGGAATTATGCTTCCATACAGCAGAACACACGAAAGTGAAGCTGATCATCTTGGATTAATTTTTATGGCAATGGCTGGTTACGATCCACACGCCGCGCCTGAATTCTGGAAAAGAATGGCTGCAAACAAACAAGGAGGTTCACCGCCGGAATTTCTAAGTACTCATCCTTCTGACCAGACAAGAATTAATGATCTTAATGCCTGGATACCGGAAGCAATGAAGTATTATAAAAAGTGATATGGAATTAATTAGTCAATGATAAGATCAGTAACAATTTTAACTCTAACTGTTTTGCTTTCAACTTCTATTACTTCACAGAATCAAAACAAAAGTAAATTCAGGTTAGTCGGTGGTCCTTGTGAAGGCTGCGAAGCAGTATTTGAATATGGCGACAGACAGCTTACTTCTGTTGATACTCTTCCCGATTTCAATAATGAAGGTCAAAAACTAAAACTAACCGGTACGATTTATCAACAAGATGGAAAGACGCCTGCAAAAGATGTTATACTTTATATTTATCACACTAATCAGAATGGCATTTATCCAACTAAAGGGGATGAAGAAGGATGGGCTAAGCGTCATGGTTACTTAAGGGGTTGGGTAAAAACCGGTAATGATGGCAAATATACTTTTTACACTTTAAAGCCTGGAATATATCCCTCGAGAAATGCTCCTGCACATATCCATCCAACAATTTTAGAACCTGATGGAAAATATTATTGGATACAGGATTATTATTTTGTTGGAGATTCATTACTTACAGAAAACGAACTTAATCCAAAATTGCCGAGAGGAGGTAGTTCCGGACTTTTAAACCTGCAAAAAGATGAAATTCTCTGGATTGGAGAAAGGAATATAATTTTAGGGAAAAATATTCCTGATTACCGTTGATATAAATTAGAGCATTGAATTAAAATTAAGTGACCTTGCTACTGATACTCATCCCAACTCTTAACACCAACATCTTCCAGTTGAAATAAAGACAAACCTTTAATAATTAGTCAACGTTGAGTATTTTTGAAATTATTTTTAATTCTTATTTACTCTAACCGCATATTAAGCAGGGAAACAAATGAAAAGCACAATTAATTGGACAAAAATTGATGAGGCTCCGGCTTTAGCATCTTACAGCCTATTACCAATAGTAAAATCATTCACGAAAGGTTCCGGAATTGAAATTGAATTGAAAGATATTTCACTTGCCGGAAGAATAATTGCAAACTTTCCTGATAATCTGAATGAAGATCAAAAAATTCCGGACTATTTAACCGAACTCGGCGAACTTACTCAACATCCTGAAGCTAATATTATTAAACTTCCGAATGTCAGCGCTTCAATTCCTCAACTTCATGCAGCAATAAAGGAACTACAGTCAAAAGGCTACAAAATCCCTGACTATCCTGATGAACCAAAAAATGATGAAGAGAAAAAATTAAAAGAAAGATTTTCAAAAGTTCTCGGTTCTGCTGTGAATCCTGTATTAAGAGAAGGAAATTCAGACAGACGTGCTGCAGCTTCGGTAAAAAAGTTTGCACAAAAACATCCGCATAAAATGATGAAACCCTGGCCCGAATCAGGTTCGAAATGTCGTGTTGCGCATATGAATCAAAAAGATTTTTATGGCTCGGAAAAATCAATGACACTCGGCAAAGACGATGTTGTTAAAATTGAATACGTCGGTAAAGATGGAAAAACAGAAATTCTTAAAGAAAATCTGAAACTGCTTAAAGACGAAGTAATTGATACAGCAGTAATGAATGTAAAAGAATTGAGAAAATTTTATGCTGAGCAAATTGAAGCAGCAAAAAAAGATGGTGTGCTTCTTTCTCTTCATCTTAAAAGCGACAATGATGAAAATATCCGACCCGATAATGTTTGGTCACGCTGTTTCGGTTTATTACAAAGATGCTCTTGATAAACACGCTGATACATTGAAAGAAATCGGTGCAAATGTTAATTACGGTCTTATGGATGTTCTAGAAAAATTAAAGAAACTTCCGGATGAAAAAAGAAAAGAAATTGAAGCCGACATCAATAAAGTTTATGAAAGCAGACCACAGCTTGCAATGGTTGATTCAAGAATCGGGAAAACAAATCTTCATGTTCCAAATGATGTTATTGTTGATGCATCTATGCCGAATGTAGTTCGTGATGGTGGAAAAATGTGGAATGAAAAGATGAACTGCAGGATTGCATTGCAATGATTCCCGACCGCTGTTACTCAACAATGTATGGTGAAATTATTGAAGACGCAAAATCAAAAGGTCAATTTGATCCTTCAACAATGGGTGCGGTTTCAAATGTTGGACTTATGGCAAAGAAAGCAGAAGAGTACGGCTCACACGATAAAACTTTTGAAGCAAAAGGTAATGGAATAATCCGCGTTGTAAATTCTGAAGGAAAAACTTTACTTGAACAACAGGTTGAAACCGGAGACATTTTCAGAATGTGCCAGGCTAAAGATGAAGCAATAAAAGACTGGGTAAAACTTGCAGTGAACAGAGCAAGAGCTTCCAACACTCCGGCAATTTTCTGGCTTGATGAAAACAGAGCACACGACAGAGAAATTATTTCAAAAGTTAAAAAGTATTTGCCCGAACACGATACCAAAGGACTCGAAATAAAAATTCTCAAACCTGTCGATGCAATGAAATATACTCTTGAAAGAACAAGAAAAGGATTGGATACAATTTCGGTTACAGGAAATGTTCTTCGTGATTATCTGACCGACCTCTTCCCTATTCTCGAACTCGGCACAAGTGCAAGAATGCTTTCAATTGTTCCTTTGTTAAAAGGCGGCGGATTATTTGAAACCGGTGCCGGCGGTTCTGCTCCAAAGCACGTTCAGCAGTTACTGAAGGAAAATCATTTAAGATGGGATTCGCTTGGTGAATACTGTGCTCTCGTTCCTTCATTGGAAATGATTGCTGATAAAATCAGGAAATGCAAAAGCAAAAATTTTAGCTGAGACTCTCGATGCTGCAATTGGAAAATATCTTGAAAACGGAAAACTGCCTTCCCGTAAAGCCGGTGAAATTGATAACCGCGGAAGTTCATTTTATCTTTCACTGTATTGGGCACAAGCTTTAGCTGAACAGGATAAAGATAAAGAAATGAAAGAACGATTTCTCAAAAATGTATAAAGAGCTGAAAGCAAATGAAGATAAAATTGCAAACGATTTGATTTCTGTACAGGGAAAACCTGTTGATGTTGGAGGCTATTATTTGCCTGATGATAAGAAAGCCATAGAAGTTATGCGACCAAGTGTAACCTTCAATAAAATAATTGATGAGATGT